>NZ_JBEYXC010000011.1:0-362862 GCF_040644695.1 Streptomyces sp. NPDC046909 | reverse complement strand
GGCATCATCTCCGAGGTCATCCCGGTCTTCTCCCGCAAGCCGATGTTCGGCTACATGGGCCTGATCGGCGCGACCATCGCGATCGCGGGCCTGTCCGTGACGGTGTGGGCCCACCACATGTACGTCACCGGCGGTGTGCTCCTCCCGTTCTTCTCCTTCATGACGTTCCTCATCGCCGTCCCGACAGGCGTGAAGTTCTTCAACTGGATCGGAACGATGTGGAAGGGGTCCTTGAGTTTCGAGACCCCGATGCTCTGGGCCACGGGCTTCCTGATCACCTTCACCTTCGGTGGTCTGACCGGTGTCATCCTGGCCTCGCCGCCGATGGACTTCCATGTCTCGGACTCCTACTTCGTGGTGGCGCACTTCCACTACGTGGTGTTCGGCACCGTCGTCTTCGCGATGTTCTCCGGCTTCCACTTCTGGTGGCCGAAGATGACCGGCAAGATGCTCGACGAGCGCCTCGGCAAGATCACCTTCTGGACGCTGTTCATCGGCTTCCACGGCACCTTCCTGGTCCAGCACTGGCTGGGTGCCGAGGGCATGCCCCGTCGTTACGCGGACTACCTCGCGGCCGACGGTTTCACCGCCCTGAACACGATCTCGACGATCAGCTCGTTCGTCCTCGGCGCGTCGATCCTGCCGTTCCTCTACAACGTGTGGAAGACGGCGAAGTACGGCAAGAAGGTCGAGGTCGACGACCCGTGGGGCTACGGCCGTTCGCTCGAGTGGGCGACGTCCTGCCCGCCGCCGCGGCACAACTTCCTCACCCTGCCGCGGATCCGCAGCGAATCCCCGGCGTTCGACCTGCACCACCCGGAGATCGCCGCTCTCGACCAGCTCGAGAACGCCCCTCACGGTGAGAAGGCTCTCGCGGGCGGCAAGGAGGCCGGCAAGTGAAGATCCAGGGCAAGATGTTCATGTGGCTGAGCGTCTTCGTCCTCGCCATGGCGGTTGTCTATGGCGTGTGGTCGAAGGAGCCGGCCGGTACCACGGCGCTCTTCCTGGCCTTCGGCCTGTGCATCATGATCGGCTTCTACCTGGGTTTCACGGCCCGGCGGGTCGACGCGGGCGCGCAGGACAACAAGGAGGCGGACGTCGCGGACGACGCCGGCGAGGTCGGGTTCTTCAGCCCGCACAGCTGGCAGCCGCTGTCGCTCGCCATCGGTGGCGCGCTGGCGTTCCTGTCGGTCGCGATCGGCTGGTGGCTGATGTACTTCTCGGCGCCGCTGATCATGATCGGTCTGTGGGGCTGGGTCTTCGAGTACTACCGCGGTGAGAACCGCACCCAGTAGCACGAGCTGAGCTCAAGGGAGCCCGGACACTCCGTCAGGAGGGTCCGGGCTCCCGCTTTTGCAGCAGTTTCCCTCGCTGAATGCAGCAGTGTCGGTCCCTCGTCCGAGTTACCCACCGCGCCAGGGCTGACAAAGCTTCTTAGCGTGAGGTCATGAGCCAGACTCCGCGTACGCGCACCGTCATCTCCTGCACGCTGCTGGTCGTCGCCCTCACCGCGGGCGCCACCGCATGCAGCGGCGACGGCAACCCGCTGTCGGCGGCGCCGTACGACGCGGCGGACCAGATCTCCTTCAACGGCCCCTCGGGCGACGGCAAGAAGGCCGACCCGGACAAGCCCCTGGAGGTCACCGCCGAGGACGACGACGGCCGCATCACGGACGTCACCGCCATGGACGCCACGGGACGCTATGTGGCGGGCGAACTCTCCGCCGACGGCACCCGGTGGCACAGCACCACCCCGCTGGCCGCCAGCGCCCGCTACACGGTGCGGGTGAGCACCGAGGACGAGGACGGGGCGCCCGGCCGCGAGGTCCTCGCCTTCGACACCGGCAAGCCCCTCACCAAGAAGCGGCTGAAGGTCACCTTCGGCCCCAAGGCGGGCAAGTACGGCGTCGGCCAGCCCATCACCGCCGAACTCAGCAAGCCTGTCAAGGACAAGGCGCAGCGCGCCGTCGTCGAACGGGCCCTCAAGGTCGACTCGATGCCCGCCGTGGACGGCGCCTGGCACTGGGTGGACGACAAGGAACTCCACTACCGCCCCAAGGAGTACTGGCCCGCCCACGCCACCATCCAGGTGCACAGCAACCTCGACGGCATCAAGATCAGCGACCGTCTGTGGGGCGGCACCGCCAAGCCCCTCAGACTGACGACCGGCGACCGCGTCATCGCCGTGACGGACGCCTCGTCACACTCCCTGACGTTCTACAAGAACGGCGAGGCGATCAACGAGATCCCCGTCACCACCGGCAAGCCCGGCTTCGAGACCCGCAACGGCGTCAAGGTCGTACTCGGCAGGGAGTACTTCGTACGGATGCGCGGCACCAGCATCGGCATCGCCGAGGGCTCCTCGGAGTCGTACGACCTGCCCGTCTACTACGCCACCCGCCTCACCTGGAGCGGCGAGTACGTGCACGCCGCCCCCTGGTCCGTGGGCTCCCAGGGCTACGAGAACGTCAGCCACGGCTGCACCGGCATGAGCACCGGCGACGCCGAGTGGTTCTACGACAACATCCACGAGGGCGACGTCGTCAAGGTCGTCAACTCCTACGGCGACACCATGGAGTCCTTCGGCAACGGCTTCGGCGACTGGAACCTCAACTGGAAGAAGTGGCGCAAGGGCAGCGCCCTGGTCGGCGGAACCCCGGAGGGCCCGAACCCGCAGGAGAGGGCAAGACTGCGCCCCGAGAGCGCCTGAAAGGCGCTTTAGGGGCGCGGGGAACTGCGCGACAAGCCACGACGGGCCCGCAGTCGCCGAACGACGAGCGGCCCCGTGCTCCTAGGCGCTCAGAGCCTTCTTCGCCCGCAGCAGGGAAGCCAAGGCAGCCGCGAACTCCACGGGATCCACCGGCAACGTCACCGCGGCCTCCGCCCGGCTCCACGTGGCCAGCCACGCATCCTGCGGCCGCCCGATCAGCAACAGCACCGGCGGCGCGTTGAACACCTCGTCCTTGATCTGCCGGCACAGCCCCATGCCACCCATCGGCACGGCCTCGCCGTCCAGGACACAGACATCGATCCCGCCCTTGTCCAGCTCGCTCAGCACCGCCGCAGGCGTAGCGCACTCCAGGAACTCGACCAGCGGCACATCGGGAGCGGGTCGCCTGCCGGAGGCGAGCCGCACCTGCTCGCGGGTGTTGGCGTCATCGCTGTAGACCAGCACCGTGGCGGTCGCCTGCATCGTTCCTCCGCGCGTCATTGGTCGGGTACCGATGCGGCGGATGCTACTCCCTTGAACACCCCGTCAACACCCGCTTGAACACCCCCGCGATGGGCCATACGGGCAGTACACACGTGCCGAACACTCCGAACGGCACCCCCCGGAGTGAGGGCGGGATAAGCGACCGACATAATGTCGGTCGTGGCGACAGCAACGACAGTAGAAACCGGGCACGCGCACCCGTCGGTCAACCGGCCGAACCTCACCAGCGTCGGAACCATCATCTGGCTGAGTTCCGAGCTGATGTTCTTCGCGGCCCTCTTCGCGATGTACTTCACCCTGCGATCGGTGACCGGTCCGGATCACTGGAAGGAAATGGCCGAGAGCCTGAACTTCCCGTTCTCCGCGACCAACACCACGATCCTGGTGCTCTCCTCCCTCACCTGCCAGCTCGGCGTGTTCGCCGCCGAGCGCGGTGATGTGAAGAAGCTCCGGATGTGGTTCATCGTCACCTTCGTGATGGGTGCGATCTTCATCGGCGGTCAGGTGTTCGAGTACACCGAGCTGGTCAAGAAGGACGGGCTCTCGCTCTCCTCCGACCCGTACGGCTCGGTCTTCTACCTGACCACCGGGTTCCACGGCATGCACGTGACGGGTGGCCTCATTGCCTTCCTGTTCGTTCTCGGCCGCACCTACGCGGCCAAGAGGTTCACTCACGAGCAGGCGACCGCCGCCATCGTCGTGTCCTACTACTGGCACTTCGTCGATGTCGTCTGGATCGGTCTCTTCGCCACGATCTACATGATCAAGTAGCCGGAGCCCGAACCCACGCGCGTTCTCGAAACGCACATTCCAGAAGCATCGACGCAGAAGATCCTGACACCGGGGTAATCCGTGAAAAAGCTCTCCGCACGACGACGCCATCCGCTGGCGGCGGTCGTCGTCCTACTCCTCGCGCTGGCGGCCACTGGGGGGCTGTACGCCGCGTTCGCACCCGCGAGCAAGGCGCAGGCCGATGAGACCGCCCAGTCCCTCACCATCGAGGAGGGCAAGAAGCTCTACGCCGTAGGCTGCGCAAGCTGCCACGGCACCGGTGGTCAGGGCACCACCGACGGCCCGAGCCTGGTGGGTGTGGGCGCCGCGGCCGTCGACTTCCAGGTCGGCACCGGCCGTATGCCGGCCCAGCAGCCGGGCGCGCAGGTCCCGAAGAAGAAGGTCATCTACACGCAGGCCGAGATCGACCAGCTCGCCGCGTACATCTCCTCGCTCGGCGCCGGCCCGGCCGTCCCGACGAAGAACGACTACAGCCCTGAGGGCGCGGACATCGCCAAGGGTGGCGAGCTGTTCCGCACCAACTGCGCGCAGTGCCACAACTTCACCGGCAAGGGCGGTGCGCTCACGCACGGCAAGTACGCGCCGTCGCTGGAGGGTGTCGACCCGAAGCACATCTACGAGGCCATGCAGACCGGCCCGCAGAACATGCCGTCGTTCCCCGACAGCACGCTGTCGGAGCAGAACAAGAAGGACATCATCGCGTACCTCGACGCGGTCAACGGTGACGACACCGAGAGCCCCGGCGGTCTTGAGCTGGGCGGTCTCGGTCCGGTCAGCGAGGGCCTGTTCGCCTGGATCTTCGGACTCGGCGCGCTGATCGCGGTCGCCGTCTGGGTCGCCGCTCGGACCGCAAAGGCCAAGAAGTCATGAGTAGCCAAGACATTCCAGAAGAGAACCTGCCCGCTGAGCAGGACGCGCACGGTGCGGTAAGCGTCGCGGACGAGAAGGACCCCTTCGCCGACCCCGGTCTGCCGCCCCACGAGCACCGAGTCCAGGACATCGACGAGCGGGCCGCCAAGCGGTCCGAGCGTGCGGTCGCCATGCTGTTCACGCTGTCGATGCTGGCCACGGTCGGCTTCATCGCCTCGTATGTGGCGGTCCCGCACGACAAGTCGATCTTCGTGTTCCCGATCGGTCACATCAACGCGCTGAACTTCGCGTTGGGCCTGACCCTCGGCATCGCGCTCTTCTCGATCGGCGCGGGCGCGGTCCACTGGGCCCGCACCCTGATGTCCGACGAGGAGGTCGCCGACGAGCGGCACCCGATCGAGGCGTCCCCCGAGGTCCGTGCGAAGGTCCACGCGGACTTCAAGCAGGGCGCCAAGGAGTCGGCGCTCGGCCGCCGCAAGCTGATCCGCAACACGATGTTCGGCGCGCTGGCCCTGTTCCCGCTCTCCGGCGTCATGCTGCTGCGCGACCTCGGCCCGCTCCCCGGCACCAAGCTCCGCCACACCATGTGGCGCAAGGGGCTCCAGCTCGTCAACATGAACACCAACGAGCCGCTGCGTCCCGAGGACGTCGCGGTCGGGTCGCTCACCTTCGCCAAGCCCGAGGGCCTGGAGGAGCACGACGAGAACTTCCAGACCGAGATCGCCAAGGCGGCCCTGATGATCGTCCGGCTCCAGCCGGACAACATCAAGGACAAGCGCGAGCTCGAGTGGTCGCACGAGGGCATCGTCGCGTTCTCGAAGATCTGCACCCACGTGGGCTGCCCGATCTCGCTGTACGAGCAGCAGACACACCACGTGCTGTGCCCCTGCCACCAGTCCACCTTCGACCTCTCCGACGGTGCCCGAGTGATCTTCGGCCCCGCCGGTCACGCTCTGCCGCAGCTGCGCATCAGCGTGAACGACGAGGGCTACCTCGAGGCGCAGGGCGACTTCGAAGAGCCTGTCGGTCCTGCCTTCTGGGAGCGCGGATGAGCACCAACGCCAACACTGCGGAGCGGCGCGGCAAAGCGCCCGCCGGCGAGCGAGTCGCCGACTGGGCCGACGGCCGCCTGGGGATCTACTCCCTGGCCAAGGCCAACATGCGCAAGATCTTCCCCGACCACTGGTCGTTCATGCTGGGCGAAGTGTGCATGTACAGCTTCATCATCATCATCCTCACGGGTGTGTATCTGACGCTGTTCTTCCACCCGTCGATGAACGAGGTGGAGTACCACGGCAGCTACGTCCCGCTCCAGGGACAGCTGATGTCCGAGGCGTTCAACTCGACCATGCACATCTCCTTCGATGTGCGCGGTGGTCTGCTGATCCGGCAGATCCACCACTGGGCGGCGCTGATCTTCCTCGCCGGCATGTTCGTGCACATGATGCGCGTGTTCTTCACGGGTGCGTTCCGCAAGCCGCGTGAGGTCAACTGGCTGTTCGGCTTCCTGCTGTTCGTCCTGGGCATGTTCACCGGCTTCACCGGCTACTCGCTCCCGGACGACCTGCTCTCCGGCACCGGTGTCCGCTTCATGGAGGGCGCGATCCTGTCCGTGCCGATCGTCGGCACGTACCTGTCGTTCTTCCTCTTCGGCGGCGAGTTCCCGGGCGGCGACTTCGTGGCCCGCTTCTACTCGGTCCACATCCTGCTGCTGCCGGGCATCATGCTCGGCCTGATGGTGGCGCACCTGATCCTGGTCTTCTACCACAAGCACACGCAGTTCGCGGGCCCCGGAAAGACCAACAACAACGTGGTCGGCATGCCGCTGCTGCCGGTCTACATGGCCAAGGCCGGAGGCTTCTTCTTCCTGGTCTTCGGTGTCATCGCGGCCATCTCGGCGATCGCCTCGATCAACCCGATCTGGGCCATGGGCCCCTACCGTCCGGACCAGGTCTCCACGGGCGCCCAGCCCGACTGGTACATGGGCTTCTCCGAGGGCCTGATCCGTGTCATGCCGGGCTGGGAGATCAACCTCTGGGGTCACACGCTCGTCCTGGGCGTGTTCATCCCGCTGATGATCTTCCCGCTGGTCCTGGTCGCGATCGCGGTCTACCCGTTCATCGAGTCCTGGGTCACCGGCGACAAGCGCGAGCACCACATCCTGGACCGCCCGCGCAACGCGCCGACGCGTACCGCCTTCGGTGTCGCGTGGATCAGCTGGTACATGGTGCTGCTCATCGGTGGTGGAAACGACCTCTGGGCCACGCACTTCCACCTGTCGATCAACTCGATCACCTGGTTCGTCCGGGTCGCGTTCTTCGTCGTGCCGGTGCTGGCGTTCGTCATCACCAAGCGGATCTGCCTCGGCCTCCAGCGCCGCGACAAGGACAAGGTGCTGCACGGCCGCGAGTCCGGCATCATCAAGCGCCTGCCGCACGGTGAGTTCATCGAGGTGCACGAGCCGCTCAGCCAGGACGCGCTGCACACGCTCACCGCGCACGAGCAGTACGAGCCGGTCGCGATCGGCGCCACGGTCGACGAGAACGGTGTCGAGCGCAAGGTGACGGGTTCCGAGAAGCTGCGCGCCAAGCTGAGCAAGGCGTACTACGGCGAGGACTCCCAGATCCCCAAGCCGACCGTCGAGGAGTACAAGGAGATCACGAGCGGCCACGGCCACCACTGATCACCAGCGTCGCCACACGCGGTGGAAGGGCCCCCGTCCGGTCTTCGGACGGGGGCCCTTCGCCGTGTCCTGAGCTGGATAGGGTGGGCTCACACTGTTGGTGAACGCCTTTCTTCTTACGACACTCAGGAGCGGCCTTATGAGCGCTGTGACCCCCGCTGGAGGCGACACCGCGGCGGGCCGTTCCTGGCCCGAGGTACTGAACGCCCTGCTGTACGGCCGTGACCAGAGCGCCGATGCCACGGCCTGGGCGATGGACCAGATCATGCGGGGCGAGGCGACCGACGCGCAGATCGCCGGGTTCGTGGTGGCGCTGCGGGCCAAGGGCGAGACGGTGGAGGAGATCACCGGGCTCGTGCGGGCGATGTACGAGCACGCCAATGTGATCGAGGTGTCCGGGCAGACCGTCGACATCGTCGGCACCGGCGGCGACGGCGCGAAGACGGTGAACATCTCCACGATGTCCTCGCTCGTCGTGGCCGGCACCGGCGCGAAGGTCGTCAAGCACGGCAACCGGGCGGCCTCCTCGGCGTCGGGTTCCTCGGACGTGCTGGAGAAGCTCGGCGTCAACCTCGACCTGACCCCGAAGCGGGTCGCCGAGGTGGCCGAGGAGGCCGGCATCACCTTCTGCTTCGCCATCAAGTTCCACCCGGCGCTGCGTCACGCGGGCGCCGCCCGCGGCCAGTTGGGCATCCGCACGGTGTTCAACGCCCTTGGCCCGCTGACCAACCCGGCGAAGGTCAAGGCGCAGGCGGTGGGTGTCGCCGACCCGCTGATGGCGCCGATCGTCGCCGGTGTCTTCGCCGAGCGCGGCAACTCCTCCCTGGTGTTCCGCGGCGACGACGGCCTCGACGAGCTGACGACGACGGCCACCTCGCACGTCTGGATCGTGCGGGACGGCAAGGTCACCGAGGAGAGCTTCGACCCGCGCGACGTCGGCATCGAGCTGGTCCCGGTGGAGGCGCTGCGGGGCGGCGACCCGGCGCACAACGCCGAGGTCGCCCGACGGCTGCTCGACGGTGAGACGGGCCCGGTCCGGGACGCCGTCCTGCTGAACTCGGCGGCCGCCCTCGTCGCCCTGCATCCGACCGGCGCCCCGCTCGCCGAGCAGCTGCGGGCCGGGATGGCGAAGGCCGCGGAGTCGATCGACTCGGGCGCGGCGAAGCGGACGCTGGAGCGCTGGGTCGCGGCCAGCAACAAGTAGCCGTACCGATGGTCGTCCCGCGATCCGGACACGGGTTGCGGGGCGACGATCACATCGCGTACGTTCCTGTACCAGGTCATGAGTGACAGTCATGAGGCCCCGGCCGACTGTCCGGCAACCCTCCGTCCGTGGCGGGGTGCCCCGGGTGAAGACCAGGCCGTAGGCAGCGAGGTCTACGGCAAGCGCGGGCCCCTCTCGAAACCAGGGGTCCTGGTCGTTCGAGGGAGTCTTCCGTGAGCAAGCGAATGCGATAGGGCTGCCGAGCCCCGCCTCCGCGCACCCTTTTCCTCTTCTCCGCATGCCCTGCTTCGGCATGCCCTCTCACGGGAGTTCCCCATGTCTGTCTCCACCGCTGCCGCCGCCCAGACCATTTGTGCCCAGCTGCCCGTTCTGGGCCGGGATGTCACCGTCCCGCTCGTCACGGGTGGCGAGGTCACCTACGCGGCCCTCGACTACGCGGCCAGCGCCCCCGCTCTCCAGCGCGTCTGGGACGACGTGGCGGCGTACGCGCCCTACTACGGCAGCGTGCACCGCGGCGCCGGCTACCTCTCGCAGCTGTCGACCGACCTCTTCGAGAACGCCCGCAAGACCGTCGCCGAGTTCCTGGACTGCCGCGTCGACGACCAGCTGGTCTTCACCCGCTCGACGACGGACTCCCTCAACCTGCTCGCGCGGGCCCTCCCCGCCGACTGCCAGGTGTTCGTCTTCGAGACCGAGCACCACGCGAGCCTGCTCCCCTGGAAGGACGCCCGGGTCACCTACCTCAACGCCCCGCGCACCCCGGAGCAGGCCGTCGAGACCCTGGAGAAGGCCCTCGCCGACCGTGACCCGTACGGCCCCGCCCTGGTCTGCGTGACCGGCGCCTCCAATGTCACCGGCGAGCTGTGGCCGGTGCGCGAGCTGGCCGCCGCCGCCCACGCGCACGGCGCCCGGATCGTGCTGGACGCCGCCCAGCTGGCCCCGCACCACCCGGTCTCCGTGCGGGACCTCGACGTCGACTGGGTCGCATTCTCCGGGCACAAGCTGTACGCCCCCTTCGGCTCCGGCGTCCTCGCGGGCCGCGCCGACTGGCTCCGGGCCGCCGACCCCTACCTCGCGGGCGGTGGCGCCAGCCGCAAGGTCACGCGGCGCGAGGACGGCGGTGTGGACGTGGAGTGGCACGAGAGCGCGGCCCGCCACGAGGCCGGCTCCCCGAACGTGATCGGCGCCTACTCCATCGCCTCGGCCTGCAAGGCGCTCACCGAGGCCGGTTTCGACACCCTGGTCGCCCGCGAGCAGCACCTGATCGAGACGGTGAAGGCCGGTCTCGCCGAGGTCCCCGAGGTCCGGATCCTCTCCCTCTTCGGCGACGACGCCCCGCGCGTCGGCGTGATCTCCTTCGTCGTCGAGGGCTGGAACAGCTCCCACTTCGCCGCCGCCCTCTCCGCCGAGTACGGCATCGGTGTCCGCGACGGCCTCTTCTGCGCCCACCCCCTCGTCCGCACCCTCCTCGGCAGCGACCCGCAGACCCAGGGCGAGTGCGGTGCCCCGGAGGCCGCGCCCGGCGAGAAGTCGCTCAACGCGATCCGGGTCAGCTTCGGCGCGGGCACCCCCGACGAGCACGTCGAGCGTTTTGTGACCGCCGTGAAGGAGCTCGTCAGGGACGGGGCGAAGTGGCGGTACCGCACGGAGGACGGCCGTTGCGTCCCGGCCGTCTGAGCGGCTGACGGGCCTGCGTATACGCTGCCCCCGCGGCATGTTCACGTTCGACGGGGGAGCAGGAAGTGCAGGCGCTGCGCGCGACGGACCCACGCAGGATCGGCCCGTACGAGGTACGGGGACGGCTCGGCTCGGGCGGCATGGGCGAGGTCTACCTCGCCGAGTCGCGGACCGGGCTGCGGCTCGCGGTGAAGGTGGTGCGCTCCGAGTACGCCACCGACCGCACCTTCCGGGCCCGGTTCCGGCAGGAGGTGCGGGCCGCGCAGACCGTCGGCGGGACGGGGACGTACACCGCGCGCGTGGTCGACGCCGACCCGGAGGGCGAACACCCGTGGATGGCCACGGAGTTCGTGGAGGGGCCGAACCTGCGCGACGCCGTCCTCGACGGCGGGGCGCTGCCCGAGCGGGCGGTGCGGGTGCTGGGCGCCGCGCTGGGGGAGGCGCTGGGCGCGATCCACGGGCGCGGCCTGGTGCACCGGGACCTGAAGCCCTCCAACATCCTGCTGGCCCCTGACGGCCCCCGCGTCATCGATTTCGGGATCGTACGGGCCCTGGAGGCCACGGCGATGACCCGCACGGGCGCGATCGTCGGCTCGGTCGGCTATGTCTCGCCCGAGCAGATCCGCAACGGCGGCCAGGTCGGTCCGCCGAGCGACGTCTTCTCCCTGGGCGCGGTGCTGGCGTACGCGGCGAGCGGCCGTGAGCCCTTCGGCGAGGGGCAGGACTCGGTGATCCTGCTGCGCATCCTGACCCGGGACTTCGACCTGACCGGCATACCGAAGGAACTGCTGTCGCTGGTGGAGGAGTGCCTGAGGGACGAGCCGGGGGAGCGGCCGACGCCGAAGGACGTCGTCGCGGCCATGGGCGGTGCCCCGGACGGCGGTCTGCGTCCGGGCTGGTTCACCGCCGGGGGCCCGGAGACCGTGGCTTCCCAGGGTGGCGAACTCTGGCTTCCGGAGCGGGAGTCGGGGGAGCGGGAGAGCCGGGTCGAGTATGTGGCGCCGGTGGTGGTGACGGAGACGGCGGTGCCCGAGGTGCCGTCGACTCCGGCGCGGCCGTCGCGGCGCGGGCTGCTGCGCCTCGCCGCGGGCGGGGCCGCGGTCGCCGCCGTCGGGGGAGCGGGCGGCTGGTGGTGGCTCGGGCGGTCGGACGAAGGGGCCGGTACCGAGGGGAAGAGCGGGAGCGCGAGCTCGCCGGGGAGGACCGTCGCGCGGAAGGCGTCCGTGGGCTGGACGTACGAGGACGCCGGCCCGCCGAGGGTGGCCGGGGGTGCCCTCGGGGCGCTGTCCGCCGACGGCCGGACGCTGTACTTCGCCGGGGACGACGGGACGCTGCGGGCCCTGGTCAGCGACGGCGAGGAACGCTGGAAGGCGTCCCTCTTCAAGGGGGCGTCCTTCGTCACCAGGCCGGTCGTCACGGCCGACGGGATCTTCGTCGCCGCGGTCAACGAGGCCGCGGGCGAAACGGGCCGGCTCATCGCGGTGAGCGCCGACGGCGAGGAGATGTGGACGCGGGATCTGCCGAGTCCGTTCTTCCAGCAGCCCGCGGTGTTCGGGGGCCATGTCGTCGTAGGGTCCGCGAAGGGCACGTTCGACGGTCCGGGTGTCGTGCAGGCGTACGACGGCCGGGGCAAGGTGCGCTGGGACGCGGCGGTGGGCGGCGCGCCGCACGAGGAACTCGTCGTGGCCGGCGACGTCCTCTACGTGCCCTGCTACGACAACCACCTCTACGGGGTCCGCGAGGGCGGTGCCGCGGAGTTCGACGCCAAGATGGACGGTGATGTGGGACGGCCCGCCGTCAGCAGTGACACCGTGGTCGTGAGCACCGGGAACCAAGCCGCCGAGTTGTTCGGGCTGGATCTGGCGGGCCGTCTGAACTGGCGGGAGCCGGACCTCGAAGGTTCCTACGTCCCGGCGAACGCGGACGCCTTCGCCTTCCTGGGGGTGACCAACTTGGGGGCGGTGCTCAAGGCGATCACGGCGCGCGGGGACGTGGTCTGGTCGCACGGAGGGGGTGGGGCCTTCTCCGACCCGGTGCTCGTGGACTCCACGGTGTACGTGCGTACCGACACCGAGGTCCACGCCCTCGACCTGAAGGGCAAGGTGCTCTGGGAGGCCGAGGTGGGCCCCGACCCGGGCGTCCTGCTGACCCCCGTCGTCCACGGCCGCCGTGTCTACGCCGGCACGAACAAGGGCATCGCCGCCCTGGACGTCAGCGGTTAGCTGTCGAGGCCGATCGCGAACGCCGCTTCCAGGTCGTGCTGGGAGTACGTGCGGAACGCGACGTGCGTGTCCGTCGCCTCCACGCCCGGGATCTTGCTGATGCTGCCGGGGATGACCTCGGCCAGGTCCTCGTGCTGCTTGACGCGGACCATGGCGATCAGGTCGTAGGTGCCGGTGACGGAGAAGACCTCGCTCACGGAGTCCAGCGCCGCGATCGACTCGGCGATCTCGGGGATCCGGTCCACGCTGGTCTTGATGAGGACGATCGCGGTGATCACGGCTGGTTCTCTCCCTCGGGGGCCACTGCTGGGGATCTCACCCTACTCGGCGTCCAACGGGCCTGGCTTTTCTGCCGGGGGTCCGGGGGTTGTCCCCCGGGAAGACACAGCAGTCGCAGGGGGGAATCGGACCCACGCGAAGGCGAAGCCCAGGCCGAAGCCCACCAGGTGCGCCAGATACGCCACCCCCGGGCCCTGTGCCGCCCGCCCCGCCGCCAGCCATTGCAGCGCCGCCCAGAAGGGCAGCACCACCCAGGCCGGGAAGCGCAGCGGCAGGAAGAAGAGGAAGGGGAGCAGGCTTGTGATCCGTGCCCCCGGGAACAGGTACAGGAACGCGCCCAGGACCGCCGAGATCGCCCCGGACGCGCCGACCAGTGACTGTTCGGAGTCGGCGTTGGCGGCCGCGTAGCCGAGCAGGGCGAGATAGCCGCAGCCGACGTAGAAGAGCGTGAACTGGACGCGGCCCATCCGTTCCTCGGTCAGCACCCCGAAGACGTAGAGGAAGAGCATGTTGCCCAGGAGGTGGACCCAGCTGCCGTGGACGAAGAGGGCCGTCGCCGGGGTGAGGGCGGCTCTGGCGGAGCCCTCGAACAGTTCTGCGGGGACCACGCCCCAGCGGTGGAAGTAGGCGCGCTGCGTGGCGAGCAGCGCGTCGCCGGAGCCGTACGCCGGATTGAGGCCCGCCGCCGGGCCGATCACGAAGAGCGCGCAGCACAGAGCGATGAGGCCGTAGGTCACCGGTGCCGAGACCCACAGGGTCCTGCTCGTCCGGCCGACCGCGCTGCGCCAGTTGCTGATCATGAACACAGAGCATGGCGTAACGGGACGCATGCGAACAGACCGCCTCGCCGCCGTGGACGGGCCAGCGGTGAGTACCCGCCAGGCCGTAGGGTTACGGCCACACGTGCCGGGGGACCGGCGCGTCGCGGACAATGGAAGACCTAGTAGGAATGAGCACAGGCACGATGACGGTTCCTCTGCCGACCGACTCGACGCGGTGGCGCTGCACCCTCTGCGGCAACCTCACGCGCTTCGACGTGACCCGCTCGTCGAAGGTCGTCGAGTACGTCCACCTCGACCTGGCCGGTGAGCCGAACGTCGAGGAGCGCGAGGTGGTCAGTGAGACCATCGAGTCGGTGCGCTGCCGCTGGTGCAACGCCGTGGATCAGGTGGAACTCGTGGACAGGCCGGGCGCCGGCTCCTGACGGAGCGGGACCCGCACAGCTAGTGGGGTGTGACGGATGGTGGAGAGCGCAGGCGGGGGGCCGGGCGACGGCGCCGCTGAGGTGCTCGACCGTCCGCTGCCCGACGGCGTGCGCCGCCGGGTCGTACAGATCGTGTCGGACGGCTTCGGCGGGCTGACCGTCGGCGAACTGCCCGCACAGCTCAGACAGTACGCGCGCTTCGCGCCGAACCGGCGGGCCAAGTTCGCCGGCAACGCGATGGCCGCGGCGCTGGAGACCGACCCGCTGTTCCGGCAGCGGATCGGGGAGAAGTTCAGAGAGGCCCAGCCGGAGCTCTGCGGGGCCCTGGACTCGGGCGCGCCGCCCCCGGCCGCGGATCCGCTGGACGTGGCGGCCGCGGCCTATGTACTGCGCCCCACGGGCTGGGTGAAGCTCGTGACCGCCGCAGGCGAGGAGGCCCAGCGGGCCGACGCCGAACGCGCCGACGAGGAGAGCCGGGCCGAACTGGAGCGGCTGCGCGAGGAGCTGGCGGCCGCCAGGGACCACACGCGCGCCGAGACCGAGCGGCTGCGCGTCGAGCTGGACTCCGCCAAGAAGGAAGCCGAATCGCTTCACCGCAAGCTGCGCGCGGCCCTCAGCGACGTCAAGCGCGGTGAGGCGGCGCTGCGCAAGGTGCAGGCCGAGATCGAGACCGTGCGCTCCGAGGGGCAGACGCAGGTGTCCGCCGCCGAGGGCGAGTCCCGGCGGCTCAAGGCCCGTCTGGGTGAGGTCGAGGCCGCCCTGGAGGCCACCCGGCGGGCCGCCCGCGAGGGGCGCAGCGTCGAGGACATGCGGGTACGGCTGCTCCTGGACACCGTGCTCGACGCGGCCCAAGGGCTGCGCCGGGAGCTGGCGTTGCCGCCGGTCTCCGTACGCCCCGCCGAGACCGTCGACGCGGTCGAACCGGGACGAATGACCCCGAAGGACATCGCCGCGCGGGCCCTGTCCGAGCACGATCCGGCCATCCTGGACCAGCTGCTCGCCCTGCCCCAGGCGCACTTGGTGGTCGACGGCTACAACGTCACCAAGACCGGCTATCCCCAGATGCCCCTGGAGAAGCAGCGTCTGCGGCTGCTCGGCCAGCTCTCGCAGCTCGCCGCCCAAACCGGGGCAGAAGTGACATGTGTCTTCGACGGCGCCGAGCTCGCCGCACCGGTGCTGCTCGCGCCGCCGCGCGGGGTGCGGGTGCTGTTCTCCAAGCCGGGTGTCACGGCTGACGAGTTGATCCGTCAGCTGGTGCGCGCCGAGCCGCCGGGGCGGCCGGTCATCGTCGCCTCCACCGACCGCGAGGTCGCCGACGGGGTGGCCAAGGCGGGGGCCCGGCCTGTCGCTTCCGCGATGCTTCTGAAGCGTCTGTCCTGAGCATCGAAGTCCGGCTGCCCCGGGCCTCGTTCGCTCCGGCCTGGCTCGCATTGCTCGCGCCGGCGACCTCGCGATGTGTCTTTTCTGCTGGGGGTCCGGGGGTTATCCCCCGGGAAAATGCAGCATGCCCGAATTGGCGCTTTCGTGACACAACGTAGCGTCAATCGAGCGTTACCGCATGTGAGTTGTGTGTAAAGAATGCAGTCCGTGACCGATTTTTTCGCTTGAGGATTTGAATGATCACAAGAAGGTCACTAGGGTCTGGGCTCGAACCTCCGAACGGGTGATCACTCACAAGAAGGAGCTCACCTCCGTGGCGTCCCATCGTCGACCCAAGCAGCCGAGCCGCACGCGCGTGACCGTGCTGACCACCGCTGCTGCCGCCGCAGTCGCTTTGAGCGCCAACGCCGCCAACGCGGCGCCGAGCGAGAAGCCGAGCAAGGACGAGGTCAAGTCCAAGGTCGACAAGCTCTACGAAGAGGCCGAGCAGGCCACCGAGAAGCTCAACGGGGCCAAGGAGAAGCAGGAGAAGCTCCAGAAGGAGATCTCCACCATCCAGGACAACGTCGCCCGCGGCCAGGAGGAGCTCAACGAGCTGCGCGACTCCATGGGCCTGGCGGCCGCCGCCCAGTACCGCACGGGCAGCATCGACTCCTCCCTCCAGCTCTTCCTGTCGTCGAACCCGGACGACTACCTGGACAAGGCCTCCACGGCCGACCAGCTCAGCGCCCAGCAGGTCGAGGCGCTGAAGAAGATCCAGGAGAAGCAGCGCGAGCTCGCCCAGGAGCGTTCCGAGGCGTCCGAGAAGCTCAAGGACCTCTCGACCACCCGGACCGAACTGGCCAAGAAGAAGAAGGAAGTCCAGGCCAAGCTCGCCTCGGCCCAGAAGCTCCTCAACACGCTGACGGCCGCCGAGAAGGCCGCCCTCGCCGCCGAGGAGTCCCGCGCCAGCCGCTCCGCCAGCTCCCGCGTGGACCTCGGCAACACCGCTTCCGCCTCCGCGCGCGGACTCGCCGCCTTCCAGGCCGCCCAGACCAAGCTCGGCTCGCCGTACGTCTACGGCGCCTCCGGCCCGTCCTCCTTCGACTGCTCGGGCCTGACCTCCTGGGCCTTCGCCCAGGCCGGTGTCTCCATACCGCGCACCTCGCAGGCCCAGGCCAGCGCCGGTACCCGCATCTACTCGCAGAGCGACCTCAAGGTCGGCGACCTGGTCATCTTCTACAGCGACCAGCACCACGTCGGGATCTACGCCGGCAACGGCCAGGTGATCCACGCCCCGCGCACCGGCACGGTCGTCCGTTACGAGTCGATCGGGAACATGCCGTTCCAGTTCGGCGTCCGGATCTGAGCCCCGTACTTCTTTCGTACTCCTTCAAGATCACGACACCGCACCGCCCGAACGGGCGAATCGTGACAACGTGAACTGACCCCGCACCCCGCCCATGACCTGCGTCAGGGGCGGGGTGTCACGTTCCGTGCCCACGGAGGTCGTTGGTGGCCGCCCGGTCGCAGGGTTACTGTCGGCCGCGTTTCCCTCTCGTAGGGGATGGTCCTTGTCCGCCAGCGGAAGGAGTGCGGCTTCCCGTGGGGTTCCATCGCCGCCTTGTACCGTCCGGGTTCGACCGGGGCGCGTCCGCCGCGCTCTGTGTCCTGTCAGCCACCGCCGCGGCCCTCGGGGCCGTACCGGCCTCGGCCGCGCCGCACGACGACACCCGTGCCGAGGTGGACCGCCTCTACGAGGAGGCAGAGAAGGCCACCGAGGCCTTCAACAAGGCCGACGAGCGCGCCGACACCCTCCGCGAGCAGGTCTCCACCGCGCAGGACCGCATCGCCCGGCAGCAGCAGCGCATCAACTCGATGCGGGAGGCGCTCGGTTCGCTGGCCGGCGCCCAGTACCGCGCCGGCGGCATCGACCCCTCCCTCGCCCTGCTGTTCTCCGACGACCCGGACGACTACCTGGACAAGGCCGCCGCCCTGGACCGGATCACCGCCCACCAGGCCGGTGAACTGAAGGACCTCCAGGAGGCGATGCGCGAGCTCACCCAGGAGCGGGTGGAGGCGGCCGGGAAGCTCTCCGAGCTGGAGAAGAGCCGCAAGGCCGTCGCGTCGCACAAGCGGACCGTCGAGAAGAAGCTCGCCAAGGCCCGCGAACTCCTCAACTCCCTGCCCTCCGACGAGCGCGCCGCCTACGACCGGGCCTCCCGCTCCGGCCGCGAGGACATGCCCGACCTCGGCGGCGCGGTCCCGCCCAACGCCCGCGCCGGTGCCGCGGTCGCCGCCGCGCGGGGCGCGCTCGGCAAGCCGTACGTGTGGGGCGCCACCGGCCCCTCCGGGTTCGACTGCTCGGGCCTGATGGTGTGGTCGTACCGGCAGGCCGGGGTCGCCCTGCCGCGCACCTCACAGGGCCAGCGCTACGCGGGACGCCAGGTCCCGCTCTCCCAGGCGCAACCCGGTGACCTGGTCACCTACCGGTCGGACGCCAGCCATGTCGGGATGTACGTCGGCAACGGCCAGGTGATCCACGCGCCCTACCCCGGCGCGCCCGTGCGCTACGACCCGGTGGGCATGATGCCGGGGGCCACGGTCACCAGGGTCTGACCTTCGCCTCGTCCCCGCCGTACGATCGTGAAATGGCTGGTCGAAGGCGGGCGTCGCGGCACGGCGTCATAGCGCTGTGCCTGCTGCTCGTCTCGCTCGTGGCGTGCGGCGGCAGGCCTGCCTCGGACACCGCCAGGGCTGATGTCCAGCGGCTCCTGGATCGCCGGGCGGCCGCCGTCCTGGACCGGGACGCGGCGGCCTTCCGGCAGACGGGCGCCCTGGACTGGTTCGAGAACGCGCGCGGGGTGCCCTTCGCCGCCTGGGCCTATCGCCTGACCGGCCTGCACCGCGACGGCGCCACGGCCACCGCCGACGCCGAGCTCAGCTACCGCATCGAGGGCTACGACAACGCCCCGGTCAGCGTCGGCCGCACGCTCACTCTGAGCCTGGACGCGGGCGGGCAGTGGTACGTGGACGGGGAGAAGCCCGCCGAGAAGTCCGCCGAGCAGCTGTGGGACCAGGGCGCGGTGACCGTCGTCCGCGGCGAGCACAGCCTCGTCCTGGGCGCCGGGCAGCCGACCGAGAAGCTGCACTCCTACGCCGACCTCGCGGACCGGGCGGTTCCGGCCGTGTCGAAGGCCTGGGGCGCCGACTGGGCCGGGCATGTCGTCGTGCTCGTACCGACGTCCCTGGAGGGCATGGCCGGGCTGCTCGGCTCGCCCGCCTCCTCGTACCGGGGGATAGCCGCCGTCACCACCGGCGAGACGGGCGCCCCCGCGAGCGCGCCCGCGGACCGGATCATCGTCAACCCCGACGCGTACGGCGTCCTCGGCAGTGTCGGCAAGCAGGTCGTGCTGACCCACGAGACCACCCATGTGGCCACCCGCGCCGCCACCACCGCCGCCACGCCCCTGTGGCTGTCCGAGGGGTACGCGGACCGGATCGGCTACCTCGGCTCCGGGCGCTCACCCGTCCAGGCGGCGCCCGAGCTGTGGCAGGCGGTGACCGAGGGACGGCTGCCCGCCGCGCTGCCCGAGGACTCGGACTTCGGGTTCAGCGGGAACGCGAACCGGCTCGCACAGGCCTACGAGAGCGGCTGGATGGCCTGCCGGATGATCGCGGACCAGTGGGGCGAGGCGAAGCTCCGGGAGTTCTACAAGGCCGTCGGCGGGCACAAGCAGCGGGCCGGGGCGGTCGAGGACGCGCTGGACCGGGTCCTCGGCACGAACCTCGACGACTTCACCGCGCGGTGGCGGGACTATCTCCGGGATCAGCTCGACTGAGCCGCTCTATGGCCTCCTCCAGCCAGGTGCGCTCCGCCTCGCCGGTCGCGCGGGCGACCCGCAGCATGCCCTCCCGGAACAGATCGCCGCTCTCCTCGGCACGGACGGGCTCGCCGCCGTCGTAGAAGAAGCTCGTGGGGGTGTCGAGGAACTCCAGGCGGCGGCGGAGCACGGCGGCCTGTTCAGCGCGGTCCGGCAGGTGGCGCAGGAACGTGAGGACCGTGTTGAAGCGGACCTGGTCGGTGATCTCGACCGGCTTGGGGTGGCGCAGCCGCTCCAGGAGGTCCTCGCGGCCCTCGTCGGTGAGGGAGAGGGTGCGGCGCGGGGCCGCGCTCGCGCCCGGCTCGGTGTGCTCGTCGAGCTTGCCGGCCTTCAGCAGACGGGTGATCGCGGGGTAGAGGGCGCCGTCGCTGACCGGGCGGACATGGCCGCTGAGGGCCTTGATCCGCTCCTTCAGCTCGTAGCCGTGCAGGGGCTCTTCGGCCAGGAAGCCCAGGATCGACAGCTCCAGCACGCCGATTCCTCCTTGTGGTTGTCGTAGCGCCATGATACCTCTTATCGAGCTACCTCGTTTCGATGTATACCGTTTCGAGGTGGCTCGTATCGAGATAGCTCGTGTCGAGGGGGATTTCTCATGGACAGTCATCGTCGGCAGCTCGTCGCGCTCGCCCATCCCGTCTACTTCTCGCTCCTCGCCTCCGTCGCCGCCGGGATCATCAACACGGTCTGGGTCTCCCGGCTCGGCGGACCGGCGGTGGCCGCCGTCGCGGTCGCGACCAACACCGAGAACGTGCTGCTCGGTGTGGCGCTGGTCTTCGGCTCCGGTACGACCGTGCTGGTCGCGCACGCCAGGGGCGCCCGGGATCCGGGGGCGGTGCGGGCGGCAGTGCGCGGCGGGTGGGCGGTGTTCGGGGTGGTCACGCCGGTGGTCGCGGCGGGCGGGTATCTGCTGCGGGAGCCCCTCGCCCGGCTGGTCCTGGGCGGGGGTGAGGCGCTGCCGCTCGCCGTCGGGTACTTCGCGATATCGATGCCGGGCATCGCCGTCTTCTTCGCCCAGCAGCTCGTCGACGGCATCCTCAAGGGCACGGGGGACACGAGAACACCGATGCGGCTCGCCCTGCTCGCCAACGGGCTGATCCTCGTCTGCGACCCGTTCTTCATCCACCTGTACGGCGTCCGGGGCGCCGCCGCCTCGACGGTGCTGTGCCGGGGCGTGGCGCTGGGGGTGGGGCTGGTCGCCCTGCGGCGGAACGCGCTGCTGCGTGCCGCCACCGGGCCCGGCGTGGCCTTCCTGCGGACGCTGCGCACCGGACTGCCCATGGCCGCCGACTTCACCGTGCGCCAGGGCGGGACGCTCGTGCTGGTCGCGATCGTGGCACGGCTCGGGGTGACGGCGGTGGCCGGCTACTCCATCGCCTACAAGGTCATGTACGTCGCCACCATGGGCTTCTACGCCGTCCGGCAGGCCGCCTCCATCCACACCGCGCATCTCCTGGGCGCCGGGCGGGACGAGCGGCGGGCGATCGGGCGGCAGGCGGTGCTGGTGTCCGGGGGGTTCGGGCTGGGGGCCGCCGTCCTGCTGGCGGTCACCGCTCCCTGGATCATGGCCGCCTTCGGGGCCGGATCAGGCGTCACCGACGACGGGGTGCTCTTCCTGCGCTGCATAGGCCCCTACCTGCTCCTGATGGCCTGCTTCATCGCCCTCGGCGGGGTCTTCGAGGGCGGCGGGGGAGCGCCGGTGCTGCTGCGGGTGACGCTGCTGGGGACGGCGCTCCAACTGCCGCTGGCGTACGCGCTGTCGGGGCTGGGGCTGCCGGGGGTGTGTCTCGCGCTGGCGCTGGCCATGGCGGTGCAGTGCGGGGTGGTCGGTGCGGTGTTCCCGAAGGTCCGGAGTCAGGAGGAGGCCGAGGCGTTGGTGGCGCGGGCCTCGGTCTGAGGGGCGGTGATGTCCCGGGCTGGGGCGGTGCCGTCGAACGCCATGGTCGCAGGGCGTCAAGGGGTGTGGTGGCGATCGGCGGGTGTTGCCGGGCGGAGGAGCGGATGGTGGGTGGCGGAGCCCTGCTCGGGAGCGCCGGCGTCAGGAGGAGACCGAGGTCTCCTCCTCGGCGGTGAGCGTGGCCTGAGCGGGCAGCGGGGCCTCGGGCTCGGCCGGCACCGTCGAGCGCCACAGGTTCACCGCCGCCAGCACGGTCGCGGCGACCAGCAGGCCGTTGCGAACGAACAGCAGGGTGACGCCGAGACCGTCGCTCGCGACCACGTTCCCGAAGTAGACCGGGAACTCCAGGACCGTCACGAAGGAGGCCACCAGGACGATCACGGCGGGCACCGCCATCCGGCTCGCCCGGAAGCACAGGCAGACGGCGGCGAGGCCGATCAGCCAGACCATGTACTGGGGGCTGATCACCCGGCTGGTCGTGGTGAACAGCAGGACCGCCACGAAGGCCGCGTCGGCGGCGGTGTGCGCCTCGAACCGGGTCGCCCTCAGCCGCCACAGCAGCAGCCAGGCGAACGCGACGGCGGTGAGGGCGAGGGCGGCCGTGCTGACGATGTTCACCCAGGGGCCGAGGAACTCGACCGAGCCGTAGTTGAGCAGCACCTGGCCGTCCCAGCCGTACTGCCGGGCCACGTGGAAGACGAGCGAGCCCAGCGACTCCACCTCGGTGCCCCGGTCGGCCTGGAAGGTCAGGAAGGCGAAGGCGCCGGGCATGGTCACGGAGAACAGGGCCGCGAGACCGGCGACGGTGCCCACCGCCCAGGCCCAGGTGGCGCGGCTGCGGACGGCGACCAGGAGCAGCACCGGCCACACCTTCAGCATCGCCCCGAGGCCCACCAGGGCGCCCATCACCCGGGGGTGCCGGGCGCCGGCGAGGAGGGCCGCCACTGCGACGGCGGTGACCATCACGTCGTAGCGGGCGTAGACCGTCGGGCCGAGCAGCGGCACGCCCACCACCCACACCCAGGCGCCGCGCAGCGAGCTGCCGGGGCGCAGGCCCGTGTACAGGAGCAGGGAGAGGACGATCAGATCGGCGACGAAGGCGAGGACGAAGAAGGCGGTCGCGTACTGGAGGAACGGCAGCAGCGCGGGGGAGAGGATCGCCAGCGCGGCGGCCGGCGGGTACTGCCAGGTGACGTCGTCCAGCGGGAACGTTCCGGTGCGCAGGACGTCGTACCAGCCCTGGTAGATCACCGAGACGTCGCTGGTGACGTCCGGGCCGGGGAAGACGAACACCTTGAGGACGAACAGGAGCAGCAGGAGCCTCGTCAGGCCCCAGGTCACCAGCAGTCCGGCCGGAGACCGCCTCGCACCCGCAATGTCCACCGGAGCCCCTGTTCGCGCGTTGCCACTCTTGAGATGGCCATGATGTACCGGTCACCTGTGTGCTTGCCATAAACGCGGCCGTGCCGAGCTGCGCGCGGGCCGTTCGGAGGGCTGTGCGCGGGCCGTTCGGCGGGCTCGGCGGGCGCTTTGGATAGGGTCGGCGGCGATGCACAGGACCCTGATCGTGACGAACGACTTCCCGCCGAGGCCGGGTGGTATCCAGGCCTTTCTGCACAACATGGCGCTGCGGCTCGACCCCGAGCGGCTCGTCGTCTACGCCTCCACCTGGAAGCGGAGCAGGGAGGGGATCGAGGCTACGGCCGCGTTCGACGCCGAGCAGCCCTTCACCGTCGTACGCGACCGTACGACGATGCTGCTGCCGACGCCGGGCGTCATGCGTACGGCGAGCGGGCTGCTGCGGGAGCACGGCTGCACGTCGGTGTGGTTCGGGGCGGCGGCGCCGCTCGGGCTGATGGCGCCCGCGCTGCGGAAGGCCGGCGCCGAGCGGCTGGTGGCCACGACCCACGGGCACGAGGCGGGGTGGGCCCAGCTGCCCGCCGCGCGGCGGCTGCTGCGCCGGATCGGGGAGGGGACGGACACGATCACCTACCTCGGCGAGTACACGCGGTCGCGGATCGCGGGGGCGCTGACGCCCGATGCGGCCTCGCGGATGGAGCGGCTGCCGCCCGGGGTGGACGAGAAGACCTTCCATCCGGGGTCGGGCGGCGACGCCGTACGGGCGCGGCTCGGGCTGACGGACCGGCCGGTGGTGGTGTGTGTCTCGCGGCTCGTGCCGCGCAAGGGGCAGGACACGCTGATCCTGGCGATGCCGAGGATCCTGGCCGCGCAGCCGGACGCGGTGCTGCTGATCGTCGGGGGCGGGCCGTACGAGAAGGAGCTGCGGAGGCTGGCGGCGGAGACGCGGGTCGCCGACTCCGTGCGCTTCACCGGTGCCGTGCCGTGGGCCGAGCTGCCCGCGCACTACGGCGCCGGGGACGTCTTCGCCATGCCGTGCCGGACCCGGCGGGGCGGGCTCGATGTCGAGGGGCTCGGGATCGTGTACCTGGAGGCGTCCGCGACCGGGCTGCCCGTGGTCGCCGGGGACTCCGGCGGGGCGCCGGACGCCGTGCTCGACGGCGAGACCGGGTGGGTGGTGCGCGGCGGCTCGGTGGAGGAGACGGCCGAGCGGGTCGTCGTGCTCCTTGAAGACCCGGAACTGCGGAGCCGGATGGGGCAGCGGGGGCGGGAGTGGGTCGAGGAGAAGTGGCGGTGGGACCTGTTGGCGGAAAAGTTGAAGACGTTGCTATAGCCGGAGGCGGATAATCCGCCGATGCTGCGTCCATGACAGCAAAACTGATGCAGCGTCAGCTGACGAGACGTCACATCCTGGGCATGGTCGCCCTCCAGACGGCCGCCGCCTCGGGTCTCACCCGCATCGGTCTCCAGTCGGCACAGGCCGTCGAACCGGCCGCCGTCGACAACGCGCCCGCCATCGTGGTCGGTTCGGGCTACGGCGCCGCCGTCGCCGCCCTCCGCCTCGGTCAGGCGGGCATCCGCACGATCATGATCGAGATGGGCCGGCTCTGGAACACCCCCGGCTCCGACGGCAAGATCTTCTGCTCCACCGCCAGCCCGGACCAGCGCTCCATGTGGTTCCGCACCCGCACCGAGGCGCCGCTGGCCACCTTCCTGTGGCTGGACGTCGTCAACAAGGACATCACCCCCTACCCCGGCGTCCTGGACCGGGTGCACTTCGCCAACATGTCCGTGTTCGTGGGGCGCGGCGTCGGCGGCGGCTCGCTGGTCAACGGCTGTATGGCGGTGACCCCGCTGAAGTCGTACTT
The DNA here is from genome assembly GCF_040644695.1 of Streptomyces sp. NPDC046909. Classification (NCBI taxonomy): domain Bacteria; kingdom Bacillati; phylum Actinomycetota; class Actinomycetes; order Kitasatosporales; family Streptomycetaceae; genus Streptomyces; species Streptomyces sp. NPDC046909. The sequence continues at coordinate 338,332 of NZ_JBEYXC010000011.1, read as the reverse complement.
CGCCGAGCAGTTCCCGACCGTCGACGCGAACGAGATGTACGCGACGTACTTCCCGCGCGCCAACTCCATGCTCGGCGTCAACACCGTCGACCCGACCTGGTTCGAGTCGACGGAGTGGTACCGCTTCACCCGGATCTCCCGCAAGCACGCCCAGAACACCGGCCTGAAGACCACCTTCGTGCCCAGCACCTACGACTTCGCCTACATGCAGAAGGAGGCCGCGGGGACGGCCACCAAGTCGGCGCTCGCCCAGGAGGTCATCTACGGCAACAACTACGGCAAGAAGAGCCTCGACAAGACGTATCTCGCCGCGGCGCTCGGCACCGGGAACGTCACCATCAACACCATGGAGCGGGTCAGGGCCGTCAGCCGGGCGAGCGACGGGACGTACGTCCTGACCGCCGACCGGATCAACGACGCCGGAACGGTCGTCGAGACCAAGCAGTACAGCTGCACGTACCTCTTCCTCGGCGGCGGGAGCCTCGGCACCACCGAACTCCTCGTGCGGGCACGGGACACGGGCACCCTGCCCGCCCTGGACGCGAGCGTCGGCGCCGGATGGGGGCCCAACGGCAACACCATGCTCGGCCGGGCCAACCATCTGTGGGACACGGTCGGGGCGAACCAGTCGACGATGCCGGTCATGGGCATCGACGACTGGGCGAACACCTCCAACCCGGTCTTCGCGGAGATCGCTCCTTTACCCACGGGACTCGAGCACTGGGTCAGCCTCTATCTGGCGATCACCAAGAACCCGCAGCGGGCCGCGTTCACGTACGACAGCGCCACCGACGGCGTGAAGCTCGGCTGGACCGCCGCCCAGAGCGCGGTGTCGTCGGGCATGGCCAAGAAGCTGTTCGACCGGATCAACTCGGCGAACACGACCATCTACCGGACCGATCTGTTCGGCACGCCCAGCAGGACCTTCGCCGACGACTTCACCTACCACCCGCTGGGCGGCTGCGTGCTGGGCAAGGCGACCGACAACTACGGCCGGGTGAAGGGGTATTCGAAGCTGTACGTCACCGACGGCTCGCTCGTGCCCGGGTCGATCGGGGTGAACCCGTTCGTGACGATCACGGCGCTCGCCGAACGGACGATGGCGCGGGTCCTCGTGGAGGACACCGCGCCATAAGCCTCGTACAGCGTTTTCAACGGGCGTACTACTTCTGGTAGATCGCCTCGATCTCGTCCGCGTAGTCCTTCGCCACCACATTGCGCTTGAGCTTCAGGGACGGCGTCAGGTGGCCCGAGTCCTCCGTGAACTGGGAGGAGAGAATGCGGAACTTCCGCACCGATTCCGCCTTCGACACCGCGGCGTTGCCGTCGTCGATCGCCGCCTGGACCGCCGCGTTCAGGTCCGGGTCGTCGACCAGCGACGCCGCGGTGACGCCCGCGGGCTTGCCGTGCTCGGCGGCCCAGCGGCCCAGGAACTCCTCGTCGATGGTGACCAGCGCGCCCACGAACGGCCGCCCGTCGCCCACCACCATGCACTCCGCGACCAGCGCGTGCGCGCGGATACGGTCCTCGATCACGGCCGGGGCGACGTTCTTGCCGCCCGCGGTGACGATGATCTCCTTCTTGCGGCCGGTGATCCTGAGGTAGCCGTCCTCGTCGAGGGTGCCGATGTCACCGGTGTGGAACCAGCCGTCGGCCAGCGCCTCCTCGGTCGCGCCCGGGTTGTTCCAGTAACCCGTGAACAGGTGCTCGCCGTGCAGCAGGACCTCGCCGTCGTCGGCGATCCGGACCACCGAGCCGGGCAGCGGCTGGCCGACCGTACCGATCTTCTGCCGGTCCCAGGGGTTGAAGGCGGTGGCCGCACAGGACTCGGTCAGACCGTAGCCCTCCAGGACCGTGAAGCCGATGCCGCGGAAGAAGTGACCGAGCCGCTCGCCGAGCGGGGCGCCGCCGGAGATGGCGTACTCGCCCTTGCCGCCGAGGACCGCGCGCAGCTTGCTGTAGACCAGCTTGTCGAAGGTCTTGTGCTTGATCTTCAGGCCGAGGGACGGGCCCGACGGGGTGTCCAGCGCCTTGCTGTAGGCGATCGCGGTGTCGGCGGCCTTGTCGAAGATCTTGCCCTTGCCGTCCGCCTGCGCCTTGGCACGCGCCGAGTTGTAGACCTTCTCGAAGACGCGCGGGACGCCAAGGATCAGGGTCGGCCGGAAGGAGGCCAGCTCGTCGGTGAGGTTCTTGATGTCCGGGACGGTGCCCAGCTTGATCGGCGCCATCATCGGCGCGACCTGCACCAGACGCCCGAAGACATGGGCGAGCGGAAGGAACAGCAGGACCGAGCACTCACCGGTGCGGAAGAGGGGCCGCAGCCGCTCCACCACGTTCCCGCACTCCGCGAAGAAGCTGCGGTGGGTCAGCACACAGCCCTTCGGGCGGCCGGTCGTGCCCGACGTGTAGACGATGGTCGCCGGGTCGTCGGCCTTGGCGAGCGAGCTGCGCTCCTCCACGGCGGCGTCGGTGACGTCCTGCCCGAGCCGCCCCAGCTCCTCCACACCCCCGGCGTCGATCTGCCAGACGTGCTTGAGGGCGGGCAGCTGGTCGCGCACAGACTCGACGGCGGCCACATGGGTGTCCAGCTCGACGACGATGGCGGTGGCGCCCGAGTCGGAGAGGATCCACTGGACCTGCTCGGCGGAGCTGGTCTCGTACACCGGAACGGTGATCGCGCCCGCGCACCAGATCGCGAAGTCGAGCAGCGTCCACTCGTAGCGGGTGCGGGACATCAGGCCGACGCGGTCGCCGGGCTGGACGCCGGAGGCGATGAGCCCCTTGGCGGCGGCGTGCACCTCGGCCAGGAAGGTCGTGGCCGTCACGTCCTGCCAGGCGCCCCCCACCTTGCGGGCGATCACGGCGACGTCGGGATGCTGCGCGGCGTTTCTACGGACGATGTCCGTGAGATTGCCGTCCGCAGGGACCTCGTACAAAGCCGGAAGGCTGAACTCGCGCAAGACTGCTGCTCCTCATAGGGCGCCGGCGCCACGACGTTGTGCGATGCGACGGTGCGGTCCAAGGCTCGGGCAGGTGCCCGGGATCCGCAGCGGCTGGGCCACTGGTTGAAATCCTGAGCACGACTGGACTGCCCGGACGTTACCCGCCGGTATGGCGTCTCCGACAGGGGGGTCCGGCGAGATGTTCGCTGCGTCACACAGATTGGTGTCTCTTTTCGCGCACAGTAGTCCACCCATTTGATGACTAGCCAGTAACCGCAGGTCCCGTCGCCACTGTTCACGTATGCCGCACACGCCTACCCTTGATCGTCATGGCACCCACACCCACCGGTAACCGGAGGACTCGCGTACATGTGGTCAGCGACGTGCACGGCAACGCACGTGACCTGGCCGCCGCCGGTGCGGGCGCCGACGCCCTGATCTGCCTGGGCGACCTGGTGCTGTTCCTCGACTACGCCGACCACTCCCGCGGCATCTTCCCGGACCTGTTCGGGGTGGAGAACGCCGACCGCATCGTCGAACTGCGCACCGCCCGCCGCTTCGAGGAGGCGAGCGCGTTCGGCGCCCAGCTGTGGGCCGGCATCGGCATGGACCGGGCGGCCGCCATCGAGAAGGCGGTGCGCAAGCAGTACGCCGAGATGTTCGCGGCCTTCCCCACACCGACGTACGCCACCTACGGCAATGTCGACATACCGCCCCTGTGGGCCGAGTACGCCGGACCGGGCACGACCGTCCTCGACGGCGAGCGGGTGGAGATAGGCGGACGGGTGTTCGGCTTCGTGGGCGGCGGGCTCCGGACACCCATGCGCACGCCCTACGAGATCAGCGACGAGGAGTACGCGGCGAAGATCGAGGCGGTGGGCGAGGTCGACGTGCTCTGCACGCACATCCCGCCGGAGGTGCCCGAGCTGGTCTACGACACCGTCGCGCGCCGCTTCGAGCGGGGCAGCCGGGCGCTGCTCGCCGCCATTCACCGGACGCGGCCCCGGTACGCGCTGTTCGGTCATGTCCACCAGCCCCTTGTCCGGAGGATGCGGATCGGGGCCACCGAGTGCGTCAACGTGGGGCACTTCGCGGGGAGCGGCAGGCCCTGGGCGCTGGAATGGTGACCGGGCGGTGAAGTCGGGCGCTCACGTGCGCGGTAGCCTTCACGCTGCACACACGTGCGCAGGACCACCTTGTGAGGAGACCTGCGCGAGCAGACCTGCCCTACCGGCCCGCATCTGGAGGAGCCACGGCGATGGCGGAACACACCAGCTCGAGCATCACGATCGAGGCGGCACCGGCCGACGTCATGGGGGTGATCGCCGACTTCGCCCGCTACCCGGACTGGACCGGCGAGGTGAAGGAGGCGGAGGTCCTCTCGACGGACGCCTCCGGCCGGGCCGAGCAGGTGCGGCTCGTCATGGACGCGGGGGCGATCAAGGACGACCAGGTTCTGGGGTACACCTGGACCGGGGAGAACGAGGTGTCCTGGACCCTCGTCAAGTCTCAGATGCTGCGGTCGCTCGACGGGTCGTACATTCTCAAGGCGACGGGGTCGGGGGCGACGGAGGTCACGTATCTGCTGACCGTCGACGTCAAGATTCCGATGCTGGGGATGATCAAGCGGAAGGCCGAGAAGGTCATCATTGATCGGGCGCTGGCTGGATTGAAGAAGCGGGTCGAGTCGGGGAAGTAGCTGGTTCGTCGCCGGGTGCGGGTGCGTTTGGGCTGGTCGCGCAGTTCCCCGCGCCCCTAGGTGGGTCTGAGTTACCGTTCCTTTCCATGCGCACCCTCCTGATCACCGGGGCGGGTGGCAGTGGTCGTACGACTGTTGCCGCTGCCACCGCTCTTGCCGCTGCCCGCTCAGGCATCCGCACGCTCGTCCTGAGTGCCGATCGCACCGACAGTCTCGGTTCGGTGCTCGGTGTGGCCACGGGGTCGGTGCCTGTGGAGGTCCGGGAGGGGCTCACCGCCTGGCGGCCCGATGCCGCCGCCGGGTTTCGGGATGATCTCGCGGGGTTCCAGGAGCGGGCGGCCAACGTTCTCGATCTTCTCGGTGCCTCTCGGCTCGACGCCGAGGAGGTGACGCCGCTCCCCGGCGCCGAGGAGCTGACCCTCCTGCGTGCCCTGCGGGACGCGGTGCTGGCCGAGCGGCACGATCTGCTGGTCGTAGACCTGCCACCCGCTCCGCAGGCCCTCGCGCTCCTCGCCCTCCCCGAGGAACTGCGCCGCTATCTCCGCAGGCTGCTCCCGCCCGAGCGGCAGGCGGCCCGCGCCCTGCGCCCCGTCCTCGGGCGGCTCGCGGGCATCCCCATGCCGTCGGAGTGGCTGTACGAGACCGCGGCTCGCTGGGACATGGAGCTGGGCGCGGTCGAGGCGGTTCTCGCGGACCGGAACACCGTCGTACGGCTGGTCGCCGAGCCCGGTCCGGCCGGGGCGGATGCCGTGCGTTCGGCGGGGCTGGGGCTCGCGCTGCGGGGTCTGCGGCCCGACGTCCTGGTGGCGAGCCGGGTGCTGCCCGAGGAGGCGGGGGACGGGTGGCTCGCCGGGGTCGCCGCGCAGCAGCGCAAGGCGGTGGAGGAGTGGCAGGAGTCGTACGACGTGCGAGTCGTCCGGCATCTCGGTCACGATCCGCGCGGTACCGACGACCTCGTCACGCTCGACGTTCCCGGTGCCGAGCGCACCACCTCCGTCGTCGAGTGGCCCGTCGAGGACCGGCTCGGTGCGGACGGAGTGCTGGTGTGGCACATCCCGCTTCCCGGCGCGATACGGGACGAGCTCGACCTCATCCGGCGCGGTGACGAACTCGTCGTCAGCACCGGGCAGTTCCGCCGGATCGTGTCCCTTCCGTCCGCCCTGCGCCGCTGCACCGTCGCCGGGGCCGCCCTGCGTGACGGGGAGCTGTGCGTCCGGTTCGCGCCGGACCCGGATCTCTGGCCGGAGACACGGTGAACGTGGTACCCCCGTTCGGGTAACGTCGTAGAGACGAACCGCAGTCAGGAGTCCGTCATGAGCGAAGAGCTCCCCCCGTCAGACGCCGTCGAACACGAGGCCGTCGACGAGGTACGGGCCACCGACGCCGACGCCTGGGCGACGGCGTGTGCCGAGGATCTCGCGGCGGAGAAGGCCCGCCGTCGTGCCGAGTACGGTCCGCCCCCCGGGTCGGCCGCCGAGGAACTGCGCAAGCTCGTCGACGCCGTCACCGACAAGCTGTCGTCGATCCAGTCGCCGCTGTTCGGAGCGGTGGCCGGACCCGCCGCCCAGCAGGTGGCCCGCCAGGTCGTCCAGCAGGCCAAGGCCGCCGTCGAGCCCGTCATCGAACGCAACCCGGACGTCTTCGACCACCTGGCGGCAGCCGGCAACGAACTGCTGGCCGCCTACCGCTCCGCGGTCCAGGCCCAGGAACAGCGCTGGACCCAACGGGACAGCAAGCCCCGCCAGGGCGGCGAGGAGCCCGGCCCGGGCGAGCGCATCGACCTGGACTAGAGGCGGGTGAGGGCCTGCCGCCGGACTCCCATCTGCCTGGAGGGGCCTGGCACGCACTCCCACCAGGCCCCTCCAGGTCCGCCCTCCGGGCGGACGACGGGAGTCTGGCGGCGGGCCCTCAGGTACGGTGGGCCGTAGCGGGGCTCGACCGAAACTGAGGGATTCATGGGACTCACCATCGGCGTCGACATCGGCGGCACGAAGATCGCGGCCGGCGTGGTCGATGAGGAAGGCAACATCCTCTCGACCCACAAGGTGCCGACCCCGGGCACGCCCGAGGGCATCGTGGACGCCATCGCTTCCGCCGTAGAGGGCGCTCGTGCGGGGCACGAGATCGTCGGCGTGGGCATCGGCGCTGCCGGTTACGTCAACCGGCAGCGCTCCGAGGTCTACTTCGCGCCCAATATCCACTGGCGCAACGAGCCGCTGAAGGAGAAGGTCGAGGCCCGCGTCGGCCTCCCCGTCGTCGTCGAGAACGACGCCAACGCGGCCGCGTGGGGCGAGTACAAGTTCGGCGCCGGCAAGGGCCACCGCAACGTCATCTGCATCACGCTCGGCACCGGCCTCGGCGGCGGCATCATCATCGGCAACAAGCTGCGCCGCGGTCACTTCGGCGTCGCCGCCGAGTTCGGCCACATCCGGATGGTCCCGGACGGCCTGCTGTGCGGCTGCGGCTCGCAGGGCTGCTGGGAGCAGTACGCCTCCGGGCGCGCGCTCGTCCGGTACGCCAAGCAGCGCGCCAACGCGACCCCCGAGAACGCCGAGATCCTTCTCGGCCTCGGCGACGGCAGCCCCGACGGCATCGAGGGCAAGCACATCTCCATGGCCGCCCGCCAGGGCGACCCGGTCGCCGTCGACTCCTACCGCGAGCTCGCCCGCTGGGCCGGCGCCGGCCTCGCCGACCTCGCCTCCCTCTTCGACCCCTCCGCGTTCATCGTCGGCGGCGGCCTCTCGGACGAGGGCGAACTGGTCCTCGACCCGATCCGCAAGTCCTACAAGCGCTGGCTGGTCGGCGGCAACTGGCGCCCGGTGGCCGACGTCATCGCGGCCCAGCTGGGCAACAAGGCCGGGCTGGTGGGCGCGGCAGACCTGGCAAGAGAGCCCGACCCGATCATGTAAATGAGGGGCGGGCGCGACCCACCCAAGGGGCGCGGGGCTGTATCAACGTGCGGCTCCGCCGCGTGGGCGCGACAAGCCACGACGAAGCGGCAGTCGCGCATCTACCTCGCGCCCCTCCCCATGGGGCGTAAATTACCCGCATGCCGCCCGAGAGTTCAGCCCTCATCCGAGTCCTGAGCTACAACATCCGCTCCATGCGAGACGACACAGACGCGCTGGTCAGAGTGATCCGCGCCTGCGCGCCGGACCTCGTACTGATCCAGGAAGCCCCCCGTTTCTTCCGCTGGCGCAAGAAACTCGCCCGCCTGGCCCGAGCAGCCGACCTCGTGATCCTCTCCGGCGGCGCCACAGCCGCAGGACCGGCGATCCTCTGCAACCTCCGAGCCACCGTCGAACGCACGGAAGACGTCCTTCTCCCGCTCACTCCGGGACAGCACCGGCGCGGGTTCGCCACCGCCGTCGTCCGGCTCGGCGGCGCCCGCCTCGGCGTACTGAGCTGTCACCTCAGCCTCCAGAAGGACGAGCGCTACGAGCAGGCCGGCATGCTCCTCGACCGCCTCGCCGGCATGGGCGTGGAACACGCGATCGCGGGCGGCGACCTGAACGAACGCCCCGGCGGCCGTACCTTCGCCCGCCTCTCCAGCACCCTCCAGGACTGCTGGACCGTGGCCCCGGACGGCGGCGAACACACCTGGACCCGCACCGAACCCCATCAGCGCATCGACGCGATCTTCGCGACGAAGGGCATCGAGGTGCTCGGCTGCGGGGTCCCGCTCGGGCAGCCCGGGGTGGTCGACGAGGATCTCAGGCGGGCGACGGATCACCTGCCGGTACTGGCCGTGGCCCGGGTGCCCGCGATCTGAACCACATCCGCCGGACGGAGTCCGGCGCAGCCGTCCGAAGCCTGTGAGGCCCCCTCGGGGCCGAGCAGTGCGAGGGCGGCATCCAGAGGTACTGCCTTGAGGGCGGCCACGGACCATCTCCCGGTCCTGGCCACCCTCAAAGTCCCCGTCGGCTAGACGACCGCACCCCGCCCGGGGTCGTCGTCCTCGTCCTCGTCCGTCCGCATCCGCGCCACCAGCGTCGCGAACCCGCCCAGGAACCCGCCGATGCCGAGCGTGGCGAGCCACCAGGTCATGTCCCAGCTGAGGAGCACCGCGAGGAGCAGCAGCAGCGGTCCGCCCAGGACCGCCAGCCACGCGAACTTCGCGGTGGTGTCCGCGGCCGGCAGCGGCGGCGGCTCCGGCGGGATGAAGTGGCCCTCGTCGTCCTCGTCGAAGTCCTCCTCGGAGGCGTCCGGCGTCACGTAGTCGCGCGGGCCGACACCGGGCGCGAAGGCGACGGAGCTGCCCAGCGGCTTCGAGGACGCGGGCGTCTCGTCCTCCTCCTTGGGCCTCTCGTCGTTGGTCTCCGGTTCGAGAAGTGCCAGATCCTCGACCGACTTGAACGGCTTGGCACCCGGCGGATCCTTGGGCTCCTCGCCGTACCCGGCCACGATCGCCTCCCAGGCCGCCGCCTCGTCGAAGGGGACGCCCTGCTCTTCCGGCTCGCGGTCCTCGCGGTCGGAGTCGTGCTCAGCCACGTGCGGCCGTCCCTTCCTTGCCGATACCGGGTGCGAGCCGGTCCATGAAGGCGAAGCTCTCCTCGAAGATCCGCTCCGCGTCATGGTCCAACGTCGCCACGTGGTAGCTCTGTTCCAGCACGATCTCCGATACGTCCGTGGAGGACACCCGGCTCAGCACGAGCGCGGAGTCGACCGACGGCACCACATGGTCCTCGGCGCTGCGCAGGAGCAGCAGCGGCTGCGTGACCTGCGGGAGCTCGCCGTCGACGAGGCGGAAGAACTTCCGCAGGGAGTGCGCGGAGTGCAGCGGGACGCGGGTGTACCCCAGCTCGTGGGCGCCTTCCTTCTTGATGTCGTCGGCGATCCCCGGCGTCGTCCGGAGCAGATGCCGGGCCACCGGAAGGGCGTACGGCGCGAGGCCGTGCATACGGTTCGCCGGGTTGACGACGACCACGCCGGTCACGCCCTCGCCGTGCTTGGCGGCCAGCCGCAGGGCGAGGGCGCCGCCCATGGACAGGCCCGCCACGAACACCTCGGTGCAGCGCTCGCGCAGGGCGCGCAGCTCGCGGTCCACCTCCGCGTACCAGTCCTGCCAGCCGGTGAGCGCCATGTCCTCCCAGCGGGTGCCGTGCCCGGGAAGGAGGGGCAGCGACACGGTCAGGCCGCGCTCGGCGAGGTACTCCGCCCAGGGGCGCAGCGACTGCGGGGAACCGGTGAAGCCGTGGCAGAGGAGGACGCCCGTCTCTCCGCCCTCGTGGCGGAACGGCTCGGCTCCAGGGAGGACCGGCACCTTCGGTCTCCTGTTCATGAGAAGGGTGTGAACGTGTCCAGGTGTGGTTCACCGTACGCGACCGCACTGACACCGACCAGGGTCGTCGGGGCCTTTGACGGTGCTCCGGGTTAAGGTCTGATCGACAGACACAGGAGGCACGGGGTTGTTGTACGGAACGATGAAGGTCGCCATCGGCGGGCCGCTGAAGGTCGCCTTCAGGCCCTGGGTGGAAGGCCTCGAGAACATCCCGGCGGACGGCCCCGCGATCCTGGCGAGCAATCATCTGTCCTTCTCGGACTCGTTCTTCCTGCCCGCGGTCCTCGACCGCAAGGTCACCTTCATCGCCAAGGCGGAGTACTTCACCACGCCGGGTCTGAAGGGCCGCCTCACGGCCGCGTTCTTCAAGGGCGCGGGCCAGCTCCCGGTGGACCGCTCCGGCGCGCGCGGCGCGGGTGAGGCGGCGATCAAGGCCGGCATCGAGGTGCTGGAGCGCGGCGAGCTGTTCGGGATCTACCCGGAGGGCACCCGCTCGCCCGACGGCCGCCTCTACCGGGGCAAGCCGGGCGGCCTCGCGCGCGTGGCGCTCGCCACCGGCGCTCCGGTCATCCCCGTCGCGATGATCGACACGGAGAAGATCCAGCCGCCCGGGCAGGTGATGCCCAAGCTGATGCGGCCGGGCATCCGCATCGGCGAGCCGCTGGACTTCACCCGGTACCAGGGCATGGAGCACGACCGTTTCGTGCTGCGCGCCGTGACCGACGAGGTCATGTACGAAATCATGAAGCTCTCCGGCCAGGAGTACGTCGACATGTATGCGACCGCCGCCAAGCGGCAGATCGCGGACGCGGCGAAGGCCGAGAAGGAAGCGGAGAAGGCGGCCAAGGCCGCCCTCGCGAAGGCCGAGAAGGAACGCTCCGAGTCCTAGCAGGGGCTTCGGGGGGGGCAGGGAGTGAGTGAGCTGGAGGGCGCGGCGTACCGGCTCAGGCGCCCGGAGGCGAACGACCAAAAATAGGGGGTGGCGCGGGTATGGCCAGGCGTGAGCGTGTGATGAGGATGTCGGTGGAGCTGCCGCTGTGGCGCGCGCTCACCGGCTACCGGGTGCTGACCATGCTGTACGCGGTCGGGCTGTTCGCCACCAACTACGAGAACTACGACCGCGCGGGCATCGCTTACGCCTACTTCGCCGTCCTGATCGTCTGGACGCTCGCCACCCTGCCCCGGGTCCAGAACGAGGCCGCCTGCACCAAGCGCTTCCTCGCCGTCGACCTCGGCATCGCGCTCACCGGCATCCTCCTCACGCCGCTGGCCGTCAGCGACCACCACATCGACACCGGCGGCCCGACCCTGCCGTCGATATGGACCGCGGGCTCGGTCCTGGCGTTCGCCATCAAGGGCGGCTGGCGCTGGGCCGCGTTCGCCTCCACCCCGGTCGCCGCCGCCAACCTCATCGAGCGCGGCGCCCCGGCCCGGGACACCGTCCACAACGTGATCCTCGTCTGGGTCGCCTCCATCGCCATCGGTTACGTCGTCGAGGTCGCCCGCGCCTCCGAGCGCACCCTCGCCCGCGCCCTGGAGATCGAGGCCGCGACCAGGGAGCGGGAGCGGCTCGCGCGGGACATCCACGACAGCGTGCTCCAGGTGCTCGCCATGGTGCAGCGCCGGGGCGCGGTCATCGGCGGAGAGGCGGCCGAGCTGGGCCGGATGGCGGGCGAGCAGGAGGTCGCGCTGCGCACGCTGGTCTCCGGCGGGCTGATCCCCGTCTCCTGGGCCTCGGAGGACGCGGCGCAGGGGGCGGTCGTACGGGCCGTGGACGAAGGCGACGAGCCGGAGCCCGGCGGTCCCGTCGATCTGCGGTCGCTGCTCGCCCCGTTCGCCGCCGCCAAGGTCAGCCTCGCCGAGCCCGGCGCTCCCGTGGAGCTGCCTCCGGCCGCCGCGAAGGAGCTGGCCGCCGCGGTGGGGGCCGCCCTGGACAACGTACGGAAGCATGCCGGGGAGGACGCGCGCGCGTGGATCCTGGTCGAGGACGAGCCGGACGAGGTCGTGGTGACCGTGCGGGACGACGGGCCCGGGATTCCCGAGGGGCGGCTCGCGCAGGCCGAGGGGGAGGGGCGGCTCGGGGTCGCGCTGTCGATCCGGGGGCGGCTGCGTGAGCTGGGCGGCAGCGCCGAACTGATCTCCGTGCCCGGACAGGGCACCGAGGTCGAGCTGAAGGTACCGAAGGTTTCGCGGGGGAAGGCAGGAAAGCGATGAGTGAGCAGCGGGGCCCGATCAAGGTGATGGTGGTCGACGACCACCCCATGTGGCGCGACGCGGTCGCCCGCGACCTGGCCGAGTCCGGCCTGGACGTGGTGGCCACCGCGGGCGACGGCGAGCAGGCCGTACGCCGTGCCAAGGCCGCCGGGCCCGATGTGCTCGTGCTCGACCTGAACCTGCCGTTGAAGCCGGGGGTGCAGGTCTGCAAGGAACTCGTCGGGCACAACCCGGCGTTGCGGGTGCTCGTGCTGTCGGCGAGCGGTGAGCACGCGGATGTGCTGGAGGCCGTGAAGTCGGGGGCGACCGGCTATCTGCTGAAGTCGGCTTCGACCGAGGAGCTGCTCGACGCGGTGCGGCGTACCGCCGTCGGCGATCCCGTCTTCACGCCCGGCCTCGCCGGTCTCGTCCTCGGTGAGTACCGGCGGCTCGCCTCCGAGCCCGCGCCCGCCCCGGACACCGACCAGCCCAAGGCGCCCGAGCTCACCGAGCGGGAGACCGAGGTGCTGCGCCTTGTGGCGAAGGGGCTGAGCTACAAGCAGATCGCCGAGCGGCTGGTCATCTCGCACCGCACGGTCCAGAACCACGTCCAGAACACCCTCGGCAAGCTGCAACTCCACAACCGGGTGGAACTCGTTCGGTACGCCATAGAGCGCGGGCTTGACGACGAGTAAATCAACGGGCCGCTGATTCACCGGAATTGCCCTTCCCGCCCATCCCTGTGTGACCTGGATCACCATTAGCGTGACTCCCACAGGCAACCGCGGCGAAGGGACATTTCCATGCGGGTCGGAGTACTGACCGGAGGCGGCGACTGCCCCGGGCTCAACGCCGTCATCCGGGGCGTCGTCCGCAAGGGCGTGCAGGAGTACGGCTATGACTTCGTCGGCTTCCGGGACGGCTGGCGAGGTCCCCTGGAGAACGACACCGTCCGCCTCGACATCCCCGCCGTGCGCGGCATCCTGCCCCGCGGCGGCACCATCCTCGGCTCCTCGCGGACCAACCCCCTGAAGGTCGACGGCGGCATCCGGCGCATCAAGGAGAACCTCGCCAAGCAGGAGGTCGAGGCGCTCATCGCCATCGGCGGCGAGGACACCCTGGGCGTGGCCGCGCGCCTCACCGACGAATACGGGGTGCCCGTCGTCGGCGTACCGAAGACCATCGACAACGACCTGTCCGCCACCGACTACACCTTCGGCTTCGACACCGCGGTCGGCATCGCCACGGAGGCCATCGACCGGCTGCACACCACCGCCGAGTCCCACATGCGCGTCCTGGTCTGCGAGGTCATGGGCCGGCACGCCGGCTGGATCGCCCTCCACTCCGGTCTCGCCGGCGGCGCCAACGTCATCCTCATCCCCGAGCAGCGCTTCGACGTCGAGCAGGTGTGCGCCTGGATCACCTCCCGCTTCAAGGCCTCCTACGCCCCGATCGTGGTCGTCGCCGAGGGGGCCATGCCGAGGGACGGCGACGTGGTCCTCAAGGACGAGTCGCTCGACTCCTTCGGGCACGTCCGGCTGTCCGGGGTCGGCGAGTGGCTGGCCAAGGAGATCGAGAAGCGGACCGGCAAGGAGGCCCGTACGACCGTCCTCGGGCACATCCAGCGCGGCGGCACCCCGAGCGCCTTCGACCGCTGGCTCGCCACCCGGTTCGGGCTGCACGCCATCGAGGCCGTCCGGGACGGCGACTTCGGCAAGATGGTCGCGCTGCGCGGGACGGACATCGTGCGGGTGCCGATCGCGGAGGCGACGGCGAAGCTGAAGACGGTCGATCCGAAGCTGTACGAGGAGGTCGGCGTCTTCTTCGGCTGACGGGTGTTCCTCGGCTGACCGGTCTTCTTCGGCTGAGTCCGGGGACAACTTCCCTCTCCGTGGCTCGAGTTGTACCGCACCTGAGCGCCGCCCCGGTTAACGTGGCGGCGTTCGGCGCATGTGTCACGGGGGAGGCGTGATGGTCGGGTGGTTCAGCGGGCGGGAGTTGCGGGCGCTGCTGGAGCGGCATCAGGAGGAACTCGCCGGGGTCTGGCCCGCCGTACGGGACGGCGGGGTGCCGCTCGCGCCCTCACCGTGGCAGGCGACCGGGCTCGCCGGACTGTTCCGGGCGGCGGGGCGGTCGGTCGACGCCCGTGGCGAGCGGGGCGGTCATCCGCCCGAGCACGCCGTGGTGCTGCTGGCCCTCGCCCTGCTGCACCGGATACAGCCCGCGGCCACCCCTCCCGACCTGCGCCCCCTGGTCGACCCGGCCGCACCCCTCGACGCGGAGACGGTCAACGCGCTCGGCGGCATGACCACCCGCTTCCTCGACCACGCCCGGGACGAGGGCGTGCCCCAGCACCTCCGCCGCTGGTGCCTCGATGTCGCCCTCCTCTGCGGCACCCGCTGTCTGGCCGGTTCCGCGCCCGCCGACCCCCGCCGGGCCGCGATGCACCAACTCCTCTCGCACATCGCGGAGTTACGGTTCCAGACCACCGGCGACCCGGCCGACGAGGAGACGGCGATCGCGCACGCCCGCGCCGCCTACGAGCACCGCACCCCCGGTACGCCGGGTGCCGACATGGCCGCGCGGCTCGCCCAGTTGCTGGGGGAGCGCTGCTCCCGGCTGCGGGACGCCTCGCCCATGGGTGACGCGCCCGCCCTCGTCCGCACCGCCCTCGCCGCCGTGGACCCCGCGAGCGTCGAGTGGCTGGCGTACGCCATGACCGCCGGGAGTGCCTTCGTCACCGCCACCGTCCATGAGCTGAAGGACGTCCGACTGCTCGACGAGGCACTGGAGTTGCAGCGCGCGATCCGCGAGCACCCGCACTACGGCCGGGTCGAGGACAGCATGGGTCCGGTCACCGCGGGCCTGCTGGCCCAGCGCTTCGCCCGGCGGCGCGACCCGGAGATCCTCGCCGAGGCGATCGAGGCCTACGAGGAGCTGTACGCCGTCCGGCCGCCGAAGTACGCCGCCGACCTCGGCCGGCACCTCCAGTACCGCTACCAGCTGCACGGCGACAGCGCCGACCGGCGGCGCGCCCTCGACCTCCTGCGCGAGGGCCTGTCGGGGCCGGACACCTCGCGCGAGGCGGTGGGCTCGTACGGCACCGCCACCATGCACGAGTACCGCGAGACCGGCGACACCGGGGCGATCGCCCGCGCCCTGGCCGTAGTGACCCCGCTGACCGCCCCGGGCGGCGCGCACGCCGAGGACTCCCAGGCCCTGCGCGCGCTCTGCCAGCTGCACATCGCCCGCATGGAGGGCGAGACCGCACCCGACTACGGCCCCGCCGAGGAGGCCGCCCGCCGCACCTTCGCCCATGCCCGCTCCGCCGCCGAACGGGCCCTGGCGCTCTCGGTGCTGGCCACCGTGCTCGTGCACCGCTACCGGTTCGGCCATGAACTCGCCGTGCTCGACGAGGCGGTGGCCTGCTGCCGCGAGGGCTTCGACGCGCTCGCCGACGACGCGGACATCGAGACCGTCAACGCCGTGCGCGGCAGCCTGATCATGGCCCTCGCCGAACGCCACACCCGCACCGGCCACCTCGCCTCGCTGAGGGAGGCGATCGCCGTGGGAGAGGAACTCGCCGCCCACACACCGGAGTACGAGGCCGAGACCCCGGTGATCCTGGGCAACGTCGCCACCCTGCTCGCCGACCACGCCCGCCGGACCGGGGACGCCGACCGGCTCGACCGGGCACGGCGGCTGGCCGAGAACGCCCTCGCCACCACCCAGCCCGGCCACCACATGCGGCACAGCCTGGTCAGCGCGCTCGGCAGCGTCCTCCTCGCCCGCTTCCGGCTGCCCGGAGCCGGGACCGAGGACGCCGAGACCGCCGTACGCCACTACGAGACCGCCCTGCTCGACCCGCCCGCCGACCCGCTGCGGCGCGCCGATCTCTACGGCAACCTGTCGCACGCCCTGCGCGAGCGGTACCGGTTCGGCGGTGACCGGGAGGATCTCGACATCGCGCTGGCGGCCGCCCGCAAGTGCGTACGGCTGGTGCCGCCCCGGCATCCGCTGCGCGGTGGCGCGCTGGGGGCCGTGTCCTGGGCGTTGCAGGACATCGCCCGCGCGGACAAGGGCTTCGACGCCATCCGTGACCAGGCGCTCGACGTCAACGCCGAACTGGCCGCCGACCCGGCCCAGCCCCCGGTGTACCGCCTCGCGGCCTCGGCGCAGCTGGCGCGGGTGGCCCACGCCGTCGGCGACGAGGAGCGGGCGCTGGCCGCCGTACGGGACGCGGTCGACAGGCTGCCGCTGGTGGTGTGGCGCGGGGTCGACCGCTCCGACCAGGAACAGACGCTCAGCGACGGGGAGTTCGGGTCCTTCGCGGCGGAGGTCGCGCTGGCCGCCGGGAAACCCCGGGAGGCGCTGGAGCTGTTGGAGGCGACCCGTGGCGTCCTCGCCGCCCAGGCCCTCGAACTGCGCACCGACGCCGAGGACCTGACCGCGGCGGAGCCCGGACTCGCCGCCCGTTTCACCGAGGTGCGCCGCGAGCTGGAGAGCGCCGCCGACGACCTGTCCGCGTCCGGCGCCGACCGCCGCCACCGGCTGGCCCGTGAATGGCAGGAGACCCTCGACGCGATCCGCGCCCGTGACGGTTTCCAGGACTTCCTGCGGCCGCCCGGGGCCGGGCAGTTGCTGTCCGCCGGTGACCGCGGACCGATCGTCGTGCTCACCGTCGGCAGGGAGGGCACCGGCCACGCCCTGCTCCTCGACGGCACCGACGTACGGGTCTGCCCGCTGCCCGGTCTCACCCACGCCGAGGCCAGGGAGCGCGGCGAACTGCTCTTCCAGGCGGTCGCCGCGGCGGGCCGCTCGGGGCTGGCCCGCGCCTTCGCCGAGCAGTCCGTCGGAGACCTCCTGGAGTGGCTGTGGACCACGATCGCGGAACCGGTCCTGACCGCCCTCGGCATCACCGGCCCGCCCGCCCCCGGCCAGGAGCCGCCCCGCCTGTGGTGGTGCCCCTCAGGACCGCTCACCTTCCTCCCACTGCACGCCGCCGGCGCCGTCCCCGACCGGGTCGTCTCCTCCTACACCCCGAGCCTCACGGCCCTCCTGCGGTCCCGGAGCCGCGCGGTGCCCGCCGACCGGGCGCCGCTCATCGTCGCCGTACCGGAGACCCCGGGGCAGGCCCCGCTCCCGGGCGCCCTGCGGGAGGCCGAGCTGGCACACCGGGCGGTGGGCGGCACGCTGCTGCGCGGGGACGCGGCGAGCGCCGAGGCCGTACGCTCCGCGCTCGCTGGCCACTCCTGGGCGCACTTCGCGTGCCACGGCGTACAGGACCCCCAACAGCCGTCGGAGGGACGGCTGTTGCTGCCCGACGGCACACTCTCGGTCCTCGACATGACCCGACTCCACCTGCCCGACGCCGAGTTCGCGTATCTCTCCGCCTGCGAGACGGCGGTCGGTGGCGCCCGGCTGCCCGACGAGGCGCTGCACCTCGCCGGGTCCCTCCAACTCGCGGGCTTCTCCCAGGTGATCGGCACGCTGTGGCGAGCGGACGACGAGGCGTCGGCGGAGATCGCGGCGGGCGTCTACGGCGAGTTGGCGGCCGCCGGACCGGGGGCGCCGCCCGCCGCGGTGGCCCTGCACCACGCGGTACGGCGACTGCGTGCGCGGTGCCCTGAACTGCCGTTGAGCTGGGCGGCACATGTGCACTCAGGGGCGTGAGAGGAGCGCGGGGTCCTACGATCGGGCCATGACCTCTGCGAACGACGACACCTCGCTGAGCACCGTGCACGCCGATTTCTGCCGGGAGTTGGCGATCCTGCGGCTGCTGAGCGGGCCTCGGCGAGCCGCCCTGGAACAGGCGGTACGGCGACTGCGCGAGGGCGCGGACTTCGCCGAGGTGTTCGGCTCGCTCGACGTCAGGGTCACCGCCCCGCTGACCGGCCGGGCGGCCCCGCCCCCGGTCGCCGCTCCGGGCCCGCCCGTCCCCGGCCGCTACCTCTGCCCGGTCGGCGTCTGCCACCGGGACGAGCAGCGGTACGCGGGGGAGGGGCCGCCCGAGTGCCTGGTGCACGAGCGGGTGCTGACCTTCGTGCCGGACGCGTGAGGAGCGGACGGTGACGGGGTTCCTCGCCGAGCTGGGCCGGAAGCTGGCCGAGCGCTGGTTCACACTGCTGGTCCTGCCGGGCCTCGCCTACCTCCTGATCGCAGCGACCGCCGTAAAACTCGGCCAGGCCCACTGGAACGACTGGCACGCCCTCTGGGACGGCTTCACCGCCCTCACCGAGGGCACCCCCGACCACCAGAACAGCCTGGCCGCCCGAGCCGCCCTCCTGATCCTCGCCGCGATCCCCCTCTCCGCCGCGGTGGGCGCCCTGGCGCAAGCCTTGGCCGCCCCGGTCGAACGCGCCCTGTGCGGCCCATGGCCCGGCCCCTTCGCACCCCTGTCAAGCCGCCTCACGACCCACCGCGAAACCCTCTGGAACACCGCTGACCTCGCCCACCGCCGCCAGAACGCCCTCGCTGACGCGGCCGCCCGCAGACACCTCACCCTGACCCAGACGGCCCGCCAGGCGGAGAGAGAGGCTGCGCGGGCCGGGGCGGCGGGGTCGCCGTCGACCGGTGCGGTCCAGCCCGCCGGTGCTGACGCGGGTGAGGGTGTATCCGGTGCGGCTCAGCCCGCCGGCCCTGACGCGGCCCGCGCAGGCCGCCCCAGCGGGGTCCGGGCAGACCTGCCCGACGCCACGCGGTCCGCCCGCTCCAGCGCCGCCCCCGACTCCGCCGCGGCGGGCCTTGCTCCCGGCGCCGCCCAGCCCACTACCCCCGCGTCCTCCACCCACCTCGCCGCCGCCCAGGCCGCCCAAGCCGCCCGCGCCCGAGCCGCCCGCTACGCCGACATAGCCGCCCACCACACCGGCTCCGCCGCCGCCCAAGCCGCCCGGCGCAACGCGCTCTCGCTGATCCGGCCCGAGCACCCCACCCACCTCGGTGACCGGCTCCGCGCCCCGGCGGTTCGGCTGGGGGCCGAGTACGGCATCGATCTCGCGACCGTGTGGCCCCGGCTCTGGCTGCTGCTCCCCGCGTCCACCCGGGACACGCTCACCGCGACGCGGGCCCGGCTGGATGCCGCGTTCGCGTTGGGCGGGTGGGCGGTGCTGTATCTGCCGCTCGCCCTGTGCTGGTGGCCCGCCGGGCTGATCGCCCTGGTCACCGCCCTCGTCTCCCGGCGTCGTGCCGCGCTCGCCGCCGAGGCGTACGCCGAGCTCGTCGAGGCCGCCGTAGATCTGCACCTCGACCGGCTGCACAGCCGCCTCGCCGAACCGCGCCCGTCCCCGCAGCAGGGCCGCGCGCTGACGGAACGGCTCCGCAGAGGTCTCTGAGGTCACTGAGGTCTCTGAGCGGAGCCCGGCCGGTCGCCGTATATTCGGCGCATACCCCACCAGAACGGGAGCGGTCATGGAGATCCTGGCCTTCGGTGTCCAGGCGGACGAGAAGCCCCTGATCGAGCGGGCCTTCCAGGGGCACCACGAGGTCCGCTGCCTGGACGTGTTCCTCAACGAGGACACCGCGCCCATCGCGGCCGGGTACGAGGTCGTCTCCACCAGCGTCAACGCCGAGCTGGGCGCCCGTGTCCTGGAGGTGCTCACGGCGGGCGGCACGCGGATGATCGCCCAGCGTTCCACCGGGTTCAACAACATCGACCTCAAGGTCGCCGAACGGCTCGGCATGACGGTCGCCCGGGTGTCGTACTACTCGCCGTACTCCGTCGCCGAGTTCGCGTGGACCCTCGCCATGGCCGTCAACCGCCGTATCGTCCGCGCCTCCACCCGCACCCGCGACTTCGACTTCCGCCTCGACGGCCTGATGGGCCGCGACCTGCACGGCCGCACCGCCGGAATCCTCGGCACCGGCAAGATCGGCGAGGCCTTCGCCCGGATCGCCCACGGCTTCGGCATGCGCCTGCTCGGCTGGGACGTCGCCGAGAACCCCGCCTGCATGGAACTCGGCATGAAGTACGTCCCCAAGGAACAGCTCCTCGCCGACTCCGACCTGGTCACCCTGCACGTCCCGCTGATGCCCGAGACCAGGCACCTCATCGACGCCGACGCCCTGAAGGTGATGAAGGACGACGCGATCCTCGTCAACTCCAGCCGCGGCGGCCTCGTCGACACCACCGCCCTCGTCGACGAACTCCGCGCGGGCCGCTTCGCCGGCGTCGGCCTCGACGTCTACGAGGCCGAGGCGGGCCTGTTCTTCCTCGACAAGTCACTCGAAGCCATCGAGGACGACACCCTGGCCCGCCTCGTCACCTTCCCGAACGTCCTGGTCACGTCCCACCAGGCGTACTACACGGAGGACGCCGTCGGCCAGATCGTCGACGCCACCGTGCGCAACGTCCTCGACTACAAGGCCGGCCGCCGCTCCGAGAACGTGCTCGTGCCCCGCAGCTGACCCACCAACTCCCGTACGACAGCGACCCCGTTGAGCGTGAGGACCGACTCCGGGTGGAACTGCACCCCCGCGAACCCGGGCCCCCGCAGCGCGTGCACCTCACCCGACGCACTCCGGCTCACCTCCACCTCGTGCGCCGCCAGCTCCGCCGCCGTCTCGTCGTCGCACTGCGCCACGAAGCTGTTGTAGAACCCGACGGTCTCCGACCGCCCGAACAGGTCGACCGTCGTCTGCGCCCCCTGGTACGGCACTTCCTTCCGTACGATGTCCAGCCCCAGCTCGGCGGCGATCAGCTCGTGTCCGAGGCAGACGCCGAGCACGCCGTGCCGGTTCTCTCGGATGACCCGGGCGGTCAGCTCCCGCAGGAAGCCCATCTTGGGGTCGGTCAGATCGGAGGGATCGCCCGGGCCGGGGCCCAGGACCACCACTCCTTCGTGGGTGAGGACCGCCTCCCGCAGCCCCGGCTCGTCGTAGCGCCGGACGGTCACCTCAAGACCGCTCGACCGCAGCACGTGCGCGAGCATCGCCGTGAAGGTGTCCTCCCCGTCGACGACCAGGGCATGGCCGCTCAGCTCCGCGCCCTTCCTGGGCGCTTCCTGCATCCGCAGCCAGAACGGCGCGAGGGACGACCGGCGCCCGTCCAGCGCGGCACGCACGCGTGGGTCGTCCGAAAGACGCGGCCGTACGGACTCCTCGGGCGCCCTTCCCGGACGTACCCCCAGCGCCGCCAGCACCCCGGCCGCCTTCGCATGCGTCTCGGCGACCTCGCTCGCCGGATCCGAGCCACGGACGAGGGTCGCGCCGACCGGAACCCGCAGCCGGCCGTCGTCGGAGATGTCGGCGGTGCGGATCAGGATGGGGGAGTCCAGGGTCTGCGCCCCGCCGGAATCCCGCCCCAGCAGCGCCAGCGCACCCGCGTAGTACCCGCGCCCCCCGACCTCGTGCCGCTCGATGACCCGGCAGGCGTTCTGGACCGGCGAGCCGGTGACGGTCGCCGCGAACATGGTCTC
Source organism: Streptomyces sp. NPDC046909 (assembly GCF_040644695.1). Classification (NCBI taxonomy): domain Bacteria; kingdom Bacillati; phylum Actinomycetota; class Actinomycetes; order Kitasatosporales; family Streptomycetaceae; genus Streptomyces; species Streptomyces sp. NPDC046909. The sequence continues at coordinate 316,804 of NZ_JBEYXC010000011.1, read as the reverse complement.
CTTCAGCACCTCCCGCACATCCAGCGAGGACTTCCCGCGCAACTCGTACTCCGTGTGCGCGAGATGCGCCATCTCCTTCAGCCGCGGCCCGACGACGACCCCGCCCATGTCGCCGACGGTGCACATCATCTTGAGCTCCTCGTCGACGACCATCGACAGCTCCTCGATCTCCTTGCCGTCGGCGAGGAACTCCAGCAGATGCTCCGGGGTCGGCCCCTCGGCGGGATAGCGGTACGTCCCGCTGATCGGGTTCATCACGACCGTGCCGCCGGACATCCGCACATGCACCTCGGGGCTCGCCCCGACCAGCGTCCGCTCGCCGGTGTGCACGACGAACGTCCAGTACGCGCCCCGCTCGCCCACCAGCAGCCGCCGGAACAGCGCGAGGGCGTCCTCGCGGGAGAACCCCGGGATCTCCCCCTCGTACGTCCGCCGGATCACGAAGTTCGCGCCCTCGCCCTGCCCGATCTCCTCGCGCAGCACCCGCCCGACGATCTCCCCGTACTCCTCGTCGTCGACGTCGAAGCCCCCGCCCTCCACGCGTACCTCCCGCGCCGGGAGCTGCCGCAGCGCCTCGGCGAGCGGGATGGCGTACGACTCCTCGGGCGTGAGGAAGGCCAGCGGTGTGCCGTCGTCCCTTACGTCGAAGCCGCGCTCGCGGATCTGCCGGAACGGCAGCAGGGCGAGGCCCTCGTCGGGGAGGTCGGCGAGCCGGTCGTACGTGGTGACCGGGCCGACGAGCAGCTCGACGGTCTGCTCGTCATGGCTCGGCGTGCGTCGGCGCAGCAGGGCGAACGGGCGGGAATCGTCGAGCAGGTCGAGCAGACGCATGGGTCCGTGTCCTTGTCATTGGGAGGAGACGGACCCCGGAAACACCGAAGGCCGCCCCTCGGGCGGCCTTCGCGAAGTCTTGCGTACGCGCAGTCAGTGGGCCGCCGGATGAGCGGTCCACCACCAGTTCTGGGTCGTGTTCTGGGTAGAAAGCGCGAACATGCGAGGCACCTTACCTCACGCGCACCTGAGCATGGGTGCGTCTCACCTGTCGAGCCGTGCGAAAACGACGCGACACGACCCCGTAATGTTGAGGGCGTGACCGTGAACGCTAAGACCAGCGCGAGCGCTGGCAACACCTGGCGAGACCTGCCCGCGGCGCAGCAGCCCGAGTACCCCGACCTTGAGGCTCTGCGCGCAGTCGTTGCGGACCTCGAGTCGTATCCGCCGCTCGTCTTCGCGGGCGAGTGCGATCAGCTGCGCGCCCGGATGGCGGCCGTCGCCAAGGGAGAGGCGTTCCTCCTCCAGGGCGGCGACTGCGCCGAGGCCTTCGACGCGGTGTCGGCCGACCACATCCGCAACAAGCTCAAGACCCTGCTCCAGATGGGCGCCGTGCTGACGTACGCCGCGTCCGTGCCCGTGGTGAAGGTGGGCCGCATCGCCGGCCAGTACTCCAAGCCGCGCTCCAAGAACACCGAGACCCGCGACGGCGTGACCCTGCCGACGTACCGCGGCGACTCGGTCAACGGCTTCGACTTCAACGAGGCCGCCCGCGTCCCGGACCCCGAGCGCCTCAAGCGGATGTACAACGCCTCCGCCTCCACGCTCAACCTGGTCCGCGCCTTCACCACCGGCGGCTACGCCGACCTGCGCCAGGTGCACGCCTGGAACCAGGACTTCGTGAAGTCGTCCCCGTCCGGGCAGCGCTACGAGCAGCTCGCGCGGGAGATCGACAACGCGCTGAACTTCATGCGGGCCTGCGGCACCGACCCGGAGGAGTTCAAGACCGTCGAGTTCTACGCCTCCCACGAGGCGCTGCTCCTCGACTACGAGTCGGCGCTCACCCGCGTGGACTCCCGCACCGGTCAGCTGTACGACGTCTCCGGCCACATGGTGTGGATCGGTGAGCGCACCCGGCAGCTGGACGGCGCGCACATCGAGTTCGCCTCCAAGATCCGCAACCCGATCGGGATCAAGCTGGGCCCGACGACGACGGCCGAGGACGCGCTCCAGTACATCGAGCGCCTCGACCCGGACCGCGAGCCGGGCCGTCTCACCTTCATCGTGCGGATGGGAGCGGACAAGGTCCGCGACAAGCTGCCCGAGCTGGTCGAGAAGGTCACCGCTTCCGGCGCGACGGTGGCCTGGGTGACGGACCCGATGCACGGCAACACCTTCGAGGCCGCCTCGGGTCACAAGACCCGCCGCTTCGACGACGTGCTAGACGAGGTCAAGGGCTTCTTCGAGGTCCACAAGGGCCTCGGCACCCACCCGGGCGGCATCCACGTGGAGCTCACCGGTGACGATGTCACCGAGTGCGTGGGCGGCGGCGACGAGATCTTCGTCGACGATCTGCACCAGCGCTACGAGACGGCCTGCGACCCGCGCCTGAACCGCAGCCAGTCGCTTGACCTGGCGTTCCTCGTCGCGGAGATGTACAGGGACCAGTAAGGGTTTCGCCTGTTACAGGGGCATGGAGTGGGGCGCGGATCACATACGATCCGCGCCCCACTCCACTTTTATGGTTCCTGTATGACGGGTAAGGTTAGGTTAGCCTCACCGATCAACGGGGACGGCACGACCTATCAATCCCGTCGGGAGGTGACCCGCGTGTACGTCTGCAGTTGCTTCGGGGTCACCGAGCAGCAGGTGAAGAAGCACGCGGAGGACGGTGCCTGCACCCCCCGCCAGATAGCCTCCGCCTGCAAGGCGGGAACGGACTGCGGGTCGTGTGTACGCCGCATTCAGGCGATCCTGGGCCGAGGCGCCTGTCCCCGGCGTGAGCTCGCCGATCAGGGGCAGCCGGTCCTCGCCGAACTGGACGAGGCGGCCTGACTCCGGCCGCTCAGCTCTCCGGCTGCTCGATCAGCTGGGCGATGTAGAGCGCCTCACCGAGCTTCTCCAGAAGCTCCAGCTGGGTGTCGAGGTAGTCGATGTGGTGCTCCTCGTCCTCGAGGATCGACTCGAAGATGTTCGCGGACGTGACGTCACCCTTGGCGCGCATCACCTCGATACCGCGCTTGAGGCGGTCGATCGCCTCGACCTCGATCTGCCGGTCGGCCTCGAACATCTCCTTGACCGTCTGCCCGACCCGGACATGGAACAGCCGCTGGTAGTTCGGCAGCCCTTCCAGGAACAGGATCCGGTCGGTGAGCACCTCGGCGTGCTTCATCTCGTCGAACGACTCGTGCCGCGTGTACTTCGCGAGCTTCGTCCAGCCGAAGTTCTCCTGCATCTTCGCGTGCAGGAAGTACTGGTTGATCGCGGTGAGCTCGCCGGTGAGCTGCTCGTTGAGGAATTCGATGACCTCGGGGTCGCCCTGCATCGCAGAGGCTCCTTCCGATTCGGGGAACTGGCAGGTTGCGCCGCATCCTTGCACCGGGTTCGAAGATCGTCCAGTAAGTCTTCACTTAGTAAGTAAGTGCATGCTTAGTCCAGTTTGAGGCGATTTGATGTCTGGTTGGTCAGGTGCACCGCCCCGGGTCTGTCAGGATGGAGTCATGGGTCAGCCGGTGGAACGCGAGTCAGGAGAAGCGGCACACTCCGAGCTTCCGCCGGGGCAGCGAGTGCAGCGCGGCTGGCCGGTCACGCACTACGGGCCGGTCCCCAAGTTCCGCCCCGAACGCTGGGAGTTCCGCGTCTTCGGCGCCACCGCGGACGGCGAGAAGCGCTGCTGGACCCACGAGGAGTTCACGGCCCTGCCGCACACCACCGTGGTGGCCGATCTGCACTGCGTCACGAAGTTCAGCATGCTCGGCGCGGAGTGGGGCGGGGTCCCCGCCCGGACCATCCTGGAGACCGCTCCGCCCGCCCCGGACGTCACCCATGTGATGGTGTGGGCCGAGTACGGATTCAGCTCCAACCTGCGCCTTGAGGACTTCGCCTCCGAGCGCACGATCTTCGCCACCCACAAGGACGGCGAACTGCTGACCGCGGAGCACGGCTTCCCGCTCCGGCTGGTCGTCCCCCATCTGTACGCCTGGAAGGGGCCCAAATGGGTCCGGGGCGTCGAGTACATGACCGCCGACCGTCGCGGGTTCTGGGAGGAGCGCGGCTATCACAACGTCGGCGACCCCTGGAAGGAGCAGCGCTACTCCTACCAGGAGGGGCCGGGGGACGGGCCCGAGCTGTAGCGGTTCCCGTCAGGGGTGCTCGGGCTCAGTGGTGGTACTGGTGGACCACGGCGTGGCCCTTGCCGCGGCCGATCATCCACTTGTTGACCGGCACCGTGACGATGAAGGCGATGACCAGCGAGATCGCCAGCGAGGCCCAGAACAGGAAGTCGGCGAGTTCCGCGTCCATCGCGTCCGGCCACAGCACGATCACGCCGTTGTCGATCAGCTCCATCACCGCGATCGACAGCGTGTCCGCGGCCAGCGCCACCTTGACCGCTCCCCGCAGGCCGACGCCGGCCTTCAGGACGCCGCGCAGGGTGAGGGAGTAACCGAAGAAGAACGCGAGGACGATCGCCAGGATCGTCGTCGGCACGTTCCCCCAGCCGAGCGCGGTGCCGATGACCATGCCGAGCACCTCGCCGATGGCGCAGCCGGTGAGGCAGTGGAGGGTGGCCTGGACGGCCATGGACCAGCTGCTGCCCATCGGCTGGTGCTGCTCGTGCTGGTGCTCGTCGTGGTGGTGAGCGTGCCCTGTGTGCGCCTCGTGCTGCATGCGTGCCCCCAAAGTCGGATGACGGTTCCTGCTCCGAGCAAGAACCGTATACCCCCAGGGGGTATTCCGTAACGGGTTATCCGTCGCGAAGTTTCTTCAGCCGCTCCACGTCCGCCGCGTGCCCCTCCTTGCCGCCGGGGGTCTCGATGATCAGCGGTACGCCCTCGGTGGCCGGGTGGGTCATCAGCGCCCGGAAGGGGTCCTCGCCGATGTGACCGGCGCCGATGTTCTCGTGCCGGTCCTTGTGGGCGCCGACCACGTCCTTGGAGTCATTGGCGTGGATCAGCTTCAGCCGGCCCTCGCCGACCGTGTCCACCAGGAGGTCGAGGGTCTGGTGCATGCCGGACGGGCCGGTCAGATCGTGCCCGGCCGCGAAGATGTGGCAGGTGTCGAGGCAGATCCCCAGCTTCGGGTGGGCGTCCAGCGCCTCGAAGTACGGCCCGAAGTCCCAGGTCCGCGAGCAGAGCGAGGCACCCTGTCCGGCGGTCGACTCCAGGAGCAGGAACGGGTCGTCGTCGTGGGTCAGCTCATCGAGGAGCGGCAGCATGTGCTCCCGGACCTGCTTCAGCGCCACGGACCGGTCCCGTCCGCCGGTCGCGCTGCCCGTGTGCACGACCACGCCGAGCGCGCCGATCTCCCGCCCGCGCCGCAGCGAATGCCGCAGGCTCTCCACCGACTTCTCCACGGTCGCCTCGGTGTGCGAGCCGAAGTTGATCAGATACGGGGCGTGGACGTACGCCGGGATCGACTCCGCCGCGCACGCCGCGCGGAACTCCTCGTCCTGCCGCGGGTTGCCCACGGGCGTGGCCCAGCCGCGCGGGTTGGCGACGAAGACCTGCACGGTCTCGGCCTTGAGGTCACGGGCGTAGGACAGGCCGACGGAGTTCAGACCGCCGGCCACGGGGACATGGCCGCCGACGGGGTTGCGCTGAGTCATCACCCTTTCAGGGTGTCATGCGGCGCGGGGTGCCCCGTCAGCGGATCTCGATGGTGATCGTCGACCCCTTGGGGGCCGTGTCCCCGCCGTCCACCGACTGGCTCTTGACCGTGTCGCCGAACAGTCCGAGGATCCCGCGGTCCTCGTCGACCTCGAAACCGGCGGCCTCCAGCTCGGCCTTGGCGTCGTCGACCTTGTCGCCGACCACGTCCGGGACCTCGACCATCTCCGGGCCCTTGGAGATCGTCAGCGTCACGGTGTCGCCCGTGGCGGCCTCGGTGCCCTCCTCCGGGGTCTGCGCGGCGACCTGGCCCTTGTCGAACTCGGAGTTGACCTGTTCGGCGGCGACCTTGACCTTCAGGCCCGCGTCCTCCAGGTCCGCCTTCGCGTCCTCCAGGCTCTCGCCGGTGACGTCCGGGACGTCCACCGGGCTGCCCTTGCTGACGACCAGGGCGACGGCCGTGCCCGAGCGGAGCGTGGTGCCGATCTCCGGGTCGGTCCTGATCACGAAGCCCCTGATGACGTCGTCGCTGAACTCCCGGGTCACCATGCCCGGTTCGAGCCCGTCGTTCTTGAGTCGTTCCTTCGCCTTGTCGAGCCGGAGCCCCTTGATGTCGCCCAGCTTCACGGTCTCGGGACCCTTGGAGACGGTCAGCGTCACCGAGTCGTGGCTGCGGATCCGGGTGCCGACGGCCGGGTCCGAGCTGATGACCTGGCCGCGCTTGTAGGTGTCGCTGTACTCCCGCTTGACCGTGCCGACCTCGAGACCGGCCGCCTCCAGATCCTGCCGGGCCTGCTTCTCGGTCTTCGTCACGAGCGCCGGGACCTTGGTGAACTGGCCGGAGTTGATGTACCAGACGCCGGCGCCGACCCCGAGGATCAGCAGCAGGGCGACGACGATCGCGAGCGGCCCGCGCGGGGGCCCCGAGCGGCGGCGCCGGGGCGGCGGGGGCGGCGGGGTCTCGAACCGGCTCGTGCGGTTGAGCGCGGGCTCGCCGTCGGGCTCGTTGACCGGCAGCGGGCGGGGCACCGTCAGCGAGCGCGGGATCACGCTCGTCCGGTCCTCCGTGTTGTTGTGCTCGGTGGTCAGCGCCTGCGGCGGGACCATGTCCAGCTGGTCGGCGCCGAGCGCGGCGCGCGCCTCGCGGGCCTGCGCGAGCAGCGCCACCGCGTCGTGCGGGCGGACGTCCGGGGTGCGGGCGGTCGCGGAGGCGACCAGCTCGTCGAGCTCGAACGGCAGCCCCGGCACGATCGCCGACGGCGGCGGCACGTCCTCGTGGAGGTGCTTGTAGAGCACGATCGCGGGGGAGTCCCCGTCGTGCGGCTTCTCGCCGGTCAGCATCTCGTACAGCACCACACCGCACGCGTACACGTCGACGCGGGCGTCGGCGGCGCCCGGCTGCTCGATCTGCTCGGGGGCGAGATAGGAGACGGTGCCGAGCACGGCGCCGCTGGTGTTGGTGACGGTGTCGACGGACCGGACCAGCCCGAAGTCGGCGACCTTGACCCGGCCGTCGTCCCCTATCAGGACGTTCTCCGGCTTCATGTCCCGGTGCACGAACCCCGCGCGGTGCGCGGCGCCGAGCGCGGCCAGGACCGGCTCCAGGATGTCGAGCGCGGCCCGCGGTTGCAGCGCGCCCCGGTCGCGCAGCACGTCCCGCAGGGTGCAGCCCGCCACGTACTCCATGGCGAGATAGACGTACGACCCGTCGGTGCCCTGGTCGAAGACCTGCACCACATTGGGGTGGGCGAGCCGGGCGACGGACTTGGCCTCGCGGATGAACCGGTCGACGAAGGTGCCGTCGGCGGCGAGGCCCGGGTGCATCACCTTCAGCGCGAGCACACGGTCGAGGCGGGTGTCCACGGCCCGGTAGACCGTGGCCATCCCGCCGACCGCGATCCGCGCGTCCACGCGATAGCGGCCGTCGAGCACCTGCCCGACCAGAGGGTCCTGAAGGGTCGTATCCACGCAGGTGAGTGTACGAGCCGTGACTGACAGGGCCGGGGGTTCGGGCGAGATCGGGGCGGGACTGAAGCCGTCCTGTGACGGACGTCGCAACGACTTTCGGCCTGTCTCGAACGTGCGTTCAGGGCGAGACGGGCGAGTCGGACGAGTCGGGTGAGCCGGGTCGGAACGCCGGGCGTTCCGGGTCCAGCCGTGCCAACCCCGTGGTGGGGGAGGAGGCTTCGGCGAAGTGCCGCTTGGGGATCCGCCCCGCCCGGTACGCCAGCCGGCCCGCCTCCACCGCGTGCCGCATCGCGTGCGCCATCAGCTCCGGCTCCTGCGCCCGGGTCACCGCCGAGGCGAGCATCACACCCGCGCACCCCAGTTCCATCGCGAGCGCCGCGTCCGACGCCGTACCGGCCCCCGCGTCCAGGATCACCGGCACGCACGCGTGGTCGACGATCAGCTGGAAGTTGTGCGGGTTGCGGATACCGAGCCCGGAGCCGATGGGGGAGCCCAGCGGCATGATCGCCGCACAGCCCGCGTCCTCCAGCTTGCGGGCGAGGACCGGGTCGTCGTTGGTGTACGGCAGCACCGTGAAACCGTCGTCGACCAGGGTCTCGGCGGCGTCCAGGAGCTCGATGGGGTCCGGCAGCAGGGTGCGCTCGTCGGCGATGACCTCCAGCTTGACCAGGTCGGTGCCGAGGGCCTCGCGCGCGAGACGGGCGGTCAGGACGGCCTCCCCGGCGGTGAAACAGCCCGCCGTGTTCGGCAGCACCTGGATGCCCAGCCTGGTCAGCACCGACAGGACGGAACCGTGCACGCTCGGGTCCACGCGCCGCATCGCGACCGTCGTCAGCTCGGTGCCGGACGCGACCAGCGCCCGCTCCAGCACCTCCGGGCTGGGCGCCCCGCCGGTGCCCATGATCAGACGGGACGAGAAGGCCGTACCGCCGAGGAGGAAGGGATCGTCGGCCATGGGTCAGCCTCCTTGGACGGCGGTCAGGACCTCGACGCGGTCCCCCTCGGAGAGGGGCGTCGACGACCACTGTCCGCGCGGGACGACGGTTTCGTTGAGGGCGGCGGCGACTCCGGAGGGGGCCGGGGTGAGGGCGCGCACGACGAGGTCGAGAGCCGTGCCGGGAGCGAACTCGCGCGGCTCTCCGTTGACGGAGATGTTCATGCGGGCTGCTCCGTGAGGCTCTTGGGGCGGGCGAACCGCGCGGGCGTGAACGGGCGGACCTCGTCCGGCAGTTCACCGGTGGTCAGTACGTCGGCCATCGCGTCGCCGGTGACCGGCGTGAGCAGCACGCCGTTGCGGTAGTGGCCGGTGGCCAGCAGCAGGCCCGGCAGTTCGGTCGGGCCGAGCAGCGGCGCGTTGTCCGGCGACCCGGGGCGCAGTCCCGCGCGGGTCTCCGTGAGCGGCAGTTCCGTGATCCCCGGCACCAGCTCGTGGGCGTCGCGCAGCAGCTCGTACACCCCGCCCGCGGTGACCGTGGTGTCCCAGCCCAGTTCCTCGCTGGTCGCGCCGATCACCAGCTCGCCGTTCTCGCGTGGCACCAGATAGACGTGGCTGCCACGGACCACGGCTCGCACGGTCCGGTTCAGGAACGGCGCGTACCGCTGCGGCACGGTCAGCCGCAGCACCTGCCCCTTCACGGGCCGCACGGGCGGCAGTACGTCGTCGGGGACCCCGGCGAGGCGCCCGCTGAGGCTGCCGCCGGCGAGGACGACCTGGCCCGCGCCCAGCCGGGTGCCGTCGGTCGCCGTGATGCCGACGGCGCGGTCCCCGACGACGTTCAGGCGCTCGGCCCAGAGGCGGTGGAAGACCACGCCCGCGTGCTCGCACGCGGCCAGCAGCGCCTTGACCAGCCGCCGGGGGTCGATCTGGTGGTCGCCGTCCACCCGCAGCCCGCCGCGCACCCCCGGCGCGAGCATCGGCTCCAGACGCCGGCAGTCCCGGCCGGACAGCCACTCCGACTCCAGGCCCGACTCCCGCTGGAGGGCGTGCAGTTCGCGCAGATGGGCGCGGTCGTCGGCGTCGAGCGCGACGGCGAGGGTGCCGCAGCGGCGGTAGCCGAGGTCCTGGCCGGTCAGTTCGGTGAGCTCGGCCGCGAACTCCGGATAGCGGCGCGCCGAGGCGAGGTTCAGACCCAGCAGGGTCTGCTCGCCGTAGTGCAGTTCCGTGACGGCGGCCAGCATCCCGGCGGCCACCTGGGCGGCCCCGCCACCCGGTTCGGGATCGACGACGGCCGTGGCGAAACCGCGCTGCGCGGCCCGCCAGGCCGTGACGAGGCCGATGATTCCGCCCCCGACAATGAGGACGTCTGACGTACGTGAGGACATGGGCGTCCAGCCCCTCCCTTCGCCGGCATGACCCGGATCAGGTTCGTACGGTCGGAGGCCGCCAGCCTCCCTCTCAGCCCGGTGCGTCCGGGCTCCCGCGAGTGCTCTACGTTGGCCACCCTAGCCCGACGCCGTATGTCTCAGTAAGGGAGCCTCTCTCGGTGGCACGCTCGCTCGACGGTCTCGTCCTCGCCCCGGTCGCCGACCAGGCCCCAGGTCAGGTGGGTACCCGCACCCGGTTCACGTACCACGAGAAGGACGGCGGGATCTGGGCCGAGTACGCGGGCGGGGACGTCGTACGCGGGCATCTCGTGGGTACCCGGGACGGGGACCGGCTCGACTTCCGGTACGTCCAGCTCAAGCACGACGGGACGACCTCCTCCGGGCACTGTGTGTCCACGGTCGTGGAGCTCGCCGACGGGCGGGTGCGCCTTGAGGAGACCTGGGAGTGGGAGTCGCAGGCGGGACGCGGGACGAGCGTCGTGGAGCAGATCGCGGTGAGCGCTGACGGTGTGGAGCAGGTCACCCCGCACGAGTCCTGACTGACAATTTGTCAGTTGTCTATGGTGATCCGGTGAGCGAGGAGACGGACACGCAGGCGCAGCAGCGGGTGGTCGTGGTCGGCGCGGGCATGGCCGGCGTACAGACCGCGGTCGCGCTGCGCGAACAGGGCTTCACCGGCACCGTGACACTGCTCGGCGCCGAGCCGCATCAGCCGTACGACCGGCCGCCGCTGTCCAAGGCCGTACTGCTCGGCAAGGCCGAGGGCTCCGCCTTCGACGTCGACTTCGAGGCGCTCGGCATCGACCTGGAACTGGGCCGCGAGGTGCTCGGCGTCCACCCCGGCGACCATCGGCTGGACACGGTGGACGGGCCCGTCCCGTACGACGTCCTGGTCCTCGCCACCGGTGCCGAACCGATCCGGCTGGCCGGCGCCGAGGGCGTCCCGGGCGTCCATCTGCTGCGCACCCTCGACGACGCCGAGCGGCTGCGGCCCGTGCTCGCCCGGCAGCACGACATCGTGGTCGTCGGCGCGGGCTGGATCGGCGCCGAGTTCGCCACCGCCGCGCGCGAGGCGGGCTGCGCGGTGACGGTCGTGGAGGCCGCCGACCGGCCGCTCGCGGGCGCGCTGCCCGCGGAGGTGGCCGCGCCGATGACGTCCTGGTACGCCGACGCGGGCGCGGTGTTGCGCACCCACGCGCGCGTGGAGCACATCGAGCCCGGTTCGGTCGTCCTCGACGACGGCACCCGGCTGTCCGCCGACGCCGTCGTGGTCGGCATCGGGGCCCGTCCCGCCACGGCCTGGCTGGCCGGCTCGGGCATCGAACTCGGCGCGCACCGTGAGGTCGTCGCCGACGACCGGCTGCGCACCTCCGTGCCGGACGTCTACGCGGTCGGCGACTGCGCGTCCTTCCCTTCGGGAAGGTACGGCGAGCGGCTCCTGGTCCACCACTGGGACAACGCCCTTCAGGGCCCGCGCACGGTGGCCGCCAACATCATCGGCGAGACGCCCGCGGTCTACGACCCGGTGCCGTACTTCTGGTCCGAGCAGTTCGGCCGCTTCGTCCAGTACGCCGGGCACCACACGACCGCCGACACGGTCCTGTGGCGCGGCGACCCCTCCGGACCGGCCTGGACGGTGTGCTGGCTGCGCGAGAACCGCCTGGCCGCCCTGCTGGCGGTGGGCCGGCCCCGGGACCTGGCACAGGGGCGGCGGCTGATCGAGGCGGGGACGGAGCTGGACCCGGTGCTCCTGGAGGATCCGGCGAGGCCGTTGAAGGCGGCGGTGGCGTAGTCCCGGGGCCGTCTCGTGGTGCCGGGTCGGACCTCCCCGGCTTCCGACTGTCAGTGCGGGATGGCAGGCTTGATGTCGTGACCGAGATTGACGCAAAGACCGATGCTCTCGTACCCGAGTGGCTCACCCTCCCCGACATCGCAGAAATGCTGGACGTCGAGGTGACAAGGGTGCGGCAGCTGGTCAAGGAGGGCCAGCTCATCGCCGTACGCCGTGGTGAGAACCGCGCACTGCACGTCCCCGCCGCCTTCATCGACGGGGCCGAGCAGAAGGTGGTCAAGGGGCTCGCCGGGACCCTGACGCTGCTGAGGGACGACGGCTTCACCGACGAAGAGATGCTGGAGTGGCTCTTCACCCCCGACGACAGCCTCCCCGGCACCCCCGCCCAGGCCCTGAGTGAGAACCGCGGCACGGAGGTGAAGCGCAGGGCCCAGGCCCTGGCCGTCTGACCCCACCCCAGTCCGGTGGCGGGACCGGGACCTGAGCGGGTCCCGGTCCCGTGAACCGACTGTGGTTCACTACCGGGCGTCGTGGGCGGCCGCACCCGCTCGCGGCCGTACGCCATCGACACCGGGGGACACCCGCATGCCCGACAACGCCCGCGCCCACCTCGCCGACGCCCGTGTCTATCTGTGCACGGACGCCCGCAAGCGCCAGGGGGATCTCCCCGAGTTCCTCGACGCCGTGCTGGCCGGCGGGGTCGACATCGTGCAGCTGCGCGACAAGGGCATGGAGGCGGCCGAGGAACTGGAGCACCTGGCGGTGTTCGCCGAGGCCTGCGCCCGGCACGGCAAGCTCCTCGCGGTCAACGACCGGGCCGATGTCGCCCACGCCGCCGGCGCCGGCGTACTGCACCTCGGCCAGGGCGACCTCCCCGTCCCCGCCGCCCGCGCGATCCTCGGCGAGGACGTCCTGATCGGCCGCTCCACGCACGCCGAGCCGGAGGCCGCGGCCGCCGCCGTCCAGGAGGGCGTCGACTACTTCTGCACCGGCCCCTGCTGGCCGACCCCCACCAAGCCCGGCCGCCACGCCCCCGGCCTCGACCTGGTCCGCCACACCGCGGGCCTCGGCACCGACCGTCCGTGGTTCGCCATCGGCGGCATCGACCTGGGCAACCTGGACGAGGTGCTGGAGGCGGGAGCGCGCCGCGTGGTCGTCGTACGGGCCATCACGGAGGCGGACGACCCCGGGGCCGCGGCGGCGGAGTTCGCCAAGCGGCTGCGAGGGCGGTAGCCACGACCGTGGCGCTCGTCCTGATCCGTTTGTCCGTCAAGTGTCCGAGGGGTGGACAACAAGTCGACAAAACGGGCAAATTTCCGTGATCCGGTTGGGTGGCCGCCGCCCCCTGGCTAACCTGCGGGTATGGCCCTAGGAACCGCATCCACCAGGACGGACCGCGCACGCACCGTGCGCGACATGCTCGCCGCGGGCAAGACGACGTACTCGTTCGAGTTCTCGGCGCCGAAGACCCCCAAGGGCGAGCGGAACCTGTGGAGCGCGCTCAGGAGGGTCGAGGCGGTCGCCCCCGACTTCGTCTCCGTGACATACGGAGCCGGCGGTTCCACCCGTGCGGGCACGGTCAAGGAGACCCAGCAGATCGTCGCGGACACCACGCTGACGCCGGTCGCCCACCTCACCGCGGTCAACCACTCCATCGCGGAACTGCGCAACATCATCGGCCAGTACGCCGACGCCGGGATCCGCAACATCCTCGCCGTGCGCGGCGACCCGCCCGGCGACCCCATGGGCGACTGGGTCGCGCACCCGCGCGGTCTGACCTACGCCGCCGAACTCGTCCGGCTCATCAAGGAGTCGGGTGACTTCTGCGTCGGCGTCGCCGCCTTCCCGGAGATGCACCCGCGGTCCGGCGACTGGGACACCGACGTCGCGCACTTCGTCGACAAGTGCCGGGCCGGCGCCGACTACGCCATCACGCAGATGTTCTTCCAACCGGAGTCCTATCTGCGCCTGCGTGACCGGGTCGACACGGCCGGCTGCGCGACCCCCGTCATCCCGGAGATCATGCCGGTGACCAGCGTGCGGATGCTGGAGCGGCTGCCGCAGCTCAGCAACGCGGTCATCCCCTCCGTCCTGAAAGAGCGGATCCTCACAGCAAAAGACGATCCGGCCGCTGTACGCTCCATTGGCATCGAATTCGCCACGGAGTTCTGCGCCCGGCTGCTGGCCGAGGGAGTGCCCGGACTGCACTTCATCACGCTCAACAACTCCACGGCGACGCTGGAAATCTACGAGAACCTGGGCCTGCACCACCCATCGCAGGCCTAGACCGGCCGCACGGATATACGACACACTGCGTAGCGGTCACTGGGAGAGGGGCGTACATGGGCTGGACGGTCCTCTACATCGCGTTCGGAATCGTCGCGCTGTGGTTGCTCGGCGAGGTGCTGCTGCAGTACAAGGCGCGCCTGCGCTGGCGTCTGCTCGCCTTCGCCGGGTTCCTGGGCGTCGTACTCGGTGTCCTCATGCCCTCGGTGATCGTCATCGGGCTGGGCGCCGCGGCCTTCGCGGTCGGCCAGACCTACGTCACCCTCTCCTTCCGCCGCGGCTTCGCCGAGGGCTGGGCGGTCAACCCGCCGGCCGCCCTCGAGGGCATCACCGGCGGCAAGCGCCCCGGCCGCCGGGACCGCGGCCGCGAGGAGCCGAGCCTGGAGGTCTCCGACCTCGAAGCGGCCGACGCCGGTTACGGCGACGAGGGCGACTACGCCCAGCCGGCCCCGGCCGCCTACGCGCAGGACGACTACGACCGCGACGACGTCTTCACCCCCTCCCGCCCCACCGCCGCCGAGTCCACCGCGGTCTACGAGCCGCAGCCCATGCCCGACGACACCGGCTCCTACGGCATATACGGCGACGGCACCTACGCGGGCCAGGGGCAGGGCCAGCCCCAGGACCAGTACGCGACGGCCGCCCAGGGCGCGGACCAGAACTACGGCTACGACGGCTACACCGGCTACGACCAGCAGCAGTACGGCTACGACATGGCCGGACAGCAGCAGTACGCCGCCTACTCCGACCCGTACATCGGCACCCAGACCTACGGCGGCTACGACACCTCCTACGGCGGCCAGCAGCAGTACGGCCAGCAGGCCTACGGCACGGACCAGTACGGCAACCCCACCTACGGCGGCGAGACCCCGGCCGGCGGCGTCTGGGTCCCCCAGCAGCGCACCGACGAGACATACGGCGGCGAACTCCCGCCGGAGCAGCAGTACCCCTACCAGGGCAACGGCCAGCAGGGGAACGGCTACGACGAGCAGTACCGCTTCTGAGGCTCTTCGGCGGTCACTGAGGTACGGCGGTCATTGCGACCCCCGGAACTCCTGCCCCTCCACGATCAGCCCGGCGACCAGCGCGCCCGACATGCCCGCGTGCGGGAGGCCGCCGCCGGGGTGGGACCAGCCGCCGACCCGGTAGAGCCCCGGGAGCGCGGTGGTGTTGGACGGCCGCAGGAAACGGCCGCCGCCCGCGGCGAGCGCGGGTGGCTGGAGGCCGCCGAACATGGAGTTCGTCTCCTCGTCGGTGTCGTCGTCGTCCCGCGTCTCGCGCCACAGCACGCGTTCGCGCAGGCCCGGTACGGCGGCCTCGGCACGTTCGACGAGGAGATCCGCGAAGCGCGCTCCGAGGACGCCGTCCTCGTCCCACTCGACACCCGGCGGCAGTACGGCGGACACGACCACGGCCTCGTGCTCGGCGTCGGGACGCAGCGCGGGGTCGTCCGGCCGCAGGACGGTCACCGTGAGCTGCGGGGGCTCCTCGGTGATGCCGCTGACGAAGTCCAACTCGGCCGTGCGGTCCGGGGCGTGGACGACCGTGCGGTGCGCGGCACCGGGCTCACGGGGCCCGCGCAGCGCCAGCAGCACGCGGAAGCGTCCGGGCCGGAAGCTGTCCAGGGCGTCCGGCCGCACATCGCGCTCGCCGTACAACGGGTGTTCCGTGATGCGGTCCAGGTCGTCCGGCTCCACGCCCGCCACCACATGGTCCGCGTCGTGGATCGTGCCGCCGCGCAGCTCCACGCCCGCCGCCCGGCCGTCCTTCTCCCGCACTCTGACGACATCGGCACCGAAGTGGAACTCGACCCGGCGCGCCACGCACCGCTCGTACACCGCGCGCGCCAACTCCCGGATGCCGCCCCGCACATACCAGGTGCCGAAGGCGTGCTCCATGTACGGCAGGACCGCGGCGCTCGCCGGAGCCTTCCGCGGGTCCAGGCCGTACGCGAGGGCGTGGCTCTCCAGGAGCGCGACGAGCCTCGGGTCGCGCAGCTCCCAGGCGCCGACCTCGGCCAGTGTGCGGGCCCGGCGGGTGCGCAGCAGCTTCTTGTGGGGGACCGACGGATAGGGCTCGCGGTCGGCCAGCACCGACCAGTTGGGCCACAGGGGTTCCTCCAGGAGCGGCCTGCGGGTGCGGTCCCAGGCCTCCCGGGCCCGGACCAGGAAGTCGCCCCAGCGGTCGCCCGCCCCCGCGCCGAGCGCCTCGTCCAGCGCCGAGACGACGCCCGCGCGGGAGGCGTTCGGCAGCGAGACCTCCGTGCCGTCCGCGAAGACGTGCCACGACGACGGGTCGACCTGGACCAGCTCGACGACGTCCTCCAGCGGTTCCCTGCCGGTCTTGACGAACAGATCGCGGTAGACCGCGGGCAGCGTGAGCAGCCCCGGCCCGGTGTCGAAGGCGAAGCCGTCGCGCTCGAAGCGGCGTACCCCACCGCCGTACGTCTCCGTACGCTCGTACACCGCCACCCGGTGGCCCGCGACGGCCAGCCGGGCAGCGGCCGCCATCGCGCCCATCCCGGCGCCGATCACCGCAATCCGTGCCATGCCTGCGACTTTATCGGCCGCCACTGACAGCCTTGGTGACAGGTGGGGTCACCAGCCGGGCGGCGCCCCTGTCCGGCCCGCGAGCCGTTTCTCCTCCCGGCGTTGGGCCCGGCGGCGCAGGAACCGGCGGATCCGGGAGATCAGGAAGACGAGTATCACCAGCCCGCCGACCAGCAGCACGGCCGCGATGATCGCCGCCGCCTGCGGGTTGAAGATCGCGAAGGTGACGATCCCGCCCACCCCGAGATCCTCGGCCAGGCTCACGATCACGTTGCTGAACGGCTCCGGCGAGGTGTTGACCGCCATCCGCGTCCCGGCCTTGACGGCATGGCTGGCCAGCGCCGTCGAACCGCCGACGAGACCCGCGGCCACGTCGTTGAGCGAGCCGCTCTGCCCGGCGAGCACGGCGCCGACCCAGGCGCCCGCGGCCGGGCGGATCACGGTGTGGACCGAGTCCCACGCCGAGTCGACGTACGGGATCTTGTCCGCGACCGCCTCGCACAGGAACAGCACGCCCGCTGTGACGAGGACCTCAGGGCGCTGGAGCGTCTCGGGGACGTCGTCGCTCACCCCGGTCGCGCCGAAGACGCCGAGGAGCAGTACGACGGCGTACGCGTTGATTCCGCTGGCCCAGCCGCTGGTGAAGACGAGAGGGAGTACCGACACGGACGCGATCGTAACCACTGGGCAACGGAGCGTCCTGGGCCTGAGTGCGTACTCCTGAGTATCCGTACCTAGTGGGTGAGATGAGTACGCGCGCGGATGGGGGCCGACCTGCGCGAACGAGAGAGTGGAGCCACGGAGAAGGGGAACGGCTCCGGAACCGGCGACACGGGGCGCCGGAATCGGAGCCGCCCCGGATCCGCTCCTTCCGCCGGCGGAAGTCGGCGGGAGCGAGGCACGGGGGACCCGGGGGAACGACCGAACGGGGGTCCAACGGGGGACACGGGGGAAAACGGGGGAGCACGAGAAGGCGCCGGTTCGAGGTGGCCCGCGGGGGACGCGGCCACAGCGGACCGGCGCTTTCGTGTTCTACGCGCGCGTACCGCTCACCCGGCCCTGCAACAGCCGCGACAGCGCCGAGTGGACGTCGTCCAGCGTCCGTTCCGGCTGGAACGCCTTCCAGTCCAGGGCGGCCACCAGCACCATGCCGACCAGGGCGGACGCGGTCAGCGAGACATCGATCGCCTCATGGAACTCGCCGCCCTCGATGCCCTCCCGCAGCACGCCCTCGACGACCGCCACCGCCTGCTGACGGACCACCATGAGCGTGGACTGCCAGGCCCGGTTGGTGCGCCACAGCTCGGCCACGTACAGCTGGGTGAAGGCCGGGTACTTGTCGATGAAGACGAGCCCCGCGCGGATCATCGCGTCCAGGGCGTCCGTCTTGCTGCCGCCCTCCGCCTTGGTCCGCTCCGCCGCCTCCCGCAGCGAGGCGGTCAGCAGGCCCACACCGTGCCGCAGCAGCTCCTCGAAGAGGACGGACTTGCTCGCGAAGTTGTAGTAGACCGTGCCCTTCGCCACCCCGGCCCGCTCGGCGATCTCGTCGACCGTGGTGGCGGAGAAGCCCTGCTCTGCGATGAGCGTGACGGCCGCCTCGTAGAGCTTCTGCCGGGTGGCCTCGCGGCGCGTGCTGCCGCTGCTGCTTTCCATGGTCCCGATTCTCACAGCAACCGGGGACCCGTCGGTCGTCGAGGTCACAGGCTCAGCTCCGGGTGCAGCCGGTCGAGCGTCCACACCTGGCGGCGGCGGGCCGAGACCGCCGTCAGCGCGAGCGCGCCCGCGGTGAACGCGACGAGCACCACGCACGCGTGCCACACCGGACCGAGCCCGCCGCCCGTGATGAGCCGGCGCAGCGCCTCGACGACGTAGCTCATCGGCAGGAACGGGTGGAGCGCGTTGAAGAAGGCCGGGCTGGTCTGCACGGGGTAGGTGCCGCCCGCGGACGTCAACTGGAGCATCAGGAAGGCGAGGACGAGGATCCGGCCCGCCGCCCCGAAGCGGGCGTTCAGCCACTGCACGATCGCCGCGAAGCACGCCGTGACGAGGAACAGGAAGCCCACCGTGCCGGCCGCCCGCACCATCTGGAGTCCGATCGCCCAGTGCAGCACCGACATCAGGGCCACCGTCTGGAGCACCCCGACCGCCACCACCGGCAGCCAGCCCGCCAGCGCGATCCGCCACGCGGGGGCGCCCGCGGCGAGCGCGCGCCGGTTCATCGGCGCCATCAGCATGTACGCCACCATGGCGCCCACCCACAGGGACAGCGGGATGAAGTACGGGGCGAAACCGGTGCCGTAGTTGGGCGCCTTGTGCAGGTCCTCGGAGACGAGCTGGACCGGGTCGGCCATGACGCCGGTGCGCTGGTCGCGGTCGGCCTTGTCGTAGTCGGGGATCTGGCCGGCGCCGTCGTGCAGTCCGTCGGAGAGCTTCCCGGAGCCGTCGACGAGCTTGTACATGCCGCCGTTGAGATCCTCGGCGCCCGTCCTGAGCTTGCCGACCCCCTCGTCCAGGTCTCCGGCGCCGGTCTTGGCCGTGCCGAGCCCCGTGTGCAGCTTCTCGGCGCCCGCGGCGACCTTGCCCGCGCCCTCGTTGAGCTCGTTGATCTTGGAGACGGCGTCACCGAGGTCCTCGGAGAGGTGCGGCGCCCGGTCGGCGAGCGCCTGGGCCTGCTTCTGAAGGGTCGCCAGGTTCTTGTCGAGCTTCTTCAGATCGCCGTCCTGGTCACCGACGAGGGTGTTGATGTCGTCCGCGATGGTCGCCACGTCGGCGGCCGCGTCCTTCGCCTTCTTCAGGTCCGAACAGGCCACGTCGGGCAGTACGGGGTTCTCGCAGCGCGCCTTGTAGACGTCGTCCAGCGTGTCGGACGCCGTACGCGCGCCTTCGGCGGCGACCGGTGCCGTCTTCACCAGGGTCCCCAGGTGCTTGCGGATCGCCTTGCTGGAGTCGGCGACGAGCTGGGCGGTGTCACCGATCGTCTTCTCGTGGTCCGCGAGGAACGGACCGACCTTGTCCGCGACGCCGTTGACCTTGTCGGCGAGCGTCTGCGTACCCTCGGCGACCTGCTGCGAGCCGTCCTCCAGGTCGCCCGCGCCCTTGTCGAGCTTCTTGAGCCCCTTGGCGAGCTTTCCGCTGCCGCTCTTGGCGTCCTTCAGCCCGTCGGCGAGATCCTTCGACCCTTTCTCGGCCTTCCCGATGCCGCCCTCCAGCTGGTCGGCGCCCTTGGCCGCCTTCACCGTCGCGCCGTGGATGTCGGAGAACGAGATGAAGATCCGGTCCAGGAAGGACCGCGACGCCTTCGTGGACGCGGCCTGGCGCACCTCACTGAAGACCGTGCGCGAGATCTGCCCGACGATGTAGTTGTTCGCGTCGTTGGTCCTGACCTGGAGCGCGCCCGTCTCGGGGGAGTCGCCCGCGCTGGACGCGATCCGCGCGCTGAAGTCGGCGGGCACGGTCAGCGACAGGTAGTACGTGCCGTCCTCCACGCCCACGCGCGCGTCGGCGGCGCTCACCTCGTGCCACTCGAAGACGTCGCTGTCCCGCAGCCCCTCGGTGATGCTGTCGCCCGCCGCGAGCTTCTTCCCGTCGGCGGTCGCGCCCTTGTCGTCGTTCACGAGAGCCACCGGGATGCGGTCGAGACGGCCGTACGGGTCCCAGAACGACCACAGATACAGCGCGCCGTACAGCAGGGGCAGCACCAGCAGCGCGACCAGAGCGGCGCGCGGCAGCTTCCCCCGCCCGAAGCGCCGCAGCTCAAGCGCGGCCAGTCGCGGCGAGCGCATCGGCGTCCTCCTTCTCCTGGGTGGACACCTTCACGGCGTCCTCGGGGGCCTCGCTGCACACCGCCACGACCGTGGTCCCGGCCTCGGCGATCGACCTCAACAGCGCCCAGACCTCGGCCCGTTCGGCGTCCGACAGCTTCAGATCGGTGTCGTCGACGCCGAGCAGCTCCGGACGCCCGATGAGCGCGAGCGCGATGGACAGCCGCAGCGCCTCCACCCGCTCCAGATCGCGTACGGCGGTCCGCGAGCCCTTGGGCAGGGCCTCCCGGTCGAGACCGGCGGCGGTCAGGGCGGTGTCGATCCGCAGCTTCGCCTCCTCGGCCCGCTCGGCCCGCGGCCGCAGCAGCGCGCGCAGGGAGTCCCCGAACCGGCGCTGGAGCAGGGCCCGTTCCCGCAGGTGCTCCCCGACGGTGAGGGCCGGGTCGAGATCGGTGACACCGGCGACATGGGCCAGGGCGCTCACCCGCCGCACCGCCGACAGCTGCTTCGGCAGCCGCGCCCCGCCCACGGCCGCCGTCCCCTCGGTGGCCCTCATCCGCCCGGTGAGCGCGAGCAGCAGACACGTACGGCCGGACCCCGACGGTCCCTCGACCGCGATCAGCGACCCGGGTCCGGCGTCGACGGTGACCCCGCGGAACGCCCACCCCCGTGGCCCCTTGAGCCCGAAGCCCTCGGCTGTGACGGCGACTCCGCCCACAGCCCACCCCCTGAGTGTTGAAGCGAGTTTTTGAACTGACTGGTCAGTGCAAAAACTAACCCGAACCTTCGATCGAAGCAAAAGTGCAGGTCAGAACGGATTGTCAGTGCCATACCTCACGATGGGCACATACGGCATCCCGTATCGGGACGTGCCGTCACACAGACGACAGGAGGTTCGTCATGGCCAGCTATCACGCAGCAGCCGCCCGCCGGCGCCGCGCCACCGGCCCTGCCCCCTCACTGACCGGACCGGCGAGCGATGTACACCCCGTGCTCCGCCGGACCACGGCCCCGCCCGCCGCCCTCGATCTGCTCGCCCAGGCCCGCTCCGGTCTCGACGAGGCCGCCGTCCTGGAGACCCCCAACGAGCGCTATGCGACGGCCCATCTGGCCGCCCTGCGTACCGCCGCCGCCGTGCTCGCCGCGCGCGGCCGCCCCGAGCCCTCGCCCCGACGCCGGGCCAAGATCCGGAGCGCCTGGGAAGTGCTCCCCGAGATAGCGCCCGAGCTCGCCGAGTGGAGCGCGCTCTTCGCCGCCGG
Organism: Streptomyces sp. NPDC046909; assembly: GCF_040644695.1. Lineage (NCBI taxonomy): Bacteria > Bacillati > Actinomycetota > Actinomycetes > Kitasatosporales > Streptomycetaceae > Streptomyces > Streptomyces sp. NPDC046909. The sequence goes on along the minus strand of NZ_JBEYXC010000011.1, from coordinate 295,267 downwards.
CGCCCGCCGCCGCGCTCGCGCCGAGGCCGGCATCCAGGGCGCGGCCAGCCGCCGGGACGCCGACGACCTCATCCGTGACGTGGCGATGTTCCTGCGTCTCGTCGAGCGCATGCTGGTCCTCCAGCCGGTCCTGCCCCAGCCCCGCCAGGACCAGGACCGCCCGGACCCCGACGGCCACGGAGAGGAGCGGGACATGCCAGACGCGGGGTGAGGGCTTTGGCGGGGCGGCGAGGCTTGGGGCACTGGGGGACACCAGGGACGCCAGGGGCGCCGGGCGGTCGCCCGGGCGCGGACGCCGGTCACCTGAAGACCCGCCCCTGCTCGAAGGCTCGGTTCCCTGGAGGCTCGCTCGTGCTCGGCCTCCGGACTCCTCGAAGTCCGCCGTATGAGACGTGCCGCCGGGCAGCCTGGCGTGATGGCCGGGTGAGGTGTCCGAGGCAATAGGGTGGAGGGCGCCTGAAGCCTTGCCCGCCGGTACCTCGGAGGGGCGGGCAGCCCGTTCGCTCCGCCGCGCAAGAGGCGGTGCCGCGCCGAGGAGTCAACTGCCGTGTCGGACCCCCTGCGACCCCGCGCCTCCCTCCGTACCGCCGTGGTCTGGGAAGTACTCCAGGAGGCCCTCGAACGGCGGGTCAAGGCCACCGGCCGGGACACCCTGGACGTCCTCGACACCGGAGGCGGCAGCGGCAACTTCGCCGTGCCCGTCGCCCGTCTCGGCCACCGTGTCACCGTCGTCGACCCCAGCCCCAACGCGCTGTTCGCCCTGGAGCGCCGCGCCGCCGAGGCCGGTGTCGCCGACCGGGTGCAGGGCGTCCAGGGCGATGCCCACGGTCTCTTCGACGTGGTCGAGCGCGGCGCCTACGACGCCGTGCTGTGCCACGGCGTCCTGGAGTACGTCGACGACCCGGCCGAGGGCATCCGCAACGTGGTGGCCGCGCTGCGCTCCGAGGGCGTCCTCAGCCTGCTCGCCGCAGGGCTCGGCGGTGCCGTGCTCGCGCGCGCCCTCGCGGGCCACTTCAAGGAGGCCAAGCAGGCCCTGGAGGACCCGAACGGCCGCTGGGGCGCGGGTGACCCCGTGCCCCGCCGTTTCTCCGCCGACCAGCTCACCGGACTGGTCGAGGGCGCGGGCCTGGAAGTCGGCGCCGTGCACGGCGTTCGGGTCTTCGCCGACCTGGTGCCCGGCGTGCTCGTCGACACCGAGCCCGGCGCCCTGGAGGCCCTGCTCAAGCTGGAGGAGGCGGCGGCCGCGCTCCCCGCCTTCCACTCCGTGGCCACGCAGCTTCACGTGCTCGGCGAGACGCGGGGGACCGGCGAGGCCTGAGCCGCCTCCCCTGGTGCGGCGCTGATCAGGGACTTGGGTGCAGATGGAGTACGCCACAGGCCCCCCGATCGGGCGCCCAGCGCCGTATGATCGAGGGAGACCGTCCGGCATGACGGGTCGGCCGCTGGGGAATGCAAGATCTAGCGGGCCGGGACGTTCATGGCGGAATCCCGGTTGGCCAATTGGCGTAGAGGGGCGGGTTTCACGGGGGCGATTCCCTGCCTATCCTGAAGGGACCCCCTAGTCGCCCCGGCGACTGCACGATGAGGAGGACTCCGTGCCGCTCTCGGAGCACGAGCAGCGAATGCTCGAGCAAATGGAGCGAGCGCTGTACGCCGAAGATCCCAAGTTCGCGACAGCGCTTGAGGGAAGCGGGCTGCGCACGTACACCCGGCGACGGGTCTACCAGGCGGTCGCGGGCTTCCTCGTGGGTATCGCGCTCCTCATGGCCGGTATGGTCGCCAAGCAGGTGTGGCTCAGTGTGGTGGGCTTCCTCGTCATGCTGGGCTGTGCGGTACTCGCCGTGACCGGCTGGCGCAAGGCTCCCAAGCCGGGCGAGCAGCCCGCGGCCGGTGCCCCGCACGCCCGTCGCCAGGCCAGGCAGAAGCGCTCCCTGATGGACCGCATCGAGCAGCGCTGGCAGAAGCGCCGCGATGAGCAGGGCGGGCACTAGCCCGATCAGCAGCTGATGCGGAGGGGGTGACCGCCGACCGGGCGGTCACCCCCTCACGCACGCCCGCGCCACGAGGACGTACGGCCGTATCGCGACGACATACGGCCGCGTCACGAGCGTGGGCTGTCACCCCGACACAACGCACAACGGCTGAGGCCCTGATCCGCTCGCACGGATCAGGGCCTCAGCCGTTCGTTGCCTCCCCGGACCTCCCCGGGCCTCCCGGGGCCTCAGCCCTCCTGGCCGGACGGCTTGCGCAGCGTCGGCCGGGCGGCCGCCGCGCGCCTCTTCGCGCCGCTCCACCACTCCGAGGCCGCCCACACCACACGCATGGTGGAACGCGGGGCGAGGACCGCCCGCAGCCGCGTGCGCCGGGTGACCGGACCGGCGAGACCGGAGACCACCCGCCGTACGTCCTCCGCGAGCCCCGCCGTCGGGCGCGGCCGCGGCGCGTACAGGACCTGCTCCACGGCGTCCGCGACCCGGTGCACCGCGGCCGCGGCCGTCGGATCGAGATGGCCCAGTCTGACGATCCGGGCCGCCGCCTTGCGCGGGGTCTGGGACTCGTCCGGCAGGATCCCGAAGTCCCAGGCCGTATCGGTCAGTTCCAGCCAGACCGCCAGGGTGTGCGGCACCACGTCCGCGTCACCGCGGCCGTGCGCCCCCAGCCGTACCGCCCGGGTGCGCAGCCGCCACAGCATCGGTGCCAGCGGGATCGCCAGCGCGGCCAGCCCGCCGAGGACCCACGCCAGGACGACGTACCAGTTCGGACCGTCGTCGTCCTTGACCGGTGCGGCCGCGGCGGACTCGCTCGGGCACGCCTCCAGCTTCTTCTGCTCCGCCGTGCAGCTCTCGCTCGCCGAGGGAGCCGTGGACGGGGCGGTGCTCGCCGCCGACGACGGACGGCCGACGTCAGGGAGCGTGGTGCTCGGGCTGTCCGTCTGGGTGTACTCGGGGAGCGTGCCCCGGGTCGGGGTCGGCTCGAAGCGGGTCCAGCCCACGCCCTCGAAGTACAGCTCGGGCCAGGCGTGCGCGTCCCGCAGCCCCACCGACACCGTGCCGTCGGCCTCCGGCGTACCGGGCGCGAAGCCCACCGCGACCCGGGCCGGGATGCCCAGGCTGCGGGCCATCGCCGCCATCGCGAAGGAGAAGTGGACGCAGAAGCCCTGCTTGTTCTTCAGGAACCGGGCGATCGCCTCGGAGCCGCTGCCGACGTCGACCGAGGTGTCGTACTGGAAGCCGCCGGTCAGGGAGAAGTACTCCTGGAGCTTGACCGCCTGCTCGTAGTGGTTCGCGGAACCCTCGGTGACCTCGCGGGCCGTCTTGCTCACGATGGCCGGCAGCGACTTCGGCAGCTCGGTGTAGTCGCGGTAGTCGCGCAGCGATGTCGGCGTGGCCGGCGCCGTGGCCAGCTGCTGCGCCGTCGGCTGCACGACGAGGCTCTTGACCTCGTACGTCGCCCCGCCGGTGTTCTCGCCGTGGTCGCCGACGAGGGTCATGCCGACGGGTTCGTAGCGCCAGTCCCCGTCGATCGACACACCGCTGGGCGGGTACGGCATCGGCAGCCAGTCCTGCCGGTAGTTCCTGTCGGACGCGATCCTGGTCGTGATCTCGGTGCGCCGGATGTCGGGGCCGAGGCCGACCGGTGAGGGGAGTTCGTCCGGCACCTTGAAGATGTCACGCTTGGACGGCTTCCAGGTCCTGCCGTCGAAGTCGTCCAGCGACACGATCCGCAGATAGAGGCTCGACTGGTCCTCGGGCTCGGTGCGCAGCGACAGGACCTGCCGGTCGTTGTCGGTGTTGAGGTTGTCGCGCAGCGAGACCAGCGGGTTCACCGCGGAGATCGTGCCCCCGCTGCCACTGCCGCTTCCCACGCCCGTCCCCGCGCCGTCCAGGAGGCCGCCGTCCATCGCGGGCAGGGCCACCGGCACCACCAGGGCGAGACCCAGCGCGACCGCGCCGATGCGCCGCCCGGTGCGGACCGGGGCCACCACACCGCTCTCCCCGCCCGGGGTGCGCGGCGCCCCGCCGAACACGCGGCCCCACTGGGACAGTCGGTCACGGCCCTCGGACAGGAGCAGCATCAGATAGCCGGCCGCCGCGACCACGAACCACAGCCAGTCGGCACCGCCGTCGGAGAGTCCCGCGGCGACGGAGTACAGCGCGAGCAGCGGCAGCCCGGCCGGAGCCGCGCTGCGGAAGGTCACCGCGAGGGTGTCCACCGCGAGGCCGATGATCAGCACCCCGCCGATGATCATCAGCCGGATGCCGTCGGACTCCAGCGGCGCCGGGATCGCGTACCGCGCGATGTCGTCGCCGCCCTGCTGGAGCAGATCGGCGAACCGCTGGAAGGCCTCCGGGCCCGGGACCAGCCCGGCGACCGCCTGCTCCCGGGTGAAGAGCAGGGTCAGCATCATCAGTGTGACCAGGGCCTGCGCGGCCACCGTCAGCGGCCGGGCCAGGGGGACCCGCCGGGTCGCCGCGCCCACCAGTGACTGGATGCCGAGGAGGAAGGCCGCCTGGAGGATCCAGGTGGCCGGTTCGACCAGGGGCAGCAGGGCGCAGGACGCCATCAGGGTGGCCGCCCAGGCGCCCAGCGCCAGTCGTGCCCGCCCGCTCATGCCGGTGCCCCCTCACTGCCGACGCCGTTCGTCGCGCCGATGCCGGTGCGCTCGCGGTCCGCCTGGCGCCACAGCTCGGTCAAGGAGGTGCCCCGCGGCACGCTCAGCGCCGTCCAGCCCGCCTCGCGCAGCATCCGCAACCGCTCCTCGGTCCTGTTCAACGGCCGTGCCACGTCGGCGGGTTCCCGCACCCAGCCGTCACTGTCCAGCAGGAAGGCGACCGCGCCCCCGCTGCGCTGACGCATCTTGGCGGCCACCGCGGCCTGTTCCTCGTCGAGGTCCCCGAAGAAGGCGACCAGCAGCCCCTCGTTGCCCCCACGCAGCACGTCGTACGCCCGGGACAGGCCGGTGCCGTCGGAGTGGTCGATCACCGCGAGGGTGTCCATCATCAGCCCGGCCGCGTCCGCCGTCTCCTGACTGGCGCCCGCGAACCCGTCCGCGCCCTCGCCGGGCACCGAGCTGCCGGTGTCCGTCAGCAGCCGCACGGAGAAGCCCCGTTCGAGCATGTGGACCAGCGCGGACGCCGTGCCCGACACCGCCCACTCGAAGGCCGAGTCGGGGCCAGCGCCCCGGAAGGCGAGACCCCGGGTGTCGAGGAGCACCGTGCAGCGGGCGCGCTGCGGCTGCTCCTCGCGGCGCACCATCAGTTCGCCGTAGCGCGCGGTGGAACGCCAGTGCACCCGGCGCAGATCGTCGCCGTAGCGGTACCCGCGCGGGATGACGTCGTCCTCGCCGGCCAGCGCGAGCGAGCGCTGCCGTCCGTCGCCGTAGCCCTTGGCCTCACCGCTGAACCGCACCGGCGGCAGCGGCTCCACGCGCGGGATCACCGTGAGGGTGTCGTACGAGGAGAAGGACCGGGTCAGTTCGCACATGCCGAACGGGTCGGTCAGGCGGAGCTGGAGCGGGCCCAGCGGGTAGCGGCCGCGCAGGTCGGAGCGGACCCGGTAGGACACCTCGCGGCGGCCGCCCGCCTCGACCCGGTCCAGGACGAAGCGGGGGCGCGGGCCGAGGACGTACGGGACCCGGTCCTGGAGCATCAGCAGACCGGTGGGCAGGCGCGAGACGTTGTCCATGCGGAGATGGACGCGGGCCTCGCTGCCGGCGGGCACGCGCGCGGGGGCGAGCCGGCGGCTGCCGGCGACCCGGTAGCGGGTGCGGTAGAGCACGGTCGCGCAGACCAGCGGCAGCACCGCGAGAAGCAGGCCGACCCGGAGCAGATCGCTCTGCCCCAGGACGTACGCGCAGATGGCGGCGGCGATGCCGGCGGCCAGGAACGAGCGGCCGCGGGTGGTCAGACCGGCCAGCGCGGTGCGCATCCCGCCCTTGTCGCCCCGGTCGGCCTCCGCGTGGCCCGGCCCGGCGGCGGTGGTCATCACAGCCTCCGCGGCGGCTGCTGGCCGTACGCCTGCGTGCCGTGGCCCAGGCCGATGCCGCCCTGCTGCTGCGGTACCGGGGTGCGCTGGAGGATCTCCTGCACGACCTGCTCCGCGGTGCGCCGGTTGAGCTGGGCCTGGGCGGTGGGCAGCAGCCGGTGGGCCAGGACGGCCACGGCGAGCGCCTGGATGTCGTCCGGCAGCGCGTAGTCCCGGCCGCTGAGGGCGGCGGACGCCTTCGCCGCGCGCAGCAGGTGCAGCGTCGCGCGCGGGGAGGCGCCGAGTCTCAGGTCGGGGTGGTTGCGGGTGGCCGCGACCAGGTCGACCGCGTACCGCCGCACCGCGTCGGCGACGTGGACCCCGCGGACGGCGTCGACGAGCTTCACGATGTCGTGCGCGTGCGCCACCGGCTGAAGGTCGTCCAGGGGGCTCACCCCGCCGTGGATGTCGAGCATCTGGAGCTCGGCCTCCGCGCTGGGGTAGCCGATGGAGACCCGGGCCATGAAGCGGTCGCGCTGGGCCTCGGGCAGCGGGTAGGTGCCCTCCATCTCGACCGGGTTCTGCGTGGCCACCACCATGAACGGGCTCGGCAGCTCGTACGTCTGCCCGTCGATGGTGACCTGGCGCTCCTCCATGGACTCCAGGAGCGCGGACTGCGTCTTCGGCGAGGCGCGGTTGATCTCGTCGCCGATCACGATCTGCGCGAAGATCGCGCCCGGCTTGAACTCGAAGTCCCGGCGCTGCTGGTCCCAGATGGACACACCCGTGATGTCCGAGGGCAGCAGGTCGGGCGTGAACTGGATACGCCGCACCGAGCAGTCGATGGACCGCGCCAGTGCCTTGGCCAGCATGGTCTTGCCCACGCCCGGCACATCCTCGATCAGAAGATGCCCCTCGGCGAGCAGTACGGTCAGCGAAAGCCGTACGACCTCGGGCTTGCCCTCGATCACACCCTCCACCGAACTGCGGACTCGCTCCACAGTGGCAGTCAGATCAGTGAGGCTCGCTCGATCGTCATAGGTCGTCACCCGGCCCTCCTCGGCCCGTTCTTTCTCCGGGCCGACGCTCTGCGTTGCGGACCGGCCCACCCCGAATCACGGACACCACGCGGAAATAGTTCCGCGTGACGTCCATCCCCGCATTCTTGCTGCCGTTACCGATTCGTGTCACTCGCCTGTGGACAACTGCCAGCGATATGTCGGGGCTTGCGACCTTTTGAGTACCCCGGAACCGGAAATCAACAGCGGAAAGACAGCTTCGGAGGCGGTCAGGAGGGGTCGATCTCGCGCAGCAGACCCGTCTTCACGTCGAACACGAAACCGCGTACGTCATCGGTGTGCAGCAGGAACGGGTTGGTGCGCACCCGCTGCATGGACTGCCGTACGTCCTGGTCGACGTCCCGGAAGGACTCCACGGCCCAGGCCGGGCGCTGGCCGACCTCCATCTCCAGGTCGTGCCGGAACTCCTCGGTCAGGGTCTCCAGGCCGCAGCCGGTGTGGTGGATGAGGACGATGCTGCGGGTGCCGAGCGCCCGCTGGCTGATGGTGAGCGAGCGGATCACGTCGTCGGTGACCACACCGCCCGCGTTGCGGATGGTGTGGCAGTCGCCGAGCTCCAGGCCGAGCGCGGCGTGCAGGTCGAGACGGGCGTCCATGCAGGCCACGATGGCCACGTGCAGGACGGGACGGGCGTCCATGCCGGGGTCGGTGAAGGCGGCGGCGTACCGTTCGTTCGCCTCGACGAGGCGAGTGGTGACCGTGTCGGTGTCACCAGGTATGGCGCCTTCGGTTGCGGTGGCGGCGGATGCAGAAGTCGTCATATCCACGACGGTACTGGTCACAGCCGTTCCGGTCCTGTCGTGAGATGGGAAAAAGAGCGTCATCACGTCCTCTGTGTGAGGTAACCCACAGGAGGGACCCGGTACCTCCGAGCGGGTGATTTCCCGTCGCCGTCGCTTCGCCCCGGAGCCGGGCCGCGACGCGCAGGCCGGTTGATTGACCGCGAGTCACCGTGGACTAAAGTGACGCGAAGCGGGAGGCGAGGTCTCCCTGCTGGACTGAATTCCCCAGGAGACACCGGCGCAGTCACCGGATCTCCGGCGCCGGCGGGCCTTTCCTTCACGAGCGGGCGGGGACCCGGCGGTGCGTATCACCCGCCGGATCTGAGAGGGCCCCTTGAGCAACAGTCGACATGTCCCGGTGATGCTCCAGCGGTGCCTGGACATGTTGGCCCCCGCCCTCCAGGCCCCCGGCGCGGTCGTCGTCGACTGCACCCTCGGACTCGGCGGCCACAGCGAGGCCCTCCTCCAGCAGTTCCCCGAGGCCCGGCTCGTCGCCCTCGACCGCGACAAGGAGGCCCTGCGCCTCTCCGGCGAGCGCCTCGCGCCCTACGGGGAGCGCGCCACCCTCGTCCACGCGGTGTACGACGAGCTCCCCGAGGTCCTCGAAAGGCTCGGCACGCCACGCGTGCAGGGCGTCCTCTTCGACCTCGGCGTCTCCTCCATGCAGCTCGACGAGGCCGACCGCGGCTTCGCCTACGCCCAGGACGCCCCGCTCGACATGCGCATGGACCAGACGACCGGCATCAGCGCCGCCGAGGTCCTCAACACCTACCCGCCCGGCGAACTCGTCCGGATCCTCAGGGCGTACGGCGAGGAGAAGCAGGCCAAGCGGATCGTGGGCGCGATCGTGCGCGAACGAGACAAGGAGCCGTTCTCCAACAGCGCCCGGCTCGTCGAACTGATCCGCGACTCCCTGCCGCAGGCCGCCAAGCGCACCGGCGGCAACCCGGCCAAGCGCACCTTCCAGGCGCTGCGCATCGAGGTCAACGGTGAACTGTCCGTCCTGGAACGGGCGATCCCGGCCGCCGTGAAGGCCCTCGACGTCGGAGGGCGGATCGCGGTCCTGTCGTACCACTCGCTGGAGGACCGGCTGGTCAAGCAGGTCTTCGCGGCCGGCGCCGCCAACACCGCGCCCCCCGGACTGCCGGTGATCCCCGAGCAGTACCAGCCGCGGCTCAAGCTGCTCACGCGCGGTGCCGAACTTCCCACGGAGGAAGAGGTCGCCGAGAACCGCCGGGCGGCGCCCGCGCGGCTGCGCGGAGCCGAGCGGATCAGGGCGGACATCGAGTGAGGAGCGTGAGTGAGCAGTAAACCCGAACTGAAGGGCCGGGCCGCTCGGCTGGCGCGGCTCTTCCCCACCACGGGGAGCCGGACCCAGGCCGCCCGCACCCCGTTCGTCCTGCTCGTCGTCCTGCTCCTCGGCGGCGGTCTCATCGGGCTCCTCGTGCTGAACTCCGCGCTCTCCGAAGGGTCGTTCAGACTCGACGACCTCCAGAAGGAGACCAAGAGCCTCACCGACCAGGAACAGGCCCTCCAGCGGGACATCGACGCCTACTCCGCCCCCGACGCCCTCCAGCGCCGGGCCCGCGAACTCGGCATGGTCCCCGGCGGCGACCCCGCCTTCCTCGACCCTGACGGCACCGTCAAGGGCGTCCCCGGTGCCGCGGCCGAGCAGTCCTCGGCCCAGGTCGTCAGGCCGCCCGAGGTGCTCGCGCCGCTGGTCGTCACCTCCGCGTCCCCGTCCTCCCCGTCGCCGTCCCCGACGCCGACGGCCCCCACCCCCTCCATCCCCTCCACCGTCCCGTCCTCCCCGACCCCCGGCAGGTGACGGAAGTGTCCGACAGGGAACCGCCGCGCCGCCGTGTGCCAGGACCCGCCAGGCCCGCCCCCGACGCCCGACGGCGCCCCGCGGGCCCCGGAGCCCGCCCGGCCCGCCGTCCGGCGGCGCCCCGCCCCGCGGCCGCGCGCCCGACGGGCCCGCGCCTGATCCGGCTCGGCAGCCCCCGGCCCCGGCTCCGCATGGTCAGCCTCGCCCTGACCCTCGTACTGATCGCCTTCGTCGTACGACTCCTCCAGGTCCAGGCCGTCGACGCGAGCACCTACGCCGCCAAGGCCCAGCAGAACCGGTACGTCGGCTACACCCTGGCCGCCGAGCGCGGCCAGATCACCGACCGCGCGGGGGTGGCCCTCGCGACCAGCGTGGACGCGTACGACATCACGGCCGACCCCACGCTGTTCAGCGCGAAGCAGCTCAAGATCTCCGACGGGCCCGAGCAGGCGGCCGCGCTGCTCGCCCCGATCCTCGGCCAGGACCAGGCCGGGCTCACCGAGAAGCTGCGGACCAAGGGGCAGTACGTCAAGCTCGCGGGCCGGCAGACACCGCAGGTCTGGAAGCAGATCAAGGACCTCAAGAGCGCGCTGGCCACCAAGGCCGAGGACGACGGCACCACCGTCAACGTCCTCGCCGGTGTCTTCGCCGTCGCCACCAGCAAGCGGGTGTATCCCAACGACGACCTCGCCGCCGGGATACTGGGCTGGGTCAACGCCGACGGCAAGGGCGGCGGCGGGGTCGAGCAGCAGCTGAACACGCTGCTGGCCGGCAAGGACGGCAAGATCCGCTACGCCCAGTCCGGCGGCCGTCAGGTCCCGACCGCGGGCTCCACGGAGACCCCCGCGGTGGCCGGCAGCGACGTCGAGCTCACCATCGACCGCGACATCCAGTGGGCCGCGCAGAACGCCATCACCGAGCAGGTGGACAAGTCCAAGGCGGACCGCGGGTACGTGATAGTGCAGGACACCCGGACCGGCGAGATCCTCGCCATGGCCAACTCGCCCGGCTTCGACCCGGGCGACCTCTCCCAGGCCGACCCGAGCACCCTGCACAACTGGGCCCTTGAGGACGCCTACGAGCCCGGCTCCACCGCCAAGGTCATGTCGATGGCCGCCGTGCTGGAGGAGAACGTCGCGACGCCGCTGACGCACGTCGTGGTCCCCAACCGGCTGCACCGCGGCGACCGGCTCTTCAAGGACGACATCGACCACGAGACGTGGAACCTCACGCTCAACGGCGTGCTCGCCAAGTCCAGCAACATCGGCACCATCCTGGCCACCGGCCAGCTCGGCAAGACCCAGTCCGAGTCCAACCGGATCCTCTACTCCTACCTGCGCAAGTTCGGCCTCGGCAGCTACAGCGGCCTCGGCTTCCCCGGTGAGACCCGGGGCATCCTCGCGGCGCCGGAGGACTGGTCGACCTCGCAGCAGTACACGATTCCTTTCGGCCAGGGCGTCTCCCTCAACGCGATGCAGGCCGCGTCGGTCTACTCGACGATCGCCAACGGCGGCGTACGCGTCGAACCCACGCTCGTGCGCGGCACCCAGGGACCCGACGGACGCTTCACGCCCGCCGCGAAGCCCAAGAAGTCAAGGGTGATCAGCGAGAAGACGGCGAAGGCCCTCGCCCAGATGCTGGAGTCGGTCGTGGACGACCAGGAGGGCACCGGCACCAAGGCACGCATCCCCGGCTACCGGGTCGCGGGCAAGACGGGTACGGCCAACCGCGTGGATCCGGCCACCGGCAAGTACCGCGGCTACACCTCGTCGTTCGCCGGGTTCGCCCCCGCCGACCAGCCCCGCATCACTGTGTACTGCGCCATCCAGAACGCCACCAAGGGCAGTTACTTCGGCGGCCAGATCTGCGGACCCGTCTACAAGCAGGTCATGGAGTTCGCCCTGAAGACCCTCCAGGTCCCGCCGACCGGAACCAAGTCCGCCAGTCTGCCCGTCACCTTCACACCCTGACCGCACGCTCCGGCACGGAACCACCCAGGAACCAGCTCGTGACAACGATCACTCCCGATTCCGGGAACCAGGGCGCGCCCGTGCCCTCACTTCGCTCCGACCGGGGTGTGCCCGGTACGCTCACCGCCGTGCCACACGCTGATCAGTCCCAAACCACCCAGAAGGGCCATCCCGTGACATATCCGGGGCCGCCCCGGCCGGTTCAGGTCTCCGCCACACCCCTCGCGGAGCTCGCCGGCCAACTGGGTGTCACCGGGCCCGAGAACGCCGTATCGGTCACGGGCATCACCCATGACTCACGCGCGGTCCGCCCCGGCGACCTGTACGCCGCCCTCCCCGGCGCCCGTCTGCACGGCGCCGACTTCGTCACCCAGGCCGCCGGTCTCGGCGCGGCCGCCGTGCTGACCGACCCGACCGGCGCCGAGCGCGCCGCGGCGACCGGACTGCCGGTCCTGGTGGTCGACGACCCGCGCGCGCGGATGGGCGAACTGGCGGCCACGATCTACGGCCACCCCGGCCGCGATCTGCTCCAGATCGGCATCACCGGCACCTCAGGCAAGACCACCACCGCCTATCTGGTGGAGGGCGGTCTGAAGGCCGTCCGCAGCACCGGGCTCATCGGCACCGTCGAGATGCGGATCGGCGACGAGCGCATCAAGTCCGAGCGCACCACCCCCGAAGCCACCGACCTCCAGGCGCTGTTCGCGGTCATGCGCGAACGCGGTGTCGAGGCGGTCGCCATGGAGGTCTCCAGCCACGCGCTGGTCCTCGGCCGGGTCGACGGCACGGTCTTCGACATCGCCGTCTTCAACAACCTGAGCCCGGAACACATGGAGTTCCACTCCGACATGGAGGACTACTTCCAGGCGAAGGCCCAGCTGTTCTCCGCGAAACGCAGCAGACTCGGCATCGTCAACCACGACGACGAGTACGGCCGGCGGCTGGTCAAGGAGGCCGGCGTCCCGGTCCTCACCTTCTCCGCCGAGGGCCACCCCGACGCCGACTGGCGCGCCGAGGACGTCCAGGTCGGCCCGATGGACTCGACGTTCACCGTCGTCGGCCCCAAGGGCGAGCGGATCGCCGCGAAGTCGCCGATCGCCGGGCCCTTCAACGTCGCCAACTCCCTCGCCGCGATCGTCGCCCTCGCCGCCGCCGGGCTCGACCCGCAGACCGCCGCCGACGGCGTCGCCGCGGTGCCGGGTGTGCCGGGGCGCCTGGAGCGCGTGGACGCCGGGCAGCCGTACCTGGCGGTCGTGGACTACGCCCACAAGACCGACGCCGTCGAGTCCGTCCTCAAGGCGCTCCGCAAGGTCACCGAGGGCAAGCTGCACATCGTGCTCGGCTGCGGAGGGGACCGCGACAGGACCAAGCGGGCCCCGATGGGCGCCGCCGCGGCCCGGCTCGCCGACACCGCCGTACTGACCTCCGACAACCCCCGCTCCGAGGACCCCCTCGCGATCCTCGCAACCATGCTCGAAGGCGCGGCGTCCGTGCCAGTACACGAACGCGGCGAGGTCCAGGTCTTCGAGGACCGGGCCGCCGCGATCGCCGCCGCCGTCGCCCGAGCACGGCCCGGGGACACCGTGCTGGTCGCGGGCAAGGGCCATGAGCAGGGCCAGGACATCGCCGGGGTGGTCCGTCCCTTCGACGACCGCCAGGTGCTTCGAGAAGCCATCCAGAAGACCCAGGGATGAACTTGTGATCGCCCTCTCTCTCGCCGAGATCGCCTCAGTCGTCGGCGGGCAGACGCACGACATACCGGATCCGTCCGTCCAGGTCACCGGATCCGTCGTCCGGGACTCCCGTGAGGTGGAGTCCGGCAGCCTCTTCGTCGCCTTCGTCGGCGAGCGCGTCGACGGCCACGACTTCGCGGCCCAGGTCGTCGAGGCGGGCGCGGTCGCCGTCCTGGCGTCGCGCCCCGTCGGCGTGCCCGCGATCGTGGTGGACGACGTCCAGACGGCCCTCGGCGCCCTCGCCCGTCATGTCGTACGACGGCTCGGCGCGACCCTCGTCGCGCTCACCGGCTCGGCGGGCAAGACCAGCACCAAGGACCTGATCGCCCAGGTGCTCCAGCGCCACGCGCCGACCGTGTGGACCCCGGGCTCCCTCAACAATGAGATCGGGCTGCCGCTGACCGCCCTGTCCGCCACCGACGAGACGAAGTTCCTCGTCCTGGAGATGGGCGCCCGCGGCATCGGCCACATCCGCTACCTCGCGGACCTGACGCCCCCGAGGATCGGCCTCGTCCTGAACGTCGGCACCGCCCACATCGGCGAGTTCGGCGGCCGCGAGCAGATCGCGCAGGCCAAGGGCGAGCTCGTCGAGGGTCTGCCGGAGGACGGCGCCGCGATCCTCAACGCGGACGACCCCCTCGTACGGGCCATGGCGTCCCGTACGAAGGCGAAGGTGATCCTTTTCGGAGAGTCCGACGAAGCGGACGTACGCGCCGAGAACGTGAGACTCACGGACACCGGACAGCCCTCCTTCAGGCTTCGCACACCCTCCGGTGCAAGCGAAGTGACCATGCGCCTGTACGGTGAGCACCACGTGTCGAACGCGCTCGCCGCGGCCGCCGTCGCCCATGAGCTGGGCATGTCCGCGGAAGAGATCGCCACCGCGCTCTCCGAGGCGGGCTCCCTCTCCCGCTGGCGGATGGAGGTCACCGAGCGCCCCGACGGCGTGACCGTCGTCAACGACGCCTACAACGCCAATCCGGAGTCCATGCGAGCCGCCCTGCGCGCGCTCGTGGCCATGGGCCGCGGACGGCGGACCTGGGCGGTGCTCGGCAAGATGGCCGAGCTCGGGGACGAGGCGCTCGCCGAGCACGACGCGGTCGGGCGGCTCGCCGTCCGGCTCAACGTCAGCAAGCTCGTCGCGGTCGGGGGCAGGGAAGCGTCCTGGCTGCAACTGGGCGCATATAACGAGGGTTCGTGGGGTGAGGAGTCGGTGCACGTGTCCGACGCACAGGCGGCGGTCGACCTGTTGCGCAGTCAGCTGCGCCCGGGAGACGTCGTACTCGTGAAGGCGTCCCGTTCGGTCGGTCTGGAGAGTGTCGCCGCGGCGCTGCTCGCGACCGGTGCCGAGGGTGAGGTTTCCGCCCGATGATGAAGCAGATCCTGTTCGCAGGAGTCATTGGTCTGTTCCTGACCCTGGTCGGCACCCCGCTGCTGATCAAGCTGCTCGCGCGCAAGGGCTACGGCCAGTACATCCGCGACGACGGCCCGCGCGAGCACGCCAGCAAGCGCGGAACGCCGACCATGGGTGGTATCGCCTTCATCCTGGCGACGGTCGTCGCCTACTTCCTGTCCAAGGTCATCACCGGCTACCCGCCGACCTTCTCGGGTCTGCTGGTGCTCGGACTGATGGTGGGCATGGGCCTGGTCGGCTTCCTCGACGACTACATCAAGATCATCAAGCGGCGTTCGCTCGGCCTGCGGGCCAAGGCCAAGATGGCCGGCCAGCTGATCGTCGGCATCAGCTTCGCGGTGCTCGCACTGATGTTCCCGGACGCCCGCAACAACACCCCGGCGTCCACGAAGCTGTCGTTCATCACGGACTTCGGCTGGAAGATCGGCCCGATCCTGTTCGTGGTCTGGGCGCTGTTCATGATCCTCGCGATGTCGAACGGCGTGAACCTCACCGACGGCCTGGACGGTCTGGCCACCGGCGCCTCCGTGCTCGTCTTCGGCGCCTACACCTTCATCGGTGTCTGGCAGTTCCAGGAGTCCTGCGCCAACGCGACGACCCTGACCAACCCCAACGCCTGCTATGAGGTACGAGATCCACTGGACCTCGCGGTCATCGCCTCGGCGCTGATGGGTGCCTGTCTCGGCTTCCTGTGGTGGAACACCTCGCCGGCGAAGATCTTCATGGGCGACACCGGTTCGCTCGCGCTCGGCGGTGTCCTGACGGGTCTGGCCATCTGCTCCCGCACGGAGCTGCTCGTGGCCATCATGGGCGGTCTGTTCGTCCTCATCACCATGTCGGTCGTCATCCAGGTCGGCTCCTTCCGGCTCACCGGCAAGCGCGTCTTCCGCATGGCACCGCTCCAGCACCACTTCGAACTCAAGGGCTGGTCCGAGGTCCTGATCGTGGTCCGCTTCTGGATCATCCAGGGCATCTGTGTGATCGTCGGCCTGGGCCTCTTCTACGCGGGATGGGCAGCGGAAAAGTGACCTCCTCGGAGCCTCTCGACTGGCAGGGCAAGCACGTCACCGTCGCAGGCCTCGGCGTCTCCGGCATCCCGGCGGCCAAGGTGCTGCACGCGCGCGGGGCGCACGTCACGGTCGTCAACGACGGCGACGACGCACGCGCGCGTGAGCAGGCCGCCGAACTGGAGGCGCTCGGCATCACCGTCCGCCTCGGCGACGGCGCCACCCTGCCCGAGGGCACCGAACTCATCGTCACCGCACCCGGCTGGAAGCCCGACAAGCCGCTGTTCGAGGCGGCCCGCGCGGTCGGCGTGGAGATCTGGGGGGACGTCGAGCTCGCCTGGCGCCTGCGCGGCCCCGACGCGGCCCCCTGGCTCGCGATCACCGGCACCAACGGCAAGACGACCACCACCCAGATGCTTGCGTCGATCCTGAAGGCGGCGGGCCTGCGCACGGCGGCCGTCGGCAACATCGGGATCTCGGTGCTGGACGCGGTCCTCGGCGAGGAACAGTACGACGTCCTGGCCGTGGAGTTGTCGAGCTACCAGCTCCACTGGGCGCCCTCCCTGCGCGCCCACTCCGCCGCAGTCCTGAACCTCGCCCCCGACCACCTCGACTGGCACGGCTCCATGGAGGCGTACGCCGCCGACAAGGGCCGCATCTACGAGGGCAATCGCGTCGCCTGTGTCTACAACGTGGCCGACAAGGCCACCGAGGACCTGGTGCGCGAGGCCGACGTCGAGGAGGGCTGCCGGGCCATCGGCTTCACCCTCGGCTCCCCGGGCCCCTCCCAACTCGGCGTCGTGGACGGCATCCTGGTCGACCGCGCCTTCGTCGAGAACCGGCAGAAGAACGCCCAGGAGCTCGCCGAGATCTCCGACGTCAATCCGCCGGCACCGCACAACATCGCCAACGCCCTTGCCGCGGCGGCCCTCGCGCGTGCGTTCGGGGTGCCCGCCAAGGCCGTACGGGACGGTCTGCGGGCCTTCACCCCGGACGCGCACCGGATCGCGCACGTGGCGGACGTGGACGGGGTCGCGTACGTCGACGACTCCAAGGCCACCAACACCCACGCCGCGGAAGCGTCGTTGGCGGCGTACGAGTCGATCGTGTGGATCGCGGGCGGGCTCGCCAAGGGCGCCTCCTTCGACGAGCTGGTCGCCAAGTCGGCAAAGCGACTTCGCGGTGTCGTGCTGATCGGCGCGGACCGCGCGCTGATCCGCGAAGCCCTCGCGCGACACGCCCCGGAAGTACCCGTCGTCGACCTCGACCGGACCGACACTGGGGCGATGCTCCAGGCGGTGACGGAGGCGAAGCGGCTGGCTCGGCCCGGCGACACGGTGCTGCTGGCCCCGGCCTGCGCCTCCATGGACATGTTCACCAACTACAACAAGCGCGGTGACGCGTTCGCGGAGGCGGTTCGCGAACTCGGCTCCTGACCGACGTAGCGGAGGCTCTGATGCCCAGCAGCCGTACCGGCCGACCGCCCGTGCAGCGGGCCGTCAGACGTCCCGCCGTTTCCCGTCCGGTGCGCGACAACCCCGTACGACGGCTCTACACGCGCGCGAAGAAGGCCTGGGACCGGCCGCTGACCGCGTACTACCTGATCCTCGGCGGCAGTCTGCTGATCACCGTGCTGGGCCTTGTGATGGTCTACTCGGCCTCCCAGATCACCGCGCTTCAGATGTCGCTGCCGGGCTCCTTCTTCTTCCGCAAGCAGTTCCTTGCTGCCGCCATCGGCGCCGCGCTGCTGCTGATCGCCTCCCGGATGCCGGTCAAGCTGCACCGGGCGCTCGCCTACCCGATCCTGGCGGGCGCGGTCTTCCTGATGGCGCTGGTGCAGGTGCCGGGGATAGGGATGTCGGTCAACGGCAACCAGAACTGGATCTCGCTCGGCGGCTCCTTCCAGATCCAGCCCAGCGAGTTCGGCAAGCTGGCCCTCGTGCTGTGGGCCGCCGACCTGCTCGCCCGCAAGCAGGACAAGAAGCTGCTGACCCAGTGGAAGCACATGCTGGTGCCGCTGGTTCCGGTCGCCTTCATGCTGCTCGGGCTGATCATGCTCGGCGGCGACATGGGCACGGCGATCATTCTCACAGCGATCCTGTTCGGCCTGCTGTGGCTGGCGGGGGCGCCCACCCGGCTCTTCGTCGGGGTGCTGTCGGTCGCGGCCTTCATCGGCGTGGTCCTCATCAAGACCAGCCCCAACCGGATGGCCCGGCTCCAGTGCATCGGCGCCACTGACCCGGGCCAGGGCGACACCTGCTGGCAGGCCGTGCACGGGATCTACGCCCTCGCGTCCGGCGGAATCTTCGGATCCGGGCTCGGCGCGAGTGTGGAAAAATGGGGGCAACTCCCGGAAGCGCACACGGACTTCATCTTCGCCGTCACCGGTGAGGAACTGGGCCTGGCGGGGACGCTGTCGGTGCTGGCCCTCTTCGCGGCTCTAGGCTATGCGGGTATCCGCGTGGCCGGTCGCACGGAGGACCCGTTCGTCAGGTATGCCGCGGGAGGCGTGACCACCTGGATCACCGCTCAGGCGGTGATCAACATCGGTGCGGTGCTCGGCCTGCTGCCGATCGCCGGCGTCCCGCTCCCGCTGTTCTCCTACGGAGGGTCCGCGCTGCTGCCGACCATGTTCGCCATCGGGCTGCTGATCGCCTTCGCGCGC
The DNA here is from genome assembly GCF_040644695.1 of Streptomyces sp. NPDC046909. NCBI lineage: Bacteria > Bacillati > Actinomycetota > Actinomycetes > Kitasatosporales > Streptomycetaceae > Streptomyces > Streptomyces sp. NPDC046909. Next base: position 276,825 of record NZ_JBEYXC010000011.1, on the reverse strand, counting down.
GACGAGCCCGCTGCGCGGGCGGCGCTGTCGATGCGGCAATCCCGCTTTGGTAGAAAGCGGGGTGGCGGGGGTGGATCGGCACCTCGGAGATGGAACACGATGCGACGGCGCGCCTCGGTGGCGCGCTCGTCCGGAGAGCGGTGAATTTCGGTGCATGTCGTACTCGCCGGTGGGGGGACCGCCGGCCACATCGAGCCCGCGCTCGCCCTCGCGGACGCCCTGCGCAGGCAGGACCCCACCGTGGGAATCACGGCCCTGGGCACGGAGCGCGGCCTGGAGACCCGGCTCGTCCCCGAGCGCGGCTACGAACTCGCGCTGATCCCCGCCGTGCCACTGCCGCGCAAGCCCACGCCCGAGCTGATCACCGTCCCGGGCCGGCTGCGCGGCACGATCAAGGCCGCCGAGCAGATCCTGGAGCGCACCAAGGCGGACGCCGTCGTCGGCTTCGGCGGTTATGTGGCGCTGCCCGGCTATCTCGCCGCCAAGCGCCTCGGTGTGCCGATCGTGATCCACGAGGCCAACGCCCGCCCCGGCCTCGCCAACAAGATCGGCTCGCGGTACGCCGCCAGGGTCGCCGTCTCCACCCCGGACAGCAAGCTGCGCGACGCCCGCTACATCGGCATCCCGCTGCGCCGCACCATCGCCACCCTCGACCGGGCCGCCGCCCGTCCCGAGGCCCGGCACATGTTCGGCCTCGACCCCAACCTGCCCACGCTGCTGGTCTCCGGCGGCTCCCAGGGCGCCCGCCGCCTCAACGAGGTCGTCCAGCAGGTCGCGCCCTACCTCCAGCAGGCCGGGATCCAGATCCTGCACGCGGTCGGCCCGAAGAACGAACTGCCGCACGTACAGCAGATGCCGGGGATGCCCCCGTACATCCCGGTACCGTACGTGGACCGGATGGACCTCGCGTACGCCGCGGCCGACATGATGCTCTGCCGCGCGGGTGCGATGACCGTCGCCGAACTCTCCGCCGTCGGACTCCCGGCCGCCTACGTCCCGCTGCCCATCGGCAACGGCGAACAGCGGCTCAACGCCCAGCCGGTGGTCAAGGCCGGCGGCGGACTGCTGGTCGACGACGCGGAACTGACCCCCGAGTGGGTCCAGAGGAACGTCCTGCCCGTGCTCGCCGACCCGCACCGGTTGTACGAGATGTCCCGCGCCGCCAGCGAGTTCGGCCGCCGGGACGCCGACGACCTGCTCGTCGGCATGGTGTACGAGGCGATCGCCGCCAACCGTGCGCACCGTTAGGCACGGCGGTTTCAGGTAGAGCGAAGGGCAGGCAGCGTGGCCGGAACGACGACCGCCGAGCGCGGTGAACGCCAGCAGGAGTCGTCCGGCCCGCCGCCCGTCCGGCGCTTGAGGGTGCCTCAGCCTCGTACGATCATCATCCTCGCCGTCGCGCTGGTGCTGCTGGGCGCGGGCGGCGTCTGGGCCCTGTACGGCTCGAACTGGCTGCGCGTCGAACGTGTGTCGGTCTCCGGCGTCGATGTCCTGACGCCCGCACAGGTGCGCGAGGCCGCCGACGTACCCGTCGGATCGCCGCTGATTTCCGTCGACACCGATGCGATTGAGGCACGGTTGCTCAGGAAATTGCCCCGAATTGACTCGGTTGACGTGGTCCGCTCCTGGCCCCACGGAATCGGCTTGAAAGTGGTTGAGCGCACTCCGGTTCTGATTGTCGAAAAGGGCGGAAAGTTTGTCGAAGTGGACGACGACGGCGTCCGTTTTGCCACGGTTTCCCAAGCCCCGAAAGGCGTCCCCGCACTGGAATTGACGCTCTCCGACTCGGGCTCCGCCGCCGCGAGCCTGCGCCGCTTCGGCGAGGACCGGCTCGTCCGCGAAGCCGTCCGGGTCGCGGGTGCCCTTCCGGCCGCCGTCGCGAAGAGCACCCGGACCGTCAAGGTGCGTTCGTACGACGACATCTCGCTGGAGTTGAGCGGCGGCCGGACCGTCGCGTGGGGGAGCGGCGAGAAGGGTGCCGCGAAGGCCCGTACGCTCACCGCTCTCATGAAAGCGGCTCCGGGTGCGCGGTACTTCGACGTCTCGGTTCCCACCGCCCCTGCGTCATCAGGGAGTTGACGTACATCTGCGCAGGCCAGCACCCTGGTTGGCTACCGCTACGGCTGATCACATAGGGTGAAAAGAAAAACGGGAGGTTCGGCGTGTTCGTTGAACGTGCGCCACTTGTCGACTTAGTGTCCTGTTCAGAAGACTCCAGGGAACAGACACACTGGTAACCCTAAACTTCAACGTTAGGGTTCGGGTCGGCACTATGGACCGTCCCATTCGGCATCCGTCGTCGTATCGCATGACCACGCGAGACGACGACACGTAACTCGAGGCGAGAGGCCTTCGACGTGGCAGCACCGCAGAACTACCTCGCAGTCATCAAAGTCATCGGTGTCGGCGGCGGTGGTGTCAATGCCATCAACCGGATGATCGAGGTCGGTCTCAAGGGCGTCGAGTTCATCGCCATCAACACCGACGCGCAGGCGCTGTTGATGAGCGACGCCGACGTCAAGCTCGACGTCGGCCGTGAACTCACCCGCGGACTCGGCGCCGGCGCCAACCCGGCCGTCGGACGCAAGGCCGCCGAGGACCACCGCGAGGAGATCGAGGAGGTCCTCAAGGGGGCCGACATGGTCTTCGTGACGGCCGGCGAGGGCGGCGGCACCGGTACCGGCGGCGCGCCCGTCGTGGCCAACATCGCCCGCTCGCTCGGCGCCCTCACCATCGGCGTGGTCACGCGCCCGTTCACCTTCGAGGGACGGCGCCGCGCCAACCAGGCCGAGGACGGCATCGCGGAACTCCGCGAAGAGGTCGACACCCTCATCGTCATCCCCAACGACCGGCTGCTGTCCATCTCGGACCGCCAGGTCTCGGTCCTCGACGCCTTCAAGTCGGCCGACCAGGTCCTGCTCTCCGGTGTCCAGGGCATCACCGACCTCATCACCACGCCCGGCCTGATCAACCTCGACTTCGCCGACGTCAAGTCGGTCATGTCCGAGGCCGGTTCGGCCCTCATGGGCATCGGCTCGGCCCGCGGCGACGACCGCGCGGTGGCCGCGGCCGAAATGGCGATCTCCTCGCCGCTCCTTGAGGCGTCCATCGACGGCGCCCGCGGTGTGCTGCTCTCCATCTCCGGCGGCTCCGACCTCGGCCTGTTCGAGATCAACGAGGCCGCCCAGCTGGTCAGCGAGGCCGCCCACCCCGAGGCCAACATCATCTTCGGCGCGGTCATCGACGACGCCCTCGGCGACGAGGTCCGGGTCACGGTCATCGCCGCCGGCTTCGACGGCGGCCAGCCGCCGGCCCGCCGGGACACCGTCCTCGGTTCGTCCTCGGCCTCGGCCCGCCGCGACGAGCCGACTCCGGTACGGCAGCCCGAGTCCCGCCCGTCCTTCGGCTCGCTCGGCAGCGTCACGCCGAAGGAGGACCCGGAGCCCGCGCCCGAGCCGCTGGCCGACCTCCCGGTCTCGCCGCCGGTCCCGCCGTCGCGGACCTACTCGGACAGCGCGGCCGAGGAGCTGGACGTGCCGGACTTCCTGAAGTGATAGGACAGCGCTCCGGAACGAGCGATGTGAGCGGCGCGCACTTCGCCTTCACCGACAGGTGGGGCGGGGTGAGCGCCGTTCCGTACGAGGAGCTCAACCTCGGCGGAGCGGTCGGCGACGACCCCGACGTCGTACGTTCGAATCGTGAACTGGCCGCCAAATCGCTCGGGATCGACCCGGCGCGGGTGGTCTGGATGAACCAGGTGCACGGGGCGGAGGTGGCGGTGGTCGACGAGCCGTGGGGTTCCGCTTCGGACATCCCGTCCGTCGACGCGGTCGTCACCGCCGAGCGCGGACTGGCCCTCGCCGTCCTCACCGCCGACTGCACACCCGTGCTGCTCGCCGACCCGGTCGCCGGAGTCGTCGGCGCCGCCCACGCGGGGCGGCCCGGCATGGTCGCCGGGGTCGTCCCCGCCGCCGTACGGGCCATGACCGGACTCGGCGCCGATCCCGCCCGGATCGTCGCCCGCACCGGACCCGCCGTGTGCGGCCGGTGCTACGAGGTGCCCGACGCGATGCGTGCCGAGGTCGCCGCGGTCGAGCCGGCGGCGTACGCCGAGACGAGCTGGGGCACTCCCGCGGTGGACGTGACCGCCGGAGTGCACGCGCAGCTCGAACGGCTCGGGGTGCGCGACCGGGAGCAGTCGCCGGTGTGCACGCTGGAATCGGGCGACCACTTCTCGTACCGCCGCGATCGCACCACGGGGCGACTCGCGGGATATGTCTGGCTGGACTGAGAGAGCATGACGGACCGTAAGGGCGAACTCGCCGCGAATCTGGCGAAGGTGGAGGAGCGCATCGCCGCCGCGTGCGTGGCCGCGGGCCGCAAGCGCGAGGAGGTGACGCTCATCGTGGTCACCAAGACCTACCCCGCGAGCGATGTGCGGCACCTGTCGGAGCTCGGTGTGCGCGATGTCGCCGAGAACAAGGACCAGGACGCGGCACCCAAGGCCGCCGAGTGTTCGGATCTGCCGCTGACTTGGCACTTCGTGGGTCAGTTGCAGACCAACAAGGTGCGTTCTGTGGCTGGTTATGCCGATATGGTGCAGTCCGTCGACCGGGCCCGGCTCGTCACGGCGCTCTCCAAGGAAGCGGAGCGGCGGGGGCGGGAACTCGGTTGTCTGATCCAGGTCGCGCTCGACGCGGACGAGGGTGGGCGCGGGGACCGCGGGGGTGTCGGACCCGATGGAATCGAAGAGTTGGGCGAACTCGTGGCGGCGGCGCCGGGTCTGCGGCTGGCGGGTCTGATGACCGTCGCGCCGCTCACCGGTGCTTACGCGGGACGCGAACTCGCGGCGTTCGAGCGGTTGATGGATTTGTCGACCGACCTGCGCCGAGCTCATCCGGCTGCGAACATGGTCTCGGCAGGAATGAGTGCGGACCTCGAACAGGCCGTGGCGGCCGGAGCGACACATGTGCGCGTCGGCACTGCGGTACTCGGTGTCCGCCCGAGGCTCGGGTAACGTCGCCAAGAAGTCGGACCACAGCAGAAAATATGGTCATTACCGCCGAAAGGCGGGCGCAACGACCACGTGGATCGCGGGCAATTGGCAGTCGTCAGCCGATCCACCACAGAGCGGAGGACTCAGAGCATGGCCGGCGCGATGCGCAAGATGGCGGTCTACCTCGGCCTCGTGGAGGACGATGGGTACGACGGCCGCGGATTCGACCCCGACGACGACTTCGAGCCCGAACTGGACCCGGAGCCCGAGCGTGACCACCGGCGGCACGAGCCGGTGCACCAGGCCCACAGTGCACATCAGTCCCAAAGGGACGAAGAGGTGCGAATCGTACAGCCGGCCGCGCCGCGTGAACCGCTCGCCCGTTCCGCTTCGCTCGCCGCTGAATCGGGACGCCCCGCGCGGATCGCGCCCGTGGCGTCCATCACACAAGAACGCCAGAGCCTGGAGAAGAACGCGCCGGTGATCATGCCCAAGGTCGTGTCGGAACGAGAGCCTTACAGGATCACCACGCTTCACCCGCGGACCTACAACGAGGCCCGTACCATCGGGGAACACTTCCGTGAGGGCACCCCGGTGATCATGAATCTGACTGAGATGGATGACACAGACGCCAAGCGACTTGTCGACTTTGCGGCCGGTTTGGTGTTTGGTCTTCACGGCAGCATCGAGCGGGTGACGCAGAAGGTGTTCCTGTTGTCGCCTGCTAACGTCGATGTCACGGCGGAGGACAAGGCCCGTATCGCAGAGGGCGGGTTCTTCAATCAGAGCTGAGACAGCCGACCGGTAAGACGTACGAACAGGGGAGAGGGAAAGACAGGCCATGGGCGTGTTCGCGCAGGTGATCTACATCGCGCTGATGGTGTTCCTCATCGTGCTCATCTTCCGGTTGGTCATGGACTACGTCTTCCAGTTCGCCCGCTCGTGGCAACCTGGCAAGGCGATGGTGGTCGTTCTGGAGGCCACCTACACTGTCACCGATCCACCGCTGAAGCTTCTGCGGCGGTTCATCCCGCCGCTGCGTCTCGGGGGCGTGGCGCTCGACCTGTCCTTCTTCGTACTGATGATCATCGTCTACATCTTGATCTCTATCGTGGGCAATCTCGCGAGGTGACAGTGGACGATACGGTCTTGCCGACTGCCGATGACTACGTTGAGGTGAAGAGATGCCGTTGACCCCCGAGGACGTGCGGAACAAGCAGTTCACGACCGTCCGCCTCCGAGAAGGCTATGACGAGGACGAGGTCGATGCCTTCCTCGACGAGGTCGAAGCCGAACTGACGCGCCTGCTGCGCGAGAACGAGGATCTGCGCGCCAAGCTGGCCGCGGCGACGCGTGCCGCCGCGCAGAACCAGCAGAACATGCGCAAGCCTCCGGAGGGCCCTGGCGGCCCCCAGGATCAGCAGCAGGGTATGCCGCAGGGCGGGATGCAGCCGGGCGGAATGCAGCAGGGCGGAATGCCGCAGCAGGGCATGCGTGGGCCTGGTGGCCCCGTGCCGGCCGGCATATCGGGCCCGCCGCAGCAGCAGATGGGCGGCCCCATGGGCGGCCCGCCCCAGCTGCCGAGCGGTGCCCCGCAGCTGCCCGCCGGTCCCAGCGGACAGGGCGGCCCGCAGGGCCCCGGCCCGATGGGCCAGGGTCCGATGGGTCAGGGTCCGGGTCCGATGGGCCAGGGTCCGATGGGCGGCCAGCCCCCCATGCAGCAGATGGGTGGCCCCATGGGCGGTCCGATGGGTGGCCCCATGGGCGGCCCGATGGGCGGTCCCGGTCAGGGCCCCGGTGGCGACAGCGCCGCCCGTGTCCTCTCGCTGGCCCAGCAGACCGCCGACCAGGCGATCGCCGAGGCCCGTTCCGAGGCCAACAAGATCGTCGGCGAGGCGCGTTCGCGTGCCGAGGGTCTTGAGCGTGACGCCCGTGCCAAGGCCGACGCCCTGGAGCGGGACGCGCAGGAGAAGCACCGCGTCGCGATGGGCTCCCTGGAGTCCGCCCGCGCCACGCTGGAGCGCAAGGTCGAGGACCTGCGCGGCTTCGAGCGCGAGTACCGCACCCGCCTGAAGTCGTACCTGGAGTCGCAGCTGCGTCAGCTGGAGACCCAGGCCGACGACTCGCTGGCCCCGCCGCGCACCCCGGCGACCGCGTCGCTTCCGCCGTCCCCGGCGCCCTCGATGGCCCCGGCCGGTGCGAGCGCCCCGTCGTACGGCGGCAACCCGGGCGGCATGGGCGGAGCCCCGGCTCCGGCGGCCTCGTCCTACGGTGGCCAGCAGCAGATGTCGCCGGCGATGACCCAGCCGATGGCTCCGGTCCGCCCGCAGGGCCCCGGCCCGATGGGCCAGGCACCCTCTCCGATGCGTGGCTTCCTCATCGACGAGGACGACAACTGACGGGTTGTAGTACGCCATAGGCGTCGGCAGCGTTCAGGGCGAGGCCCCGGGTTTTCGATCCGGGGCCTCGCCCTTTTGGCGCGTGTCGGCGAAGCGACGGCGCTACTGTGCGGGGGATGGGGCGGAAACGTCGGGCGAAGCAGGCCGAGGCGGAATGGCAACGGACCCTTGAGTGGCGCCTGGAGCGGGTGGCACATGAGATCTACGTCCAAGTGGCGACCGCGGGCCTGCCGGTGGTTCCCGTAGCGGGCGCGGGGGTGATGGTGGAAATCGTCCACAACCCTGGCACCGACCCGGACGTGTGGGTCGGTTGGATGGCGGCACCCTCGCTGCGTGAAGCTGTCGATGGGGCGGACGCCCATGCCGAGGCTGTCGTATGGCTGCGGTCGCACGCTTACACGATCCTCACCGTGATGACCGAGGCGATCCGGGCCATCCTCACCTCCAGCGGTTTCAGCGTCGCCGTCCAGGTCGATGGCGGATCGTCCTACACCGTCCGTGTCCTGGACATTCCCCGTGCACTGCATACGGAGTTCGGACTGTCGTCCTGACGCACTGAAGGGCCCGGCCCCCTGCACGGGAGCCGGGCCCTTCAACAGCCGGGCGCTACGCCTTGCGCAGGCGGAACGTCAGGGACAGGCCCTCGTCGGTGAAGGGCTCGCCGTAGGTGTCGTCGGCCTCGCCCTGGGCGAAGTCGGTGGACAGGACTTCGTCGGCGATCAGGTGCGTGTGCTCGGTCAGGGCCGCGATCACCGCCGGGTCGGTGGAGGTCCAGCGCAGGGCGATGCGGTCGGCCACGTCGAGGCCGCTGTTCTTGCGGGCCTCCTGGATCAGGCGGATCGCGTCACGGGCGAGGCCCGCCTGGCGGAGCTCCTCGGTGATCTCCAGGTCCAGGGCGACCGTGGCACCGGAGTCGGAGGCGACCGACCAGCCCTCGCGCGGGGTCTCTGTGATGATCACCTCATCCGGAGCCAGGGCGACCGTCTCACCGTCGACCTCGACCGACGCCGTGCCCTCGCGCAGGGCGAGGGAGAGCGCGGCCGCGTCCGCGTTCGCGACGGCCTTCGCCACGTCCTGGACGCGCTTGCCGAACCGCTTGCCCAGGGCGCGGAAGTTGGCCTTGGCGGTGGTGTCGACCAGGCTGCCGCCGACTTCGGAGAGGGACGCCAGCGACTCGACGTTCAGCTCCTCCGTGATCTGCGCGTGCAGTTCCGGGTTCAGGGTCTCGAAGCCCGTCACCGCGACCAGCGCGCGCCGCAGCGGCTGGCGCGTCTTCACGCCCGACTCCGCGCGCGTGGCGCGGCCCAGCTCGACCAGGCGGCGGACGAGCACCATCTGCTTCGACAGCTCCGGGTCGATGGCGGTGAGGTCCGCCTCCGGCCAGGACGTCAGGTGGACGGATTCCGGGGCGCCGGGGGTGACCGGGACCACCAGGTCCTGCCAGACCCGCTCGGTGATGAACGGGGTCAGCGGGGCCATCAGCCGGGTGACCGTCTCCACGACCTCGTGCAGCGTGCGCAGCGCGGCCTTGTCGCCCTGCCAGAAGCGGCGACGGGAGCGGCGGACGTACCAGTTGGACAGGTCGTCGACGAACGCCGAGAGGAGCTTGCCGGCGCGCTGGGTGTCGTACGCCTCCAGAGCCTGCGTCACCTGGTCGGTGAGCGCGTGGAGTTCGGACAGCAGCCAGCGGTCCAGGACCGGGCGGTCGGCCGGGGCCGGGTCGGCGGCGGAGGGCGCCCAGTTCGAGGTACGGGCGTACAGGGCCTGGAAGGCGACCGTGTTCCAGTACGTCAGGAGCGTCTTGCGGACGACCTCCTGGATCGTGCCGTGGCCGACGCGGCGGGCCGCCCACGGGGAGCCGCCGGCCGCCATGAACCAGCGGACCGAGTCGGCGCCGTGACGGTCCATCAGCGGGATCGGGTCCAGGGTGTTGCCCAGGTGCTTGGACATCTTGCGGCCGTCCTCGGCGAGGATGTGGCCGAGGCAGACGACGTTCTCGTAGGACGACTTGTCGAAGACCAGGGTGCCTACCGCCATCAGCGTGTAGAACCAGCCGCGGGTCTGGTCGATGGCCTCGCTGATGAACTGCGCCGGGTAGCGGCTCTCGAAGAGCTCCTTGTTCTTGTGCGGGTAGCCCCACTGCGCGAACGGCATCGAACCCGAGTCGTACCAGGCGTCGATGACCTCCGGCACGCGCGTGGCCGTCTTGCCGCAGGCGTCCTTGGGGCACGCGAAGGTGACGTCGTCGATGTACGGGCGGTGCGGGTCGAGTTCGGACTGGTCGGTGCCGGTCAGCTCGGTGAGCTCCGCGCGGGAGCCGGCCACGGTCAGGTGGTCGTCCTCGCAGCGCCAGATCGGCAGCGGGGTGCCCCAGTAGCGGTTGCGGGACAGCGCCCAGTCGATGTTGTTCTGGAGCCAGTCGCCGAAGCGGCCGTGCTTGACCGTGTCCGGGAACCAGTTGGTGTTCTCGTTCTCCTGGAGGAGACGGTCCTTGACCGCGGTGGTGCGGATGTACCAGGACGGCTGCGCGTAGTAGAGGAGCGCGGTGTGACAGCGCCAGCAGTGCGGGTAGCTGTGCTCGTACGGGATGTGCCGGAAGAGGAGGCCGCGCTGCTGGAGGTCCTCGGTGAGCTGTTCGTCCGCCTTCTTGAAGAAGACGCCGCCGACCAGGGGGACGTCCTCCTCGAAGGTGCCGTCGGGGCGGACGGGGTTCACCACGGGCAGGCCGTAGGCGCGGCAGACCTTGAGGTCGTCCTCACCGAAGGCGGGGGACTGGTGGACCAGACCCGTACCGTCCTCGGTCGTGACGTATTCGGCGTTGACGACGAAATGTGCCGGTTCCGGGAACTCGACGAGCTCGAACGGACGTTGATAGGTCCAGCGCTCCATTTCGGCGCCGGTGAAGGACTGGCCGGTGGTCTCCCAGCCCTCGCCGAGCGCCTTGGCGACGAGCGGCTCGGCCACGACGAGCTTCTCCTCGCCGTTGGTCGCGACGACGTAGGTGACCTCCGGGTGCGCGGCGACCGCCGTGTTGGACACCAGGGTCCAGGGGGTCGTCGTCCAGACCAGGAGCGCTGCCTCGCCCGCGAGCGGACCGGAGGTGAGCGGGAAACGGACGTACACGGACGGGTCGACGACCGTCTCGTAGCCCTGCGCCAGCTCGTGGTCGGAGAGGCCGGTGCCGCAGCGGGGGCACCAGGGGGCGACGCGGTGGTCCTGGACCAGCAGGCCCTTGTTGAAGATCTCCTTGAGCGACCACCAGACCGACTCGATGTACTCGGGGTCCATCGTGACGTAGGCGTCGTCGAGGTCGACCCAGTAGCCCATGCGGTTCGTCAGGTCGGTGAAGGCGTCGGTGTGGCGCAGCACGGACTCGCGGCACTTGGCGTTGAACTCGGCGATGCCGTACGCCTCGATGTCCTTCTTGCCGCTGAAGCCGAGCTCCTTCTCCACCGCGAGCTCGACCGGGAGGCCGTGGCAGTCCCAGCCGGCCTTGCGGGCCACGTGGTAGCCGCGCATGGTCCGGAAGCGGGGGAAGACGTCCTTGAAGACGCGTGCCTCGATGTGGTGGGCGCCCGGCATGCCGTTGGCGGTGGGCGGGCCCTCGTAGAACACCCACTCGGGGCGGCCCTCGGACTGCTCCAGGGACTTGGCGAAGATCTTCTGCTCGCGCCAGAAGTCGAGCACCGCGTGCTCGAGCGCGGGCAGATCGACCTGGGCGGGCACCTGGCGGTACTGCGTCATCAGTCTTCCTCCGGCGGACTTGCTGCCTTCCGTCCGGAGGGACGAGAGCCGAATCCTGTACGCCGCCTTCGGCGCGCTCCCGCGGTACCACCCTCCTTGGCTCCCCGGTGCGCCTTCCGCACCGATGAGCCCCCTCATTGGGGTCGCGATGCCGGTTCTAACGCCCCTGACGGGGTTTCTTCCGGCGGCTCCGGGGTGATCTTCACGTCGCGCTCGCCCCCGGGCTTCCACCGTCCCCGGGTCGCTCTGGGCTGCGTACGTCGCTACTCGTCCCCATCCACGCTTTTCGCTCCGCCCAGTGTACGGCGCCGCACGGACAGCGGCCGACCGGTTTTCGGGGCACCCGGAGGGCGGGTCGGTCCGGGCCTGGGGTGACTCGAATGGAGCGGTACGCGTGTTCGGATTTTGGGACGGGCGATCCGGCGGATTACCCGGCGGGGAGCTGGGCACAACGCATGCAGGCTCGACGCGCGGCAGGCACGAGCCGGGCGAATCGGGCGTGCTGCCCCGTTGCCGTGGGACTCAAGTCGATTTATCGTCCCAGCACGATTCGCGTGCAAGATCACAATATGTGAAGGGGCCGCGGCCATGGTGGCGAAGAAGACCGCCGTACAGCAGTCGGCGTCGGGCAGCACCAGGCCTGCCGAGGCCTCCGGCGGTGCGGCCAAGGACGTGGGCGGGAAGAAGAGCGCGCAGGGAGGTGCCGCCAAGGCGGCGAAGGCCGTGAAGACGGTCGGCGCCGGCGCGGGGAAGGCGGCCGCCAAGAGTCCCGCGAAGAAGACCCCGGCGAAGAAGGCGACGGCTACCCGGGCGGCATCCAAGACGGCCTCCAAAACCGCCTCCAAGTCGGCTCCCGCGCGGAAGGCGGTCGAGGAGGAGGGGCCCGAGAGACCGGCGGCGGCAGCAGGGAAGACCGCCGCGAAGAAGACGGCGGCTAGGACGGGGGCGAAGAAGGCGGCGGCGAAGGAAACGGCGGCGAAGGAAACGGCGGCCACGAAGACGGCAGCGGCGGGCGCGAAGGCGTCGGCGGCGGGCAATGAGACCGCCGCGGGGAAGAAGCCGGCCGCCGCGACGAAGAAGGCGGCCGCCAAGAAGAGCGCTGCCGCGAAGAGCACCTCCACGAAGAGCACCTCCACGAAGAGTGCGGCCGGCAAGAGCACGGCCAAGAAGGCGGGCGCGGCGCAGGCCGCGCAGCAGACGGGAGCCACGACGGTGGTTGCGAAGAAGACTCCTGGCACGGCCACGGCGGCGAAGACCGCCGTCCCCAAGGCACGCCTCGCCGCGGCGGTGACTCCGGGCGAGCTCGCGGTCCGCCCCGGCGAGGACCCCTGGACCCCGGAGGAGGTCGCGGAGGCGCGCGCCGAGCTCCAGTCCGAGGCGCTGCGGCTGCGCTCCGAGATCACGACGTCCGAGGAGTCCCTGGTCGGTCTGATGCGGGACTCCGGGGACGGCGCGGGCGACGACCAGGCCGACACCGGGACCAAGAACATCACGCGTGAGCACGAGATGGCTCTCGCGGCCAACGCGCGCGAGATGCTGCTCCAGACCGAGCGCGCCCTGGAGCGGCTCGACGCGGGCACGTACGGGCTGTGCGAGAACTGCGGCAACCCCATCGGCAAGGCGCGGATGCAGGCGTTCCCGCGGGCCACGCTGTGTGTGGAGTGCAAGCAGAAGCAGGAACGCCGGTACTGAGGGTGCGGTCGGGCGTGCCGTACCCTCGTCCTCAGTCAGGTACCTAGGTCGAGGGACTCACGTGGCAGAGGCGGAGCGCATCATCGGTACGCCGGACTCCCCGGAGGGGGCGGAGGCCGAGCCGGAGCAGTCAGCCGGTGCGGAGGGGCAGCACAGCGCCGAGGCGCGGCCCAGGGGGAAGCGGCGGGTCGCCGTGCTGTTCGCGGTCGCCGCGTTCGCGTACGCCCTCGACCTGATCAGCAAGATGATCGTGGTCGCCAAGCTGGAGCACCACGCGCCGATCGAGATCATCGGGGACTGGCTGAAGTTCGAGGCGATCCGCAACGCGGGCGCGGCCTTCGGGTTCGGCGAGGCCTTCACCGTGATCTTCACGGTGATCGCGGCGGCCGTGATCGTGGTCATCGCCCGGCTCGCCCGCAAGCTCTATAGCCTGCCCTGGGCGATCGCGCTCGGCCTGCTGCTGGGCGGTGCGCTCGGCAACCTCACCGACCGGATCTTCCGCTCGCCCGGCGTCTTCGAGGGCGCGGTCGTCGACTTCATCGCGCCGAAGCACTTCGCGGTGTTCAACCTCGCCGACTCGGCGATCGTGTGCGGCGGCATCCTGATCGTGCTGCTGTCCTTCAAGGGCCTCGACCCGGACGGGACCGTCCACAAGGACTGAGCGCGCGTTCGGGACTGTCCGACCCGTCCGGCATACTCGACGGGTGAGCACAGTTCCCGAGGTCCGTACCCTGCCCGTGCCCGACGGCCTGGAGGGCGAGCGCGTCGACGCCGCCATCTCCCGCATGTTCGGCTTCTCCCGCACCAAGGCGGCCGAGCTGGCGGCGGCGGGCAAGGTCCAGGTCGACGGGTCCGTGGTCGGCAAGTCCGAGCGGGTGCACGGCGGGGCCTGGCTGGAGGTCGAGATGCCGGGGGCGCCCGCGCCCGTGCAGATCGTCGCCGAGCCGGTCGAGGGCATGGAGATCATCCATGACGACGACGACGTCGTGGTGATCGTCAAGCCCGTCGGTGTGGCCGCCCACCCGTCGCCCGGCTGGACGGGCCCGACCGTCATCGGCGGCCTCGCCGCCGCCGGGTACCGGATCTCGACCTCCGGCGCGGCCGAGCGCCAGGGCATCGTGCACCGCCTCGACGTGGGCACCTCCGGCCTCATGGTGGTCGCCAAGTCGGAGCGGGCGTACACCTCGCTCAAGCGCCAGTTCAAGGAGCGCACGGTCGACAAGCGCTACCACACGCTCGTGCAGGGCCACCCGGACCCGACGAGCGGCACCATCGACGCACCCATCGGCCGTCACCCCAACCACGACTACAAGTGGGCGGTGACCGCCGACGGCAAGCCGTCGGTCACGCACTACGACCTCATCGAGGCGTTCCGCGCGGCCTCCCTGCTCGATGTGAAGCTGGAGACCGGCCGCACCCACCAGATCCGCGTCCACATGGCCGCCCACCGCCACCCCTGCGTCGGCGACCTGACCTACGGCGCCGACCCGACCCTCGCCAAGCGGCTGCACCTGACCCGGCAGTGGCTGCACGCCGTCCGCCTCGGCTTCGAGCACCCCGGGGACGGGCAGTGGGCCGAGTTCGAGAGCGACTACCCGGCCGACCTCCAGAAGGCCCTCGACCAGGTCCGCGAGGAGACGTACGGATGAGCCTGCCGTCGTACGCCGTGCGGGTCGCCGAGGAGCCCGCGGACCGCGAGATGTGCTTCGCGGTGCGCAAGGAGGTCTTCGTCGCCGAGCAGGGGGTGCCGGAGGACCTGGAGTACGACGCGTACGACGCCGTCGCCGTGCATGTCCTGGCCGTGCGGGAGGACGGGGTGCCGCTGGGCACCGGGCGGCTGCTGCACGGCCCCCGGGCCGCCGAGAAGATCGGCGGTGACCTGACGCTGGGGTCGCTCGGGCGGCTCGCCGTCACCCAGGAGGCGCGGGGGCTGGGCGTCGGGGTGGCGCTGGTGCGGGCCATCGAGGACGCGGCACGCGCGCTCGGGCTGGCGGCGGTGGATCTGCACGCGCAGACCCATGCGCTGGGGTTCTATGAGCGGCTGGGGTACGAGGCGTACGGGGCGGAGTACCCGGAGGCGGGCATCCCGCACCGGGGGATGCGGCGCGCTCTGTAGCGCGGGGCGCCGAAAACGCTGGTGAGAGCGGCGGCGTGGCAGGCTTGAGGTCTGTCGTCCGAACGCCGAGAGCTCATCGGAGTGCTGACCGTGGATCAGTTGGCCCTGTTGTTCGTGCTGTTGCTCGGGGCCGTGGTGAGTGTCCCGGTCGGGGACCGGTTCGGGCTGCCGGCGCCGGTGTTGATGACCCTGCTCGGGATCGTGCTCGCGCTGCTCGACTTCGTGCCGAACGTCGAGATCTCGCCGGACCTGATCCTGCCGCTGCTGTTGCCGCCGCTGCTCTACGCGGCCGTACGGCGGACGTCCTGGCGGCAGTTCGCGGCCAATGTCAGGCCGATCTTCCTGCTGGCGGTGGCGCTTGTCTTCGTCACCACGCTCTGTGTGGCCGTCGTCGCCAACGCGATCGTGCCCGGGCTGCCGATCGCCGCCGCCGTGGCGCTGGGGGCGCTGGTCGCGCCGCCCGACCCGGTCGCCGCGACCGCCGTCGCCGGGCAGCTCGGGCTGCCGCGCCGGCTGGTGTCGATCCTGGAGGGCGAGGGGCTCTTCAACGACGTGACGGCGATCGTGCTGTACCACGTGGCGATCGCCGCGGTCGTCAGCGGATCGTTCCACCTCGGGGAGGCCGCGCTCGAACTGGTGCTGTCCGCGGTCGTCGCGGTCGTCATGGGCGTCGCCCTCGGCTGGGGCGCCAACAAGCTCATGGACCTGCTCGGCGACGCCACCCTGCAGATCGGCCTGACCCTCCTCGTGCCGTACGCCTCCTATGTGCTCGCCGAGGAGCTGCACGGCTCCGGAGTGCTGGCCGTGCTCACCACCGCGCTCTTCCTCGCCGAGTACGGCACCGATGCCGACGACGTGCTGACGCGGCTCGCCGGGCACACCTTCTGGGACATCGTCGACACGCTCGTCACCGGGGTGGCCTTCGGGCTGATCGGGCTCGAACTGCACAACGCCGTCAGGACCGCGTCCGGGCGGTGGGGCGAGATGCTCGGCTGGGCGGCCGCGATCGTGGGGGTCGTCGTCCTCGTACGGCTGGTGTGGCTGCTGCCCGCGACCTGGGTCGCCAAGCGGCTGCACGCGAAGCAGGACTACGACGAGGAGATCCCGATGAGCTGGCGGGAGACCGTCGTCATGTGGTGGTCCGGGATGCGGGGGGTGGCGTCCGTGGCGCTGGCGCTGGCGGTTCCGCTGAAGATCGACGACGGGTCGGCCTTTCCCGACCGGGACGAGATCGTGTTCATCGCGTTCGGCGTCATCATGGCGACCCTCGTGCTCCAGGGGCTGACCCTGCCCTGGCTCGTGAAGCGGCTCGGCGTGGAGGCCGACACCGAGCGGGAGAAGGAGTTCGAGAAGACGCTGGCGATCCGGGCGGCCAAGGCGGCCAAGCGCCGGTTGAAGGAGATCGAGGAGGTCGAGGAGCTGCCGGAGGAGCTGTCCGAGCAGATGCTGCGGCGGGCCTTCGACATCGGAGTGCGGATCAGCCCCGACATGGGGGACGAGGAACGGCGGGAGGCGCATCAGCAGCGGGTGAAGCGGCTGAAGCGGGTGCGGCGGATCCAGGGCGAGATGATGAGCGCCGCGCGGCACGAGGTGCTGGCGGCGCGGAGTGAGCCGGGGGCGGATCCGGAGGTCGTGGACCGGGTGTTGAGGCACCTCGACGTGCGCAGCCTGCGGTGAGCTGATCGTCGTATGGCAGTCGTGTAAAGGGCAACGACTTTGCGGGCGGCTCTTTTTAGGGTGGAGGCATGGCTCGCAACGTGGTGATCAGTGGTGGCGGTACGGGAATCGGGCTCGCGGCGGCGCGGGCGTTCGCGGCGGACGGGGACCGGGTGCTGCTGCTCGGGCGGCGGAAGGAAGTGCTGGAGCGGGCGGGGGTGCCGGGGGCGTCGACGTACGCGGCCGATCTCACCGACACGGCTCAGGTGCGCGGGGTCGCGGAGTTCGTCGGGCGGGAGCTGGGGGCCGTGGACGTTCTCGTCCACAGTGCCGGAGGGACCGGGCAGCTCGAACCGCCTGCCTCCGGTGACGATCCGCTGGACGCCGTCGCGCACAACTGGACCGTCAACTTCCGGCTCAATCTGCTGACCGCCGCGCTGCTCACGGAGGCGCTGAAGGACCGGCTGGCCTCGCCCGGCGGGCGGGTGCTGTTCGTCAGCTCCATCGCCGCCTACCGGGGCTCCGGGAGCGGGGCGTACGGGGCGGCCAAGGCCGGACTGCATCCGTACGCCCATGATCTGGCCCGGGATCTCGGACCGCGCGGGATCACCGTGAACGTCGTCGCGCCCGGCTACATCGAGGACACCGAGTTCTTCGGCGCCGCCATCGACCCCGCCCGCCGCGAACGCCTCATCGCCGACACCGCCAACGGCCGCGCCGGGAACCCCGGGGACATCGCGGAGACCCTGCGCTGGCTGGCCTCGCCCGGCGCCGGCCATGTGACCTCGCAGATCGTGCAGGTCAATGGGGGCGCCGAGCGGGGCAATTGACGGTCAGTGGCTTGCCCTCAGCGGCCTGACCTCGGGGGCTCGTGGGCCCTGCGGGGGGCGCCGTCCGGGGTGGGGGACGGGCGGCCGCCGTTGGTGCCCGGGGGGAGGGCCGAGTCCGCCGTGTTGACGCGGGGGAGGGCGTACGGGTGCTGCTCGGTCAGCCAGCGGATCATCTGTTCGCGGACGGTGACCCGGACCTTCCAGATGTCGTCCGCGTCCTTGGCCGTCACCAGGGCCCGCACCTGCATGGTGTTCGGGGTGGAGTCGGTGACCGAGAGGTCGCAGGCGCGTCCGTCCCACGCCGGGCAGTCGCGGAGGATGTCGCGGAGCTTCTCGCGCATCGCCTCCATCGGCGCCGAGTGGTCGAGGTGCCAGTAGACGATGCCGGTCATCTGGGCACCGCCGCGCGACCAGTTCTCGAACGGCTTCGAGGTGAAGTACGACACCGGCATGGTGATCCGGCGCTCGTCCCACGTGCGGACCGTGAGGAAGGTCAGCGTGATCTCCTCGACCGTGCCCCACTCGCCGTCCACCACGACCGTGTCCCCTATGCGCACCATGTCGCCGAACGCGATCTGAAGCCCCGCGAACATATTGCTCAGCGAGGACTGCGCCGCGACACCGGCGACGATGCCGAGGATGCCGGCCGAGGCCAGCAGGGAGGCGCCGGCCGCGCGCATCGCCGGGAAGGTCAGCAGCATCGCGGCGATCGCCACCACGGCGACGACCGCGGCGACCACTCGCGTGATCAGCGTCACCTGGGTGCGCACCCGGCGGACCCGGGCGGGGTCGCGGCTGGCGCGGGCGTAGCGCGAGTACGTCGTCTCGACGACCGCGGCCGCGATCCTGATCGTGAGCCAGGCGGCCGCCCCGATCAGCACCAGGGTCAGCGCCTGTCCGATGCCGACCCGGTGTTTCTCGAGGATTTTCGCCGAGTCGTACGACCCTCTGAGCAGGGCCGCGCAGATGACGAGCTGGTAGGGGATGCGACCGCGGCGCAGCAGACCCCACAGGGGAGTCTCGCTGTGCCGCTGGTCGGCCTTGCGCAGCAGCAGGTCGGTGGCCCAGCCGATGACGAGCGTGAGCACGACCGAGCCACCGATGACGATCAACGGGCGCAGTACGTTCTCCATGTGTCCGACCGTACTGGCACGATGGCCTCATGAACATCATGCTCTTTCACTCGACGTACGGTCTGCGGCCCGCGGTGCGCGCGGCGGCGGACCGGCTGCGCGCCGCCGGACACGAGGTGTGGACGCCGGATCTCTTCGAGGGGCAGACGTTCGAGACGGTCGAGGACGGCATGGAGTTCAAGGAGCGGATCGGCAAGGACGAGCTGCTCAAGCGGGCCGTGCTGGCCGCCGCGCCCTACTCGGAGCGGGGCCTGGTGTACGCCGGGTTCTCCTTCGGCGCCTCCGTCGCGCAGACCCTCGCCCTCGGCGACGACAAGGCGCGCGGACTGCTGCTTCTGCACGGCACGTCGGACATCGCCGCCAACGCCGCCGTGGACGAACTGCCGGTGCAGCTGCATGTCGCCGAGCCCGACCAGTTCGAGACGGACGACTGGCTGAGCTCCTGGTATCTCCAGATGGGCCGCGCGGGCGCCGACGTCGAGGTGTACAGATACGCCGGGGCCGGTCATCTCTACACCGACCCCGACCTGCCCGACTACGACGAGGAGGCCGCCGAGGCCACCTGGCGGGTGGCGCTCGGCTTCCTCGACTCGCTCTAGGTCAGCCTGCGCGGTAGGCCGCGAAGCTCTGCTGCATCCGCGTCACCTGGCCCGAGGTGAACTGGTACATGCAGCTGTCGTACGTGTAGTCCATGAAGTTGTGGATCGGGTCGACGCCGGTCTTGTTGGTGCAGCTGTCGCGGCCGGTCGGGCACTCGTAGGCGGCACTCTTCTCGGCCGGGGTGTCGCTGACGTAGTCGCCGTTGCCGTTACAGCCGCCCTGGAAGGTGTGGTACAGCCCCATCCAGTGGCCGACCTCGTGGGTGGCGGTGTCGCCCTCGTCGTAGTTGGTGGCCGAGCCGCCGGGCAGGGACGCGTCGAGGATGACGACGCCGTCCATGGTGGGGCTGGACTTGTAGGAGCTGGGGAAGGTGGCCCAGCCGAGGAGGCCGTCGCCGAGGTTGGCGGTGTAGATGTTGAGCGCGTTCGCGCCGCCCTTGCGCAGAGCGGTCTTCATCGCCTTCTCCTCCGTGGAGCCGTAACCGACGTTGTACCAGGTGGCGTTGTCGGTGTAGTCGGTGCCGGCCAGGGTGAACTGGTAGCCGGAGTCGACGTTTCCGGTGCCCTGGCCCGCGTAGGCCGCGTTCAGGACGTTCAGCTGGGCGGTGATGTCGGAGGAGCCGAGGTTGCCGGTGGCGCCGTCGTGGATGACGTGGAAGTACACCGGGATGGTGGTGGAGGCCGCGGCGGCGAGGCTCCGGCTGCCGGACTTGGGCAGCTTGTCGAGCTTGGCCTTGAGGTCGGCGTTCATCGCCTGGGCCTTGGCGGCGCTGACCTCGTTGGGCTCGGCGATGTGCTCGCCGCTGCCGGGGCGGGACTCTCGGGCCGCCGCGTGGGTGTCCGTGTCGGCGCAGTCGGCGGCGGCCGGAGCCTGGGCCGCCGCGAGTCCGGTGGGCGCCGACAGGGGAGTGAGCATCAGGGTTCCGGCCACAACGGCCGTGCCGAGAAGGCGTCTGCGCATAGTGGGGGATATCCGGGCAAGCGCACGCATGCTGACTCCTAGCGGATGCGTTGGGGAGAGCGGACGCAGGGGTCTTCCTGGCCGCCGCCCGGAGATTACGTGTACATGCTCAGCCTGTAAATGCCTTCCGATCACCTTCTGACCGGCCAAGGGGCGCGGCCGTATACGAACACAGGCCGCGCCCCTCGCCGTTGGCCGGAACGTGACTACACGGGGTCGTACGTCCGCTCGACCTTCTGCGTGCCGGTCTTCGTCCGGTACGAACGGGCCCAGGACGAGGTCGCGTCGGCCTTCGTCTTGTCGGAGACGACGTAGTAGTCCATCTGCGCGCGGTCGGCCGTGATGTCCAGGACGCCGTAGCCGTGGCGGTCCGTGTCGACCCAGTGGACATGCCGGTTGGCCAGCTTGATGATCGGCGCGGCGACCGCGGAGACCGTGCCCTCGGGGACCTTCACGAGGTCGTCGAGGTTGTCGGAGGTCACCGACGTCACGACGAACTCGGTGGCGGCCGAGGCGGACAGCGGATACGTACCCGCGTCCACCGGCACGTCGTTGGCCCACGCCATGTGGATGTCACCGGTCAGGAACACGGTGTTGCGGATCGCGTTCGAGCGCAGGTGGGCCAGGAGTTCGCGGCGGTCGTCCGTGTAGCCGTCCCACTGGTCGGTGTTGAGGGCGAGCCCCTCCTTCGGCAGGCCCAGCAGCTCGGCGAGCGGCTTCAGCAGGTCCGCGGAGAGCGAGCCGATCGCGAACGGCGAGATCATCACCGAGTTGCCGACCAGCCGCCAGGTCGTGTCGGAGGACTTCAGCCCCGCCTTCAGCCAGTCCAGTTGGGCCCGGCCGGTGAGGGTGCGGTCCGGGTCGTCGACCGAGCCGTTCCCGACGGACACCTGCTGCGAACGGAACGACCGCAGGTCCAGCAGCGACAGATCGACCAGCTTGCCGAAGCGCAGCCGCCGGTAGGTCGTCCCCGCGATCGCCGGACGCACCGGCATCCACTCGAAGTACGCCTGCTTTGCGGCGGCCTGGCGCGCGGCCCAGGTGCCCTCCGCACCCTCGGTGTGGTTCTCGGCCCCGCCCGACCAGGCGTCGTTGGCGAACTCGTGGTCGTCCCAGATCGCCACGACCGGCGCCACCGCGTGCAGCGCCTGGAGATCGGCGTCGGTCTTGTACTTCCCGTGCCGGGTCCGGTAGTCGGCCAGGCTGAGGATCTCGTGGGTCGGCGCGTGCTGCCGTACGACGGTGTCGCGCGTCCCGTACTCGCCGGTGCCGTACTCGTAGATGTAGTCGCCCAGGTGCAGCCAGGCGTCCAGGTCACCGCGGGCCGCGAGATGGCGGTACGAGGAGAAGTAGCCGGCCTCCCAGTTGGCGCAGGAGACCACGCCGAAGCGGAGGCCCGTGACGGCCGCGTCCGCCGCCGGCGCGGTGCGGGTGCGCGCCGCCGGGGAGTCGGTGCCGCCCGCGGAGAAGCGGAACCAGTAGCTCGTGGCGGGGGCGAGGCCGCGGACGTCGGCCTTGACGGTGTGGTCGGAGGCGGCGGTCGCGGTGACGGAACCCTTGGCGACGATGTTCGTGAACGCCTTGTCCGAGGCGACGGTCCAGCTCACCTCGGTGTCCGGGCCGAGCCCGGATCCAGGCACCGCCTCGGCCGTCGGCGTCACCCGGGTCCACAGCAGGACGCCGTCCGGGAGCGGGTCCCCGGAGGCCACGCCGTGCAGGAACGCGGGGGCCTCGGCGGCGGCTTGAGCGGGGAACGGGGCTGCTATGAGGGCGGCGCCCGCGGTGGCGGCGGCGGCCTTCACGACCGTACGGCGGCGCGGCGCCAGGGAGTTGAGGCGCTCGGATACTCTGTGTCTACTGGTCACGAGCGATCAGGTTACTGGCCGGTATGAACGAGAGCGGGCGAACTGGTAAAAGTTCGCCCGCTCTTCAGGAGCCGGTTGATTCAGGCCGGGGTCAGGCCTTCAGCGCCGCCTCGATCGCCGTGTTGAACTCGGCCACCGTCATCGGCGCGTTCTGGCCGTCGGAGCCGGTCAGCGCCTTGCCGTCCATCTTCAGGGTCGGGGTGCCGGTCACGCCGCTGTCGTCGAACTTCGCCGACATCTCCAGCGCCCACTTGTCGTAGGTGCCGTTCTTCACGGCGTTCTGGAAGGTCTTGTTGCCCTTCAGGGCGTCGACCGTGTCCGCGATCTTGATGAGGTAGGAGTCGTCCTTGAACTTGTCGTCGGACTCCTCGGGGTGCCACTTCGCCGAGTACATCGCGGTCTTGTACTCGAGGAAGGCCTCGGGGCTGACGTTGAGCGCCGCGCCGAGCGCGCTGAGCGCGTTCTTCGAGCCCTCGCCGCCCAGGCCCTTGTCGAGGAAGCTGGCACCGACGTACTCGATCTTGAACTTGCCGGCCTCGACGTCCTTGTCGACGGTCGAGCCGACGGTCTGCTCGAACTGGGCGCAGATCGGGCAGCGCGGGTCCTCGTACATCACGAGGGTCTTCTTGGCGGTGCTCTTGCCGATGGTGACGGTCGTGCCGTTCGTGCCCGTGGTGTTGGCCGGCTTGACGAGCTTGTCGTCCTTCGCCGACTCCCAGTAACTGGGCTTGTTGCCCTGGACGACCGCGTAGCTGATGCCGCCGGCTATCGCGAGGACGCCGACCATCGAACAGGCGACGATGACCTGCCGCTTGATCTTGGACCGCTTGGCCTGGCGCTCGCGCTCCTGGCGCAGCCGCTCACGGGCCGCCGTCTTCGAGGCCTGGCTGTTCCGCTTGCTCATGGGTGTTCTCCGGGAAAAGGGGACGCGCACACGTCGTGTGCGGGATACGTATGGGGGACTGGTGGTGCTCAGGTGCTGTTCGGTCAGGCGAAAGCGACCGAGCACGGCGGTCCACGCCGTCCCAGGGAGTGCACGAGGATCCGGTCGCGCGCGATGGTCGTACGGCGACCGGGGTGCCGAGGGGCGCGGGCCGCCGGGGTCCGGCACACCGCCACCGCGGCGACCGCCAGCAGGAGCGGCCGGAACGCGGTCGCCGCCCCCGCCCGCAGCAGCTGGGCCAGCGCGCGCTCACCGCGGCGCAGCCAGGCGGCGGCGAGGATACCGACGCCGATGTGCGCGCCGAGCAGCAGCCAGGCCGTCGTCGGGTCGGTGTGGGCGAGGGCGCCCGCGAGGCGGTCGGTGTCGGTGCCGGTGACACGGGCCAGCGGGCTGCCGAAGGTGGTGCCGTCCCCGCAGAACACGTCCCAGCCGACCGAGCGCAGCGGGCCGGCGACAGGGCCGCCCGCGGCGCCGTAACAGACGTGCTGTCCGGTGGTGAAGACGGTGTCGGCGGCCAGTTCCAGGGGGACCAGCAGGGCGGCGATCCGCCCGAAGCTCCGCTCGCGGCCGGCGAGGGCGTACGCGAGGACGAACACGGTGGCCGCGATCAGCGCCACCGTGTTCAGCGGAAGCGGAACCCGGGACAGCAGCACGTGCGACGCGGTGCTGAGCGTCACGACGACTGCCGTGAACAGCGCCGCGCGGAGCGCTCGTAGCTGGGTCCCGGATATGTCCATAGCGCAGAGAGTGTGTCACGAGGGCCTGTAAGGGACCCCTAAAAGGTTCCTGTGAGCGGCCCTATCGTTATCGATCCCACAGCGGGGCCGGTCTACAGGCCCGGAATGCGGCCGTTGCGGAACAGGTCCACGAAGATCTGGTGGTCGGTACGCGCGCGTGCGCCGTAGTCGTGGGCGAAGGAGACCAGGAGCTCCCCGAAGCCGTCCTCGTCGGCCGCGATGGCCGCGTCGATGGCCCGCTCGGTCGAGAAGGGCACCAGGGACTCGCCGGACTGGTCGTCCGCCGCCGCGTGCATGGTGGCCGTGGCCCGGCCGAGGTCGGCGACGACGGCCGCGATCTCCTCGGTGTCGTCGATGTCACCCCAGTCCAGGTCGACGGCGTACGGCGAGACCTCGGCGACCAGCTGGCCCGCGCCGTCCAGCTCGGTCCAGCCCAGCCACGGGTCGGCGTGCTGCTGGAGGGCGCGCTGGGAGAGGACCGTGCGGTGGCCCTCGTGCTGGAAGTAGTCGCGGATCGCCGGGTCGGTGATGTGCCGGGAGACGGCCGGGGTCTGGGCCTGCTTGATGTAGATCACGACGTCGTTCTCCAACGCGTCGCTGTGGCCCTCCAGGAGGATGTTGTACGACGGCAGCCCGGCCGAGCCGATGCCGATGCCCCGGCGGCCCACCACGTCCTTCACCCGGTACGAGTCCGGGCGGGCCAGCGAGGTCTCCGGGAGGGTCTCCAGGTAGCCGTCGAAGGCCGCGAGCACCTTGTAGCGCGTGGCCGCGTCCAGCTCGATGGAGCCGCCGCCGGGCGCGAAGCGGCGCTCGAAGTCACGGATCTCGGTCATGGAGTCGAGCAGGCCGAAGCGGGTCAGCGCGCGGGCGTCGCGCAGCGCGTCCAGGAGCGGGCCCTCGGCGGTGTCCAGGGTGAAGGGCGGCACCTCGTCGCTCTTGGCGCCGGTGGCCAGGGCGTGGATGCGCTCGCGGTAGGCGGCCGCGTAGACCTTCACCAGCTCGGTGATCTGCTCGTCGCTGAGCGCCTTCGCGTACCCGATGAGCGCGATGGAGGCGGAGAAGCGCTTGAGGTCCCAGGTGAAGGGGCCGACGTACGCCTCGTCGAAGTCGTTGACGTTGAAGATCAGCCGGCCGGTGGCGTCCATGTACGTGCCGAAGTTCTCGGCGTGCAGGTCGCCGTGGATCCACACGCGCGAGGTGCGCTCGTCCAGGTACGGGCCGCCCCGCTTCTCCGCGTCGAGGTCGTGGTAGAAGAGCGCGGCCGTGCCCCGGTAGAACGCGAACGCGGAGGCCGCCATCTTGCGGAACTTCACGCGGAACGCGGCCGGGTCGGCGGCCAGGAGCTCGCCGAAGGCGGTGTCGAAGACGGCGAGGATCTCCTCGCCGCGAGGCTCGTCGCTGAGCTGCGGTACCGACATCGCTGGGTGCCTCCTGGTGCATGTGTACGACAGCGTTTCTGTCGTCTCAACGGGCGGGGCCGGACAAAAGTGCCCGCGAAAACCCTCGCTGTGAAGGTACGCGGGGCAGCCCCCGGAGTGTCAGTGGTCAGGCATAGACTTCGACGCTGTCCCCCGAACTGTCCGTCCGCCTGTCGCCGAGCGTTTTCCATGGAGGCCACGCCGTGTCAAAGCCGCCGTTCACGCACCTGCACGTCCACACCCAGTACTCCCTGCTGGACGGTGCCGCGCGGCTCAAGGACATGTTCAACGCGTGCAACGAGATGGGCATGACCCATATCGCCATGTCCGACCACGGCAACCTGCACGGGGCGTACGACTTCTTCCACACCGCGAAGAAGGCCGGGGTCACCCCGATCATCGGCATCGAGGCCTACGTCGCCCCCGAGTCCCGGCGCAACAAGCGCAAGATCCAGTGGGGCCAGCCGCACCAGAAGCGGGACGACGTCTCCGGTTCCGGTGGTTACACCCACAAGACGATCTGGGCGGCGAACAAGACGGGCCTGCACAACCTCTTCAAGCTCTCCTCGGACGCCTACGCCGAGGGCTGGCTCCAGAAGTGGCCCCGGATGGACAAGGAGACCATCTCCCAGTGGTCCGAGGGCCTCATCGCCTCCACCGGCTGCCCCTCCGGCGAACTCCAGACCCGGCTGCGCCTCGGCCAGTACGACGAGGCCCTGAAGTCGGCGGCCGAGTACCAGGACATCTTCGGCAAGGACCGCTACTTCCTGGAGCTGATGGACCACGGCATCGAGATCGAGCGCCGGGTCCGCGACGGCCTCCTCGACATCGGCAAGAAGCTCGGCATCCCACCGCTGGTCACGAACGACTCGCACTACACGTACGCGCACGAGGCGACCGCCCACGACGCCCTGCTCTGCATCCAGACCGGCAAGAACCTCTCCGACCCGGACCGCTTCAAGTTCGACGGCACCGGCTACTACCTGAAGTCCACGGACGAGATGTACGCCGTCGACTCCTCGGACGCCTGGCAGGAGGGCTGCCGCAACACCCTCCTGGTCGCCGAGCAGATCGACACCACCGGCATGTTCGAGGCCAAGAACCTCATGCCGAAGTTCGACATCCCCGAGGGCTACACCGAGGTCACCTGGTTCAAGGAGGAAGTGCGCCGCGGCATGGAGCGCCGCTTCCCGGGCGGCATCCCCGAGGACCGCCAGAAGCAGGCGGACTACGAGATGGACGTCATCATCCAGATGGGGTTCCCGGGCTACTTCCTCGTCGTCGCCGACTTCATCATGTGGGCCAAGAAGAACGGCATCGCGGTCGGCCCCGGCCGAGGCTCCGCGGCCGGTTCGATCGTCGCCTACGCCATGGGCATCACCGACCTCGACCCGATCCCGCACGGCCTGATCTTCGAGCGGTTC
Source organism: Streptomyces sp. NPDC046909 (assembly GCF_040644695.1). NCBI lineage: Bacteria > Bacillati > Actinomycetota > Actinomycetes > Kitasatosporales > Streptomycetaceae > Streptomyces > Streptomyces sp. NPDC046909. Next base: position 250,312 of record NZ_JBEYXC010000011.1, on the reverse strand, counting down.
CTCAACCCCGAGCGCGTCTCCATGCCCGATGTCGACATCGACTTCGACGAGCGCCGGCGCGTCGAGGTGATCCGGTACGTGACGGAGAAGTACGGCGCCGACAAGGTCGCCATGATCGGCACCTACGGCAAGATCAAGGCCAAGAACGCGATCAAGGACTCCGCGCGCGTGCTGGGCTACCCGTACGCCATGGGCGACCGCCTCACCAAGGCGATGCCCGCCGACGTCCTCGGCAAGGGCATCGACCTCGACGGCATCACCAACCCCTCGCACCCGCGCTACAACGAGGCCGGCGAGATCCGCGGGATGTACGAGAACGAACCGGACGTGAAGAAGGTCATCGACACCGCCAAGGGCGTCGAGGGCCTGGTCCGGCAGATGGGTGTGCACGCGGCCGGCGTGATCATGTCCAGCGAGCCCATCGTCGACCACGCCCCGATCTGGGTCCGGCACACCGACGGCGTCACCATCACGCAGTGGGACTACCCGCAGTGCGAGTCGCTCGGCCTGCTGAAGATGGACTTCCTCGGCCTGCGCAACCTGACGATCATGGACGACGCCGTCAAGATGGTGAAGTCCAACAAGGGCATCGACCTCGACCTGCTGGCCCTGCCGCTGGACGACCCGAAGACCTTCGAACTCCTCCAGCGCGGTGAGACCCTCGGCGTCTTCCAGTTCGACGGCGGACCCATGCGCTCCCTGCTGCGCCTGATGAAGCCCGACAACTTCGAAGACATCTCCGCCGTCTCCGCGCTGTACCGTCCGGGCCCGATGGGCATGGACTCGCACACCAACTACGCGCTGCGCAAGAACAAGCTTCAGGAGATCACCCCGATCCACAAGGAGCTGGAGGAGCCCCTCGAAGAGGTCCTCGCGGTCACCTACGGCCTGATCGTCTACCAGGAGCAGGTGCAGAAGGCCGCCCAGATCATCGCCGGGTACTCGCTCGGCGAGGCCGACATCCTCCGCCGCGTGATGGGCAAGAAGAAGCCTGAGGAACTGGCGAAGAACTTCACCATCTTCCAGGCCGGCGCCCGCAAGAACGGCTACAGCGACGAGGCCATCCAGGCCCTGTGGGACGTCCTGGTCCCCTTCGCCGGCTACGCCTTCAACAAGGCGCACTCGGCCGCGTACGGACTGGTCTCGTACTGGACCGCCTACCTCAAGGCGAACCACCCGGCCGAGTACATGGCCGGACTGCTCACCTCGGTCAAGGACGACAAGGACAAGTCCGCGATCTACCTCAACGAGTGCCGGCGCATGGGCATCAAGGTGCTCCCGCCGAACGTCAACGAGTCGGTGCACAACTTCGCCGCCCAGGGCGACGACGTGATCCTCTTCGGCCTCGAAGCGGTGCGCAACGTCGGTACCAACGTGGTCGAGTCGATCATCAGAAGCCGCAAGGCCAAGGGGAAGTACGCCTCCTTCCCCGACTACCTCGACAAGGTCGAGGCGGTCGCCTGCAACAAGCGCACCACGGAGTCGCTGATCAAGGCGGGCGCCTTCGACACCATGGGGCACACCCGCAAGGGCCTCACCGCGCACTTCGAGCCGATGATCGACAACGTCGTGCAGGTCAAGCGCAAGGAGGCCGAGGGCCAGTTCGACCTCTTCGGCGGGATGGGCGAGGAGGAGACCAGCGAGCCCGGCTTCGGACTCGACGTCGAGTTCACCACCGACGAGTGGGACAAGGCCTATCTCCTCGCCCAGGAGCGGGAGATGCTCGGCCTGTACGTCTCCGACCACCCGCTCTTCGGTCTGGAGCACGTGCTGTCCGACAAGGCCGACGCGGGCATCGCCCAGCTCACCGGAGGTGAGCACACGGACGGCGCGGTCGTGACCATCGGCGGCATCATCTCCGGGCTTCAGCGCAAGATGACCAAGCAGGGCAACGCCTGGGCGATCGCGACCGTCGAGGATCTCGCCGGTTCCATCGAGTGCATGTTCTTCCCGGCGACCTACCAGCTCGTCTCGACCCAACTCGTCGAGGACGCCGTGGTGTTCGTCAAGGGCCGCCTCGACAAGCGCGAGGACGTGCCGCGGCTGGTCGCGATGGAACTCCAGGTCCCCGACCTGTCGAACGCGGGCACCAACGCGCCCGTGATCCTCACCATCCCGGCAACGAGGGTCACCCCGCCGATGATCAGCCGCCTCGGCGAGATCCTCACCCACCACAAGGGCGAGAGCGAGGTCCGGATCAAGCTCCAGGGCCCGACCAAGACCACGGTCCTGCGCCTCGACCGGCACCGGGTGAAGCCGGACCCCGCGCTCTTCGGCGACTTGAAGGTGCTGCTCGGCCCGTCCTGCCTCGCGGGTTAGCCGTACGTGAAGGGGGCGCACCCGCCATCACGGGTGCGCCCCCTTCGTGTGCCTGGGTCTCAGCGACCCATGGGTCTCAACAACCCTTTATGCAGATGTCAGTTGTGGCCGAAGCGCTTCTGCTTGCCCTTGCGGGCAACGTCACCCGGAGTCACCTGGGTCATGCGCTGCTCGGCCTGCGCCTCCATCGAGGACTGCTGGGCCTGCTGCTGACCACGCTCGGACTGCGGCTGCTTGCGGTCACGGTTCTTGTTCTTGGCCATGGTGATCTGCCTCCTGAGGGGGATCTAGGGGCCAGGGCCGGGACCAGATTCACATAGGCTGACAAAGACCGCATTTCGGATAATTACCGTCTGTGACAGGGCTTGTCGCCCCGCGATGCCCCGAAACGCCACGCCGAAGATCGAGTTCGGGCCGTTAACCTTCGCGTGGTCGGGCAGACTCGAAGGAAGCCCGAAGTAAACCGCCTCGGAAGAGGGTGAGTCGCGTGGACCGCTGCATCGTCCTGGTGGACGCCGGGTATCTGCTGGGGGCCGCCGCCAGTCTCCTCGCCGGGGAACCCTCCCGGTCCCGCATCACCGTCGACCATGCCGCCCTCATCCAGGGCCTGCGAGAACGCGCCGAGTCCGACACGGAACGGCCGCTGCTGCGCATCTACTGGTTCGACGGCGCCCCCGACCGCGTCCCGCAGCCCGAGCACCGCCGGCTGCGCGTGATGCCCCGCGTCACCGTCCGGCTCGGCGCTCTGACCCGCAGCGACGGCCGCTGGGCCCAGAAGGGCGTGGACGCCGCCATGCACGCCGAGCTCACCGAGCTGGCCCGCAACCGCGCCTGCTCGGACGTGGTCCTGGTGACCGGCGACGGCGATCTCCTGCCGGGCATGATGGCCGCCAAGGAGCACGGCGTCGCCGTACACCTGTGGGCCGTGCAGGCCGCCGACGGGGACTACAACCAGTCCGAGGACCTGGTCGCCGAGGCCGACGAGCGGCGCGTCCTGGACCGTACGTGGATCACCAAGGCCGTACGCGCCAAGGAGCTCGGCGGGATCTGCGCGCCGCCGCCCGCGCCGCGGCCCGAGATCGCCGCGATCCTGTCCGCGCCGCTGCCGGACTCCGCGCTCTCGGCGCCGCCCGAGCGGCCCGTCGAGGAGGGCGAGCACACCACCGCCGGTCACTCGGAGAACGGCACGCAGGAACGCGTGCCCGCGCCCAAGGGCGTGCCCACCCCCAAGGACCTCGCCGCGCTGCGCGCCCCCGGCGTCCAGCCGCAGCAGCCCGCGAACGCGACCCTGCGCTGGTCCTCCGACAAGGGCTGGGTCGACCGCCCCGGCGGCGCCGCCGAGCCGCCCGAGGTCGCCTCGATGCCCACGCTCGCCCAGCTGACCACCGCCGAGCAGCGCTGGGCGGACCGCGAGGAGGACATCACCACGGTCGGCGGCGACCCGTACGAGGTCGGGCAGGTCTTCGCGCGGCGGTGGATGGAGCGGCTCGGCGACCAGAGCCATCTCCAGAAGCTCTCGGGGATGTACCCGCGGATCCCGCACCGCATCGACGGCGAGCTGCTCAGGTACGCGGCACGGTTCGGTCTCCTCGCGCACAAGGACGACCAGATCGACGAGCACGACCGCTACGCCATCCGTGCCGGGTTCTGGCGCGAGATCGACGTACGGACGGCCGCGGAGCACGCGCCCGCGGGGGAGTGAAACGGCACATACGCCGCCCCAAGGGCGAGCGGCGCGCCCCGACCCCGTACTCTCGTCCCTTGTGAGTACGCGCGCGGCACAGGCACTTCGGCACGGTGACGATGTCGTGTGCGCGGTGCGCGGACTGACCAAGACCTATCCCGCGACACGGGGTCGGCGGGGTGCTCCGGGGACCCCCGAGGTGCGGGCCACCGACGACGTGCGGATGGACATCCGGCGCGGTGAGATCTTCGGGCTGCTCGGGCCGAACGGGGCCGGCAAGTCCACCCTCGTGCGGCAGCTGACCGGGCTGATGCGGCCCGACCGCGGGTCCGTGGAGATCCTCGGGCACGACATCGTGCGGCACCCGGAGCGGGCCGCGCGGATCCTCGCCTATCTCGGGCAGGAGTCCAGCGCCCTCGACGAACTGACCGTCTCCCTCGCCGCCGAGACCACCGGGCGGCTGCGCGGCCTCGACGCGCGGGCGGCGCGGGGCGAGAAGGACGCCGTGCTCGACGAGCTCGGGCTCACCCCGCTCGCCGGGCGGCCGCTGAGGAAGCTGTCCGGCGGGCAGCGGCGGCTGGCGTGTCTGGCCGCCGCGCTGGTCGGGGAGCGGCCGCTGCTGGTCCTCGACGAGCCGACCACCGCGATGGACCCGGTCGCGCGGCGGGCCGTGTGGTCCGCCGTCGACCGGCGGCGGGCCGAGCGCGGGACGACGGTGCTGCTCGTCACCCACAACGTCATCGAGGCCGAGACCGTGCTCGACCGGGTCGCCGTCCTCGACCAGGGGCGCGTGATCGCCTGCGACACCCCCGCCGGGCTCAAGGAACGGGTCGCCGGGGAGGTCCGCGTCGACCTCGTGTGGCGCGAGGCCGCTCCGCTGCACGTGCCCGAGGTGGCCGCGCTCCAGGACCGGGCCGTCGCCTCCGGGCGGCGCTGGACGCTGCGGCTGGTGCCCGAGGAGGCGCGGGCGGTGGTGGCCACGGTGACCGGCGGGGCCGCGTTCGCCGCCCTCGACGACTTCACGCTCGCCACGCCCAGCCTGGAGGACGTGTATCTCGCGCTGGGCGGGGCGGCGCAGCAGGGGTTGGTGAAGGCTTGAGCGCGCGGACCGCCGTATCCGTACGGAACAGGGTGAATGCCGGAGTGGACCCGACTGTGAGAGGGAGCAGCGCCACGTGAGTGTCGTACCCGCCGAGGTTCTGCCCGGCAGCGCCCTGGGCGTCGAGGAGACGCGCCGGGAGGCGGCCGAGCTCGGGCCGCGCGCGCGGCTGTGGCCGTCGCTCGTGGCCGTGTACCGGGCGCAGCTGTCCCGGGCGCGGGTCGCGCGGATCCCGCTGCTGTTCGTGGCGACCTTCCAGTCGGTCGGGATCATGATCCTGATGCGGGGGGTCGTGGACGGCGGGGCCGAGGCGCAGGCCGTGGTCGCGGGGTCCTCGGTGCTGGTCGTGGCGTTCGTCGCGCTGAACCTGCTCGCGCAGTACTTCGGCCAGTTGCGGGCGAGCGGCGGCCTTGACCACTACGCGACGCTGCCCGTGCCGCCGGCCGCGGTCGTGCTCGGGGCGGCGGGGGCGTACGCCTCCTTCACCGTGCCGGGGACCGTGGTGACCGCGGTGTTCGGATGTGTGCTGTTCGGGCTGCCGCTCGCGCATCTGTGGGTGCTCATCGCGGTGATCCCGCTCGCGGGAGCCGCGCTGGCGGGGCTCGGGGCGGCCTTCGGGCTGCTCGCGCCGCGGCCGGAACTGGCCACCGTGCTCGGGCAGTTGGGCATGTCCGCGGCGCTGCTGCTCGGCGTGCTGCCCGCCGACCGGATGCCGGAGGCGGTGCGGTTCCTGCGGGATCTGCTGCCTTCGACGTACGGTGTGGAGGCGTTCGCGCGGACGTTCGGGCCGCATCCGGACTGGGCGTTCGTCCTCGGTGACCTGGCCGTGTGCGGGGCGGTGGGCGTGGTGTCGCTCGCCGTCGCCACGTGGGCCTACCGTCGAGCGGCCGTCCGGTGACGCGCCGCACAGGCGGGCCTGGCACGATGTCAGGGTGACCGCACCGCTGACTCCGCCTCCGCCGCCGAGCGAACCGTCCCCGCACCAGGCCGCCTGGCAGGTGCCGCCGCCCTATGGGGCCGGTGGGTTCGGGAGCGCGTACGAACAGGACGGCCCCGGTATGAAGACCGAACTGCGGGAGGCCGCCGTGATCGCGGTCGCGGTGGCGCTCGGCGGGGCGCTGCTCGGGGTGCTGTGGTGGTGGCTGGCCCCGCATGTGCCGCTGGTCGGGGACGTCGTCGACAAGCAGTGGGTCGTCTACCTCGGCGACAGCGAGGGGGAGCAGGCGGTAGGCGTCGACGGAACGTTCACTCTGCTCGGGCTGGCGTTCGGGTTCGTGAGCGCGCTCGTCGTCTTCCTGGTGCGGCGGCGGGGCGGGGTCCCGCTGGTCGTCGCGCTGGGCGTGGGCGGGTTCCTCGGGTCGCTGCTGGCGTGGCGGGTCGGGATCTGGCTCGGGCCCGCGACGGATGTGATCGCCCACGCCAAGTCCGTGGGCAAGGGGGTCACCTTCTCGGCGCCGCTGAAGCTCGGGGCGAAGGGGGCGTGGCTGGCGTGGCCACTGGCGGCGCTGCTGGTGCATCTGGGGCTGACGGGGCTGTTCGGGCCGCGGGATCCTGATCCGTATCCGCAGCAGGGGCCGTACGGGCCGCACGGGTCGCCGCTGACGTAGGGCAAGGGCAGCAGTCTTGGGCGGTGGTCTGGGGGCGCGGTGGCCTGGGGGCTACGGCCCCCAGACCCGTCCCGCCCGGAGGAACTCGCTATGCCGGGCGCCTGCCGTGGTTCGAGCGGCCCTTCTTGATGCGCCACTTCCGCTTGCGCGTTTTCTTCGACATGTCCCTCGTACTTAACCGAGGAACCTCATCGCGTCGAGAGGTCACGCACGGCCGATGGGGGCGATCACCGCTTCCGTGAGCTTGGCCAGGTTCTCCGGGGAGAGTTCGAGCTCCAGGCCCCTGCGGCCCGCTGAGACGCAGATCGTGGCGTGGGCGGATGCCGAGGCGTCCAGGACGGTCCGGAGCCTCTTGCGCTGGCCCAGAGGGGAGATGCCGCCCCGTACGTAGCCGGTGGTGCGTTCCGCCAGGGTGGGGTCCGCCATGGCCGCCTTCTTGCCGCCCACCGCCGTGGCCAGGGCCTTCAGGTCCAGCTGGCCCGCCACCGGGACCACCGCGACCGTCAGGGCGCCGTCCACGTCCGCGACCAGGGTCTTGAAGACGCGGTCGGGGGAGACGCCCATCGCCTCCGCGGCCTCCTCGCCGTAGGAGGGGTGGGCGGGGTCGTGGTCGTAGGCGTGGACGGTGAACTCCACGCCCGCCGCCGTCAGGGCCACGGTCGCGGGCGTGCCGCCCGACTGCTGCTTCTTCGGCTTCTTCGCCACGAAGGCTCCCCGCTCAGTTCAGACTCGTCGGGCCGCGCGTCAGGTCCGACGCGGGCAACGACGGCAGGCTACGGATGATGGAGGTCTCCGAGCGAAGGAGTTTCAGCTCGTCGCGGAGGCGGGACGCGGCGTCCGGGGACTGGAGGAGGCGCTGTTTGGTGGGGGTGTCCAGCATCATCGCGGCGGCCACCAGATAGGAGACCACCGAGGGTTCGTCGGGGAGTTCCGAGCCGGTGGTCAGCGAGCGTTCACGGGCTCCCGCCAGGCGCTTCTGGTACTGGCGGAAGGCGCGCAGGACCCCCTCCGCGAGGGCGCCCGCCTCGTCGCCCGGCTCCTCCGGCAGCTCCTCCAGCTCCGCCGTCAGGAACGGGCCCGACGCGTCGACCGACAGCAGCCGGACCCGTGTCGTACCGGTCGCCAGGACCTCGAACGTGCCGTCCGCCCGCTCCCTGATCGTCGCCGCGTCCGCGACACAGCCCGTGGTGTGGAACGCCTTGACCGGGTCGGGGCCGAAGCCCGCCGCGGGGCCGCGCTCGGGCACGGCCGTCGGGTCGGGCATGCCGGGGGCCGTCGAGGCGACCTCCAGGCCGTCGCGGATCGCCACGACGGCGAAGCGGCGCGGTTCGTCCTCGGGGGTCTTCAGCAGATCGCGCATCATGGCGCGATAGCGCTCCTCGAAGACGTTCAACGGCAGCACCAACCCCGGGAACAGCACCGAGTTCAGGGGGAAGAGCGGGAGACGGACGGTGGTCACGGCGCAAAAGCCTAATGGTCGCCGAGGTGTGCGCGTCCGCCGTGCCCACCTGGTGGATGTCCGGACGTCGAGCGGAGGCGGATCTCCTCGCGCAGTTCCAGGAAGCTGCCCAGCGGATCCTCCGAGAGCTGCTCCCAGGGGAACGACGTCGCGTACGGGCCGATGAGCCGCATCTGCTCCAGGGCGTCATGCCAGCGGTTGAGGCGGGAGAGGACGTACGCCAGCTTGTTCCGCAGCTCCGCGGGCCACGGGTCGGCCGCCGGGAAACGCGCCGAGAGCGCGATCGCGCGGTCCGCCGCCGCGGACAGGCGTTCCAGCGGTACGTCGGGGCCGCAGCCGTCGGTCAGATAGGCGAAGGCCGCCCTCGTCGGCAGTGCCTGGACGAGGGAGTCCGCGGGGGCGTCCTGGGCCGCCGTCTCCGCGAAGTCGAAGCACTCGTGGTGGGAGCCGTGCCAGCTGTCGGCGAGGTAGCGCAGGGCGGCGGCATGGCAGCCGTAGTGGTGCGGGGCGCGGCGGATCGCCGCCTCCCACAGCTCCTCGAAGTACTTGTGGCCCGCGTTCGAGCCGTGCGCGTGGTCCAGGGCGAGACGCCACGGCACCGGGTCCCGGTCGTCGCCGCGCGCGGCGGCCGTGATCAGCGGGTTCAGCTCGCGCAGCAGCTCCGCCCGGGCCGGTGACTCCCAGGCCCGCGCCACCGCCCGCTGAGCGGCCACCAGCAGCATGTCCGGGTCGTGCGGGGCGGCCGCACGCCAGTCCTCGAACCACTCGGGGCGGGCGGCGGCGAAGGACGCCAGGCGTACGACGTAACGGTCGCGGTATTCCCAGGCGGCACTGGCGCGGGTCGCGGCCAGCAGGGTGGACGCGGCCTGCCAGGTGCCCTGTCCGGCGGCCACGAGCGCGGGGGCCAGACGGTCGTCCGGCGCGTCGAGGAGCACCTCGTCGTCGGCCGGGAGCGCGACGGCGGGATGCTGGACGAGGGGCCGGGTCGCCCGGGGCGTACGCGACGACCGGACGAACGGAGGCAGGAGAGCCATGGTGTCGACCATTGAAAAGCCGCAGATCGAGGAAGCGCCAGAGGTTTCGAGCAAAGTGCGGAAAGTTGTACGGCGATAGGTCAAGAGTCGGTAAAGCGTTTACTGTTCAACAACTGTTCGATCGGTGTGCGCGCGGACGGGCGGAAGACCTAACTCCGCCGGAGCAGCCGTGTCGCTCCCGCCGCCACCGTCGTCGCGAGAATCCAGCCCAGCAGGATCATCGTCGCCGCCAGCCACTGCCATCCGCCCCGCAGCTGCCAGAACCCGACCTGGCCCAGGTCGATGACCGGCAGCAGCAGATCGAGGGAGAACAGGGCCGGGTTCCAGTACGGGGCCTCGCCGCTCTTGATGGGGGGATGGTTCGCGTGCGCGAACGCCAGCGAGCTCGCCGCCCACAGCACCGCCATCCATACCAGGGCCCGCCCCGGCCGGTACCCGTAGGCGACCGTCCAGTCCTGCGCGTATCCCCACACCTTGGCGGCGAGCGGCAGCGTCTCCCGGTGCCGGCGCTGCTTGGCGAGCAGCACCTCGCGCGCGTCCACGTCCTCGCCGCTCTCCCGCAGCACCGCGGCCAGCCGTTCGTACGGCTCCGGGTTGTACTCGGCGGTCGCCGCCGCCACCCACGCCAGCCGCTCGGCCAGCGGGAACCGGCCCTGCGGCACCAGGTTCTCGTAGCTGAAGCCGCCCATGTGCAGCTGCCCCGGACCCGGCCAGCTGTCCGCGTGGTCCATCAGGTTGCCCACCCGCGCCCCCGACAGGACCACCCGGCCGCGCGCCGGCTTCTCCCCGAGGAAGCGCAGCTCGGGCGTCTGGATGCGGCGCAGCGACACCTCCTGGTCGTCGGTGAGGGTGAACCGGGCCCGCTCGAAGTCGAGCGCGTCCCCGAACCGCCCGTCGTCCAGGCGCAGCCCGCCCACGCAGGAGAACCGCTGGATCCGCGTCCCGCGCGCCGGAGTCGCCCCGCTCAGCAGCGGGCTGCCGACGCCCGCCGGGGTCAGGTACACCGAGCGCTCGACCGTCAGCTGCGGGGCGTTCAGCGTGAGCCGCGTGTACGGGTTGGACAGCTGCGCGCCCCGCAGACTGAGCGAGCCGCCGACCTTGGCACTGCGCAGGCTCAGCTCACCGTGCGACTCCAGGAGCTCGGCCTGCAGGTCCTGCCCGACGGTCATGCCGTCGGCGGCGATCGAGCGGCCGCTGCGGTCGCGGTGGGCGATCGCCTGGTTGAGCAGCAGGTCGGTGCCGATGTGCGCGTCGGTCAGCCGTACACCGTTGTGGAAGCGGCAGCGGGGGAGGTGCAGATCCCCCTCGGTGTGCACCCGGGCCGCCTCCAGGCGCGGTACCGAGCAGTCCACCAGCCGCACGGTCGTGAAACGGGCCTCCGGCACCAGGACGTCCCGCTCGAAACGGCAGCCGCGCATCTCGACGTACGGCACCACGATGCCGCCGGCCAGGTCCAGCGTGCCGCTGACCTGCACCCCTCTGAGCTTCAGGGACGACACCCGGCCCGCGAGCGCGGGCGGTCCGTCCAGCAGCAGCCAGGCCACGATGCGGGCCCGCACGGTCCGCTCCGGACCCCACGGCGGCCCGCCGTGCGGATCGTCGGCGACCGCGTCCCCGCTGGCCAGGTCGTACACGCTGCCGTTGCGGAAGGCCTGCCACATCCCGGCCTCGGCGGGTGTCAGATCGTCCGGCAGGTCCCCCTCGGTCACAGCGCTCGCATCCCCCTCGGCTCCGGTCGGGCACAACCCTTGATGCCCGCTCAGCGACGCCCTGAACGCTAGACGTGCGGTGGATCTCCCGGGTTGCGTATCAGCCACTGGAATGCCTGAACGACGCCGAACCGTGGTCTGAGAGAATTGGGTCTGTGATCTCCCGAATCGATCTGCGCGGCGACGCCCTCCCCGAGGGCCCCGCCCTGCGCGACCTGCTGCCCCGAGCCGACTTCGACGTTCAGGCCGCCCTGGAGAAGGTGCGTCCGATCTGCGAGGCCGTGCATCATCGGGGCGACGCGGCGCTGATCGACTTCGCCGAGAAGTTCGACGGGGTGCGGCTGGAATCCGTACGGGTCCCGGCGCAGGCCATCAGCGACGCACTGGAGAACCTGGACCCGGCCGTCCGCGCGGCCCTGGAGGAGTCCATCCGGCGCGCCCGGCTCGTCCACCGCGAGCAGCGCCGCAGCACCCACACGACCCAGGTCGTGCCCGGCGGCACCGTCACCGAGAAGTGGGTGCCGGTCGACCGGGTCGGGCTGTACGCGCCCGGCGGCCGGGCCGTCTACCCGTCCTCCGTGATCATGAACGTGGTCCCGGCGCAGGAGGCCGGCGTCGAGTCCCTCGCCCTCGCCTCCCCGGCGCAGGCCGAGTTCGGCGGGCTCCCGCACCCGACGATCCTCGCCGCCTGCGCGCTGCTCGGCGTCGACGAGGTGTACGCCGCCGGTGGCGCGACCGCCGTCGCGATGTTCGCGTACGGCACCGAGTCCTGCCCGCCCGCCAACCTGGTCACCGGCCCCGGCAACATCTGGGTCGCCGCCGCCAAGCGCTACTTCACCGGCAAGATCGGCATCGACGCCGAGGCGGGTCCGACCGAGATCGCGATCCTCGCGGACGACACCGCCGACCCGGTGCACGTCGCCGCCGACCTGATCAGCCAGGCCGAGCACGACCCGCTCGCGGCCGCCGTCCTGGTCACCGACTCCGTCGCGCTCGCGGACGCGGTCGAGAAGGAGCTGGAGCCGCAGGTCGCGGCCAGCAAGCACATCGAGGACCGGATCGCCCCGGCCCTCGCGGGCAGGCAGTCCGCGATCGTCCTCGTCGACGGCATCGACGAGGGCCTGCGGGTCGTCAACGCGTACGGCGCCGAGCACCTGGAGATCCAGACGGCACGCGCGCAGGACGTCGCCGAGCGGGTCCGCAACGCCGGTGCGATCTTCATCGGCCCCTGGGCGCCGGTCTCGCTCGGCGACTACGCCGCCGGGTCCAACCACGTCCTGCCCACCGGCGGCTGCGCCTGCCACTCCTCCGGGCTGTCCGTGCAGTCCTTCCTCCGGGGCATCCACATCGTCGACTACACCGAGGACGCGCTCGCGGACGTCGCGCATCACGTGGTCACGCTGGCGGAGGCGGAGGACCTGCCCGCGCACGGCGCGGCGATCAAGGCAAGGTTCGGTTGGAAGGTGCCTGAGAGCAAGTGAGCTTCGGAATCGACGATCTCCCCGTACGGGACGAGCTGCGCGGCAAGTCCCCTTATGGCGCGCCCCAGTTGGACGTCCCCGTACGGCTGAACACCAACGAGAACCCCTACCAGCTGCCCGAGCCGCTGGTGGAGCGCATCGCCGAGCGCGTCCGTGAGGCCGCCCGCGACCTCAACCGCTACCCCGACCGGGACGCGGTCGAACTGCGCACCCAGCTCGCCAAGTACCTGACCGACACGTCCGGTCACGAGGTCGGCCTGGCCAACGTATGGGCCGCCAACGGCTCCAACGAGGTCATCCAGCAGCTGCTCCAGACCTTCGGCGGCCCCGGCCGGACGGCGATCGGCTTCGAGCCGTCGTACTCGATGCACGGGCTCATCGCGCGCGGCACCGGCACGGGCTGGATCTCCGGCCCGCGCAACGACGACTTCACCATCGACGTCGAGGCGGCCGTGCGAGCGATCGCCGACGCCAAGCCCGACGTCGTCTTCATCACCACCCCCAACAACCCCACGGGCAACGCGGTCCCGCCCGAGACGGTCCTCGCGCTGTACGAGGCCGCGCAGGCGGCGAAGCCCTCGATGGTCGTGGTCGACGAGGCGTACATCGAGTTCAGCCACGGCGACTCGCTGCTGCCGCTGATCGAGGGGCGGCCGAACCTCGTCGTCTCGCGCACGATGTCGAAGGCCTTCGGCGCGGCGGGCCTGCGCCTCGGCTACCTCGCCGCGCACCCGGCGGTGGTGGACGCCGTACAGCTCGTACGGCTGCCCTACCACCTGTCGGCCGTCACGCAGGCGACCGCCCTGGCCGCCCTTGAGCACACCGACACGCTGCTCAAGTACGTCGAGCAGCTGAAGTCCGAGCGGGACCGGCTGGTCACCGAGTTGCGGGCGGCGGGCTACGAAGTCGTCGAGTCCGACGCCAACTTCGTGCAGTTCGGCCTGTTCGAGGGCTCGGAGGGCTCGCACGCGGCCTGGCAGAAGATCCTCGACCGGGGTGTCCTGGTCCGGGACAACGGCATTCCGGGGTGGCTGCGGGTGTCCGCCGGAACCCCCGAAGAGAACGACGCGTTCCTCGACGCGGTCCGTGAACTGAAGAAGGAGCAGAGCGCATGAGCCGCGTAGGCCGCGTAGAGCGGGTGACGAAGGAGACCTCGGTCCTCGTCGAGATCGACCTCGACGGGTCCGGCAAGGTCGATGTGTCGACGGGTGTCGGGTTCTACGACCACATGCTCGACCAGCTCGGCCGCCACGGTCTGTTCGACCTGACCGTGAAGACCGAGGGCGATCTGCACATCGACTCGCACCACACCATCGAGGACACCGCCCTCGCCCTCGGCGCCGCCTTCAAGCAGGCGCTCGGCGACAAGGTCGGCATCTACCGCTTCGGCAACTGCACGGTCCCGCTGGACGAGTCCCTCGCCCAGGTGACGGTGGACCTGAGCGGCCGCCCGTACCTCGTGCACACCGAGCCCGAGAAGATGGCGCCGATGATCGGCGAGTACGACACCACGATGACCCGGCACATCCTGGAGTCCTTCGTCGCCCAGGCCCAGATCGCGCTGCACGTGCACGTGCCGTACGGTCGGAACGCGCACCACATCGTGGAATGCCAGTTCAAGGCGCTGGCGAGGGCCCTGCGGTACGCCTCCGAGCGCGACCCGCGCGCGGCCGGCATCCTCCCGTCCACGAAGGGCGCGCTGTGAACGGCCTGTCGACGGTCCTGATCGTCCTCGGCCTCTTCCTGGTCGGCGGGATCATCTCCTTCGCCAAGCAGCAGATGCCGAAGAGCCTCATCGTGCTGCTGTCCATCGGCGCCGCGATGTGTCTTGTCGCCGGTGTCCTGAGGCTGGAGGTGTGGAATTGAGCGCCGCTTCCGGCAAGAAGGTCGTCGTCTTCGACTACGGCTTCGGCAATGTGAGGTCCGCCGAGCGCGCCCTCGCCCGCACCGGCGCCGAGGTCGAGATAACGCGTGACTTCGACAAGGCCATGAACGCCGACGGACTCCTTGTGCCCGGCGTCGGCGCCTTCGCCGCCTGCATGAAGGGCCTCAAGGAGGCGCGCGGCGACTGGATCATCGACCGCCGGCTCTCCGGCGGCCGCCCGGTCATGGGCATCTGCGTCGGCATGCAGATCCTCTTCGCGCGCGGCATCGAGCACGGCGTGGAGACCGAGGGCCTCGACGAGTGGCCCGGCTCCGTCGAGCCGCTCCAGGCCGAGATCGTGCCCCACATGGGCTGGAACACCGTCGACGTGCCCACCGGCTCCGAGCTGTTCGCCGGCCTGGACACGGACGCCCGCTTCTACTTCGTGCACTCCTACGCCGTCCACGACTGGACCCTGGAGACCGCGAACCCGGCGATGAAGGCCCCCCTCGTCACCTGGACCACCCACGGCAAGCCCTTCGTGGCCGCCGTCGAGAACGGCGCCCTGTGGGCCACGCAGTTCCACCCCGAGAAGTCCGGCGACGCCGGTGCGCAGCTGCTGAACAACTGGATCGGAACCCTCTGATGCCCGCGAAGCCCTCACGGCTCGAACTCCTCCCCGCCGTCGACGTCCGTGACGGCCAGGCCGTCCGCCTCGTGCACGGCGAGTCCGGCACGGAGACCTCCTACGGCTCCCCGCTGGAGGCCGCCCTCGCCTGGCAGGCGGCGGGCGCCGAGTGGCTGCACCTCGTCGACCTGGACGCCGCGTTCGGCACCGGCGACAACCGGGACCTGGTCCGCCAGGTCACCGAGGCCATGGACATCAAGGTGGAGCTGTCCGGCGGCATCCGCGACGACGCCTCCCTGGCGAAGGCCCTCGCCACCGGCTGCACCCGCGTCAACCTCGGCACGGCCGCCCTGGAGACCCCCGAGTGGGTCGCCAAGGTCATCGCCGAGCACGGCGACAAGATCGCGGTCGGCCTCGACGTACGCGGTACGACCCTCAAGGGCCGCGGCTGGACCAGCGAGGGCGGCGACCTCTACGAGGCGCTGGCGCGGCTCGACAAGGAGGGCTGCGCGCGGTACGTCGTCACCGACATCGCCAAGGACGGCACGCTCCAGGGCCCCAACCTGGAGCTGCTGCGCAACGTCTGCGCGGCGACGGACCGGCCGGTCGTGGCGTCGGGCGGCGTGTCGTCCCTGGACGACCTGCGGGCCATCGCGGAGCTGGTACCCCTCGGTGTCGAGGGCTCCATCGTCGGGAAGGCCCTGTACGCGAAGGCGTTCACCCTGGAAGAGGCCCTGGAGGCTGTGTCGTCATGAGTGATGCCGTACGGCGTGTGCAGAGCGGGAGTCCCTGGGAAGAGTCCTTCGGTTTCGCACGCGCCGTCGCGGCGGGCGACCGCGTCCTGGTGGCGGGCACGACCTCCTTCAAGGGCCAGGTGCTGTACGGCGAGGGCGACCCGTACGAGCAGGCCAGGGTGGCGTTCACCAGCGCGGTCGAGGCGATCGGCGAGTTCGGGCTCGGTGTCGAGTCCGTGATCCGTACGCGGATGTATCTCACCCATGCGCGGGACGTGGACGACGTGGGCCGCGCGCACAAGGAGCTCTTCGACACGGTGCGCCCGGCGGCGACGCTGCTGGTGGTGGACGGGTTCGTCGATCCCCGCATCCTGGTCGAAGTGGAACTGGAAGCCTTCCGAGGCTAGAGGCAATACAGAGGAGCCGTGGATTCATGACCCTGGCGGTCCGAGTCATCCCCTGCCTGGACGTGGACAACGGCCGGGTCGTCAAGGGCGTCAACTTCCAGAACCTGCGCGACGCGGGCGACCCCGTCGAGATGGCCAAGGTGTACGACGCCGAGGGCGCCGACGAGCTGACGTTCCTGGACATCACCGCGTCCTCGGGCAACCGCGAGACCACGTACGACGTGGTGCGCCGCACCGCCGAGCAGGTCTTCATCCCGCTGACGGTCGGCGGCGGTGTGCGGACCGCCGAGGACGTGGACAAGCTGCTGCGGGCGGGCGCGGACAAGGTGGGCGTCAACACGGCCGCCATCGCGCGCCCCGAGCTGATCAAGGAGATCGCGGAGCGGTTCGGGCGCCAGGTGCTGGTGCTGTCGGTGGACGCGCGCAGGACTCCTGAGGGCACCTTCGAGGTCACCACCCACGGCGGCCGCAAGGGCACCGGCATCGACGCCGTCGAGTGGGCGCACCGGGCCGCCGAGCTGGGCGCGGGCGAGATCCTGCTCAACTCGATGGACGCGGACGGCACCAAGGACGGCTACGACCTGGAGATGATCGCCGCCGTCCGCAAGCACGTCACGGTCCCGGTGATCGCCTCCGGCGGCGCCGGCAAACTCGCCGACTTCGCCCCGGCCATCGAGTCGGGGGCGGACGCGGTGCTGGCGGCGTCGGTGTTCCACTTCGGCGACCTGCGGATCGGCGAGGTGAAGGACGCGTTGCGGGGGGCGGGGCACCCGGTGCGGTGACGGGCCCTGACATGTTCTGAGGCGTTGAGGTAAGCCCCGGCCACCTGGTGGTCGGGGCTTACTTGTCGACAGATAGGAAAGAGAAGTTGCGCAAAATCTATTGCGCAACTTTTCTTTCGTATCTACGGTGGGACACATGACAGGCAAGGAGAGAGACCGCAGGATCACGGATGTGGGCACGCTCAAGGCGCTCGCCCACCCGCTGCGGATGCGGCTGTACCGGAACCTGACGCTGGCCCGGGTCGCCACCGCCTCGCAGCTGGCCGAAGCGGTCGACGAGGCGGTCTCGCTGGTCAGTTATCACCTGCGGAAGCTCGCGGAGCACGGGCTGATCGAGGAGGCCGAGCCGCGGAGCGCCGACGGCCGGGAGCGGTGGTGGCAGCCCGCCTCCGAGGGCGTCAGCATCCGCGACGAGGACTTTCGGGACGCACCCCAGGAGGCGGCCGCACACGCGGCGGCCACCAGGATCTTCGCCGATCAGCGCATCGAGATGTACCGCCGCTGGCTCGACGAACGGTCCACCTGGAACGCCGAGTGGAACCGGACGGCCACGTCCACCGAGTCGTCGATCCGCCTGACGGTGGCGGAGACGGCCGAACTGAACAAGGAGCTGCTCGCGCTGCTCCACAAGTACGACGAGCTGGGCCGGGTCGCCGAAGCCGCAGGTGACACCGAGGGCCGCGAGAACGTCGCGGTGCACACGTACACCTTCCCGTTCCGCGCCTGAGACGTTCCGAGAGGACCCCGCCCATGACCACCGCCACGCTCATAGCCCCGACGGACGTCGTCTCCCGCCCCGCCCACCGCGACGGCAACGTCCTGCGCTGGCTCGCCGCCTACACCTCCTCCATGGTCGGCGACAGCGTGTACTACATCGCCCTGTCCTGGGCCGCCGTACAGGCCGGGAGCCCCTCGCAGGCCGGTGTCGTGATGTCGGTCAGCGCGCTGCCGCGGGCGATCCTGATGCTCGGCGGGGGAGTCATCGCCGACCGGCTCGGGCCGCGCAGGGTGGTCGTCGGGAGTGACGTGGTGCGCTGCGCGGCGGTCCTGGCGGTGGCCGCGCTGCTGTTCCTCACCAGCCCGGGGCTGTGGCCGCTGGCCGCGCTCGCCCTGGTCTTCGGGGCCGTCGACGCGGTGTTCGTGCCGGCCGTGGGCGCCCTCCCCGCGCGCGTGACGACACGCGACCAGCTGGCGCGCGTGCAGGGCATGCGGGGGCTCGGCATCCGCTTCGCGAGTGTCGTCGGCGGGCCGCTCGGCGGGCTCGGGGTGGCGGTCGGCGGCGCGGCGGCGGCGTTCGCGCTCGCGGGGCTGCTGATCGCCGTGTCCGTGCCGCTGCTGGTCTCCGTACGGCTCCGGGAACTCCCCGCCGACGACAAGGCGGCCACGCCCCGGGGCACCGCCTGGAGCGACCTGGTCGCCGGTCTGCGCTACATCCGCGGCCACCGCGTCCTCGCCCCGCTGATGCTGGCCATCGCCCTCGGCGACCTCGGCTTCGTCGGTCCCCTCAACGTCGGCCTCGTCCTCCTCGCCGACGAACGCGGCTGGGGCGCCGCCGGGATGGGCTCGGTGCTCGCCGGGTTCGGTGTCGGGGCCGGTATCGCCTCCCTGCTGCTGACCGTGCGCGGACGGTTGCCCCACGCCGGGCGGGTGGCGGCGTTCGCGATCATCGCGGGCTCCGTCGCGATCGGCGCCCTCGCCTACGCCCCGAGCATCGTCGTGGCCGTCGGTACGGCCCTGCTGGTCGGGCTCCTCGCCGGCCTCAGCGGCGCGATGTGCGGCGCCCTCCTCCAGACCCAGGCCGACCCCGCCTACCTCGGCCGCGTCACCGCCGTCTCCAGCCTGGTCAGCCTCGGCCTCGCCCCGCTGAGCATGCCGGTGTCCGCCGCGGCGATCGGGGCGTGGGGGACCGGACCGGTGTTCGTCGTGAGCGCGGCGGTGTGCGGGCTCGGCGGGGTCGTGGCCCTGGCGGTACGGGACCTGCGGCGGGCCGAACTGCCGAAGTGAGGGAGCGGCTGAGCCGATGAGCGACCTGCCGGTCGCGCGGACGAGCGGCTGGGCCACCAAGGGGCCGCGGCGCCTGTCCATGGCGTGGCGGCGGGTCAGCGGCTGAGCCGCCTGGCCACTCGGCCACCGCGCCCTCCGCCCGTCGAGCGGCCCAGCGGCTGAGCCATCCGCCCACCGGACCACGCATCCACCGAGCCTCCGGTCACCCGCCGGAGGCTCCCGCGTTCAGATGCCCAGTTCCTTCGCCTCGTGCAGCTTCGCGATCGCGTCCTTGTCGCCGTCCAGCGCGACGTCGGCGGCGCTCTGGCGGCCGTACAGGAACAGCAGCAGCTCCGAGGGCTCGCCGGTCACCGTCACGACCGGGGCGCCGCGGTGGGCGACCGACGTCTGGCCGTCCGGGCGGCGCAGGACGAGGCCGGTGGGGGCGCTGCGGCCCATCAGGCGGGCGGTGCGCTCCAGACGGGTCCACAGGGCGTCCTGGAAGACCGGGTCGAGCTCGCGCGGGGTCCAGTCGGGCTGGGCGCGGCGGACGTCCTCGGTGTGGACGTAGAACTCGATCGTGTTGGAGGCTTCGTCGATCTGCTTGAGGTTGAACGGGGAGAAGCGCGGCGGGCCGGTACGGATCAGCTGGATCAGCTCCTCGTACGGCTTGGCGGCGAACTCCTCCATCGCCTTGTCGAGGCGGCCGGCGAGCTGCTTGATGAGGAGGCCGCCGGCGGCGTCGGGCCGGCGCTCGCGCACCACCACGTGCGCGGCGAGATCCCGGGTCTGCCAGCCCTCGCACAGGGTGGGAGCCTCGGGACCGGCGGTCTCCAGGAGGTCGGCGAGCAGAAGTCGTTCACGCTTGGCGAAAGTCGACATGCCGTCAGCCTACGACCGCGTTCCGGGTCCGCACAGTGGACGCCACGCCTGCTCTGTCAGTGGCGCGCGGCACAATGGCACCCATGACCAGCAGCACGCCCGCGCCCAGCCCCCTCGACCCGGAGATCGCCGCGCGCCTCAAGCGCAGCGCCGACGGGCTCGTCCCCGCCATCGCCCAGCAGTACGACACCGGTGAGGTGCTCATGCTCGGCTGGATGGACGACGAGGCGCTGCACCGCACCCTCACCACCGGCCGCTGCACCTACTGGTCGCGCAGCCGCCAGGAGTACTGGGTCAAGGGCGACACCTCGGGCCACTTCCAGTGGGTCAAGTCGGTCGCGCTGGACTGCGACGCCGACACCGTGCTGGTCAAGGTCGACCAGGTCGGCGCCGCCTGCCACACCGGCGCGCGCACCTGCTTCGACGCCGATGTGCTCCTCAAGGACGGCGCCGGTTCCGGCGTACCGGCCACGGATCAGTAAGGTCACCGGCCATGGACCTCGAGACCTTCCGCAAGCTCGCCACCGACCGGCGTGTCATCCCGGTCACGCGCAAGCTCCTCGCCGACGGCGACACCCCGGTCGCGCTCTACCGCAAGCTCGCCGCCGAGCGCACCGGCACCTTCCTGCTGGAGTCCGCCGAGAACGGCCGCTCCTGGTCCCGCTACTCCTTCGTGGGCGTCCGGTCCGCCGCCACCCTCACCGCGCGCGACGGCCAGGCCCACTGGCTCGGCGCCCCACCGGTCGGCGTCCCCGTCGACGGCGACCCCCTCGCCGCCCTGCGCGCCACCATCGAGGCCCTCCACACCCCCCACCAGGAGGGTATGCCGCCCTTCACCGGCGGCATGGTCGGCTACCTCGGCTACGACATCGTGCGCCGCCTGGAGAAGATCGGCCCCGGCGAGCGCGACGACCTGAAGCTCCCCGAGCTGACCATGCTCCTGACCAGCGACCTCGCCGTCATGGACCACTGGGAGGGCTCGGTCCTCCTGATCGCCAACGCGATCAACCACAACGACCTGGACACCGGCGTCGACGAGGCCTACGCGGACGCGGTGGCCCGCCTGGACGCCATGGAGGCGGACCTCACGCGCGCGGTGGCCCAGCCGCCCGCCGTACTGCCGCCCTCCGAACTCCCCGAGTACACCGCGCTGTGGGGCGGCGAGGAGTTCCAGGCGGCCGTCGAGGACATCAAGGAGCGCATCCGCGCGGGCGAGGCCTTCCAGGTCGTCCCCTCGCAGCGCTTCGAAACGCCGTGCACGGCCAGCGCGTTGGACGTCTACCGGGTCCTGCGGGCGACCAACCCGTCCCCGTACATGTACCTGTTCCGCTTCGACGGCTTCGACGTGGTCGGCTCGTCCCCCGAGGCCCTGGTCAAGGTCGAGGACGGGCGGGCCATGGTCCACCCCATCGCCGGCACCCGCTGGCGCGGGGCGACCCCGCAGGAGGACCAGGCCCTCGCCGACGAACTGCTCGCCGACCCCAAGGAACGCGCCGAGCACCTGATGCTCGTCGACCTGGGCCGCAACGACCTCGGGCGGGTCTGTGAGCCGGGCTCGGTGGAGGTCGTGGACTTCATGTCCATCGAGCGCTACTCCCACGTCATGCACATCGTCTCGACGGTCACCGGCAAGGTCGCCCAGGGCCGCACCGCCTTCGACGTCCTGACCGCCTGCTTCCCGGCGGGCACCCTCTCCGGCGCCCCGAAGCCCCGCGCGATGCAGATCATCGACGAACTGGAGCCCTCCCGACGGGGGTTGTACGGCGGCTGCGTCGGCTACCTCGACTTCGCCGGCGACTCCGACACGGCCATCGCCATCCGTACGGCACTGCTGCGGGACGGCACGGCGTACGTCCAGGCCGGCGCCGGAATCGTCGCCGACTCCGACCCGGTCGCCGAGGACCAGGAGTGCCGTAACAAGGCGGCGGCGGTGCTGCGGGCGGTGCACACGGCGAACCGGCTCGGCAAGTAGGTCGTCCAGCAAGAAGTGCGGCGCTTCTCATATGAACCCCGGGTGACGGTTCGCCCGGGGTTAGGGCGATAGTGGAGTACGTGACTGCTGTACCGCACCCCCGTTCCGAAGCCGCAGGCCCCGCCAGGGCCGGACGGCTCAGCCTCGCCGTAGCCCTCCTCTCCGGCGCGCTCGGCGCGGCCGTGGCGCTGCTCTCGACCCGCCAGGAGTGGTCGTCGGGCACCGCCACGGTGGCCGGCGGCGACTTCCCGTTGACCGCCAGGGGCAGCGATGTCACCGGCGTCCCCGCGGCCCTCGCCATAGTGGGCCTCGCCGCGCTCGTCGCCGTCTTCGCCGTCCGCAAGGCGGGCCGCTTCGCGGTCGCCGGGCTTCTCGCGCTCTCCGGCGCGGGGATCATCGCCGCGGCGGTGCTGGGGGCGACGGACGCGTCCGCGCTGGACGAGCAGGCCGCGAAGGCCTCCGGCGATGCGGCGGCGTCCGTGGCTGGGCTGAGTCATACCGCCTGGCCGTACGTTGCTGCTGTCGGCGGGGCGTTGATTTTGCTGGCCGGGTTGCTCGCGCTGCGTTACGGGCGGTTGTGGCCTGCGATGTCCGGGCGGTACGAGCGGAATGGGGAGCCTCGGGTGAGTCGGCGGGCGAAGGCTGTGGATCCTGAGCGGCCTGAGGAGATGTGGAAGGCGCTGGACCGAGGAGAGGACCCGACAGGGGCCTAGAGAGGTTGCGTTTCGGCTGCCCGGCCGGTGGGGGCTGGTCGCGCAGTTCCCCGCGCCCCTTAGGTTGGTTGGGCTACCCCCGATCACTTTGTGCGGGCGCGTGCGGAAGAATGAAGGCTGAGCGTCCGGCTCAGACACGTTTACAGCAACGAGGAGCAAGTCATGGCGGGCAGCAGCCACGGTCACACTTTGGCCGCTTGGACCGGTGTCACTATCGCCTTCATCGGTTTCTGCGTATCGGGCGCCTTCATGGTGCTGGCCGAGCCGCTGGGATTCTGGGCGGGCATGGTGATCGTGGTCGCCGGTGGCATCGTCGGCTGGATCATGAGCGCGATGGGTCTGGGGCAGCCGAAGGACGCTCACAAGGCGCTGGTGACCTCGGCGCAGGCCGAGAGCTGATCCGGCGGTAACGCGGTCGCGTACGACTTCCTGAGGGGCGGCCCCGTGCCGCCCCTCACGCGTGTTCCGGGCCCGGGGAGGCACAATGCGAGGCGTGAACGCCGACAGCCACAGGGTGACGCCGTACGCGACGAGGGCGGGGCGGCTGGCCGTGCCCGCGGGGGTGCTCGCGGCCGTCGCCGGGGCCTTCGCGTATGTCGGGGCCGTGGATCCGAACGAGCCCGGTCATTACCCCGTCTGTCCCCTCCTGCGCTACACGGGCATCTACTGCCCGGGGTGCGGCGGACTGCGCAGCGCGCACGCGTTCATCCACGGGGACCTGCTGACCGCGCTCCAGGCCAACGCGCCCGCCGTTCTCGGCTATCTGGGGTTCGCCGTGCTGTGGACCGTCTGGGTGGTCCGTGCCGCGCGCGGGCGGCCGCTGCGGCTCGACCTGGGGCCCGTGCAGCTGTGGAGCGTGGGCGCATTGCTGCTGGTCTTCACCGTTGTCCGGAACCTGCCCTTCGGTGGCTGGCTGCACCCTTGATCAATTGATGAACGTCCAGGTAGTGGGACCGCCGTCAACCGGATGCGAGGCCTACGCCTTCCTCCGGATACCATCGCAGTGACCACCTCTTCTCACTGGTCGCTGGAACTGTCAACCGTCTGGAAGGGGGCCGCTCGCGTGAGTGTGCTCGACGAGATCATCGACGGCGTCCGTGCCGACCTCGCGGAACGGCAGGCGCGCGTCAGCCTCGACGAGCTCAAGGAGCGCGCGGCGAAGGCTCCCGCGGCCAAGGACGGAGTCGCCGCCCTGCGGGGCGACGGCGTCAAGGTCATCTGCGAGGTCAAGCGGTCCAGCCCCTCCAAGGGCGCGCTGGCCGCGATCGCCGACCCGGCGGGCCTCGCCGCGGACTACGAGGCGGGCGGAGCCGCGGTCATCTCCGTCCTCACCGAACAGCGCCGCTTCGGCGGCTCGCTCGCCGACCTGGAGGCGGTCCGCGCGCGCGTGGACATCCCGGTCCTGCGCAAGGACTTCATCGTCACGTCGTACCAGCTGTGGGAGGCCCGCGCGTACGGCGCCGACCTCGCCCTGCTGATCGTCGCGGCCCTCGACCAGCCCGCCCTGGAGTCCCTCATCGAGCGCGCGGTCTCCATCGGCCTCACCCCGATCGTCGAGGTCCACGACGAGGACGAGGTCGAGCGCGCCGTCGACGCCGGCGCCAAGGTCATCGGCGTCAACGCCCGCAACCTGAAGACCCTTGAGGTCGACCGCGGCACCTTCGAGCGCGTCGCCCCCGAGATCCCCGACCACATCGTCAAGATCGCCGAGTCCGGCGTCCGCGGCCCCCACGACCTCATCGCTTACGCCAACGCCGGCGCCGACGCGGTCCTGGTCGGCGAGTCCCTCGTCACGGGCAAGGACCCCAAGTCGGCCGTCTCCGACCTGGTCGCGGCGGGCGAGCACCCGGCATTGCGGCACGGGCGCAGCTGATCATTCGATAGGCTTGCGCGCGATGACTCCGACCATCCCCACCGCTTCCGCGGACCGCTACGCCCGCCTCGCGCGCGGCTGCCGTCCGCGAGGCTGCCGCGCCCCCGCCCGCCGGGTGCACGGCCGCAGGGTGCGGTACGTGATCGGAGATGAGCCGGGGCAAGTCAATGGCATGCGATGGCAAGAGCGCCCCGTCAGGGGCGCGGGGAACTGCGCGACCAGCCACAACGGGTCCGCTGCCAACTGATTACCCCGCTCCCCACGGCGATCAGTGCTGTTCACACACCACTCACCGTGAGGTTTCCGCATGCCCAGCGAGTTCTTCATCCCTGACCCCGAGGGTCAAATCCCCAGCCCCGAAGGCTACTTCGGCGCCTTCGGCGGCAAGTTCATCCCGGAGGCCCTCGTCGCCGCCGTGGACGAGGTCGCCGTCGAGTACGACAAGGCCAAGCACGACCCCGAGTTCGCCCGTGAACTCGACGACCTGCTGCTCAACTACACGGGCCGCCCGTCGGCCCTCACCGAGGTCCCCCGCTTCGGCGCGGAAGCCGGTGGCGCGAGGATCTTCCTGAAGCGGGAAGACCTGAACCACACCGGCTCCCACAAGATCAACAACGTCCTCGGGCAGGCCCTGCTCACCAAGCGCATGGGCAAGACGAGGGTCATCGCCGAGACCGGCGCCGGCCAGCACGGCGTCGCCACGGCCACCGCGTGCGCGCTGTTCGGCCTTGAGTGCACGATCTACATGGGTGAGATCGACACCCAGCGCCAGGCCCTCAACGTGGCCCGCATGCGCATGCTCGGCGCCGAGGTCATCGCCGTGAAGTCCGGCAGCCGCACGCTGAAGGACGCGATCAACGAGGCGTTCCGCGACTGGGTCGCCAACGTCGACCACACGCACTACCTCTTCGGCACGGTCGCGGGCCCGCACCCCTTCCCGGCGATGGTCCGCGACTTCCACCGCGTCATCGGCGTCGAGGCCCGCCGCCAGATCCTGGAGCGGGCAGGACGGCTCCCCGACGCGGCGATCGCCTGTGTCGGCGGCGGCTCCAACGCCATCGGCCTCTTCCACGCCTTCATCCCGGACGCCGACGTACGCCTCATCGGCTGCGAGCCCGCCGGCCACGGCGTGGAGACCGGCGAGCACGCGGCGACCCTGACCGCGGGCGAGCCCGGCATCCTGCACGGTTCCCGGTCCTACGTCCTCCAGGACGAGGAGGGCCAGATCACCGAGCCGTACTCGATCTCGGCCGGTCTGGACTACCCGGGCATCGGCCCCGAGCACTCCTACCTCAAGGACTCCGGCCGCGGCGAGTACCGCGCGGTCACCGACGACGCGGCGATGCAGGCGCTGCGGCTGCTGTCCCGCACGGAGGGCATCATCCCGGCGATCGAGAGCGCGCACGCCCTCGCGGGTGCGCTGGAGGTCGGCAAGGAGCTGGGCAAGGACGGGCTGATCATCGTCAACCTGTCCGGGCGTGGCGACAAGGACATGGACACGGCCGCGCGCTACTTCGGCCTGTACGACACCGACGCCGAGGTCGCGGCCGACGCCGCCGACCTCGCCGAGATCGAGGGGGACGCCAAGTGAGCGGGAACATTCAGCTGCTGACCGACACCCTCGCCGGTGCCAAGGCCGAGGGCCGGTCCGCGCTCATCGCCTACCTCCCGGCCGGGTTCCCGACCGTGGACGGCGGTATCGAGGCGATCAAGGCCGTCTTCGAGGGCGGCGCCGATGTCGTCGAGGTGGGGCTGCCGCACTCCGACCCGGTTCTCGACGGTCCCGTCATCCAGACCGCCGATGACATCGCCCTGCGCGGCGGTGTCAAGATCGCCGATGTCATGCGGACGGTGAAGGAGGCGTACGACGCCACCGGGAAGCCGGTGCTCGTGATGACGTACTGGAACCCGATCGACCGCTATGGCGTCGAGCGGTTCACCGCCGAGCTCGCCGAGGCGGGTGGCGCCGGGTGCATCCTGCCCGACCTGCCCGTGCAGGAGTCGGCGCTGTGGAGGGAGCACGCGGAGAAGCACGGGCTCGCGACCGTCTTCGTCGTGGCGCCCAGCAGCAAGGACGAGCGGCTCGGGCAGATCACCGCGGCGGGCAGCGGGTTCGTGTACGCGGCCTCGCTCATGGGGGTCACCGGTACGCGCGCGTCGGTGGGGGCGCAGGCCCAGGACCTGGTCGAGCGTACGCGCGCGACCGGCACCGACCTGGCCGTCTGTGTCGGGCTCGGGGTCTCCAACGCCGAGCAGGCCGCCGAGGTGGCCGGCTTCGCCGACGGGGTGATCGTCGGCTCGGCCTTCGTGAAGCGGATGCTGGACGCGCCGGACGACAAGGCGGGCGTGGAGGCGGTGCGCGAGCTCGCGGGCGAGCTGGCGAAGGGCGTGCGCGAGAAGGCGTAACACCGCCTGCGGATCCCGGCCGTAGTCGGGATATTTCGTACAGGTCACTCGAACGGGTGGACCTGGGGCCGGGGAGGCGCGCTGCGCCTCCCCGGTTCGTTCTGCGGGTGTGAGCGAGAAGAACCGTGAGGGAAAGCGCACCGCCCGTGAGCGGCTGGCGGTCGAGCGAGAGAAGCAGAAGGCCGCGGAGAGGCGGCGGCGGACGCTGATCGTGGGTGCCAGTGTCGTCTGTGTCCTGGGGCTCGCGGCGGTGATCGGAGTGGTCGCCGCCAACTCGGGCAAGGACGACGACAGCGACACCGCGGGCCCGGTCGTGGCGCCCTCGGGGGCCAACGGCGACGACAACCTCGCCATCCCGGTCGGAAAGACGAGCGCCAAGTCCACGCTCACGGTCTGGGAGGACTTCCGCTGCCCGGCCTGCAAGTCCTTCGAGGACGCCTACCGCTCGACCATCCACGAGCTGACCGGCTCCGGACAGCTGAAGGTCGAGTACCACCTCGCCACGATCATCGACGGCAACATGGGCGGCTCCGGCTCCCGCAAGGCGGCCAACGCGGCGGCCTGCGCCCAGGACGCGGGCCAGTTCACCGCGTACCACGACGTGCTGTACGAGAACCAGCCCTCCGAGACCGACGACGCCTACGCCAAGGACAGCAAGCTCATCGAGCTGTCGAAGAAGGTCGACGGACTGGACACGGCGAGCTTCCGTTCCTGTGTCGAGAACGGCACGCATGACAGCTGGGTCGCCAAGTCCGCGGCGGCCTTCCGCAACGGCGGATTCAGCGGCACCCCGACCGTCCTCCTCGACGGCAAGAACATCTACCAGGACCAGACCATGACCCCGGCCAAGCTGAAGCAGCTGGTGCAGAAGGCGGCCAAGGGGTAAGGGATTCACGCCCTCCCGTTATGGACCCGTAGCCGGGCCGCCTGCCGTGGGCGCCGCCCGGCACGGTAGCGTCGGGGTTGCCATGGAACTTGCCTACATTCCCAGCCCGTCGCGCGGGGTGATCCACCTCGGCCCCATTCCGCTGCGCGGCTATGCGTTCTGCATCATCATCGGCGTCTTCGTCGCAGTCTGGCTCGGCAACAAGCGCTGGATCGCCCGGGGCGGGCGGGCCGGCACGGTGGCCGACATCGCGGTCTGGGCCGTGCCGTTCGGTCTGCTCGGCGGCCGGCTCTACCACGTGATCACGGACTACGAGCTGTACTTCAGCGCGGGCCGCGACTGGGTGGACGCCTTCAAGATCTGGGAGGGCGGCCTCGGCATCTGGGGCGCGATCGCGCTCGGTGCGGTCGGCGCCTGGATCGGCTGCCGCCGCCGGGGCATCCCGCTGCCGGCCTACGCCGACGCCATCGCCCCCGGCATCGCCCTCGCGCAGGCGATCGGCCGCTGGGGCAACTGGTTCAACCAGGAGCTGTACGGGCGGGAGACGGACCTTCCGTGGGCCCTGCACATCACGTCCTCGACGGACGGCCGGGTGCCGGGCTACTACCACCCGACCTTCCTGTACGAGTCCCTGTGGTGCATCGGCGTCGCCCTCCTCGTCATCTGGGCCGACCGCCGCTTCAAGCTGGGCCACGGTCGGGCGTTCGCGCTGTACGTCGCCGCGTACTGCGTGGGCCGGTTCTGGATCGAGTACCTCCGCGTCGACGACGCCCACCACATCCTGGGCATGCGGCTGAACAACTGGACCGCGATCGTCGTGTTCCTGCTCGCCGTGGCGTACATCGTCATCTCGGCGAAGAAGCGCCCGGGCCGCGAAGAGATCGTGGAACCGCTGGCCGACGGTCCCGACGGCCCCGACGGTGAGACCGAGAAGTCCGAGGACACCGAGGGCGCCGAGGAGAAGGCCGAGGACGCCGACTCCGCCGAGGGCGTGGAACTGACCAAGGACGAGGCGGCCGAAGAGGCGAAGGACGAGGCCGAGTCCGCCAAGAAGAGCTGAGCATTGGTCGTACGACGATGAGGGCGCCCCGAGATCTCGGGGCGCCCTCATCGTCGTACGGGTCAGATGCGGTGGGCCAGGGACAGGGTGCGTTGGGCCGCTGCCACCACCGCCGCGTCGATGAAGCTGCCGTCCGGCAGGGCCTGGGCTCCCTGCTCGACCGTGGCGGCCTTCACGATCGTCTCCGCCTGTTCGATCTCCCGGGTCGTGGGGAGGTAGGCCTGTTCGATGACCGGGAGTTGGCGGGGGTGGATGGCGGCCCGGCCCAGGAAGCCGAGGGTGCGGCCGTGGGCGCAGGAGGCGGCCAGGCCCTCCAGGTCGCGGATGTCGGGGTGGACCGACTGGGGCGGGGGAGGCAGGGCGGCCGCTCTCGCCGCCACGATGACCCGGGAACGGGACCAGTCGAGGCCGGCGTCGTCGCGTACGCCGAGGTCGGCCCGTAGGTCCGCCTCGCCGAGGGCGATGCCGCGCAGGGACGGGTGGGCGGTGGCGATGTCGTAGGCGCGTTCCACGCCGAGGGCGGTTTCCAGGAGGGCGTAGAGGGAGAGGGCGCCTCCGGCGGCGGGGGGTGTGCGTTCGGCGATGGTGGTGATCTGCCGCGCGGAGGTCACCTTCGGGAGGCGGAGGCCGGAGAGGCCGGGGAGGGCGGCCAGTGCGGTGAGGTCGGCCGCCGCGAGCGGGCTCTCCAGGGCGTTCACGCGGACGTGGACGGGGCTTGGCCGCGGTTCCGAGAGGAGTTCCGCCGTGGCGTCGCGGGCGTAGGACTTGCGGTCGGGGGCCACCGCGTCCTCCAGGTCGATCACCACGACGTCGGCGCCCGCCGTCAGGGCCTTCGTCACCACGTGCGGGCGGTCGCCGGGGACGTAAAGCCAGGTCAGCGGTGGGGCCGTCATACCGCGCCCTCCTCGCGCAGGGTCGCCAACTCGGCCTCCGTCAGGCCCAGTTCGGTGAGGATCTCCGTCGTGTCCGCGCCGTGCGGGCGGCCGGCCCAGCGGATCGCGCCGGGGGTGTCGGAGAGGCGGAAGAGGACGTTCTGCATGCGGAGCGGGCCCAACTCCGGGTCGGAGACGGTGGTGATGGTGTCCAGGGCCGCGTACTGGGGGTCCGTCATGACGTCCCGGATGTCCTGGATGGGGGCCACCGCCGCCTCAGCCTTCTCGAAGGCCGCCAGGACCTCGGAGCGGGTGCGGGCGGCGATCCAGGTGCCGACCGCCTCGTCGAGGACGTCGGCGTGACGGGCGCGGTCGGCGCCGGTGGCGAACCAGGGTTCGGTGGTCAGGTCCTCGCGGCCCACCAGGCGCAGGACGCGTTCCGCGATCGACTGGGCCGAGGTGGAGACGGCGACCCAACTGCCGTCCGCGGTGCGGTAGGTGTTGCGCGGGGCGTTGTTGGCGGAGCGGTTGCCGGTGCGTCGCTGGACGTAACCGAGTTGGTCGTACCAGGTGGGTTGCGGGCCCAGGACGCCGAGGATCGGTTCGATGATCGCCATGTCGACGACCTGGCCCTCGCCCGTGCGGTCACGGGCGGCGAGGGCGGTCATCACCGCGTACGCCGTCGCGAGGCCAGCGATGGAGTCGGCGAGGCCGAAGGGCGGGAGCGTCGGGGGCGCGTCCGGTTCGCCGGTGATCGCGGCGAAGCCGCTCATGGCCTCGGCGAGGGTGCCGAAGCCGGGGCGGTGGGCGTAGGGGCCGAACTGGCCGAAGGCGGTGACGCGGGTGAGGATCAGGCGGGGGTTGACGGCGGCGAGGTCCTCCCAGCCGAGGTCCCACTTCTCCAGGGTGCCGGGGCGGAAGTTCTCGATGACGACGTCCGCGGTGGCGGCGAGCCGGAGGAGGGTGGCTCGGCCGCCGGGCTTGGAGAGGTCCAGGGTGATCGTCCGCTTGTTGCGGCCGAGGACTTTCCACCACAGTCCTACGCCGTCCTTCGACGGGCCGTGGCCGCGGGAGGGGTCGGGCTTGGCGGGGTGCTCGACCTTGATGACCTCCGCGCCGAAGTCGCCGAGCAGGGTGGCCGCCAGGGGGCCGGCGAAGAGGGTGGCGAGGTCGAGGACGCGGAGGCCGGTGAGGGGGGCGGGGTGAGGTGTGGGGTGCGCGTTCGTCGTGGGCTGCGGGTTCGTGGGGTTCATGCGGTGAACTGCTTGTCGATCTCCTGGCGGTACGGCATCGATGCCGAGGCGCCCGGTCGCTGGACCGAGATGGCCGCCGCCGCTGATGCCCATCTGAGGGACTCGCGCATGGGGCGGCCCTCGCCGAGGGCCACCGCGAGGGCGCCGACGAAGGTGTCGCCCGCGCCGGTCGAGTCGATGGAACTGACCTGGGGAGCGGGGACGGTGAGGGGGTCGGCGTCGCGGGCCACGTAGAGGCTGCCGGCGGAGCCCAGGGTGATGACCACCTCGGGTACCTCTTCGAGGAGGGCGAGGGCCGCGGCGTGCGGGTCGGTGCGGCCGGTGAGGGTGGTCGCCTCGTGCTCGTTGGGGATCAACAGGTCGGTGGCGGTGAGGAGTTCGATGGGGAGGGGCTGGGCGGGGGCCGGGGTGAGGATCGTCCGGACACCGTGGGCGCGAGCCGCGTCGGCGCCCGCGACGACCGCCGCGATCGGGATCTCCAGCTGGAGGAGCAGGGCGTCGGCGGAGGCGATCAGGCTCTCGTCGCCGGGGGCCAGGTGGTCGACGGTGCCGTTCGCGGCGGGGATCACCACGATCGCGTTGCCGCCCTCGTCGTCGACGACGATGTGGGCGGTGCCGGACGGGCCTTCGACGGTGCGGAGATGGTCGGTGTCGACGCCGGAGTGTTCGAGGGTGGAGCGGAGCTGGGTGCCGTAGGCGTCGTTGCCGACCGCGCCGATCATCGAGACGGTGGCGCCCGCGCGGGCGGCGGCGATCGCCTGGTTGGCGCCCTTGCCGCCGGGGATCGTACGGAACTCCCGTCCCGTCACCGTCTCTCCGCGTTGCGGGGCCTTCTCGACGTAGGCGACGAGGTCCATGTTCGTGCTGCCGAGTACGGCGATGTGCGTCATGGGCGGGAAGCCTCCAGGTGGGTGAGGTGGGCGAGGGTGTCGAAGCCGGTGCCGTCGAAGTCGGCGACGGAGGTGGAGAGGCGGTTCTTGAGGGGGGTCGTCCAACGGTCGGGGAGGTGATCTGGGGTGCCGGTGAGGAACGCGGCGATGCTGCCCGCGGTGGCGCCGTTGGAGTCGGTGTCCCAGCCTCCGCTCACCGCCTTGCAGATGGAGGCGGTGAAGTCGCCGTTCGCGTGGGTGAGGGCGGCGGTGATCAGGGCGGTGTTGGGGATGGCGTGGACCCAGTGGTGGGTGGTCGCGTAGGTGGCGTGGAGTTCGTCCACGACCTTGTCGAAGTCCTCTGTTTCTTCGGCCAGTTGGATCGCGTGGTGGATCGCTTGTGACAGGCGGGAGGTCGGGGGGATCACGGTGAGGCCGGTGCGTAGGCAGGTGTGGATGTCGTGCTTGCCGGTGGCGGCGGTGGCGATGGTGGCTGCCGTGAACATCGCCGCGTAGACGCCGTTGGCGGTGTGGGTGAGGGTGGCGTCTCTGTGGGCCTGTTCGGCTGCGGCGGCGGGGTTTCCCGGGTTGGTCCAGCCGTGGATGTCGGCTCGGATCAGGGCGCCGATCCACTCGCGGAAGGGGTTGCGGTGGCGGGCCGTGTGTGGGGGGTCCAGGCCGAGGAGGAGGTTGCGGTAGGCGATGCGTTCCGCTGTGAAGGTGCGGCCTGCGGGGAGTTCGTCGAGCCAGAGTTGTGCCACGTCCTCGGTGGTGAAGTGTCTGCCGTGGCGTTGGAGCAGGAGGAGGTTGAGGAGGGGGTAGTTGAGGTCGTCGTCCTCGGGCATGCCGTCGATGTTCTCGGCGAGGGAGGTGGGGGCTGAGCGGCGGTTCCAGGGGTGGGCGTCCAGGAGGGGCTGGGGGACTCCCTTGGCTGTGAAGTAGGTGGTGAGGGGCCAGTTGCCGGTGGATTTGGCTAGGGCGCGGATGGCTTCTAGGGGGAGCTTCTCTACTGGTTTGCCTAGGAGGCAGCCGATTGCTCTGCCTAGCCAGGCTGCTTCGTAGGCTGACGGGGTGGGGGCTGAGGTGGGGGTGGGTGCGCTTGCCCGCGCTGGCGGGGTGCCGCCTGCGCCCACCCGTGCCGCCCCAGCGGCACGATTGCCCGCAGCTTGGGCTGAGCAGGGCCATGCCGGGCAGGTGGTCTTGATTTTTGTCAGGTCTGTTGGTTCGGCTTCTTCCAACTTGCTTGGTAGGTCTGCCAGTTCGTCCAGTAGGTCTTTGGCCAGTTGGCGGAGGTATCTGGAGGGCGGTTCGGCGGAGGCTCCTGCTCGTAGGGGGGCCTCCTCTCCTCCCGCTGCCTTCCATCTCGCTGCGATCAGGCATGCCTCTCGGCCGTCCAGTGCTGCCTGGCGGAGTTCGTGGCCCAGGAGGTCTTCCGGTTGGACCCAGGTCAGTCGGCGCATCTTGGGCCTCCGAGGGCGGTGACGGCTGCCTTGTGGGTCTCGTGGCGGCGTACGTCTCGCTCGTAGATCTCCTGGGTTACCTCGGTCAGAGTGGTCGCCGGTTCCCACAGGTCCAGGCGGCTGGCTTCCGATACCTGTTTCGCCCAGGTCTCCGGGGGCGGGGAGCCCAGGGCTCCGGCGAGTGCGCCTGCCATCGTGGCGATGGAGTCGCAGTCGCGGCCGTAGTTGACGGCGCCCAGGACCGCTCGGCGGTAGTCGCCGTCGGCCACCAGCAACATGCCCAGGGCGATGGGGAGTTCCTCGATCGCGTGGACGCGGGAGGGGCGGCGGGCGGCCAGGGACGGGGAGCGGTAGTCGGGGCCCACGGTGTCGTAGGGGGCCACCGCCTCTCGTAGGGGCTTCAGGGCCGATTCGAAGTCCGTGTGGTGCTGGGCGGCTTCGCAGACCTTGAGGATCGCCGTCCGGGTGCCGTCCTTCGCCTGGGAGAGGCATGCCGTGACCACCGAGTCCGGGGTCGCGTTCGGGGTGCAGGCCGCCGCCACCGCCGCCGCGAAGACCGCCGCCGCCTCCCTGCCGTACGACGACTGGTGGGCGCCCGCGATGTCCAGGGCCTCCGTGTAGGCGGCTCTGGGGTTGGCCGCGTTCACCAGGCCCACCGGGGCCATGTACATCGCCGCGCCGCAGTTCACGATGTTGCCCACGCCTGCCTCGCGCGGGTCGACGTGGGCGTAGTGGAGGCGGGTCACCAGCCATTTCTCGGCGAGGAAGACGCGGTGGAGGGGGAGGGCCTCCTGTTCCAGTTCCGGGATCCAGCGGGGGGTCGTCATGAGGTCCGGGACCAGGTGGTCGGCGATCGCGTACGCGTCCAGGTGGTCGCGGACCTTGGCGTAGACCCTGATCAGGGCGTGCGTCATCAAGGTGTCGTCGGTGACGTGGCCGTCGCCCTTGTGGTACGGGGCGATCGGGCGTGCCGTGCGCCAGGCGTCGCCGTTCCAGGGGCCGACGATGCCGTGGACGCGGCCGGCGTGGCGTTCGAGGATCTGGTCGGGGGAGTAGCCCTCGACGGGACCGCCGAGGGCGTCGCCCACCGCCGCGCCCACGAGGGAGCCGGTGATCCGATCCTCAAGGTTGGTTTCAGGACTTTTGGGCGTCATGCCCCGAATCATCCTCCTGGTGGGGCCGGTTGTGTGGCTTCCAGGAGTTCGGCGAGTTCTACGAGGTCGGTGCCGGTGAGACGGGGGAGGGCGCAGCCGGAGAGGGTGCGGCAGGTGTCTCGCCAGGTGGCGGGGATGGCTTCGCCGCCGCTCAGGGCACCGGTGAGGGCGCCGGTCAGGGCCGGGGCCGAGTCCGCGACGCGGGAGAGGCAGGCCGCGGCCGGGATCGCCTCGGCGATACGGCCCCTCGCGGCTGTGGCCAGGGCCAGGGCCACCGGGACCGTTTCGGCCGCCGCGATGCCGTAGCTGTAGACGTGGTCGACGATCTGGTGTTCCAAGAGGGGGATCAGGGCGAAGGCGTTCTCCGCGTCGTGGGCGAGTTTCAGGGCGTGGCGGGTGTTGCGGCCGATCTCTGTCTCCTCGGGGAGTTCGGTGAGGGCGGCGGTGGTGCAGGTGTCGATGTCCGCGCCGGTGAGGGCGAGGGAGAGGGCCGCCGCCATGGCTCTCGCGCCGTGTACGCCGTCGCCGTCCTGGGTGTAGCGGGCGTCGAACTCCGCCAGGTCCGCGGCGAGTTGGGGGGTGCCGGGGTGGGCTGTCGCCAGGACGCAGGCCCGGATGCAGGCCGCGTCGTCGAAGTAGTGGGGGTTGTCGTGGCCGGTGGCGGGTGGGCGTAGGCCGGTGGCGAGGTTGCCGAGGCCTGCGCGTACCGAGATGCGGGCCCTCAGGGGGAGGACGGCGGATTCGACCTCCGGGGCGCGGTCCGCTGCGGCGGCGACCTCGCTGGCCAGGGCGTTCCAGGTGAGGTCGATGGCGGCTCTTGTGCGGCGGGCCCTGCTGAGGTCGCCCAGGGCGGTGTCGTCGCCGGCTCTGAGGAGGGCCTCCGCTGCGAACGCCGCCCATTCGGCGTCGTCCGAGGGGCCGAGGCGGAGGGGTTCGGGGGGTTGGTTCAGGGCGATGGGGACGGGGAGGGTGGTTGTCGCGTTCTGTTCGGCGAAGGTGTCCAGTTCTCGGGTGAGGCGGCGGGTCCAGTCGGGCATGCGGGCGGCTCTGTGGCGGGCGGAGGGCCAGCCTGCGGCGTCGCCTGCGGCCAGGCCTAGCAGGAGGCCCTCGACGCGGCGGGCCGCGGCGCGTGCATGCGGCGGCAGTACGGCGCCAACGGCCTCGGCTTCGCCTTCGGTCCAGGTGTTCCCACCCGCACCACCCGTGCGACTCTCGTCGTCGGGTGCGGGTGGCCCCTGTGGGGCGGATTCGCCGTCGGCGGCCGCGGGTGCGCTTCTCATTCCGCCACCTCCAGCCCCTCGTCCGCCGCCAACGTGAACGCCGTAGCGTCCGGAAGCGGCCACGGCTGTTCGGCTTCGGGGCCCGGGCCTCGTACCGCGTCCGTCAAGCGGTCCGCCACGTCCAGTACGTGGTGGCCGGCCATTGCCGGGAGGCAGCTGCCTCTCGCTGGGCCGATGGCTGCCGCCCAGTCGGTCGGGATGGAGGAGGAGCCCCGGGTCGCGCCTGCCAGGGCTCCTGCCACTGCCGCCGTCGTGTCCGCGTCTCTGCCCATGTTCACCGCCGTGAGGACCGCGTCGACGAAGTCGCCGTCGGCTGCCGCGTACGCGCCGAAGGCCAGGGCGACGGCTTCCGGGGCCAGGTCGGTCCAGGGGTAGCCGCCGATGACCACGGCGGAGCGGACGGCTCGTTCGCCTCGGTGGGCCACCGCTACCGCGCGTCTCAGGGATCTGGCCGTCCAGGAGTCGTCCGGGATGACCGCCAGTGCCGATGCCACCACCGCGATCGTCGGGGCTCCCGCCATCGCCGCCGCCACGCCTGCCGCGACCGCCTGGCCGCCGTAGATGCCCTCGCCGTCGTGGCTCACCGAGCCGTCGATCGCCACCAGCCGCGCTGCTTCCGCCGGGCGGCCTGCCGCGTAGACGCCGAAGGGGGCCGCTCGCATCGCCAGGCCGTCGCTCCAGGCGTGGCGGTGCTGGGCGGAGATGGGGGCCGCGAGGCCTCTGCGGAGGTTCTCCAGGGTGCCGCGCTCGCTGAAGCCCGCACCTCGGAAGGGGCCCTCGTCGCGGTCGGCGATCCATTCGTGCCAGGCCGCCTCCACGTGGGCCGGGGTCAGGGCGGAGCCGTGGCGGGAGAGGAGGAGGCCGGAGAAGATCGCGTACTCCGTGTCGTCCGTGCCGGCCGGGGTGTCCGAGACGTAGCCCGTGATGCGGCCCCAGCGGGCGCGGATCTCCGACGGTTTCATGTTCTCCGCCGGGGCGCCCAGCGCGTCGCCCACGGCCAGGCCCAGCAGTGCGCCGCGGGCCCGTTCGCGGAGTCCGGTGGCGTCCCCGGGCGCCGGGACCGGGGGAATGCAGGCGATGGATGCCATACGCGGCCTCTCCTCCGGAGGCTCCGCGCGACAGGGGGCGGGGCCTTTGGGGATGTGTCCCACCCGGGCGCGTCACACGAGCATCCGGAGCCTCAGCGTCACCCGGTCGACATCTGAGCGGACTCTCGATCGTATGGGCATTCGAGGGTAAAACCGCAGGTTAGCCCAGCCTCCCCTTGCTGGCGGGCGGGAATTTCCGGACGTACAGTCGGGTTGTCGGTAATTAGAATCAGTCTAAAGTTAGCTTTGGCTTAGCTTCCCTGGGGGATCCGGAATGGCCATCATCGAGACCTCGGCGCCACTGCACGAGGCGCACCGCGACAACCACACCCACCGGGATGTCAATGGTGGGTGGCTGCGGCCCGCCGTCTTCGGGGCGATGGATGGGCTGGTTTCCAATCTCGCGTTGATGACCGGTGTCGCCGGGGGGTCCGTGGGGCAGCAGGCCATCGTTCTGACCGGGCTCGCCGGTCTTGCCGCCGGCGCCTTCTCCATGGCCGCCGGTGAGTACACCTCCGTCGCCTCGCAGCGGGAACTCGTCGAGGCCGAGCTGGATGTCGAGCGGCGGGAGCTGCGCAAGCATCCGCAGGATGAAGAGGCTGAGCTTGCCGCCCTGTATGAGGCCCGCGGTGTCGAGCCCTGGCTCTCCCGTGAAGTCGCCAAGCAGCTTTCCCGGGATCCCGAGCAGGCCCTTGAGATACACGCCCGTGAGGAGCTCGGGATCGACCCCGGGGATCTGCCCTCGCCGCTCGTCGCCGCCGTGTCGTCGTTCGGGGCGTTCGCGCTGGGGGCCCTGCTGCCCGTACTGCCTTATCTGCTGGGGGCCAGTGCGCTGTGGCCGGCCGTGCTGGTGGCGCTCGTCGGGCTGTTCGCGTGCGGTGCGGTCGTGGCGAAGGTGACCGCTCGGAGCTGGTGGTTCAGTGGGGTGCGGCAGCTCGCTCTCGGGGGTGCCGCGGCCGGTGTGACGTACGCCCTGGGCACTCTGTTCGGAACGGCCGTAGGATAAGCCGACTGGAACTTATGCGTTGGGCCGCATAAGTAGCCGTTACTCACTGGTTTCGAATGCTTAACCACTGGGCATGAGCCGTAAGCGCTGTGGGCAATGACGCCTGCCGCGCATCCGCGAGGTGGGCGACGCCGCTCCCCCCGCCCCCTGGACCGACAGACACTGATCTGTCCTGATCGGTCCCACACACTTCAAGCCACGTGCGCGACACCCCCCTCGCGACCTCGTGGCGTCCGCATGTTGGAACGGGGTATCCGGTTCCCGAGATCCGCTCCATCATGTAACCTGCACGAAATTTTGCGCACACGCAGAGGGCCAACGTCGTCCCTCGGCACGCAGACATGCCACTTGAGACGACGACGGGAGAGCCGATGCGTACGCCGCGCCAGCCGTCCCAGCACTCCGCGAATGGCCAGAACTGGTCCTTCATGGATGCTCGCCCTGCTGCGCAGGGTATGTACGACCCCCGCAACGAGAAGGACGCCTGTGGCGTCGGTTTCGTGGCCACCCTCACCGGCGAGGCGAGCCATGCGCTGGTCGAGCAGGCGCTCACGGTTCTGCGCAACCTGGAGCACCGCGGTGCCACCGGCTCCGAGCCCGACTCGGGTGACGGCGCGGGCATCCTGACCCAGGTCCCGGACGCGTTCTTCCGTGAGGTGGCCGGGTTCCAGCTGCCCGAGGCCGGTTCGTACGCCGTCGGCATCGCCTTCCTCCCGGAGGACGGGGCCGCCGAGGCCGTCTCGAGGATCGAGACCATCGCGGGCGAAGAGGGCCTCACCGTCCTCGGGTGGCGTGAGGTTCCCGTCGCTCCCGAGCTCCTCGGCGCCACCGCCCGGTCGACCATGCCCGTCTTCCGCGAGATATTCGTCGCCGACGGCGCCAGCTCCGGGATCGACCTCGACCGCAAGGCGTTCGTGCTGCGCAAGCGCGCCGAGCGCGAGGCCGACGTCTACTTCCCGTCGCTCTCCGCGCGCACGATCGTCTACAAGGGCATGCTGACCACCGGTCAGCTGGAGCCCTTCTTCCCGGACCTGTCCGACCGCCGCTTCGCCTCGGCCGTCGCCCTCGTCCACTCGCGCTTCTCCACGAACACCTTCCCGTCGTGGCCGCTCGCGCACCCCTACCGGTTCGTCGCGCACAACGGTGAGATCAACACCGTCAAGGGCAACCGCAACTGGATGGTCGCCCGCGAATCGCAGCTCGTCTCCGACCTGTTCGGGAACGACGAGAAGGCCCTTGAGCGCGTCTTCCCCGTGTGTACGCCGGACGCCTCCGACTCGGCGTCCTTCGACGAGGTGCTCGAACTGCTCCACCTCGGTGGGCGTTCGCTGCCGCACTCCGTGCTGATGATGATCCCGGAGGCGTGGGAGAACCACGACTCCATGGACCCGGCCCGGCGCGCCTTCTACCAGTACCACTCCACGATGATGGAGCCCTGGGACGGCCCGGCCTGTGTCACCTTCACCGACGGCACCCAGGTCGGTGCCGTGCTCGACCGCAACGGCCTGCGCCCCGGCCGCTACTGGGTCACCGACGACGGTCTCGTCGTGCTGGGTTCCGAGGTCGGCGTCCTCGACATCGACCCCGCCAAGGTCGTCCGCAAGGGCCGCCTCCAGCCCGGCAGGATGTTCCTCGTCGACACCGCCGAGCACCGCATCATCGAGGACGACGAGATCAAGGCGGAGCTCGCCGCCGCGGCCCCCTACGCGGAGTGGCTGGAGGCCGGCGAGATCGAGCTCTCCGACCTCCCCGAGCGCGAGCACATCGTGCACACCCACGCCTCGGTCACCCGCCGCCAGCAGACCTTCGGCTACACCGAGGAAGAGCTGCGCATCATCCTCGCGCCGATGGCCAAGACCGGCGGCGAGCCGCTCGGTTCGATGGGTACGGACTCGCCGATCGCCGCGCTGAGCGAGCGTCCGCGTCTCCTCTTCGACTACTTCACCCAGCTGTTCGCACAGGTCACCAACCCGCCGCTGGACGCGATCCGCGAGGAGCTCGTCACCTCGCTGCGCAGCTCCCTGGGCCCCCAGGGCAACCTGCTCGACCCGACGGCCGCCTCCTGCCGCAGCGTTGTCCTGCCCTTCCCGGTCATCGACAACGACGAGCTGGCCAAGCTCATCCACATCAACGCCGACGGCGACATGCCCGGCATGAAGGCCGCCACGCTCTCCGGCCTCTACCGGGTCTCCGGCGGCGGTGACGCCCTCGCCGCGCGCATCGACGAGATCTGCGCCGAGGCCGACGCCGCGATCGAGAACGGCGCCCGGCTGATCGTCCTCAGCGACCGGCACTCCGACGCCGAGCACGCGCCGATCCCGTCGCTGCTGCTCACCGCGGCCGTCCACCACCACCTCATCCGCACCAAGCAGCGCACCGAGGTGGGCCTGCTGGTCGAGGCCGGCGATGTCCGCGAGGTCCACCACGTCGCCCTGCTGATCGGCTTCGGCGCCGCGGCCGTCAACCCGTACCTGGCGATGGAGTCGGTGGAGGACCTGCTGCGCGCGGGCACCTTCATCAACGGCCTGGAGCCCGAGCAGGCGATCCGCAACCTGATCTACGCGCTCGGCAAGGGCGTCCTCAAGGTCATGTCCAAGATGGGCATCTCGACCGTCGCCTCCTACCGAGGCGCCCAGGTCTTCGAGGCCGTCGGTCTCGACACCGCCTTCGTCGAGAAGTACTTCAACGGCACGGCCACCAAGATCGGCGGCGTCGGCATCGACGTCATCGCCAAGGAGGTCGCCGCCCGGCACGCCAAGGCGTACCCCGCCTCGGGCATCGCTCCCGCGCACCGCGCGCTGGAGATAGGCGGCGAGTACCAGTGGCGCCGTGAGGGCGAGCCGCACCTGTTCGACCCGGAGACGGTCTTCCGCCTCCAGCACTCCACGCGCACCAACCGCTACGACATCTTCAAGAAGTACACGGACCGCGTGAACGAGCAGTCCGAGCGGCTGATGACCCTGCGCGGTCTCTTCGGCTTCAAGTCGGACCGGCCCTCGATCTCCATCGACGAGGTCGAGCCCGTCTCCGAGATCGTCAAGCGCTTCTCCACCGGCGCCATGTCGTACGGCTCCATCTCCAAGGAGGCGCACGAGACCCTCGCCATCGCCATGAACCAGCTGGGCGGCAAGTCCAACACCGGTGAGGGCGGCGAGGACCCGGAGCGTCTGTACGACCCGGCGCGCCGGTCCAGCATCAAGCAGGTCGCCTCCGGCCGCTTCGGTGTGACCTCCGAGTACCTGGTCAACGCGGACGACATCCAGATCAAGATGGCCCAGGGCGCCAAGCCCGGCGAGGGCGGCCAGCTGCCCGGCCACAAGGTCTACCCGTGGGTCGCGAAGACCCGTCACTCGACCCCGGGTGTCGGTCTGATCTCGCCGCCGCCGCACCACGACATCTACTCCATCGAGGACCTGGCCCAGCTGATCCACGACCTGAAGAACGCGAACCCGCAGGCGCGGATTCACGTGAAGCTGGTGTCGGAGGTCGGTGTCGGTACCGTCGCCGCGGGTGTGTCGAAGGCGCACGCGGACGTCGTCCTCATCTCCGGTCACGACGGTGGCACCGGTGCCTCTCCCCTCACCTCTCTGAAGCATGCCGGTGGTCCCTGGGAGCTGGGCCTCGCCGAGACCCAGCAGACCCTGCTGCTCAACGGCCTGCGCGACCGGATCGTCGTCCAGACGGACGGTCAGCTGAAGACCGGCCGTGACGTCGTCATCGCCGCGCTGCTCGGCGCCGAGGAGTTCGGTTTCGCGACCGCGCCGCTCGTCGTCTCCGGCTGCGTCATGATGCGCGTCTGCCACCTGGACACCTGCCCGGTCGGCATCGCCACCCAGAACCCGACCCTCCGGGACCGGTTCGCGGGCAAGGCCGAGTACGTCGTGAACTTCTTCCAGTTCATCGCCGAAGAGGTCCGCGAGATCCTCGCCGAGCTGGGCTTCCGCTCCATCGAGGAGGCCGTCGGCCAGGCCGGCACGCTGGACGTCGAGCGCGCGGTCAACCACTGGAAGGCGCAGGGCCTCGACCTGGCCCCGCTCTTCCACGTGCCCGAGCTGCCCGAGGGCGCCGCTCTGCACCAGGTGATCGAGCAGGACCACGGCCTGGAGAAGGCGCTCGACAACGAGCTCATCAAGCTCGCCGCCGACGCCCTCGCCGCGTCCAGCGCCACCGACGCCCAGCCGGTGCGCGCCCAGGTCGCGATCCGCAACATCAACCGCACGGTCGGCACCATGCTCGGCCACGAGGTGACGAAGAAGTTCGGCGGTGCGGGCCTGCCCGAGGACACCATCGACATCACCTTCACCGGCAGCGCCGGCCAGTCCTTCGGCGCCTTCCTCCCGCGCGGTGTCACGCTGCGCCTGGAGGGCGACGCCAACGACTACGTCGGCAAGGGTCTGTCGGGTGGCCGTGTCATCGTCCGCCCGGACCGGGGCGCCGACCACCTCGCCGAGTTCTCGACGATCGCGGGCAACACCATCGCGTACGGCGCGACCGGCGGCGAGCTCTTCCTGCGCGGTCGTACCGGTGAGCGCTTCTGCGTCCGCAACTCCGGTGCGCTGGTGGTCTCCGAGGGCGTGGGCGACCACGGCTGCGAGTACATGACCGGCGGTCACGCGGTGGTGCTCGGCGAGACGGGCCGCAACTTCGCGGCCGGCATGTCCGGCGGTATCGCGTACGTCATCGACCTCGACCGCGACAACGTCAACGTCGGCAACGTGAACGCCGTAGAGGCGCTGGACGACCAGGACAAGCAGTGGCTGCACGACGTGGTGCGCCGCCACGCCGAGGAGACCGGTTCGACGGTCGCCGAGAAGCTGCTCGTCGACTGGGACACGTCCGTGGAGCGCTTCAGCAAGATCATCCCCAGCACGTACAAGGCTGTGCTCGCCGCCAAGGCCGCCGCCGAGCAGGCCGGTCTCTCCGAGACCGAGATCACCGAGAAGATGATGGAGGCGGCGACCAATGGCTGACCCGAAGGGCTTCCTCAACCACGGCCGCGAGGTCGCCAAGTCCCGGCCCGTCGACGTCCGTCTGAAGGACTGGAACGAGGTCTACGTTCCGGGCTCGCTGCTTCCGATCATCTCGAAGCAGGCGTCCCGCTGCATGGACTGCGGCATCCCGTTCTGCCACAACGGCTGTCCGCTGGGGAACCTCATCCCCGAGTGGAACGACTACGCCTACCGCGAGGACTGGGCGGCGGCCTCGGAGCGGCTGCACGCGACCAACAACTTCCCCGAGTTCACGGGGCGGTTGTGCCCGGCTCCCTGCGAGTCGGCGTGTGTGCTCGGCATCAACCAGCCGGCCGTCACCATCAAGAACGTCGAGGTCTCGATCATCGACAAGGCGTGGGACAGCGGTGACGTCGAGCCGCAGGCCCCCGAGCGCCTGTCCGGCAAGACCGTCGCCGTCATCGGCTCGGGCCCGGCGGGTCTCGCCGCCGCCCAGCAGCTGACCCGGGCCGGTCACACGGTCGCCGTCTACGAGCGCGCCGACCGCG
Organism: Streptomyces sp. NPDC046909; assembly: GCF_040644695.1. NCBI lineage: Bacteria > Bacillati > Actinomycetota > Actinomycetes > Kitasatosporales > Streptomycetaceae > Streptomyces > Streptomyces sp. NPDC046909. Next base: position 207,251 of record NZ_JBEYXC010000011.1, on the reverse strand, counting down.
TCGGTGGTCTGCTCCGCTACGGCATCCCCGAGTTCAAGATGGAGAAGCGGCATATCAACCGCCGTATCGAGCAGATGCGCGCGGAGGGCACCCGCTTCCGTACCGGGATCGAGATCGGCCGCGACCTCAAGGCGACCGACCTGAAGAAGCGGTACGACGCGATCGTCATCGCCGCCGGTGCGACGACCGCGCGTGACCTGCCGGTGCCGGGCCGCGAGCTCAAGGGCATCCACCAGGCCATGGAGTACCTGCCGCTGGCCAACAAGGTGCAGGAGGGCGACTTCGTGGCGCCCCCCATCACCGCCGAGGGCAAGCACGTCGTGGTCATCGGCGGTGGCGACACCGGCGCCGACTGCGTGGGCACCGCCCACCGCCAGGGCGCGGCCTCGGTCACCCAGCTGGAGATCATGCCCCGCCCGAACGACGAGCGGAACGCGGTCTCGCAGCCCTGGCCGACCTTCCCGATGCTGTACAAGGTCACCTCCGCGCACGAGGAGGGCGGCGAGCGGGTCTACTCCGTCTCCACCACCCACTTCGAGGGCGACGAGGACGGCAACGTCCAGTGGCTGCACCTCAGCGAGGTCGAGTTCGTCGACGGCAAGCTGACCTCGAAGCCGGGCACCGAGCGCAAGATCCCCGCCCAGCTGGTGACGCTGGCGATGGGCTTCACGGGCACCGACCGCGAGAACGGCCTGGTCGAGCAGTTCGGCCTGGAGCTCGACGAGCGCGGCAACATCGCCCGCGACGCCGACTTCCGGACCAACGTGCCCGGCGTGTACGTCGCCGGTGACGCGGGCCGCGGCCAGTCCCTCATCGTGTGGGCAATCGCGGAGGGCCGCTCGGCCGCCCGCGGCGTCGACCGGTTCCTGACCGGGGCCAGCGATCTGCCGGCTCCGATCCGTCCGACGGACCGTTCCCTGATGGTCTGATCCGGCGGATCGACAGACGTCCCGTACAAAGGCGTACGGAACACTGACGGCGCCTGCCTTCCTCGTCCCCGACCGGACGGATGGCAGGCGCCGTCGCATGTCCAGGAAGTTGTTCAGGAGGCTGTTCAGGAGGCTTCGAGGCCCTTGAACTCCACCGTGGCGTCCTCCGAGTACGCGCCCACCCGCCCCTGGAGATAGGGGCGTTCGGCGTCGGTGAAGGTCACGAGCTGCTCGCCGTCCACCTCCACGGTGAGCACGGCGCCCTTCTGTTTCACCAGCACCTCGCTCCAGTCGCCCACCGGGTACTCCTCGTGCCCCGTGACCAGGAATCGCTGGCCGCCCGGATAGGCCGGGTCCCGTTTGCCCAGCTCCCAGCCGTTCGGCTTGAGGGTGATGTAGTAGAAGTGCTCCGGGTCGGTGTACGCCCAGACCAGCCACGGCACTTCCCACGGGTTCGGCTTCGGTTCGCGCAGCTGCTTCAGCGTCCGCATCCGCGCCTCGTAGCGCACGTCCGTGTAGGAGGCGGTGCTCACCACCAGGCCGGCGTGGGTGGTGCCGGGGTCCTCGGCGGCCATGGGGGAGAGGGTGAGCGAGGTGTCGTCGCCGTGGTTGGCGCCCATGCCGTTGAACACCGACAGCCAGCGGCCGTGCGTGGTCCCGTCGATCCAGGGCTTGGGGAGGGGAGCGCCGCCGCCCTGGCACTGGCTCACCGTGACGGCGACGATCGCGGCCAGGGTGAGAACCAGTGCCAGTCCGGTGACGCTGCGCCCCCTGCGTGTCATGCCGTCGAGTATGGCCCGGACGCCGTCAGCCCGACCGGGACATCGGCCGCGAAGTCCTCGGCCAGTTGGGCCAGGATCCGGCGCGCGGCCGTGCCGTCGCCGAACGGATTGCCGGCCCTCGCCATCCGCCGGTACTCCGCCGGGTCGTCGAGGAGCCTCTCCGCCCAGGTCACGATGGCGTCCGGGTCGGTGCCGACCAGCTGCGCCGCCCCGACCTCGACCGCCTCGGGCCGTTCGGTGGTGGTGCGCAGCACGAGCGCGGGCTTGCTGAGACTGGGCGCCTCCTCCTGGATCCCCCCGGAGTCGGTGAGCACGAGGTCGCACTCGGCGAGGGTCGCCGCGAAGTCCAGGTAACCGAGCGGCTCCACGAGCGAGATCCCCTCATGGCCGTCGAGTTCGGGCAGCAGCACGTCCCGTACGGCCGGGCTCTTGTGCAGCGGCAGCACGATCTCCACGTCCCCGCGCCGGGCGAGCCGCGTCAGCGCCCGTCCCATGCCGCGCATCCGCTCGCCCTGGTTCTCCCGGCGGTGCAGGGTGACCAGGATCCGTTTAGGTCCTCCCCGGCGGATCATGCCGGCGTCGCGGGCCCTGGCACGCGCTCCCCCAGAGGGGGCACCCTCAGCGGCGTTGTCGTCACTCTCCCCCACGCTCGACTTCGCTCGCGCGGGAGGGGCCCCCATCGCTCCGCGTCGCCCGCCGCGGGAGCGGCTGATGTCCACGTCTTCTCCGCCTTGCAGCTGCACGCACCAGACCCCGCTCGGGTCTGTGACCAGGCACTGGGCGTCGCAGCCGGCCTGATCCGCCGGGCAGGCCCTGGCGCCGGTGCGGAAGACCGAGGAGCCGGTGCCCTGGGCCAGGACCCACAGGAGGTTGTCGATGACCGTGTTGCCGGTGGTGAAGACCTGCTCCTCGGGGACGCCCTCGTCGGTCAGATGCCGGGCCGCGGCCGGGGTCGGGGCGAAGTGCCAGCGGGCGATGCGGCCGATGAGGCTGCGGTTGAGCTCCTCCGGGAACGGGTTGTCGATGACGCCGGTGCGCAGGCCGGCCTCGACATGGGCGACCGGGATCTTCTCGTAGAAGGCGGCGAGCGCGCCGGCCAGCGCGGTCGTGGTGTCCCCTTGGACCACGACCAGGTCGGGGCGTTGTTCTCGCATGGCCTCGCCGAGCTCCCGGACCAGGCGGGCGGTGAGGTCGGACAGCTGCTGCCGGCTGCGCATCACGTCGAGGGCGATACGGACGTCGACGCACAGCATGCCGAGCATCTGGTGGAGCATCTCGCGGTGCTGGCCGGTGGTGACGACGAGCGGTTCGAACTGCGGACTCGCGGCCATGGCCCGTGCCACGGGCGCCAGTTTGATCGCTTCCGGCCGGGTGCCGAGCACGAGCATGGCACGTACGGGCACGGCTGACGGGTGTGTGGACATGGGTGCCCCCCTTGGGCATGCGTGATCGGCGCAGCGACCACGTCGAGGGTGATGAGAGAGGTACTGGGAGAAGAGAGGACCCGCGCGGGGACCGGGCGCGGCCTGAATGTCCTCGGTCGAGCGGTCGAACGTCCGCTGAGTGGTTGGCCTTTGAGCGGTCGTCCTTCTAGCGGTCCTGCGTCCTTACGTGCGCGCCGTCTTCAGCCAGCCCCGCTGGCCGGTGAGCATCCGCCAGAACCCCCACCAGCCGGCCGCGAACCAGATGTAGCCGTAGAAGACGAAGACATGGGCGAGCAGGACCGAGCGCACCAGGCCCAGCTCCCGCTCCCGCTTGGCGTACACGAAGCCGTACGCGTAGGCGGCGGTGAACGAGAGCGCGTACGGGCCCAGCAGCCACATGGGCGAGACGAGCGGCTGTCCGGCCTGCACGGAGGCCACGGTGGTGGCGACGACGGCGACGACGAAGGACAGCGGGAGCAGCGAGGTGAGCAGGATGAGCACCGGGCTGGAGAGGTGGTAGAGCAGGTCGAGCGCGGCTCTGGTGGGCACGTCCCTGAGGATGAGCGGGACGAGTCCGGAGGACTGCAAGTGGCCCTGGAACCAGCGGGATCGCTGGCGGATCAGGCGCCTGAGGCTGAGCACGGCCTGCTGGGAGACCGCGGCGGTGGTGCAGTGCTGGTTGGTCCAGCCCTTGGCGATCAGCCGCACCCCGAGGTCGAGGTCCTCGGTGAGGCTGTCGCTCCAAGGGCCGTCCCCGCCCAGGGTGTTGAGCGCCGACAGCCGCATGAACTGGCCGTTGCCGCCCATGCCCACGCTGCCGATGTAGCGGCGGGCGCTCTGGAAGACGTCGCCGTAGACGACGAACTCCATGTCCTGCATACGGGCGAGCAGTCCGAGGTGCCGGTTGTACATCCGGACACAGACCTGGACCGCGCCCGTGCGCGGGTCGTCGAAATACGGGTCGACGGACTGCACGACATGCGGATCCAGCCGCCCGTCCGCGTCGACCACGCAGAGCACGACATCGGCCGGGTCATGGCGGTCGAGCAGACCGGATTCCCGCAGGTGGCGCACGCCGTCGTTGAGTGCTGCACCTTTCCCTTTCCGGGCGTTCGGCGGAGTGCGCCGGTGCAGCCGGACCAGGGCCGGGTCGGCGGCGAGGGCGATCTCCGAGGTGCGGTCGTCCGAGCCGTCGTCGATCACCAGTGCCATGAAATTACGGGCGGGTAGCGAGGTGATCCTGGCGAGGCTTTCGGAAAGCACTTTCTCCTCGTTGAGACAGGCGAGGAGGAATACGTAGAAGCGTTCTTTCCGGTCTGTTCGAGAACGGCGAATTCTGCGTCTCGACAGCAGAAAGAGGCTCGTGTTGTAGCAGCCCGCCATAATGATCAAAGTGATGCTGGACCACAGCAGCAGTTCAGTGATCATGGTTGCCCCCGGTGCCGGCCTGCGCTTTCAGTGCCTGGCGGCGCAGTCGTATCCGGGCGAGCAATATCAGACAGGCCGACAGGCAATAGAACAGGAATCCGGCCCCGGCCGCGGCCTGTAGGGCTTTGGCCAGAGGTAGCCCCGGCACGGCTTCGGGCGCGGCCATCGCCCCTGCAAGAGGCAGGAGAGCCCCCAGGGCGGGTCGTCCGTACATTGTCCCCCCACACATTTCACAGCGCGTCCCCATCGCGCGAAGGTGAACGTAGCAGACGCCGAGGGCGACTCTGAAGGTTATTCGGAAAAAGGACATGTCCGATCTTCTGGTGGGGTCTCCTGGTCCTCCGGGAATTCACCCTTCGGACCATTGACACCCTTCGTGACCGTCATAAGAATCGGTGACTTCCTGTTGTGAAAAGCCTTTGCCAAGGATTGGCAAAGTGGGGGGAATGATCGTGAGACCAATGATCGCAAGACCTTTGACGCGTACGCGGCGACAAGGAATTCCGAAGCTTTCCGTGATCCTGTTGCTGGTCGCCGCTCTGCTCAGCGGTACCTTCCTCGCGGCGGGTGCCCAGGCCGCCCCCGGTGGGGACCGGCCCGGCCACGAGAACGTCGGCGGGAAGTCCGGACTCAGCCGCGTCGACCTCAAGGGCTGGGCGAAGGCCCAGCTCAAGGCCGACCGGGCCCGCCACGACAAACAGCGCCAGAAGCCGTCCACGACCAGGGCGTCGACGACGACCGGGCTGCCGGCCACCACCACCCTGGCCTCCACGGCCGCCTTCCCGGTCCGCACCGCGACAGCCGTCACCCGGCAGGCCGCCCTGCTCCAGGCCGACGACGTCGCCGCCGCGGCCGCCCCGGCCACCCTCGTCCTCTACGACACCGCCGGCCCCTACGGCCAGCTGGGCGAGCTGTACGCCATGGCCGCCGCCAACCTCGCAGGTCACTTCGGTACGGTCACCGCCAAGCCGGTCCAGCAGTACACCGCGGGCCTGGTCGACTCGTACACGGCCGTGATCTACATCGGCTCCACCTACTACTGCTGCGACGTCCCCGACGCCGTCCCGGCCGCCTTCTACCAGGACGCCTCCACCACCACCAAGCCGGTGATCTGGATGGGCGCCAACATCTGGAACATGGCGAACTCGGTGGGCGTAGCCCAGTTCACGCAGAAGTACGGCTGGGACCCGACGACGTCGTACTACGAGGACGGCGGTTCGATCGGGACCGTGACACAGGTGACGTACAAGAACCAGGCACTCACCCGGAAGATCCCCGCGGGCCAGGACGGCGGCGTGCTGCGCCCCAACGTCCTCACCGGACCCGGCTATCCCGCGGTCACCAGGGTCGCCGAGGGGCTCGACACCTCCAACAGCCACACCTTCGGGTGGGCCGTCCGCTCCTCCAACCTCACCTACCTCGGTGAGATCCCGTTCGCGTACGTCTCCGAGAGCGACCGGATCATCGTCCTGGAGGACCTCCTCTACGACGCCCTCGCCCCGGCCACCACCGAACGGCACCGCGCGCTGCTGCGCCTGGAGGACATCAGCCCCAACTCGGAACCCTCCGAACTGCGGGCGATGGCCGACCTGCTGAAGGCGAACAACATCCCGTACGGCATCAACGTGATCCCCGTCTACACCGACCCCAACGGCACCTACAACAACGGGGTCCCGGAGACGATCACCCTCGCCCAGCGGCCGCAGGTCGTCAGCGCCCTGAAGTACATGCTGGCCAGGGGCGCGGTCCTGATGGACCACGGCTACACCCACCAGTACAGCAACGTCGCCAACCCGTACAACGGCGTCACCGGCGACGACTTCGAGTTCTACCGCGCCCACGTCGACGCCTCGGACAACGTCGTCTACGACGGCCCGGTCGCCGGGGACTCCACCGCCTGGGCGCAGGGCCGGGTGACCAGCGCGCTCGCCGCGTTCACCGCCGCGGGCCTGCCGAAGCCGACACTGTGGACCACCCCGCACTACGCGGGCTCGGCCGCCGACTACAAGGTCTTCAGCGCCAACTTCAACGCCCGCCTTGAGCGTTCGCTGTACTTCTCCGGCACGCTGAGCGGCAACTCCGCCGGACCCAACGTGTTCATCGGCCAGTTCTTCCCGTACGTCGTCAACGACGTGTACGGCACCAAGGTCCTGCCCGAGAACATCGGCAACTACGAACCCGAGGCCTACAACAACCACCCGCCGAGGCTGCCGGCCGACCTGATCGCCTCGGCCAAGGCCAACCTGGCCGTCCGGGACGGGTTCGCCAGCTTCTTCTACCACCCGTACTTCCCGACCCAGCCGCTGAAGGACACCATCGACGGCATCAAGGCCCTGGGGTACACGTTCGTCAGCCCGACGAGCCTGTGAGGGCACGCGTCATCAAGAGGAGGGTCGTCGCCGCCGCCGCGGTGGCGGCCCTCCTCGCCGCCGCCGGCTGCACGACCACCAGCCCCTCCAGCGGCAAGGAGCCCACCGCGACGATGCGCGGCATCACCCTGCCCTCCTGGTACCGCACCGACTACGACAGCCCCGCCGCCGACCGCTATCTGCGGGACATCCGCGCCACCGGCGCCCGCTGGGTCACCTTCACCCCGACCTGGTACCAGCAGCGGCGCACCGACACTGTGATGCGCCCCACCGAGGAGACCGCGAGCGACGCGAGCCTGAAGCACATCGTGCGCCGCGCCCACGCCCATGGCCTCAAGGTGATGATCAAGCCGCACGTCGACCTGCCCGGCGACGGCGACCGCGCCGAGATCCGCCCCCGCGACCGGGCCGCCTGGTTCACCTCCTACCGCCGCTTCATCACCCACTACGCCGACCTCGCCGCCGACACCGGCACCGAGCAGTTCGCGGTCGGCACCGAACTCGCCGGCGTCTCCGGTGACCGCGCGGCCTGGACCCGGACCGTCGACACCGTCCGCGACCACTACGACGGCCCCCTGACCTACGCCGCCAACTACGACGAGTACACCCGGATCCGCTTCTGGAAGGAGCTCGACCTCATCGGCATCGACGCCTACTGGCCGCTGGCGGAGAAACCCACCGACGACACCGGCCGGCTGCGCCGCGCCTGGCAGCCGATCGCCGGGAAGCTCGCCGACTTCGCCCGCCGCCACGACCGCCGGATCCTGTTCACCGAGGCCGGCTACGTCAGCCAGCGCGGCGCCACCACCGCCCCGTACGCCTGGGACATCAGCCGCCGCACCGGCGACGCCGAACAGGCCGCCGCCTACCGGGCACTGCTGGACACCTTCACCGGCCGCGGCTGGTGGGCCGGGGTCTGCTGGTGGATGTGGGACGACTGGCCGGACAGCGGCGAGACCCCGGCGAAGCTGGCGTACACCCCGCACGGGAAACCGGCGGAGAAGGTGCTGCGGGAGAAGTGGGGCGCCGCCCCCGAGGCTGCCGGGGGGACGTCCGACGGCACCTCCTAGGACACGCGGTACGTCTCCCCGTACACCGCCCACGTCAGCGGTGTTCCGAGGTCCAGCTTCCCGTCGTACAGGAACTGCCGTTGCGCGGTGTCGATGCGGGAGGTGTCGATGTCGGCCTTCCGCTGCTTCATGGCCTTCCTGCGGACGTCGAGGAAGATGTCGAGATAGGCCTTCTCCGAGCCGCCCGCGGAGGGCAGGTCGGCCTCGTGGAGGGCCTTTTCGCGCAGGCCGTAGAAGCTGGTGGCGTTGGTGCCGGGGCCGTGGAAGACCATGGCGTCGTAGTAGATGAACTGGCCCAGGGTGCCCAGGCCGTCGAGCTTGGCGAGGCGGACCGCGGGGTCGAAGTAGACGCGGTCGCGCTCCTCGTCCTGGGCCTCGCGGAAGGCCGCGACCTCGGACTCGGCCTTCCACGCCTTGGTGAAGCCGGGGTCCAGGCCCTCGTGGGAGTCCGTGCCGTCCACCTTGCGCAGGGCGGGAAGGTAGCGGGCCAGGCCGTTGTCCGGGTGGGCCTTCGTGTAGTGCTCGACGAGGCCGAGCAGGTCGTTGGTGCCGGTGCAGAAGCCGATGATGCCGGCCGTGTAGCCCTGGCCGTCCCCTATGTCCTCGATGTAGCCGTAGGCGGAACGCCAGTCGAGGGTGGAGTTCTCGGCGCTCGCCACGATCTGCTGGGCCAGCTCCTTCTTCGCCGGGTCGGCGAGACCGGCCGGCAGCGAGGCGATCGTCTCGTCGTCGGCGGAACGTTCCTCCTCGGCCCGGCTCTTCGCGTCCTCACGGGCCAGCTGGGAGGCGGACACCGGGGCCTTCGCCGGGGCCTCCGCGGAGTCCGTCGGGGCGAGGAAGTAGACGGCCGCAGTGATGGCCACGGGCACGGCCGCGAACAGCAGGACCGCTCGTCTCACTGGGTCAACTCCGAGATTCTTCCGATCGACGCGACCACGAGCAGCGCGAGGAGCGCCGCACACGCGGCGGCCTGCACCAGGCCGCGCCGGGGTCCCCGGGGAGCATAGGCGTACACCAGCGTCACCGCACCACCCGTGAGCAGACCGCCGAGGTGACCCTGCCACGAGGTGAACCGCGAGGAGATCAGCAGCCAGACCAAGAGGAAGACCATGAACTGGTTGACGCCCCGCATGTCCGCGCCCACCCGCCGGGCCATGACGTAGTACGCCGCCCCCAGCCCGAAGACCGCCCCGGACGCGCCCAGCGAAGCCGTACCCGGGTCGGTGAGCAGCAGCTCCCCGACCGAGCCGCCCAGCGTCGCCAGCAGATAGAGCCCCAGATAGCGGACCCGGCCCAGCATCGGCTCCACCACCCGCCCCAGCTGCCACAGCGACACCATGTTCATCACGATGTGCGCCAGGCCGAAGGCCCCCTCGGTCGGCTCCAGATGCAGGAACCCGCTGGTCAGCAGCCGCTCCCACTGCCCGGCCACCACACCCTCCGCATGGAAGTCGGACGGGTAGGACGACTGGTACACGTACGAGAGCCCGTCCGGGCCGACCAGCCGTGCGGTCACCATCGCGAAACGGTCGACGATCTCCGGGCGCAGCACCTCGGCGACATAGGCCAGCACATTCAGCGCGATCAGCGCGTACGTCACGACCGGCACCGCCGACACCCGGCCGCCGACGACCGTACGGGCCTGCCGGACCGACCTCGCCCCCTCCTTCACGCACTCCACGCACTGGTGACCGACGGCGGCCTCGCGCATGCAGTCGGGGCAGATGTAGCGGTCGCAGCGGGTGCAGCGGACGTGGGACTCCACCTTGGGATGGCGGAAGCAGGTGGTGACGGTGGACTCGGATTCCACGGCCGGCTCCTCGGGGATGGGACGATCAGTGAGCCGGTGGGGACGGCGGCGATCAAAATAGCCAATGCCCGTGAAGAGAGCGACGGTGGGGGAACGAATGGCAGCGATCAGTCTCAGCAAGGTCGAGGAGACCGCGCCCGCGCTGGTGAACCTGTACAAGAGCGCCGGGGTGTCGCTGCGCAAGCACGGCCTGGACGGGCTGCGGGCCGCGGTCTACCTCGTCGTCGACTACTCCGGGTCCATGAAGCCGTACTACAACGACGGCAGTGTGCAGGCCCTCGCCGACCGGGTGCTCGGCCTCTCCGCGCACCTCGACGACGACGGCACCGTGCCGGTGGTGTTCTTCTCGACCGACGTCGACGCCGAGACGGAGATCGCGCTCGCCGACCACGAGGGGCGGATCGACCGGATCGTGGCCGGGCTCGGGCACATGGGCAAGACCAGCTACCACCTGGCCATGGACGCGGTCATCGACCACTACCTCGACAGCGGCTCCCGGGCACCCGCCCTCGTCGTCTTCCAGACCGACGGCGGTCCGATCAACAAGCTCGCCGCGGAACGGTACTTGTGCAAGGCGGCCCGGCTGCCGCTGTTCTGGCAGTTCATCGGGTTCGGGGACGCGAAGAGCAAGCAGTTCGACTATCTGCGCAAGCTCGATGAATTGGCCGTGCCCGACAAGCGGGTCGTCGACAACGCCGGGTTCTTCCACGCCGGTTCGGAGCCCCGGAAGGTGTCCGACGCCGAGCTGTACGACCGGATCGTCGGCGAGTTCCCGAAGTGGCTGGTGGCCGCGCGGGCGCAGGGGATCATCCCGGTCGGCGCTTGAACCATCGTCGCTGAGGGCGGCGGATGAGCCGCTGTTCGTCCCGTTGGCTTGGGCGTGGTGCCGTGCCACGCTGGGGTGGAGCCGACGGGGAGGGCGACGACGTATGGACGGCGCACGATCGGTGAACCGGAAGCGGGAGCCCGCTCCCGGCGGCGGGGAGCGGCTCGCCGACTGGGCGGACGGACGGCTGGGCCTGTACGCGCTGGCCAAGGCCAATATGCGCAAGGTCTTTCCCGACCACTGGTCCTTCATGCTCGGCGAGGTCTGCCTCTACAGCTTCATCGTCCTGATCCTCACCGGCGTCTATCTCACCCTGTTCTTCGAACCGAGCGGGGTCGAGGTCGTCTACCACGGCTCCTACGAGCCCCTCAACGGCGTAGTGATGACAAGGGCGTTCGAGTCCACGCTCGACATCAGCTTCGATGTGCGCGGCGGGCTGCTGATCCGGCAGATCCACCACTGGGCGGCGCTCGTCTTCGTCACCGGGATGCTCGTGCACATGATGCGGGTGTTCTTCACGGGCGCCTTCCGCAAGCCCCGCGAGCTCAACTGGGTCTTCGGCTGGACCCTGTTGATGCTCGGCATCATCACCGGCCTGACCGGCTACTCCCTCCCCGACGACCTGCTCTCCGGCACCGGCATCCGCTTCGCGCAGGGCGCGATCCTGTCGGTGCCGATCGTGGGGACGTATCTGTCGTTCTTCCTGTTCGGCGGGGAGTTCCCGGGCCACGACATCATCCCCAGGCTGTTCCCGATCCACGTCCTCCTGCTGCCCGGGATCATGCTGGGCCTGGTGGTCGCGCATCTGATCCTGGTCTTCTACCACAAGCACACGCAGTACCCGGGGCCAGGGCGTGACCAGAAGACGGTCGTCGGCATGCCGTTCCTGCCGGTGTACATGGCGAAGGCGAGCGGCTTCTTCTTCCTCGTCTTCGGCGTCCTGGCGATCATGGGCGGGCTCGCCCAGATCAACCCCGTGTGGGCCTTCGGGCCCTACCGCCCGGACCTGGTGACCACCGGCGCCCAACCCGACTGGTACCTCGGCTTCTCCGAGGGCCTGATCCGGGTGATGCCGGGATGGGAGATCAACGCCTGGGGCCACACCCTCCAGCTGGGCGTCTTCATCCCCTTCTCGCTCTTCCCGCTGATCCTCCTCGCCCTCGGCGTCTACCCCTTCGTCGAGGCGTGGATCACCGGCGACAAACGCGAACACCACATCCTCGACCGGCCGCGCAACGTGCCCGTACGGACGGGGCTCGGCGTGGCCTGGCTCAGCCTGTACGCGGTGCTGCTGATCGGCGGCGGCAACGACATCGTGGCCACGCATCTGCATCTGTCCATCAACGTCATCACCTGGTTCGTACGGATCGCCGTGTTCGTGGTCCCGGTGCTGGCGTTCGTCGTGACGAAGCGGGTCTGCCTCGGGCTGCAACGGCGGGACCGCGACAAGGTGCTGCACGGCCGGGAGACCGGCACGATCAAGCGGCTGCCGCACGGGGAGTACGTCGAGGTCCACGAACCCCTCGCCCAGGAGGTACTGCACACCCTCACCCAGCACGAGCAGAATCCGCCGTACGAGGTGGGCCCGCTCGTCGACGGGAACGGGGTGCGGCGGCCGGTGAAGGTTTCCATGAAGGTGCGGGCGCGGCTGGCGCGGGTCATGTTCGGGCCGGAGACACGGATCCCGAAGCCGACGGTGGAGGAGTACCGGGAAGTCACCAGCGGCGACCACCACTGACGGCGACGGCCGTCCGGCACTCGTCCGGCGTGCCCCAGGCGGTGCGCAGGGCGCGGGCCTTCGTCAGCCACAGGGACAGGTCGTACTCCGCCGTGTACCCGATCGCGCCGTGCAGTTGGAGCGCGGTGCGGGCGGTGGCGTACGCGGCCTCGCATGCCGTGACCTTCGCGGCGGCGACGTCTTCGTCCGTCATCGTCAGCGCGGCGCCCAGGAGGAGGGGGCGGGCGAACTCCAGGGCGATCTTCGCGTCGGCGAGTTGGTGTTTGACGGCCTGGAACGAGCCTATGGGGGCGCCGAATTGGGTGCGCTGCTTCACGTAGGAGACGGTTCGGTCGAGGAGGGCGAGGCCGATGCCGAGGGCTTGGGCGGCGGTGGTGAGGCGGGCGAGGCGGAGGGCGGGGGGCAGGGACGGCGGGTCGGCGGCCAAGAGTTCACCTTCGTGAGGGGCGGTGAGGAAGAGGCGGCGGGCGGGGTCCAGGGAGGGGCGTGGGGGGTGTGTGGGCGGGGGAGCGAGGCGGAGCTCCGTGGGGGGCTGGGGAATCGGCCCTGAAGGGGCCTCGTCCTCAAGCGCCGGACGGGCTGAAATGCGGGGGCCCGGCGTTGACAGTGTCAACCGGATGTCCGCCGCGTCCGCGTCCAGCACGTACGGGCCCGTCGTCAGCGTCGCCATCGACTCGCCCGAGGCCAGCGCGGGCAGGAGCCGCTTCGCCGGGCCCTGGTCGTCCAGCCCCGCCAGCAGGGCCGCCGCCGTGACCGTCTCCACCAGAGGGCCGGGGACCGCGTGCCGGCCCAACTCCACGAACGCCAGGGCGAGTTCCACCGGGCGGAGTCCCAGGCCCTCGTGCGCCTCCGGGACCGCCAGTGCGAAGACGCCCGCCTCGGCGATACGGGACCACAGCGCACGCCCGCTCGTGTGCTCCCCGCGGCTCCACTCCCGTATCACCGTCGGGGTGTCCGCGGCCGTCAGCATCGCGTCCAGGGACGCGGTGAACTCCCGCTGCTCGGCGTCGACCAGGAACCGCATCAACGGCGTCCCTTCGGCAGGCCGAGCAGGCGCTCGGCGATGATGTCGCGCTGGATCTCGTTGGTGCCCGCGTAGACGGTGCCGGCGAGGGAGAAGACGTAGCGCTCGGACCAGCCGGTGTCCGCCAACTCGCCCTCGGGGCCCAGGAGATCGAGGGCCGTCTCGTGCAGGGCGATGTCCAGCTCGGACCAGAAGACCTTGTTCATGCTGGACTCCGCGCCGAGCGACCCGCCCGCCAGGACCCGGGACGCCGCCGCGTGGGTGAAGAGCTGGTAGGCCCGGGCGCCGATCAGGGCGTCGGCCACACTGTTCCTCGTGCCCGCCGGGGCGCCCTGTGCCTGCCACAGCCCGTGGAGCCGGGCCGCCGCCGCCAGGAAGCGGCCCGGGGACCGCAGCTTCAGCCCCCGTTCGTTGCCCGCCGTCGCCATCGCGATCCGCCAGCCCTGGCCCGGCTCGCCGATCACGTCCTCGTCCGGCACGAACACCTCGTCCAGGAACAGCTCCGCGAAGGCCGGCTTGCCGTCGAGGCGGGCGATCGGGCGGACCGTGACGCCGGGGGCGTGGAGGTCGAACATGACGTACGTCAGGCCCTGGTGGGGTTTCGGGGCGTCCGGGTCGCTGCGGAACAGACCGAAGGCGCGGTCCGCGAAGGCCGCCCGCGACGACCACGTCTTCTGGCCGGTCAGCAGCCAGCCGCCGTCCGCGCGGACCCCCTTCGAGCGCAGGGACGCCAGGTCCGAACCCGCCTCCGGCTCCGACCACGCCTGCGCCCAGATCACCTCGCCGGTGGCCATCGACGGCAGCACACGCGCGCGTTGCTCCCGCGTGCCGTGGTCGAAGAGGGTGGGGGCGAGGAGGCTGATGCCGTTCTGGTTGACGCGGCCGGGGGCGTCCGCCCCGTAGTACTCCTCCTCGAACAGCAGCCAGCGGACCAGGCCCGCGTCCCGGCCGCCGTACTGCGTCGGCCAGTCGACCACCGACCAGCGGTCCGCGGCCAGTTCGGCCTCCCACGCGCGGTGGGCCGCGAAGCCCTCCTCCGTCTCCAGGGAGGGGAGCGGCTCGGACGGCACATGGGCGCCCAGCCAGGCGCGGGCCTCGGCGCGGAAGGCCTCCTCTTCCCCGGTGAAGGCGAGGTCCATCGTCACCAGCCCTTCGACGGCGCCTCATCGACGCTTCCCTAACAAGTGTTTGGTAGGTTAGCGTGACCCTATGACAGGCGTCGAGAGTCCCGAGTACGAGCCGGGGCACGGGCTGCTGACAGGGCGCACCGCCGTCATCACCGCCGCGGCCGGCGCCGGCATCGGCGGGGCGACCGCGCGGCGCTTCCTGGAGGAGGGCGCGCGCGTGCTGATCAGCGACGCCCACGTGCGGCGGCTCAAGGAGTACGAGGCCCAGCTGGCCGGGGAGTTCGGGGCGGACGCGGTGAGCGCCGTCGCCTGTGACGTCACCGACGAGACCCAGGTCCAGGCGCTCTTCGAGGCCGCCGTGCGCACGCATGGGCGGCTGGACGTCGTCGTCAACAACGCGGGCCTCGGCGGCACTTCACCCCTCGTCGACATGTCCGACGAGCAGTGGTCCCGGGTCCTCGACGTCACCCTCAACGGCACCTTCCGGTGCACCCGGGCCGCCCTGCGGCTGATGCGGGAGGGCGGGGGCGGGGTCGTCGTCAACAACGCCTCCGTCGTGGGGTGGCGGGCGCAGGCCGGGCAGGCGCACTACGCGGCGGCGAAGGCGGGCGTGATGGCGCTGACGCGGTGCGCGGCGATCGAGGCGGCCGAGTTCGGGGTGCGGGTCAACGCGGTCGCGCCGAGTCTCGCCATGCATCCGCACCTGGTGAAGGTGACGTCCCCGGAGCTGTTGGAGGAGCTGACCGCGCGGGAGGCGTTCGGGCGGTACGCGGAACCCTGGGAGGTCGCCAACGTGATCGTGTTCCTGGCGTCCGGCTACTCGTCGTACATGACGGGCGAGGTCGTCGCCGTCAGCAGCCGGCACCCCTAGGGCGAGAACGATGAGGCGAGAATGATGCCGTGCCGACCAAGAAGAAGCCCCAGGTGACCCCCGCCGCGCCCGCCCGGCGCCGGGAACTCCTCGACACCGCCGCCGAGGTCTTCGCCGAACAGGGGTACAACGCCACCACCGTCCGCAAGATCGCGGACCACGCGGGCATGCTCGCGGGCAGCCTCTACTACCACTTCGACTCCAAGGAGTCGATGCTCGAAGAGATCCTGCGGACCTTCCTCGACGAGCTCTGGGACGGCTACGACACCGTCCTGGACGCCGGGTTGGGCCCGCGCGAGACCCTCGAAGCGCTCGTCACCGAGTCGTTCCGGGAGATCGACCGGCACCGCGCCGCCGTCGCGATCTACCAGAAGGAGAGCAGGCAGCTGGTCGCGCAGGAGCGGTTCGGCTTCCTCGCCGAGTCGCAGCGCAACTTCGAGAAGGCGTGGCTGTCCACGCTGGAACGCGGGGTCGCCGCTCAGGTCTTCCGGGCCGACCTCGACATGCGGCTCACCTACCGCTTCGTGCGCGACACCGTCTGGGTCGCCGCGTCCTGGTACCGGCCCGGCGGACAGCACAGCCCGGAGGAGATCGCCCGGCAGTACCTGTCGATGGTGCTGGACGGGATCGCCGTACGCGAATAGCCGCTATCAAGTGCCCCTATCGGGCGCCCCTATCAAGTACCCCTTTATGCGAGGGAGTTGCCATGGCCGAGGCCTACATCGTCGAAGCGGTGCGGACGCCCGTCGGGCGGCGCAAGGGAGGGCTCAGCGGGGTCCATCCGGCCGACCTGGGCGCTCATGTGCTCAAGGAACTCGTCGCGCGGGCGGGGGTGGACCCGGGGGCCGTCGAGGATGTCGTCTTCGGGTGTCTGGACGCCGTCGGGCCGCAGGCCGGGGACATCGCGCGGACCGCATGGCTGGCGGCGGGGCTGCCCGAGGAGGTGCCGGGCGTGACCGTGGACCGGCAGTGCGGGTCCTCGCAGC
Organism: Streptomyces sp. NPDC046909; assembly: GCF_040644695.1. Classification (NCBI taxonomy): domain Bacteria; kingdom Bacillati; phylum Actinomycetota; class Actinomycetes; order Kitasatosporales; family Streptomycetaceae; genus Streptomyces; species Streptomyces sp. NPDC046909. The sequence continues at coordinate 190,867 of NZ_JBEYXC010000011.1, read as the reverse complement.
AGGCCGTGCACTTCGCGGCCCAGGGCGTGCTGTCGGGGACGCAGGACCTGGTGGTCGCGGGCGGGGTGCAGAACATGTCCCTCATCCCCATCGCCTTCGCCACCCGGCAGGCCGCCGAGCCGCTGGGGCTGACGCAGGGGCCGTTCGCGGGGAGCGAGGGCTGGCAGGCGCGGTACGCGGGCAAGCCGGTGAACCAGTTCGTCGGCGCCGAGATGATCGCCGCGAAGTGGGGGATCAGCCGGCAGGACCAGGAGGAGTTCGCGCTGCGGTCGCATCAGCGGGCGGTGCGGGCCATCGACGAGGGCCGGTTCGCGCGGGAGACCGTGGCCTACGGGGACGTCGCCGTCGACGAGGGGCCGCGCCGGGACACCTCGCTGGAGAAGATGGCCGGGCTGAAGCCGGTCGTCGAGGGCGGCACCGTCACCGCCGCCTGCTCCTCGCAGGTCTCCGACGGCGCGGCGGCGATGCTGCTGGCCTCGGAGGGGGCCGTACGCGAACACGGGCTCACGCCACGCGCACGCGTGCACCATCTCTCGGTACGCGGCGAGGACCCCATCCGGATGCTCACCGCGCCCATCCCGGCCACCGCCCACGCCCTGAAGAAGACCGGGCTGTCCATCGACGCCATTGACCTCGTCGAGATCAACGAGGCCTTCGCGCCGGTGGTGCTGGCATGGCTGAAGGAGACCGGGGCCGATCCGGAGAAGGTGAACGTCAACGGGGGCGCCATCGCTCTCGGGCATCCCCTGGGTGCGACCGGGGTGAAGCTGATGACGACCTTGCTGCACGAACTGGAGCGCACGGGCGGACGGTTCGGGCTTCAGACGATGTGCGAGGGCGGGGGACAGGCCAACGTGACGATCATCGAGAGGCTCTGAGGTTCTCCAGCACCTCCTCGGCCTCCTTCATGATCCGCTCCACCAGCTCCGCGCACGACGGCAGGTCGTCGATCACCCCGGCGACCTGCCCGGAGGCCATCACCCCGAGGTCCGTACGGCCGTCCACCATCGCCGACTTGAGCAGCATCGGGGTGTTCGCGGCGAGGAGGACCTGGCTCCAGGTGAGGTCCTTGCCGTGCTTCATGGCGAGGCCGTCGTGGATCAGCTGCCGCCAGGTGAGGCCGGAGAGGCGGCGGAAGGCGGTCGCATGGCGGACCGCACGCACCAGGGTCCGCGCGCGGCCGGCGCTCTCCAGGGAGGTCACCAGGTCGGTGCGCAGCATCCGGTGGGGCAGCCCGTCGACCGCCCGCGTCACCGTCACGTCCCGGACCGTGGCCGCGAGATAGCGCCGCTTCACCGCGTCCGGCACCGTCGAGTCCGACGTCAGCAGGAACCGCGTGCCCATCGCGACCCCGGCCGCCCCGTAGGCCAGCGCCGCGACCAGCCCTCGCCCGTCGAAGAAGCCGCCCGCCGCGACGACCGGGATGTCGACCGCATCCACCACCTGCGGCAACAACACGCTCGTCGCCACCTCGCCGGTGTGCCCGCCGCCCTCGCCGCCCTGCACGATCACCGCGTCCGCACCCCATGCCGCGACCTTCTCGGCATGGCGGCGGGCCCCTACGGACGGGATGACGACGAGACCCGCCTCCTTGAGCTCGGCGATCAGCTCGGGGGAGGGGGCGAGGGCGAAGGACGCCACCCGCACGCCCTCCTCGATCATCAGGCGCACCCGCTCCCCGGCGTCGGCCGCGTCGGCGCGCAGATTCACGCCGAAGGGCGCGTCCGTCCGGGACTTGACCTCACGGACCGCCTCGCGCAGCTGGTCCAGGGTCATCGTCGCCGAGGCCAGGATGCCCAGCGCGCCCGCGTTCGCCGTCGCCGAGACCAGGCGGGGGCCCGCGACCCAGCCCATCCCGGTCTGCACGATCGGGTGCCGAACCCCGACGAGCCGGGTGAGTGCCGTGTCCATCAGGCGGCGACCTCCCGGGCGCGCGAGTTACCCGGATCGATCACCTCGCGGATCAACTTCAGCTCCTCGGCGGTGGGTTCGCGGGTGTATGGCACCTCGTCCGGGACGATCAGCGTGAAGCCGGTCGCCTCCTGAACGTCGGCGATGCTCACCCCGGGGTGCAGCGACGCCAGCCGCATCGAACGGTCCGGCGTCGCGAAGTCGAAGACGCCGAGGTCGGAGACGACTCGGGGTATCCGATGAAACCGCGCCCCGGCCGCGTGGTCGTACCCCACCCCGCACACCAGGTCGCCCTTCTCCACGAAGACCCGCCGCGAGTGCCTCGGCACCCAGTAACTCGTCGGATTGTTGAGGGTGTTGACCGGCGCCCCCCGCACCCCGAGCAACTGCCGCTTCGGCCGCGCCCAGTCGCCGATGCAGGAGATGTTCTGGTTGCCGTACCGGTCGATCTGGCTCGCGCCCATCATCACGTGCCGCCGCCCGCCCGTGACCAGGGCCAGATGCTGCCGGTACGGCAGCCAGCCCTCGACCGTGCCGTCCGGGCGGACCAGCAGCGCCTCGCCGTCGGTCAGCAGCAGGTCGGGGGAGAAGGTGAGCCGGGCGAGGCGGGCGCCGACGGAGGGGATCAGGCCCATGGGGCTCGCGAGGATCTCCCCGGCGTCCCGCCAGGCCTCGGCGCAGGCGATCACGCAGTACTCGGCGCGGGTGACGCCCGTCATGAGTCCTCCCCGAGATCGAGATAGCGCCGCGCGAACTCCGGCCAGGGAGTGGTCGCGTACTCCTTCTGAGCCGCCTCGTCCCGGCCGTAGTCGGGCGCGCAGGACGTGAAGTGCGCCCCGTTCGGGGCCTCCACGACCCCGGTGACGGTGTGCCGCTTGATCAGCAGCGACTGGGGCGGGGCCTCCTTCGTCAACTCGGCCGTGTCGACGACCCGTTCGCAGGAGACGTACGCGGTGTCCGCCGCCTCGCAGAAGAGGTCGTCGAAGTACGGGTCCGGGCCCAGATACTGTCCGTTGCCCAGCCGGTCGGCGCGGTTGACGTGGACCAGGGCCGCGTCCAGGCGCAGGGCCGGCATGGCGACGAACGTCTCGGCGTTGTCGTAGGGCGAAGTCACCGTCCGCAGACCGGGGTTGACCCGCATGACGTCCGAGCCGACGCCCGCCCGCACCGGAAGGAAGGGGAGGCGGTTCGCCGCCGCGTGCAGGCCCCACATGAACATCGCCTCGTCGATCTCCGTCAGCTCGATGGCGCCGGATTCGCGGGCCGCCCGGTAGTGCGGTTCGAGGGGGATCGAGTCGAGGGTGACGAAGGGGGCGACGAGCTTGCGGAGACGTCCGGCGGCGGCCAGCATGCCGACGTCCGGGCCGCCGTACGAGACGACCGTCAGGTCGGTGATCTCCGACCGGAGCAGTGCCCTGACCAGCGCCATCGGCTTGCGGCGGGAGCCCCAGCCGCCGATGCCCAGGGTCATGCCGCTCTCCAGCCGGGCGACGGCTTCGTCGGCGGTCATGGTCTTGTCGCTCACTCTGCCTCCTTCCTGGAGTGCCTTGACTTCGCGGAGTCCCCGAAGGTGTCGCGGACCCGGTCGGCCACCCCGCTCACGCTCGCCTCGAAGGTGAAGCCCTGCTCGAAGCGGTAGCTGCGGCGGACGTCGACCGGGTCGATGCCGTTGATGGCGGCCTTGGCGAGGCGCAGCAGCTCCCCGTCCTTGGCGGCGATCTCGCGCGCCAACCCCAGGGCCGCGTCGGTGAGTTCGGCGCGCGGTACGACCGCCCACACCGATCCGTGCGCGTGCAGGTCGGCCGCGCTCGCCGTGCGCGAGGTGAAGTACAGGGCGCGCATGAGGTGTTGGGGGACGAGCCGGGCCAGATGCGTGGCCGCGCCCAGCGCGCCCCGGTCCAGCTCGGGCAGTCCGAAGACGGCGTCCTCGCTCGCCACGATCGCGTCCGCGTTGCCCACGAGCCCGATACCGCCGCCCAGGCAGAACCCCTGCACGGCCGCCACGACCGGGACCTCGCAGTCGTACACCGCCGAGAACGCCTCGTAGCAGCCGCGGTTGACGCCGACGAGCGCGGCGGAGCCCCGGGCCTGGATCTCCTTGATGTCCACGCCCGCGTTGAACCCCCGCCCCTCGGCGGCCAGCACCACACACCGCACCGCGGGATCGCGGCCGGCCGTGCGCACCGCGTCGGCCAGCGCGTACCAGCCGTCCACCGGCAGGGCGTTGACCGGCGGGTAGTCGACCGTGACGACGGAAATCCCCTTTTCCCGGGATGAGGTGGAGACAGTCATGGAAGCATCAGCTACCTTTCCACCAAACGTTTGTTAGGTGGAGGGTAGCGGCGAATGGAGCTGAATGGGAGGGTCGCCGTCGTCACGGGCGGGACGCGGGGCGTGGGCGCCGGGATCGCGCGGTCCTTCGCGGAGGCGGGTGCGGAGGTCGTCGTCTGTGCGCGAAGGCCGCCCGAAGTGCCGGTCGAGGGAACGGAGTTCGCCGCGCTCGACGTACGCGACCACGACGCCGTACGGGCCTTCTTCGCCGGGCTGTCCCGCGTGGACGTCCTCGTCAACAACGCGGGCGGCGGGCCGTACCGGCTGCTGGCCGACGCGGACGCCGAGCGGCACACGCGCGTGGTCGAGCTCAACCTCCTTGCCCCGCTGGCGGTTTCCCTCGCCGCGTATCCGCACCTCAAGCGGGCGAAGGGATCGGTCGTCATGGTCGGCAGCGTCAGCGGCAGCCGTCCCTCGCCGGGTTCGGCGGCGTACGGGGCGGCGAAGGCCGGGCTGGAGAACCTCGCGCGGTCGATGGCGGTGGAGTGGGCGCCGGACGTCCGGGTCAACACCCTGGTCGTCGGCATGGTCCGCACCGAACTCGCCCATCTGCACTACGGCGACGAGGACGGCGTCGGCGCCGTCTCCCGCACCGTCCCGCTCGGGCGCCTCGCGGAGCCCGCGGAGGTCGGCTCCGCGGCCGTCTTCCTCGCCTCGGCCGGCGCCGCGTACATCACCGGGGCGTCACTGCTGGTGCACGGGGGCGGGGAGCGGCCCGCGTTCCTCGATGCGGCAACTGCCGACAGGGAGACAACCACCAACAAGGAGAGCTGAGTTGACCGGAATCTGCGAGGGCCGGGTCGTCGTCGTCACCGGTGCGGGGAGAGGGCTGGGCCGGGCCCACGCGCTGGCGTTCGCCGCGGCCGGGGCGCGGGTCGTGGTCAACGACCTCGGTGTGGGGCTGGACGGCACGCCGGAGCCCGACGGTCCGGCGGCTCAGGTCGTCGCCGAGATCCGCGCGGCGGGCGGCGAGGCGGTGGCGCACGGCGCCGACATCGCCACGTCCGAGGGCGCCGCCTCGCTCGTCGCGACCGCCCTGGAGGCGTACGGCCGTCTCGACACCCTGGTCAACAACGCCGGGTTCCTGCGCGACCGGATGCTCGTCAACCTCGACGAGGACGACTGGGACGCGGTGATGCGGGTCCATCTCAAGGGCCACTTCCTGCCGCTGAAGCACGCGGCGGCGCACTGGCGGGCGGAGGCGAAGGCAGGTCGTACGGCAACAGCCCGAGTCATCAACACCAGCAGCGGGGCAGGGCTGTTGGGCTCGCTCGGGCAGGGCAACTACAGCGCCGCGAAGGCCGGGATCGTCGGGCTCACGCTGGTCGCCGCCGCCGAACTCGCCCGCTACGGCATCCAGGTCAACGCCATCGCCCCCGCGGCCCGGACCCGGATGACGGAACGGACCTTCGCCGAGACCATGGTGGCGCCCGACACCGGCTTCGACGCGATGGCCCCGGAGAACGTCTCCCCTCTGGTGGTCTGGCTGGGCTCGGCGGCGAGCGAGGGGGTCACCGGCCGGGTCTTCGAGGTGGAGGGCGGAAGGATCACGGTGATGGAGGGCTGGAGGGCGGGCCCGAGCGCGGACAAGGGCGCGAGGTGGACCCCTGCGGAGGCGGGGGAGGCGGCACGGAAACTGTTGGACGGGGCGGAAACCCCGGGACAGATATACGGGGCTTAGGACAACCCACCCAGGGGCGCGGGGAACTGCGCGACCAGCCACGACGGCGCAGCAGACGGCAGACAACATCAGGTGTCGCACTCCAACACCGTCCGGCACAACCCGCACCGCGCCCGCACCCGCCCCCGAACCGGCACCCTGATCCGCTGATGGCAGGTCGGGCACGGGAACGACACCCGCAGCCCCCCGGCGCTCCCGTCGGGCGTGAAGGCGTAGGGCGCGCCAGGGTGCGGGGCATGCGCACGCCGGTCACGCGCATACCGCCGCCGCCCAGCCCAGCCGGCCGCGGTCAGCGGTGGCTGCTGCTCGTCCTCACGGGCCCGCGCCATGCCCTTCACATACGCCGTGTAGGCCTGCGGACTGGTGAACCACACCGACGGATCCTCACCGAACACCAGCGACCGCTTGGCGAGGACGTATCCGAACTCCTCCGGCGTCAGATACCCCAGCTTCTGCGAGGACGCCCCGTCCTCCCGGTACGCGTCGAGCAGCAGCCACCCCGCGCCCAGATACGTCGTCGCCGTGTCCGTCAGGATCTCGTTCTCGCGGGTGCCCGGGAAGGACAGGTCCAGGCGGTGCAGATAGACATGCATGATCTCGTGGGCCAGGGCCGCGCCGATGTCCCGCCGATGGGTGCGGAAGCGGTCGTTCAGCTCCACGAAGTACTCGGGCCCCGCGGCGAGTTCGACGTTCGCCGCGTGCTTCATCTCCCGGAAGCTGACGATCAGCCGCGCGTCCGGGAGCCGGTAGTGCCGCACCAGTTCCCGGGCCACCCGCTGGGCCCCCAGATAGAGATCGTCGGTGTCGCAGAACGTCACGTCGACCGGGGCGACACTCGTCGCGAACGCCTGCACGGTGTCGTACGACAACCTTTTGTAGAGCGCGGTGATCGACGCCCGCACCGTCTCCAGATGCGGGTACCCATGCTGGACCGGCCCGTCGTTCGCCACGCCTGCACCCCCAGGACGCCGAGAACCCGATCCCACTCTACGGCGGTACGGGCGGATTCTCGCTGGTGGGATTCCCGGCCCGGGGAGATACTCCCCGCTGTGACCATCGAACAGACCGCGGGTTCCCTGACCGTGGGCGGCAAGGACGACGCCCTCGAACAGCGCCTCGACGACGAACTGACCGCCTTCAACGCCGAGGCGACCGGCGCCGGCACACCGCAGCCCCTGACCGTCCGGGCCGCCGACGCCGACGGAGAGCTGGCCGGCGGACTCACCGCCTGGATCTGGGGCTCCTGCTGCGCCGTGGACATGCTGTGGGTGCGCGAGGACCAGCGGCACGCCGGCTGGGGGAGCCGCCTCATGGCCGCCGCCGAACAGGAGGCGGTGCGGCGCGGCTGCTCCGAGATGATCGTCTCCTCCTTCACCTTCCAGGCCCCCGGCTTCTACAAGGGCCTCGGCTTCCGCGAGACCGGCCGCACCGAGGGCATCCCGGGCGGCCACCAGGACGTGCATCTGCACAAGGTCATCGGCGCCTGAGGGACGGCGGGCCCGACGCCCGCTCGAACTCCAGCACCCATACGTCGTTGTCGCCCTCCCGCAGCACCGGCCCGGGCACATACAGCGCGTGCTGCGGGCCCGCGGACCAGTAGCGGCCCAGATCGAAGCCGTTGACCCACACGAACCCCCGGGTCCAGCCCGGCAGTTCGAGCAACGCGTCCCCGACGCCCCGCACGGTGAGGGTGCCCCGGTACAGCCCCGGGGCACCGCTCCCCGGCAGCGCGCCCAGCGGCAGCCCGCCGATGTCGTCCAGCGCGTCCAGCCGCAGCCCACGCGCGCGTACCCCGTGCAGATACTGCCGCTCGTGCAGCAGCCCCCCGGTGATCCCCTTCGGTTCCCCGGTCCGCGGCCCGTAGTTGACCCGCCCCAGCGACTCCACCCACAGCTCCACGCGCGCGTACCCGGCGACCGGCTCCTTCAGCCGCTCGTCCTCCTCGCTGAGCACCCCGGCCTGCTCCCCGTCGACGTACACCACCGCCAGATCCCGCAGCCCGCGCGCGATCAGCGGATACGGCTGCCGCGGCCCCGGCACGGTCACCTCGTAGCGCACCAGCCCCCGGTCCACGCCGAGTTCCTCGAAGGTGGGCGGCACGGGGGAGAAGGTCTCGGGGCCGCCGAGCGTCTCCAACACGTCGCTCAGGGACGCCCAGCCGGTCAGCCGTGCGTCCGCGTCCGCGCCCAACCGCGCGGGCAGCGGCGGGAGTTCCGGCAACGGGCCGTCCGCGTACTCCGCCAGCACCTCACGGAAGCGCCAGAACTTCTCCGTCGGCGCCCCGAACTCGTCGATCGGCGCGTCGTAGTCGTACGACGTCACGTCCGGCTCCAGCGGCCCGTCGTGCAGATCGCCGCCGCCCCGGTTCGCCCCCGCCCAGCCCGCGAAACTCGTCCCGCCGTGCGCCATGTACAGATTCACAGAGGCCCCGCACTCCAGGATCTCCCGCAGCGTCTCCGCCGCATCCGCCGGATCCCGCACGACATGCCCGGCGCCCCAGTGGTCGAACCAGCCGCACCAGAACTCCATGCACATCAGCGGCCCGCCCGGCCGGTGCCGGCGCAGCGTCTCGAACGCCACGCGCGCGTGCGAGCCGAAGTTCACCGTGGCCAGCACACCCGGCAGCGAGCCGCCGGTCAGCATGTGGTCCTCGGGGCCGTCGGACGTGAACAACGGGACCGTGACACCGGCGTCCAGCAGGAGATCGGCGAGCCGACGCAGATACTCCGCGTCCGAGCCGTAGCTGCCGTACTCGTTCTCCACCTGCACCATGATCACCGGGCCGCCCCGGTCGATCTGCCGGGCCACCACCTGGGGCAGCAGCCGCCGCAACCAGCGCTCCACCTGCCCGAGGTACTCCGGGTCACTCGTGCGCGCCCGCCCCGTCAGCCAGTGCGGCAGCCCGCCGTTCTCCCACTCCGCGCAGATGTACGGCCCCGGCCGCACCACCGCCCACAGCCCCGCCTCCCGCGCCGCGTCCAGGAAACGACCCAGGGCCTCCACATCCCCGTACACCCCCGGCGCCGGCTCGTGCAGGTTCCACGGCACGTACGTCTCCACACAGTTCAGGCCCATCGCCCGCAGCATCGCCAGCCGGTGCCCCCACTGCGCCTCGTGCACCCGGAAGTAGTGCAGCGCCCCGGACAGCAGCCGCACCGGCCGCCCGTCCAGCAGAAAGTCTTCGTCCCCCACCGTGAACTCGCTCATACGCCCCACCCTCACCTCTGGCGCAGGTCAGGGTCCATGGACAAAGATCGGCGCAGCTTGGACGGAAAGACTGGACGGAAAGACGGGGACCGTGCCGACGTACCAGACCTGGATGCGGTTCCTCACGCCCGGCCCCGCCCACCACCGCCTCGGCCTCGTCTGCCTCGGCGTCGGCCTCCAGTACGGCGCCCTGCCCACCGTCGGCCCCCGCACCCTCGACCACCACGTCGCCGTCGTCATCAGCACCGGCTCCGGCTGGTACGAGGACCCGCGCGGCCGGCGTACCACCGTCACCGCACCCGCACTGCTGTGGCTCACCCCCGGAGTCCCGCACCACTACGCGCCCGACCCCCACACCGGCTGGGACGAGGGCTTCGTCGACTTCACCGGCCCCGCCACCGCCACCTACACCGAACTCGGCTACATCGAACCCGACCGGCCCGTCGTCCCCCTCTCCGACGCCACCGCACCCCGGGCCGTCATCGGCCGCATGGCACGCGCCGCCCGCCGCGACAACCCCCTCCTCGAAGTCGAGACCGGCGCCGCCGTCCACGAACTCCTCGTCGCCCTGCGCCGCGCCCGCGCCGACCTCACCCCCGACGGCCACCAGGTCCTCAAAGCCCTCGCCCGCGACGCCTTCACCCCCATGTCCGTCGCCGACCACGCCGCCCGGCACGGCATGACCCTCGCCGAACTGCGCACCGCCGTCCGCAGAGGCGCCGGATGCAGCCCCAAGGACTACCTCCTCGGCATCCGCCTCGGCCGCGCCAAGGAACTCCTCGCCGCCACCGAACTCCCCGTCGCCGCCGTCGCCCGCCGCGTCGGCTACGACGACCCCGCCTACTTCTCCCGCCTGTTCACCCGCCGCGTAGGCACCCCGCCCGTCCGCTTCCGCGCCCAACAGGGACGCGCCGTCCCCGGCGGCTGGAGCGACCAGGTCCCCGACCCGGCGGATCCGCCACGGCTTCCCGGCACGGGCGGCACGGGTGGCATGCCCGGCACGGGCACGTAGGACGGCCGGTGTCCGGCCCCGGTCACCGTCGGACACCCGCGGCCGCCGACCGCGCCCGCAGGCGGCACGGTACGCACGCCGGCGTGGACGCGCCCGGCGACCCCATCACCCCGCCCCACGCGGGCACGGGCCCCCGCCGGGCGCCCCGCCCACCGGCGCCGCCCCACCCCGCCGATCCGCCCAGACCTCCCCGGCCCCACGCCACGTAGGGTGGACGCCCATGACCACCAGCAACAACGGAACCGGTGACGTCGACCCCGCCGTCCGCGAGGAACTCGCCCGGCTGCGCGACAGCATCGACAACATCGACGCCGCCGTCGTCCACATGCTCGCCGAACGCTTCAAAGCCACCCAGCAGGTCGGCCACCTCAAAGCCCAGCACCAGCTGCCGCCCGCCGACCCCGCCCGCGAGGCCCGCCAGATCGAACGGCTGCGCACCCTCGCCGAGAACGCCAAACTCGACCCGGCGTTCGCTGAGAAGTTCCTCAATTTCATCATCGCCGAGGTGATCCGCCACCACGAGCGGATCGCCGAGGACGCCGTCAACGGCACTCCGCCACAAGCGAACTGACCTCGGGCGACGCCCTCAGGGCGTGACACGCGGGCCCGCGAGCGGCATGCTGCGCTGTGCACTCCTTGTGCGCTGGCGAGCACTCCCCGTCAGCGAATCGGACATAAGCTGGTTGTCCCATGCGGGAGGGACGTCGGGCCATGCCGTCGGATGCCAAGATCCTCATCGTCGACGACCATGAGGACACGCTGTACGCCCTGGAGAGCGCCCTCGCCCCGCTGGGGTACCGGCTCGGCCGCGCCACCAGCGGCGACGAGGCACTCAAGCAGGTACTCCGCGGACAGGTCGGCCTGCTCCTCCTCGACGTCCGCATGCCCGGCGTCAGCGGCCTCGACGTCGTCCGCTACATGCGCCGCCTCGAACAGACCCAGCACATCCCCGTCGTCCTGCTCACCGGCTTCGGCGCCGACCACGAACTCACCTCCACCGCCTTCGGCCTCGGCGTCGCCGACCTCGTCATGAAACCCATCGACCCCTGGTCCCTGCGCACCAAGGTCCGCTACCTCTTCGACGCCCACCGCCGCCACCTGATGCTCGAAGAGGAGATCCGCGAACTCCGCGCCCTCGTCAAGGACCACGGCGAGGCCCCCGACCCCGCCCCACGCCCCGCCCTGCCCCACCCCGACCCACGCGTCCCCCTCCAACGCGCGCAGGAGGCGCACAACGGCAGGCTCGAACAGGACCGGACATAGGGCGCGTAACGATCCGCCCCTGTGCCATGCCGCTCCCATCAGGCAGCATGTCGTTCATGTCCGTACTGACGCGCGACGAAGCGCAGACCCGTGCCAAGCTCCTCGACGTCCACCGCTACACGATCGACCTCGATCTGACCACCGGCGACGCCACCTTCGACTCGCGAACCGTCATCCGCTTCAGCGCCCGCACGGACGCGGACACCTTCATCGAGATCAAGCCCGCCGAACTGCGCTCCGTCACCCTCGACGGACAGCCCCTCGACCCCGAGAGCCTCGACAGCGGCCGGCTGCCCCTGAAGAACCTCACCGCCGGCGAACACGAACTCCACGTCGACGCACGCATGGACTACTCCCGCACCGGCGAAGGCATGCACCGCTTCACCGACCCCGCCGACGGCGAGACCTACCTCTACGCCAACGTCTGCATGGACGACGCCTCCCGCGTCTTCGCCGCCTTCGACCAGCCGGACCTCAAGGCCGTCTTCGAACTCTCCGCGACCCTGCCCGAGCACTGGACCTTCCTCGCCAACGGCATCACCGAACACCTCGGCGACGGCCGCTGGCAGGCCGCCCCCACCCCCCTGATCTCCACCTACCTCGTCTGCGTCGCCGCCGGCCCCTGGCACTCGGTCACCACCGAACACCGCGGCCTGCCCTTCGGCCTGCACTGCCGCCGCTCCCTCGCCCCGTATCTCGACACCGACACCGACGAACTGTTCGAGATCACCAAGCAGTGCTTCGACCGCTACCACGAGAAGTTCGAGGAGCCCTACCCCTTCGACTCCTACGACCAGGCGTTCGTCCCCGAGTTCAACGCCGGCGCCATGGAGAACCCCGGACTCGTCACCTTCCGCGACGAGTTCGTCTACCGCTCCGCCGTCACCGACACGGAACGCCAGACCCGCGCCATGGTCATCGCCCACGAGATGGCCCACATGTGGTTCGGCGACCTCGTCACCCTGCGCTGGTGGGACGACATCTGGCTGAATGAGTCCTTCGCCGAGTACATGGGCTACCACACCCTCACCGAAGCCACCCGCTTCACCGACACCTGGGCCGACTTCGGCGTCGTCCGCAAGCCCTGGGGCTACGAGGCCGACCAGCGCCCCTCCACCCACCCCGTCGCCCCCGACCCCGAGCTCGTGCCGGACACCGCCTCCGCCATGCTCAACTTCGACGGCATCTCCTACGCCAAGGGCGCCTCCGCACTACGCCAGTTGGTGGCCTGGCTCGGAGAGAAGGACTTCCACGCCGGCATCAACACCCACTTCGCCCGCCACAAATTCGCCAACGCCACCCTCGCCGACTTCATCGACTCCCTCGCCAGCAGCACCGAACGCGACGTCCACGCCTGGGCCGACGCCTGGCTGCGCACCACCGGAGTCGACACCCTCCGGCCGACGGTGACCCGCGCCGACGAAGGCACCTACACCCTCACCGTCGAACACACCGGCAGCCGCCCCCACCACATCTCCGTCGGCCTCTACGACCACGACGTCACCGACGAAGGCCGCCACCTCGTCCTGCGCGAACGCCTCGCCCTCGACATCCCGCAGACCGCGCCCCTGCCCATCGGCAAGCGCCCCGCACTGCTGCTGCTCAACGACGGCGACCTCAGCTACGCCAAGATCCGCTTCGACGACCACTCCTTCGAAACCCTCCGCACCAAGCTCTCCGGCCTCCCCGACCCGCTCACCCGCGCCGTCGTCTGGAACGCCCTGCGCGACTCCGTCCGCGACGGCGAACTCGCCCCCGCCGCCTACCTGGAGGCCGCCCGCACCCACCTCCCGTACGAGACCGACCTCTCCCTCGTCCAGGGCGTCCTCACCTTCGCCACCGTCCAGGTCGCCGGCCGCTTCGTACGCCCCGAGGACCGCCCCGCGGCCCTGAGCACCCTCGCCTCCCTCTGCCGCGACCTCATCCGCCGCACCGAGGACGGCGACAACCCCGGCCTGCGCCTCATCGCCGTACGCCACTCCATCGACGTCGCCGCCCACCCCGACACCATCGCCGCCTGGCTCGCCGACGGCACCGTCCCCGGCGGCCCCGAACTCGACCCCGAACTGCGCTGGCGCGTCCTCGCCCGCCTCGCCGTCCTCGGCGCCACCGACGAAGCCGCCATCACCGCCGAACTGGACCGCGACCCGTCGGCCACCGGCCAGGAAGGCGCCGCCCGCTGCCGCGCCGCCCTCCCCGACCCCGACGCCAAGGAGAAGGCCTGGGAGTCGATGTTCGCCCACGACAACCTCTCCAACTACCTCTTCAACGCCACCGCCCAGGGCTTCTGGCAACCCGAACAGACCAACCTCGTACGGGAATACGTCCCCCGCTACTTCCAGGACGCCGTCGCCCTCTCCCACCGCCGCAGCAACGCCATGGCCGACGCCACCGGCCGCTGGGCCTTCCCCGCCCCGGCCGTCGACGCCGACACCTTGCGCCTGGGCGAGGAGTGCCTCGCCGACGCCGAGCCCACCCCGGCCCTGCGCCGGAGGCTCGCCGACCAACTCGACGACCTGGCACGGGCGTTGCGGGTCCGGGAGGCCTAGGACCGACGACGTAGGGCACGGCTGGTCCCTGACGACGATGTGCGGGGCTGATCGCTCTTCCTAGGCTCCAACAGCCAAGGAACATCAGCCCCGGGAGCAATCAGTGATCGTAGTCACCGGCGCCACCGGCAACGTCGGCCGTGCCCTCGTCGAACGCCTCCTCGCCGCAGGCCGGCCCGTACGGGCCCTCACCCGCGACCCCCAACGAGCCGCCCTCCCCGACGGCGCCGAGGTGATGCGCCTCCACCCCGACGAACCGCTCTTCGAAGGCGCCACCCAACTCTTCCTCTACGCCCAGGCAGGCACCGACCTCCTCGACGCCGCCCGCGCGTCCGGCGTCCGGCACGTCGTCCTCCTCTCCTCCGGGATCATCCAGGAAGGCGCCGACGAGACCCACCCCATCCACGTCATGCACGCCACCGTCGAACGCGCCCTCCGCGACAGCGGCCTCGACTGGACCTTCCTGCGCCCCCACGCCTTCGCCACCAACGCCCTCCAGTACGCCCCGCAGATCCGCACCGGAGCCGGCACGGTCCGCGGCGTCTTCGCCGACGCCCTCAGCGCCCCCATCCACGAGGACGACATCGCCGCCGTCGCCGAACGCACCCTCCTCGACCCCGGCCACGAAGGCACCGCCCCCCGCCTCACCGGCCCCGCCGCCACCACCAACACCGACCAGATCACCGCCATCGGCCGAGCCCTCGGACGCGACCTGCACTTCACCGAGATCCCCCCGGAGCAGGCGGGCCCCGAACTGTTCCCCCACGTACCCCCACACCTCCTCCCGGGCCTCCTGAAGAGCTTCGAGGCCACCGTCGGCGTCCCTCCGGAGATCACCGACACCGTCGAGAAGATCACCGGAACCCCGGCCCGCACCTTCGAACAATGGGCCAAGGACCACGCCGACGCCTTCCGCGGCTGATCCCAACAAGCTTTCCCCGCACGGAAGTACCCCCTTTCGGGTCTGGATCGTTGAACTTTTCGGGCGCGCCCACGCAACCGCGTACAAGCTGGAACCCCCTCTGTCCGGCGCCCCGGAGGACAACCCATGACCACCCCACCCCTGGCCTCCGGCCCCGAAGGCCCCCACGCCCTGCGCCCGTTGCTGGACACCGTCCTGGCCGCACTCCGAGACGGCACGGGCGAGCGTGGGGGCCCACTCCCGGCGGGAGGCCCGGAGACGGTCGTGGCACGGGTACGGGCCGCGGTGGGCGACGTACTGCCGGGGGAGGGCGACCCGGAGGCGCTACGGCATGTGGTGCGGGCTTTGGCGGAGGGCTCGGCGGACCCGGCGAACCCGCTGTGCATCGCTCACTTGCACGGCCCGCCCCTGGCGGTAGCGGTGGCGGCGGACTTGGCGGCAAGCGTCCTGAACCCGTCCCTGGATTCATGGGACCAGGCGCCAGCGGCGTCGGAGCTGGAAGCACTGGTGACACGGTCACTGGCCAACGAGGTCTACGTGGAGCTACCTAGGGGCGCGGGGCTGTATCAATTTGCGGCTCCGCCGCGGGGCGCGACCAGCCCCCACCGATCCGCAGCCGAATCCTTGGTAACAACGGGCGGCACAGAGTCAAACCAACTGGCCCTCCTCCTGGCCCGAGAGTCCCTGGGGCCCGGCCTCCGCCTGATCTGCGGATCCAACGCCCACCACTCCCTGCCGCGCGCCGCCTGGCTCCTGGGCCTCCCCGACCCGGTGATCGTCCCGGCCCCCGCAGGCACCCTCGACCCGGCAGCCCTGGACGCCGCCCTCACCGACCTCCCCGGCCCCCACCTGGTCGCCGCCACCGCAGGCACCACCGACGCCGGACTCATCGACCCACTTCCAGAGATCGCCGCGCTCTGCGCATCTCACGGAGCCCGCCTCCACATCGACGCCGCATACGGCGGAGCCCTCCTCTTCAGCGACCGCCACCGAGAGAAGCTCACGGGCCTGGGCGCCGCAGACACCGTAACCCTCGACCTGCACAAACTCGGCTGGCAACCCGTCGCCGCAGGAATCCTCGCCGTCCGCGAGCGCAGCGACCTCGGCGCCCTCCACCACCGCGCCGACTACCTCAACGCCGACGACGACACAGAAGCCGGCCTCCCCGACCTCCTCGGCCGCTCCCTGCGCACCACAAGACGCCCCGACGTCCTCAAGATCGCCGTCACCCTGAAAACCCTCGGACGAACAGGACTTGGCGCACTGGTCGACCAAGTCTGCGACCGGGCAGCCGAGTTCGCGGAACTCCTCGACGCACACCCCGGCTTCGAGCTCCATGACCGGCCCACCATCAGCACGGTCCTGTTCCGCCCCGCACACGCGACGGACGACGACATCGCCACCACCCGCCGCGACCTCCTCACCACCGGCAGGGCCGTCCTCGGCAGGGCCCGCCTCGACGGCCGGCTCTGGCTGAAGGCCACCCTCCTCAACCCCCACACCCGGCCCGACGACCTGGCCGCCCTCCTGAAACTCGTGGAAGGAACCACCCGCAGATGACCCCCACCCCCACCCGCAATCCCAACCCCGCCCCCGGCACCCCGCCCCACCACGAACCCGACGCCCCCCGCGACCTCGTAGGCATCGGCATCGGCCCCTTCAACCTCTCCCTCGCCGCCCTCGCCCACCCCCTCGCCGAACTCGACACCGCCTTCTACGAGCAACGCCCCGCCTTCGACTGGCACGGCGGCCTCCTCATCGACGGCGCGAGCATCCAAGTCCCGTTCCTCGCCGACCTGGTGACCCTCGCCGACCCCGCCAGCCCCTGGACCTTCCTCAACTACCTCAAGAGCCGCGACCGGCTCTTCCCGTTCTACTTCGCCGAGCGCTTCCACATCCAGCGCGCCGAATACGACGCCTACTGCCGCTGGGTCGCCGAGAACCTCCCCGGACTCCACTTCGGCCACCAGGTCGACGCCGTCCGCTGGAACCCCGAACGCAACGTGTTCGAGGTCGACTTCACCCAGCTCGACAGCGACGGAGAAGCCGAAGCCCTCGGCCGCACCTACACCCGCAACATCGTCCTAGGCGTCGGCACCGAGCCCTACATCCCCGAACCCCTCAAGCCCCTCGTCGAGGCGAGCGGCGTGCCCGTCATCCACGCCGCCGACTACCTCGCCCACCGCGACACCTTCCTGCGCGCCGACCACGTCACCGTCGTCGGCACCGGACAGTCCGGCGCCGAGATCTTCCTCGACCTGCTCCGCGCCCGCCCCACGGGCCGCGAAGGCCTGCACTGGCTCGGCCGCACCCGGGCCTTCGCCCCCATGGAGTACTCCAAGCTCGGCCTGGAACACTTCACCCCCGACTACACGCGCTACTTCCACGCCCTCCCGGAAGCCGAACGCGACCGCCTCGTCGACTCCCAGTGGCAGCTCCACAAGGGCATCGACGCCGACACCATCACCGCCATCCACGACGAGCTCTACCAGCGCACCCTGCACGGCGGCTGGCCCGACACCACCCTCACCCCCGGCGTCCGCGTCCGCACCGCGGGCCGCGTCGCCACCACCAAGGTCGAACTCCACCTCGAACACACCGAGCAGAACACCCGCTCCCGCCTCACCACCGACGCCGTCGTCCTCGCCACCGGCTACCGCGAACGCCCCCTCGACCGCATCCTCGCCGGCCTCGACCCCTACCTGCGCCGCGACAGCCACGAACGCCCGCGCGTGGACGAGCAGTTCAGGCTGGTCATGGACCCGTCCGTCACGGGCTCCCTCTACGTCCAGAACGCCGAACGCCACACCCACGGCGTCGGCACCCCCGACCTTGGCCTCGCCGCCTGGCGCAGCGCCACCATCCTCAACTCCCTGACGGAGAAGGACCCATACCCGCTGCCCGCCCGAACGGCCTTCACCACCTTCGGACTCGACCCCCAGCCCCACATCCCGGCCGCCCGCCAGGCCCAGGCCCTCACCCCCCTCGTCGAAGGCCGCTGAACACGCCGACGGCGCCGCTGCGAGAACCTCGCACCGGCGCCGCCGACCCACCTCTACCGGCCCCTAGAAGACCGGCGTACCGTCCCGCGTCAACTTCCAGTCCACCGAAGCGAAGTCGGCCGGGTTCAGCACACCCTTCGCCGTCACCCACTCCGCGATCCGCGTCCGGATCTCCGTCGACTCGGCCCACACCTCGGTCGCCGACGCCACATGCGGGAACGCGCCGCCGCCGTTCGCCCGGTAGTTGTTCACCGCGAACACGAACTGCTGCGCGTCGTCCAGCGCCGCACCGTTGTACGTCAGGTTCTTGATCCGCGACCCCGCCGCCTGCGCGATGTCGATCTCGTACGCCAGCCCCGACACATAGTCGTAGTTGTAGTCCGGCCGGCTGTTCGCGTTCGTCAGCTTCTCCACGTCGACCACGGCATCCGCCGCCGTCTGCACGAAGTACTGCGCCGAGTACTCCAGGTACGCCCTGACCTGCGCGCCCGTCAGCAACTTCGCGACCAGCGTGTTGTCGTACACGTACAGGCTCGACAGATCCCGGATGGTGACGTCACCGGCCGGGATCTCCGACGTACGGGAGAACGGCGACGCCTGCGCGATCACCGGCAGCGACGCGTACTCCGTGCTCGCCAGCGCCGCCTTGACCACGTCCTCCTGGACCTTCGTGATCAGGTCGATGATCGGGGCGTCCTTGTACCGCGCCTCGACCGTCGTCAGCGTCTCCGTCGCCGTACCGACAACCTGGTTGACGTACTCGACCACGATGTCGTGATCGGCCTTCAGCAGCTTCGTGATCTTCGGGTCGTCGGCGACGCTGTTGGAGTTCAGCACCGAGGACGCGACCGACTCGACCGACCAGCGGCCCTTCGAGAAGACCAGCTCGATGTCGAACACCGACAGCCGCTCCGCGTACGCCAGCGGCTCCGACAGCACGACCGTCTTGCCGGTCTCCGTGTTGGTGACCTTCAGCTCCGGGATCTCCACATGCGCGTGCCCGACCAGGATCGCGTCGATACCGGGCACCTGCTGGGCCACCAGCGCCGCCGAGTTCTCGATGTACGGCAGCTGGTCACCGTACGACGACGTCCCGGACGAACCGGAGTGCGCCGACACGACGACGACGTCCGCGCCCATCGACCGCAGCTTCGGCACCCACTTCGCCGCCTGCTCCTCAAGACCGGGGAACACCAGCTTGCCCTCGACGTACGCCTTGTCCCAGATCGCGATACCCGGGTTCGTCAGACCGAGGACGGCCACCTTCACCGGCGGAGCGCCCGCCACATGGAACTTCTTGATGAAGTAGGGCGGGAACGCCGGCTTGAGCGTCTTCGCGTCCAGCGCGTTCGCGCCCAGCAGCGGGAAGTGGCACTGGTCCTCGAACTTGCGCAGCGTCTCGATGCCGTAGTTGAACTCGTGGTTGCCGAGCGCCACAGCGTCGTACCCGATCGCGTTCATCGCCGCGGCCATCGGGTGGACCGGACCGCCCTTCGCGGTGATCGGGTCGACCTTCGCGTAGTAGTACGTCAGCGGCGTGCCCTGGATCGTGTCGCCCGCGTCGATGAGGAGGGTGTTGCAGCGGCCCTTCTCCTCCCGGACCTGGTTCACCAGGGTCGAGATACGGGCCAGGCCCTGCGCGTTGCCCTTGGAGTCCGTGTACTCCGCGTCCTTGAAGTAGTCCCAGTTGAAGATGTGACCGTGCAGGTCGGTCGTGCCCAGCACCGTCAGCGAGTACCGCTTAGCGGGCTTCTGCCCCTTCTTGGCCTCCGCCGCCTCGGCCGCAGGAGCCCCCACGGCACCGGCCAGCGCGACGCCCGCACCGGTCACGGCGGACTTCTCCAGGAACTTCCTGCGGTTCAACGGCATGTCTCGATCTCCTCGGGGAACGGTCAACAACGCGCGTAGATTCTGACCCGCACATGGCGAGCGGCAATAGGCCCTAGAGGTTTCGATCTGGTGACCGAACCTGTGACTTGTGCCGGTGGTAACCCACCAAGAAGTGACAGAGTGGGTCGTATGACCACACCGACCGCGGACGACCCCCACCCCTACGTCCCCTACGGCACCCCCGACGCCCCCCGCATCGCCGTCCGCGGCGAAGCCCGCCTCGAAGTCGACCCCGAGATCGCCCGCATCGGCATCACCATCGCAGCCCGCGGCAAAGACCGCCGCACCGCCCTCGACGACCTCACCCACCGCAACACCACCGTCCTCGACCTCATCAAGACCTACGGCGACGCCGTCGAACGCCTGGAGACCGGAGCCTTCTCCATCACCCCGGAACTCAAGGAGAAAGGCCGCGGCGAACGCGTCCACGCCTACCACGGCCGCGTCCACGTCACCGCCGAGCTCACCGACTTCACAGCGCTGGGAGAACTCACCACGCGGCTCGCGGACATGGACCTGACCCGCGTGGACGGCCCCTGGTGGGCCCTACGGCCCAACTCCCCGGCCCACCGCCAAGCCCGCCAGCAGGCCGTCAAGGAAGCCGTACAGCGGGCCAGGGAGTACGCGGAGGCGCTGGGGACATCTCTGGCCGCCCTCGTGGAACTCGCCGACATCGGCGCCGAGAACACCCAGCCCCTCGCCCCCGCCGCACCGGGCGGCCGTATGCGCTCCATGTCCTACGCGGCAGCCGAGGACACCGCAGCCGCCCCGCTGGACCTCGAACCCCAGCGCCAGCGCGTCTACGCCCAGGTCAACGCCCGCTTCACCATGGCCCCACCACAGCTGTAAGCAGGTCTGGAATTCGCGAACGAAAACGCTCATAGGAGCGACCGGTCGCACAATTCAACACTTGTCAATAGCCCTTCACTCAAAGGTTGTTGAGTAGTCACCCCCGACCAAATCTCTACCCACCGGTAAGCCCTAGGGTCGAAGACATGCGCCGAGCAAAGATCGTCTGCACCCTGGGCCCCGCCACCGACTCGTACGACCAGATCAAGGCACTGGTCGAAGCCGGAATGGACGTGGCCCGCTTCAACCTCAGCCACGGCACCTACGCCGAGCACGAGGAGCGCTACCAGCGCGTCCGCAAGGCCTCCGACGAGACCGGCCACAGCGTCGGCATCCTCGCCGACCTTCAAGGCCCGAAGATCCGCCTCGGCCGCTTCACCGAAGGCCCCGTACTCCTTGAACGCGGCGACACCTTCACCATCACCGTCGAAGAGGGCGCCGAGGGCGACCAGCAATCCTGCGGAACCACCTACGCGGGCCTCGCCCACGACGTCACCACCGGCGAACGCATCCTCATCGACGACGGCAAGGTCTGCCTGGAAGTCACGGCCGTCGACGGCCCCCGCGTCCACACCACGGTCGTCGAAGGCGGCATGGTCTCCGACCACAAGGGCCTGAACCTCCCGGGCGTGGCCGTCTCGGTCCCCGCTCTCTCGGAAAAGGACGAGGCCGACCTGCGCTGGGCGCTGCGGGCGGGCTTCGACGTGATCGCGCTGTCATTTGTGCGGTCGGGCCGGGACATCGAGGACGTCCACCGCATCATGGACCAGGAGGGCCGCAGACTCCCCGTCATCGCCAAGGTGGAGAAGCCCCAAGCGGTGGAGGCGATCGAGGACATCGTCGCCGCCTTCGACGGCATCATGGTCGCCCGCGGCGACCTGGGCGTGGAGATGCCCCTGGAACAGGTCCCCATCGTCCAGAAGCGCGCGATCAAGCTGGCGAAGCGCAACGCCAAGCCGGTCATCGTCGCCACCCAGATGCTCGACTCGATGATCGACAACTCCCGCCCGACAAGGGCAGAGGCGTCGGACGTGGCGAACGCGGTCATCGACGGCACGGACGCCGTGATGCTGTCGGGGGAGACGAGCGTCGGCAAGTACGCCATCGAGACCGTACGGACGATGGCGAAGATCGTCGAAGCGGCGGAGGAGGACATCCTCGCGAAGGGCCTCCCGCCGCTGACCGACCGCAACAAGCCCCGCACACAGGGCGGCGCGGTCGCGCGGGCGGCGGCGGAGATGGGCGACTTCCTGGGAGCCAAGTTCCTGGTGGCCTTCACACAGTCGGGAGACACGGCACGCAGGCTGTCCCGCTACCGCTCCCCGATCCCGCTCCTGGCCTTCACCCCCGAACCGGCGACCCGCTCCCAACTCAACCTCACCTGGGGCGTGGAGACCTTCCTCGGCCCGAGCGTCGCCTCCACGGACGCCATGGTCGACCAGGTGGACGACCTGCTCCTGAAGTACGGCCGCTGCCAGAAGGGCGACATCGTCGTCATCACGGCGGGTTCGCCGCCCGGAGTACCCGGAGCGACGAACCTCGTCCGCGTCCACCACATCGGCGTCGACGACAAATAGCCCTGCGAACAGCCCTGCGAACAGCCCTACGGCGTCACGATGTTGAAGGTCGCCGTAGGAGTCACGACCACCGAGAACAACTTGGTGAGGAGAGAGACGTCCCCGGACGTCTGAATGGAGCCCAGCCCCTTCCCCGCGAGCAGTTGCAGTAGTTGCACCTTGTTCATGGTGAGCGTCAGACCCGCGGAGGGGTTGGGCACGGTGTCGACGGTGTGCGTGAGAACGCCATGCTTGAGCCGCAGATGCCAGTACTTGCCCTGACCGGGGAGGTACCAGTCGATGGCGAGCGCGAGATCCCAGGCGGCCGGACCATTGATCCGCACGGACATCGCGTCGACGAGCTGACTGACGGAAAGAGCCGCTTTGACGTCGGCGCTGTCGGAGGTGGTCTCCGGCGCCTTCACGCCCTCCCGCAGCTCCATAGCACCGGTGAGATAGAAGTTCCGCCAGACGGCGTTCTCAGTGGCGTACGCCAGCTTCTCGTAGACCTGGGCCAGGAGTTGCTTGGGCTTCTCCTGCTCCGGATCGGCGAACACGCAGTGATTGAGGAGCGTGGCGGCGAACCGTAGATCGCCATCGCGGATGAAGGTACGGGCTTTCGCGGTCGCGGAGACGATACCGCCGAGCGCCTTGACGTACCGCTTCGCCTCGGCGACGGGCGGATGCTCCCAGAGATGAGCCGGGTTGGCGTCGAACCACCCCATGTACCGCTGATAGATGCCCTTGACGTTATGACTGATGGACCCGTAGTACCCGCGATTCGCCCACACCTCGGCAAGGGCGGGCGGGAGCTGGAACTCCTCGGCGATCTCACGGCCCGTCATCCCCGCATTGATCATGCGCAAGGTCTGGTCATGCATGTACGCGTACAGATCACGCTGAGCTTCGAGCAGACCGACGATGTTGTCGTTCCCCCACGTCGGCCAGTGATGCGACGCGAACGCGACGTCGACCTGACCGTCGTAGAGCGAGACCGACTCGGTGAGATAGGCCGCCCACTGCTTGGCATCACGGACCTGGGCCCCGCGCAGGGTGATGATGTTGTGCATCGTGTGCGTCGCGTTCTCGGCCATGCAGACGGCACGAAGCTCCGGGAACAGGAAGTTCATCTCAGCGGCGGCCTCGGTACCGGGTGTCATCTGGAACTCGATGACGACACCGTCGAGAGTCTCCCGCTGCCCGGTCGTGGTCACGTACTTCGTCGGTTCGAGCAGCCCGATCGTCCCGGTGGAGATGTTCTGCCCCAGCCCACACCCGATCTGCCCCGTCCGGCTCTTCGGGAGCTGCGCGCCGTACATGTAGACGGACCGGCGGCTCATGGCGGTACCGGCGAAGACGTTCTCGGAGACGGCGTGCTCCATGAACCCCGCGGGCGCGAGGATCGGGACATCGCCGGCACCGTCGGGGAGGACGCCTCGGCAGCCGCCGTAGTGGTCGACGTGGGGGTGGGTGTAGATGAGCGCGGTGACGGCCTTGTCGGCGACGTGGTCGCGGTACAGCTTGAGCGCGGCGGCGGCGGTCTCGGATGAGATGAGAGGGTCAATGACGATGATTCCGGTGTCGCCCTCGACGATCGTCATGTTGGAGAGGTCGAGTCCACGGATCTGATAGATCCGGTCGGTGACTTTGTAGAGTCCCTGCTTCTGCGCGAGTTGAGACTGCCGCCAGAGACTGGGATTGGCTGTCTTTGGGGCGTCGCCCTTGAGGAACTCGTACGCGTCGTTGTCCCATACGACTTTCCCGGCGGCGTTCTTGACGACTCCCGGCGCCAATGCCGCGATGAACCCTCGATCGGCCGCCACGAAATCGGCATCGTCCGAGAAGTCCAGCTCATTGATATTCGTCGCACTGTTTCCGCTTGCTTCGGCACTCTGGCCCAGGGCGGCTGCGGATTCCGGGCTCACAGCGACTGCCGCGGCGGCGGCACCGGCGGCCGCGGCGATGAGGCCTCGTCGGTTCAGGGGAGTCATGGGGCCGAACATCGCTGGCGGGGTTTGGGGTGGTCAACGGTTCGGACGGGATTTGGGGCAGGTCCCAGGGGGTGGGGGTGCGGGGGTGTGACGGGTCATATTGCGGGGGTCAGTGTTTGGGGCCTACGTGGGTGTCCATCAGGGCTACTGAGGCTTTGCGGGCGATGGAGATGTTGAAGGGGTCGCTGCCGCGGGCGAGGGTTGTCCATTCGGCGCCGACGAGGTCGAGGGCGTCGGTGAAGAGCTTCCTGATGTCGTCGGACTTGTTGCTGAAGAAGTAGCGGGGGTATTCGTAGCGCTTGCGTTCACCGGCGACGAGGCGGGTCGTCCAGTTGGTGATGCGGCATCCGTCGGAGTGGATGAGGCCGCGGATGAATTCCCAGGGGTGTGCGTTGACGATTTCCTGTTGCCAGGGGGCGAGGGCGATGAGGCGCTCGTGTTTCTTGCCGGGGCCGTGCTGGGGGAAGAGGCACCACAGGTGCATTGAGTACAGCTTCAGGTCTCGGCAGCCTTTGCGGCGGACTCGGCAGACAGAGTTGTTAGGGAAGACGGAGCGCATCGCGTGCTCGCACTCGTCCATGAGCCCTGGGTGTGACTCGGCGCAAGTGATGGACAGGCTGGGCGATCGCATCGCGCGGTTCTGGATGATGTGGCCGTCGCCAAGGTAGAGGCCGAGGAGGTAGGAGTACGCCGGACGGTTGAGGTCGCCGTCGCATCGAGGGCACGGCGGTGGCTGGCGTCCCGGGCACTCGCCGCGGGTGGCTCGATCCGCATGTTTCCAGTAACCGATCGTGCCGACCGGGATGTTGAACTGGCGGGCCACGTCGGCGTTACGGACGCCGTCGCGCAGGAGTGTGAGTGCCCGCTGTCGAACCTCAGTACCGTGAAAGTTCATGCGAACTACTCTGAGTGAGTGATCGCGACCGAGCGCAGCAAAGAGCGGATGTTCACGAGAACGTGGACATCCGCTTATGGATCAGGAGTGCCGGGTGCGGGATTCGAACCCGCACGCCCTTTCAGGCAATCGCTTTTGAGGCGATCATGTCTACCCTTCCATCAACCCGGCGGGAGTGACTGGTCGGAAGCATACCGGGTCACCGTAGGCCGCCGCTGCTAGGTAGGCTGCATAAGCAGCACAACCTGCCCGGCCCGCAACAAGGAGCCCCCGTGACCGCCCCCGAGTCGCCCCAGCCCGTAGACGCGCCCGACGACGATAAGTCGCACGTGCCTCCGCTGACGACCCGTGTCGTCATCGCCGAGGACGAGGCGCTGATTCGCCTCGACCTCAAAGAGATGCTGGAGGAAGAGGGCTACAACGTCGTCGGCGAGGCCGGTGACGGTGAGCAGGCCATCGAGCTCGCCCGCGAGCACAAGCCGGACCTCGTGATCCTCGACGTGAAGATGCCGAAGCTCGACGGGATCTCCGCGGCGGAGAAGATCGCCGAGGAGCGCATCGCCCCCGTCCTCATGCTGACCGCCTTCTCGCAGCGCGACCTCGTCGAGCGTGCGAGGGACGCCGGTGCGATGGCGTACCTCGTGAAGCCGTTCAGCAAGAGTGACGTCGTGCCCGCGATCGAGATGGCCGTCTCCCGGTTCACCGAGCTGAAGGAGCTGGAGGCGGAGGTCGCGGACCTGACCCTGCGTCTTGAGACCCGCAAGCTCGTCGACCGCGCGAAGTCGATCCTTCAGACCGAGTACGGGCTGACGGAGCCCGCCGCGTTCCGTTGGATCCAGAAGACGTCGATGGACCGCCGTATGTCGATGCAGCAGGTCGCGGAGGCGGTCATCCAGGACGCCGACGAGAAGAAGGCCGGCAAGGGCTGACCCCCGGGTACGTATGCGCGAGGCCCGCGTCCCCAGCTGGGGACGCGGGCCTCGTCGTACGACAGTGGCAGCCGGAGCCAGGACTCAGTCCTCGCCCAGGTACGCCTTCCGTACGGACTCGTCGTGCAGCAGGTCCTGTCCGGTACCCGAGAGCACGATCTTGCCGATCTCCATGACATGGCCGTGGTCGGCCAGGGACAGAGCCGCCTGGGCGTTCTGTTCCACGAGCAGAATCGTCGTGCCCTGGGACTTCAGCTCGGCGATCGTCGCCATGATCTTCTGCATCATGATCGGCGAGAGGCCCATGGACGGCTCGTCGAGCATCAGCAGCTTCGGCTGGGACATGAGCGCACGGCCCATCGCGAGCATCTGCTGCTCACCGCCCGAGAGGGTGCCCGCGGCCTGCTTGCGACGCTCTCCCAGGATCGGGAAGAGGTCGTAAGCCCGCTGGATGTCCTTCTCGATGCCCGGCTTGTCGTTCCGCAGGAACGCGCCCAGCCGCAGGTTGTCCTCGATCGTCATGCGCGGGAAGATGTGCCGCCCCTCGGGGGAGTGGGCCAGGCCGAGCGAGACGATGTCGTGGGCGGGGACCTTCTTCAGCGACTTGCCGCCGAATTTGATCTGGCCGCCGACGGGCTTGAGGAGTCCCGACAGGGTGCGCAGCGTCGTCGTCTTGCCGGCGCCGTTCGTGCCGATGAGGGTGACGACTTCGCCGGCCTCGACCTTGAACGAGATGCCCTTGACGGCTTCGATCTTGCCGTAGGCGACCCGGAGGTCCTCGACTTCGAGCAGTGCGGTCATCGGTCGTTCTCCTTGCCGGGCGCGGCGTCGGTCGTGGTGGTGGCCTGTGCCTCGGCCGCCTCGACCTCCGCGACTTCGGCGTCGCCCGGGGTGCCCTCGAAGGGTTCGCCGAGGTAGGCGGCGATAACGCGTTCGTCGCCCTGGACGGTGGCGCTGTCGCCCTCGATGAGCTTCTCGCCCTGGACCAGGACGGCCACGCGGTCGCAGAGGTTGAAGATGAAGCGCATGTCGTGCTCGATGACGAGGACGGCGATGCCCTTGTCGCGGATGGCGAAGACGAGTTCCTCCGTCGCCCGCGTCTCCTGGGGGTTCATGCCGGCCGTCGGCTCGTCCAGGAGCAGCAGGCCGGGCTCGCTGGCCAGCGCTCGTGCGATCTCCAGCTTGCGCTGCTCGCCGTAGGGGAGGTTGCGGGCGAGGTGTTCGGCCTTGCTCGCGAGGCCTACGAACTCCAGGAGTTCCATGGCGCGTTCGCGGGAGGCCTTCTCGGCCTTGTGGAAGCCGGGGCCGCGGAGGAGTGCGGACCACAGGCCTTCCTTTGTGCGCGTGTGGCGGCCGACGAGGACGTTTTCCAGGACCGTCATGTTGGCGAACAGGCGGATGTTCTGGAAGGTGCGGGCGATGCCGGCGGCGGTGACCTTGAAGGACTTGGGCGGGAGGACGGTGCCCTTGTAGCGGACTTCGCCTTCGGTGGGGATGTAGAGGCCCGTCAGGCAGTTGAAGAACGTCGTCTTGCCGGCGCCGTTGGGGCCGATGAGGCCGACGATCTCGCCGCTGTTGACCTGGAGGTCGACGTTGCGTACGGCGGTGAGGCCGCCGAAGCGCATGGTGACGCCGCGGGCGTCGAGGACGGTGGTCCCGGTGACGGTGGTGGTGTCGGTGGTCATGTGTCAGGCCCCTGCCTTGCTGAGGACTGCGGGCGCTTCGGCCTCTTCGTGGAATTCGAGCTGGCGGCGCCGGTTCGGGATGAGGCCCTCGGGGCGGAAGCGCATCAGGAGGACGAGCGCGAGTCCGAAGGCGAAGAGCTGGTAGTCGCCGAGGAACTGGAGCTTGGCCGGGATGAGGTAGAGCAGTGCGGCGCCGACGAGGGGGCCGGCGATGGTGCCCATGCCGCCGAGGACGACGGCCGCGAGGAGGAAGGCGGAGTTGGGCGGGACCACGTGGGCGAACTGGTACTGCTCGGGGGTCACGGTGTAGGTGACGTGGGCCTGTACGGCGCCGGCGAGGCCGGCGAGGGAGGCGCCGAGGGCGAACGCGATGAGCTTGACGCGGAAGCCGTTGATGCCCATGGCGAGGGCGGCGGTCTCGTCTTCGCGGATGGCGATCCAGGCGCGGCCGATGCGGGAGTCGCTGCTGCGCTTGAAGACCACCACGACGATGAGGGTGATGAGGAGCATCAGCAGGAAGTAGTTGGCGAATCGGCCGATGGTGAAGCCGAGGAAGGTGTGTTCCAGGCCGAAGTCGAATCCGAGGATGTCGAGGTTCGGGATGGAGGAGATGCCGTTGGAGCCGTTGGTGATGTCGGGTCCGCTGGTGCCGTCCATGTTGAGGACGGTGATGCGGAAGATCTCACCGAAGCCGAGCGTCACGATGGCGAGGTAGTCGCCGCGCAGGCGCAGGGTGGGGGCGCCGATGAGGACGCCGAAGACCATGGCGACGGCGGCGCCGAGGAGCGCGGAGATCCAGAACGGCAGGTGGAGGTCGAAGGGGGAGGAGGGGGAGCCGGAGACCATGGCCGCGGTGTAGGCGCCGACGCCGAGGAAGGCGACGTATCCGAGGTCGAGGAGGCCGGCGAGGCCGACGACGATGTTCAGGCCGAGGGCGACGGTGGCGAAGATGAGGATGTAGACGCCGATGGTCGCGTACTGGTCGTCGGACTGGGTGAAGGGGAAGAGTGCGGCGGCGATGAAGGCGCCGAACATGGTGATGGTGCTGTGTCTGCCGGTGATCGCCGAGACCCGGGCCACGAGCCCGGCCTTGGAGAGGGCGGCGAAGAGGAAGCCGACGGTGAGGAGGAAGCCGACGAAGAGTTCGTCGTACTCGGTGCCGATGCCGTAGGTGAAGACGATGAGGCCGACGGCCATGGCGGCGACGATGACGAGGATCTCGGCGTAGGCGGGGAGCTTGCGGGCCGGTGCCGGGGTGGGGGTGAAGACGGCGGACTTCAGGAGGGCGACGATGTGGCGCCAGATGTGGCCGATGCGCTCGCCGGGGGTGGCGTCCTCGTCGATGAGTTCTTCCTCGGGCCGTTCGAACGGGAGGGAGAACGCGCCGAGGAAGGCGGCCAGGGTGACGGCGGCGGCGATGAAGCCGCCGGGTTCGAGGTTGACGACGCCGCCGAGCTGGGCGCTGATGGCGATGACGGTGTACCAGGTGGTGACGAAGGTGCCGGTCGCGGCGAGTTTGATGGCGCCGTCGGCTCCGGCGGGGGCGATCCAGCGCAGGCCCTTGACGCCGTAGGAGGCGAGGCCGAAGAGGGCGGTGAGGGCGCCGCCGATGAGGACGAGGACCTGGAGGCCGCCGGGGTAGCCGTAGTAGGTGAGGTCGCCGGGGAATTCGCTGGTCCAGGTCCAGGCGAGGAAGGTGGAGACGACGGCGAGGATGCCGCCCGCGGTGGCGAGGGCGCGTCCGACGTTCTCGGGGAGGCCGATGAGGGCCTTGGGTGCGCTGTCCTTGTTGACGGGGGCGCCGGTGTTTTCGGTGGTCTGTGTGGTCATGGGGGTCACGCCCTGTCCGCGACGCGCTCGCCGAGCAGGCCTTGTGGCCTGACGAGGAGTACGAGGATGAGGAGTACGAAGGCCCAGACGTTGGCCCAGGACTGTCCGCCGAGCAGGTCGAAGCCGGGTACGTCGGCGATGTAGGCGGTGGCCATGGTTTCGGCGAGGCCGAGGACGAGGCCGCCGAGCATGGCGCCGTAGATGTTGCCGATGCCGCCGAGGACTGCGGCGGTGAAGGCCTTGAGGCCGAGGATGAAGCCCATGCGGAACTGGACCTGGCCGTACTTGAGGCCGTAGGCGACGGCTCCGACGGCGGCGAAGAGGGCGCCGAGGGCGAAGGCGACCACGATGATGCGGTCGGTGTTGATGCCCATGAGCTTGGCGGTGTCGGGGTCCTGGGCGGTGGCCTGCATGCCGCGGCCGGTGCGGGTCTTCATGACGAAGTAGGCGAGGATCGCCATGCTGATGGGGGCGGCGATGAACAGGAAGATGTCACCGGTCTGGATGGTGACGCTGCCGATCTCGAAGGGGCCGCCGGGAATCTCGGGGAAGTTGATGGATTCCTTGGCGCCGGGGTACCAGGCCCATACCGCCTGCTGGAGGGCGAGGGAGAGGCCGATGGCGGTGATGAGGGGGGCCAGGCGTGGGGCGGTGCGCAGGGGGCGGTAGGCGAACCGTTCCGCTCCGACGGCGACGAGGACTGCGGCGATGACGGCTCCGACGAGCATGAGTGGCAGTGCGATCCACATGGTGGTGCCGTCGGGCAGTACGTACAGGTAGACCGTGAGGGCGCCGAACCCTCCGATCATGAAGATCTCGCCGTGGGCGAAGTTGATGAGCTGGACGATGCCGTAGACCATTGTGTAGCCGATGGCGACGAGCCCGTACATTGCTCCTAGTAGCAGGCCGTTGACCAGCTGCTGCGGCAGTTCGTTCACCGCATGTCCTCCGGGGTTTCGGATGTTCGACGAATGTGACCGGATGTGAGTCCGTGACCGGATGTGACTCCGCGCGGGGCGCCAGTGGAACAGCGCCCCGCGCGGCTCATTTCAGTGGTGCTGCGGGCTCTCGATCAGCCGGTGTAGGTGCCGGACTTGACGGCCTTCCAGGCGCCGTTCTCGACGGCGTAGACGGTGAGCTGCTTGTTGGTGGCGTCACCGTACTCGTCGAAGGCGACCTTGCCGGTCACACCGTCGAAGGAGACGTTCTGGACGGCGGCGGTGATCTTGGCGCGGGCGTCGGACGGGAGCTTGCCGTCGTTGTCCTCGACGACCTTCTTCACGGCCAGGATGATCGCCCAGGCGGCGTCGTAGGAGTAACCGCCGTACGCCGCGTACTCCTCCTTGTAGCCGCCGGCCTTGTAGTCGGCGACGAACTGCTTGGCGGAGTCGAGGGTCTCGACCGGGGCGCCGACGGAGGTGGCGAGGTCACCGGTGCTGCCGGAGCCGGCCAGCTCGATGAAGGTCGGGTCGTAGATGCCGTCACCGCCGACGAGCGGGATCTTGGCACCGGCGGCCTTGATCTGCTTGCTGAGCGGGCCGGCCTGCGGGTACTCGCCGCCGTAGTAGACGACGTCGGCGCCGGAGTTCTTGACCTTGGTGGCGACCGCGGAGAAGTCCTTGGTGTCCGGGTCGATGTGGTCGGTGCCGACGACCTTGCCGCCGAGCTTCTTGAACTCTTCGGTGAAGGTGGCGGCGAGGCCGGCGCCGTAGGTCTTCTTGTCGTCGATGACGAAGACGTTCTTCTTCTTGGCGTCGTTGAAGACGTACTGCGCGGCGAACGGGCCCTGGATGGCGTCCGTGGTCGCGGTGCGGAAGTACGACTTGTACGCCCGGACCTTCTCCTTCTGCCAGTTGACACCCTGGGTGAGGGCCGGGCCGGTGTTGGCCGGGGAGATCTCGACGAGCTTGGCGTCGTCGAAGACCTTCTGCATGGACTCGGCGACGGAGGAGTTCAGCGGGCCGACGACGCCGTAGACGGACTTGTCGGACACGAACTGGACGGCGTTGGCCTGGCCCGAGGAGGGCTGTGCCTGGTCGTCGCGGGCTTCCACCGAGAAGGTGACGCCGTCGACGAGCTTCTGCTTGTTGGCCGTCTTGGCAGCGAGGTCGACCGAGTTCTTGATGCCGAGGCCCAGCGCGGACAGGTCGCCCGTCAGAGGGGCGTCGACACCGATGACGACCTTGGTGCCGCCACCGGAGTCCGATCCGCTGCTGTCATCGTCGCGCGAGCCGCAGGCGGTGAGGGTGAGTGCTCCCGCCGCCAGCGCGGCGGTGATGGTGATGAGCGAACGTTGACGCACGATTCGTCCTTTCACTGGCGCGGCGCTCCCCCCTGGAAGCGGCCGAGTCGCTGCGCGGGTGCCTGACGAGACAATCCAGTGGCGCGGTGACTGGGCGTGACTCTAAGCGCGTGCGGGGATCGTGGAGGAGGGTCTGGGGGAGGCTGTGACGCTCTTGTTATGACACGTCGTAATGCAGAGCGGTACTGACTGGGTGGAACAGCGGAATTCAGACCGATTCGCCCTGTCCGCATTGTGAGAACCCGCAGGACTCCCCTGGGGTTGTTCAGGTGTCTCGGGTGTTTTGGTAATTACCCGAAACTGTTGCTGCAGGCGACTTGTAGGGCGTCCGAGAGCTGTTGCGCATAGCGCTGTCCGAGGATGAAGCTGTGGACTTCTATTGCGCGCGTATTACGTAGAGTTACGTCAAGGAAAGGGAGCCCGGCGTTCCATGGCACTTTCCTGCATTGGGTCACCTGCATGGTGACAACGATCTTGCGGCTTGCGCCCGCTGTCGTCCGGAATGGAGCCGTTGGGGTCGATTTCACGGACAGACCGGCATACGGCTGGGAAATCCTGGTCACGGTCACCGGCGGCCCGGCGAGCACGCTGAGTTCCACCCCGAAGCTGAAGCTCCTGGGCGGCGCCCCCGCGGGCGTGGCCTCCGGGCTCAGGAAGTGCATGTCCGTCACCTGGGACGGATACGGCGGAGGCGGCGGCGCCGGCGGCTCGGGACGCGTCGCGTACAGATAGCCGCCGCCCACGAGCACACCGACGGCGGTCGCGGTCGCGAGGGTGGCGCGCCGGTGCCGGTCGTAGGACGCGGCGAGACGCCCCCGGGGGCGCCGGGGGCGCAGCGGGTCGTCGAGGGCGTCCCAGGTGCCTTCACCGGGCTCCACGGGGCCTATGCCGGTCACGGGGGATCCGGCGGGCACGGCGGGGCCCACGCCGGTCACCGTGCCCTCGCCCGGCTCGACCGGCCCCACACCGCTCATGTGGGCTCCTCCCGTTCCCATGTCCCGACGCTAGGCCTTGGGGGAGGGGCGGGGCCAGAGGTCGTCGCTTGCGGCGGGGTGCCGTCAGCCGGCCGCCGCCGCTATGTGCGCGCCGTCGCCGGGGTTGACGTCCCGCAGCAGACAGGTCAGCCGCGCGGTGCAGACGCGCCGCCCGTCCTCGTCGCTGATCACGATCTCGTACGTCGCCGTCGAGCGCCCCCGGTGCACGGGTGTGGCCACGCCGGTCACCAGGCCGGAGCGGGCGCCCCGGTGGTGGGTGCAGTTGAGGTCGACGCCGACGGCGATCTTGGAGCTGCCGCCGTGGAGCATCGAGCCGACCGAGCCGAGGGTCTCGGCGAGGACCGCGGAGGCGCCGCCGTGCAGCAGCCCGTACGGCTGGGTGTTGCCCTCGACCGGCATGGTCCCGACGACCCGGTCCGAGGACGCCTCGACGATCTGCACGCCCATGCGTGTGCCGAGGTGTCCCGCGGAGAACAGGGCCGGCAGGTCGACGCCGAGCGCGGCGTACTCGTCGATGACCTCTTGCGGGAACTTCACGTGCTGCTGCTCGCCCATGGGGCCCGGCTCCGTTCGTCGGGATCGCTCACGTCGGGATCACTCGACTGAGCAAACGCTCAGTCGGTCGCCGATTGTTCCAGACGGACGACGACGGACTTGCTGGCCGGGGTGTTGCTGGTGTCGGCGGTGGCGTCCAGCGGGACGAGGACGTTGGTCTCCGGGTAGTAGGCGGCCGCGCAGCCGCGCGCGGTCGGGTAGTGCACGACCCGGAAGCCGGGTGCCCGCCGCTCGACGCCGTCCTTCCACTCGCTGACGAGGTCCACGTAGGAGCCGTCGGCGAGCTTCAGGC
Organism: Streptomyces sp. NPDC046909; assembly: GCF_040644695.1. Lineage (NCBI taxonomy): Bacteria > Bacillati > Actinomycetota > Actinomycetes > Kitasatosporales > Streptomycetaceae > Streptomyces > Streptomyces sp. NPDC046909. The sequence continues at coordinate 157,220 of NZ_JBEYXC010000011.1, read as the reverse complement.
GCTGGGCGTCCTCGGGGTTGACGAGGACGACCCGGCGGCCGTTTGTGATGCCCCGGTAGCGGTCGTCGAGGCCGTAGATGGTGGTGTTGTACTGGTCGTGCGAGCGCAGCGTCTGGAGCAGCAGCCGTCCCTCGGGCAGTTCGGGGAACTCCACGGGCGCGGCGGTGAAGTTGGCCTTGCCGGTGGCGGTGGGGAAGCGGCGCTCGTCGCGCGGGGCGTGCGGGAGGGTGAAGCCTCCAGGGCGACCAGCAGAATCAGTCACGCGCGCGTTGAAGTCCTCGAAGCCGGGGATCACGCGCGCGATGCGGTCGCGGATGGTGGCGTAGTCCTTCTCGAACTCCTCCCACGGCGTACGGGACTCGTCGCCCAGCACGCGGCGTGCCAGGCGGGCCACGATGGCGGGCTCGGAGAGCAGGTGAGTGCTCGCCGGTTCCAGGCGGCCGCGGGAGGCGTGGACCATGCCCATGGAGTCCTCGACGGTCACGAACTGCTCGCCGCTGCCCTGGAGATCGCGCTCGGTGCGGCCGAGGGTGGGCAGGATCAGGGCACGCGCGCCCGTGACCGCGTGCGAGCGGTTCAGCTTCGTCGACACGTGCACGGTCAGCCGCGCGCGCCGCATGGCCGCCTCGGTGACCTCGGTGTCGGGGGAGGCGGAGACGAAGTTGCCGCCCATGGCGAAGAAGAGCTTCGCCTCGCCGTCGCGCAGCGCCTGGATGGCCCCTACGACGTCGTAGCCGTGCTCGCGCGGGGGCGCGAAGCCGAACTCCTTCTCCAGGGCGTCGAGGAAGGCGGGGGCGGGGCGTTCGAAGATGCCCATGGTGCGGTCGCCCTGCACGTTGGAGTGGCCGCGGACCGGGCAGACGCCGGCGCCCGGGCGGCCGATGTCGCCGCGCAGGAGGAGGAAGTTGACGACCTCGCGGATGGTCGGCACGGCGTGCTTGTGCTGGGTGAGGCCCATGGCCCAGCAGACGATGGTGCGCTGCGAGGCGAGCACCATGGCGAGGGCTTCCTCGATCTCCGCGCGCGTGAGGCCGGTCGCGGTGAGCGTCTCGTCCCAGTCGGCGGCGCGGGCGGCCTCGGCGAACTCCTCGAAGCCGTGGGTGTGTTCGTCGATGAAGGCCTGGTCGACGGCGCCCTCGGTCTCCAGGATCAGCTTGTTGAGGAGGCGGAAGAGGGCCTGGTCGCCGCCGATGCGGATCTGGAGGAACAGGTCGGTGAGGGCGGCGCCCTTGAGCATGCCCTGCGGGGTCTGCGGGTTCTTGAACCGCTCCAGGCCCGCCTCGGGCAGCGGGTTGACGCTGATGACCTTCGCGCCGTTCGCCTTGGCCTTCTCCAGGGCGGAGAGCATGCGCGGGTGGTTGGTGCCGGGGTTCTGGCCCGCGACGATGATCAGGTCGGCCTTGTAGAGGTCTTCGAGCAGGACGCTGCCCTTGCCGATGCCGATGGTCTCGACGAGCGCCGAACCCGAGGACTCGTGGCACATGTTGGAGCAGTCCGGCAGGTTGTTGGTGCCGAGCTCGCGCGCGAACAGCTGGTAGAGGAAGGCGGCCTCGTTGCTGGTGCGGCCCGAGGTGTAGAAGAGGGCCTCGTCGGGGGAGTTGAGCGCGGCGATCTCCTCGGCGACGATGTCGAAGGCGCGCTCCCAGCTCACCGGCTCGTAGTGGGTGCCGCCCTCGGGGAGGTACATGGGGTGGGTGAGCCGCCCCTGCTGTCCCAGCCAGTAGCCGCTGCGGGTGGCGAGGTCGGTGACGGGGTGCGCGGCGAAGAACTCCGGGGTGACCCGGCGCAGGGTGGCCTCCTCGGCGACCGCCTTGGCGCCGTTCTCGCAGAACTCCGCCTTGTGCCGGTGCTCCGGCTCCGGCCAGGCGCAGCCGGGACAGTCGAAGCCGTCCTTCTGGTTGACCCGCAGCAGGGTGAGCGCGGTGCGCTTGACGCCCATCTGCTGCTGTGCGATCCGCAGGGTGTGCCCGATGGCGGGCAGTCCGGCCGCCGCGTGCTTCGGCTCGGCGACCTGGGGGGCGTCCTGAACCGGATCGCCCTTGGGCGGCTTGGTGGCCATCGCGGCGTTCTCCTTCGCGTGCACATGTGAGGTACGTCTCCGATCCTCGCACGCAACGCCGACAACCGAGGTGGCCGGAGCGGGTGCGGGACATCGGCCATGGTTGCGTATCAAGCAATAGTTGCGGAAGGGGCAACTGGGTGGGAGGGGTGGCGTCGCGGCGGGTGTCGGGCGGGTGTCGGCGGTGTGGTCCGACTGTCAGTGGCTCGTGGCAGGATCGGGGACGTGGCAGAGACAGCAGCGAAGAAGACCGACAACAGCCCCGGCGGCACCCGTCCGCGCCTGATGCTCATGGACGGGCACTCGCTGGCGTACCGCGCGTTCTTCGCGCTGCCCGCGGAGAACTTCACGACCGCGACGGGCCAGCCGACCAACGCGATCTACGGCTTCGCCTCGATGCTGGCCAACACCCTGCGCGACGAGGCGCCGACCCACTTCGCGGTCGCCTTCGACGTCTCCCGCAAGACCTGGCGCTCCGAGGAGTTCACGGAGTACAAGGCCAACCGCTCCAAGACCCCGGACGAGTTCAAGGGCCAGGTCGAGCTGATCGGCGAGGTCCTCGACGCGATGCACGTCTCGCGGTTCGCGGTCGACGGCTTCGAGGCCGACGACATCATCGCCACGCTCGCCACCCAGGCCGAGGCCGAGGGCTTCGACGTCCTCATCGTCACCGGCGACCGGGACTCCTTCCAGCTCGTCAGCGAGCACACCACCGTGCTCTACCCGACGAAGGGCGTCTCGGAGCTGACCCGGTTCACCCCGGAGAAGGTGTTCGAGAAGTACGGCCTCACCCCCGCCCAGTACCCCGACTTCGCGGCCCTGCGCGGCGACCCGTCCGACAACCTCCCCGGCATCCCCGGCGTCGGCGAGAAGACCGCCGCGAAGTGGATCAACCAGTTCGGTTCCTTCGCGGACCTCGTCGAGCGCGTCGACGAGGTCAAGGGCAAGGCCGGTCAGAACCTCCGCGACCACCTGGAGGCGGTCAAGCTCAACCGCCGCCTCACCGAGATGGTCCGCACCGTCGAGCTCCCCAAGACGGTCGCCGACCTGGAGCGCGCCCCGTACGACCGCAAGACCCTCGCCATGATCCTCGACACCCTGGAGATCAGGAACCCGTCCCTGCGCGAGCGCCTGCTCGCGGTCGACCCGGGTGCCGAGGAGGCCGAGCCGGCCCCGGCCGCGACCGCCGGGGTGGACCTCGACGGCACCGTGCTCGGCACCGGCGAGCTGGCCGCCTGGCTCACCGAGCACGCCACCGGCACCCTCGGCGTCGCCACCGTCGACACCTGGGCGCTGGGCACCGGCTCGGTCGCCGAGATCGCCCTCGCGGCGGCCGGGGGAGCCGCGGCCTGGCTCGACCCGACGGAACTCGACGAGTCCGACGAGACGGCGCTCGCCGCCTGGCTGGCCGACGCCGGCAAGCCCAAGGTCTTCCACAACGCCAAGGGCGCGATGCGGGTCTTCGCCGAGCACGGCTGGAGCATCGCCGGCGTCGCCATGGACACCGCCCTCGCCGCCTACCTCGTCAAGCCGGGCCGCCGTTCCTTCGACCTGGACGCCCTGTCCCTGGAGTATCTGCACCGGGAACTGGCACCCGCCGCCGCGGCCGACGGCCAGCTCGCCTTCGGCGCGGACGACGGCGCCGAGGCCGAGGCCCTCATGGTCCAGGCCCGCGCCATCCTCGACCTCGGCGAGGCCTTCGAGGCCCGCCTCCAGGAGGTCGGCGCCGCGGACCTCCTGCGCGACATGGAACTGCCCACCTCCATCCTGCTGGCCCGCATGGAGCGGCACGGCATCGCCGCCGACCGGGCCCACCTGGAGGCCATGGAGCAGATGTTCGCGGGCGCCGTGCAGCAGGCGGTGAAGGAAGCACACGCCGCCGCCGGGCACGAGTTCAACCTGGGCTCGCCCAAGCAGCTCCAGGAGGTCCTCTTCGGCGAACTGGGCCTGCCCAGGACGAAGAAGACCAAGACCGGCTACACCACGGACGCCGACGCCCTGGCCTGGCTGGCGACCCAGACCGACAACGAACTCCCGGTGATCATGCTCCGCCACCGCGAGCAGGCCAAGCTCCGCGTGACCGTGGAGGGCCTGATCAAGACGGTCGCGGCGGACGGCCGTATCCACACCACCTTCAACCAGACGGTGGCGGCGACCGGCCGCCTGTCCTCCACCGACCCGAACCTCCAGAACATCCCGGTCCGCACGGACGAGGGCCGGGCGATCCGCCGGGGCTTCGTGGTGGGCGAGGGCTTCGAATCATTGATGACCGCGGACTACAGCCAGATCGAACTCCGCGTCATGGCCCACCTCTCCGAGGACGAGGGCCTCATCGAGGCCTTCACCTCCGGCGAGGACCTCCACACCACGGTCGCCTCCCAGGTGTTCGCGGTCGACCGCGCGGACGTCGACGCCGAGATGCGCCGCAAGATCAAGGCCATGTCGTACGGCCTGGCGTACGGCCTGTCCGCCTTCGGCCTGTCCCAGCAGCTGAACATCGACGCGGGCGAGGCACGTGCCCTCATGGACACGTACTTCGAGCGCTTCGGCGGCGTCCGGGACTATCTGCGCCGCGCGGTCGACGAGGCGAGGGCCACCGGCTACACGGCCACCCTCTTCGGCCGCCGCCGCTACCTCCCCGACCTCAACAGCGACAACCGCCAGCGCCGCGAGGCCGCCGAACGCATGGCCCTCAACGCCCCCATCCAGGGCACGGCAGCCGACATCGTCAAGATCGCCATGCTCAACGTCGACAAGGCCCTGACGGACGCCCGCCTCGCCTCCCGCATGCTCCTCCAGGTCCACGACGAAATCGTCCTGGAGATCGCCCCGGGGGAGAGGACCCAGGTCGAGGAACTCGTCCGCCGGGAGATGGCGAACGCGGTCCACCTCCGGGCGCCGCTGGACGTGTCGGTGGGAGTGGGCCCGGACTGGGAATCGGCGGCGCACTAGCCTCCGGCGGTGGGGCGGGGGCTTGGGGCGCTGGGCGGGAGTGGTCGGGCGGGGCGGACGGTGCAGTTCGGAGAACACCGGGCTGCTCGAAGCTGCCGGCACGGGAAGCCGACCTAGGGGCGCGGGGAACTGCGCGACCAGCCCCCACGCACCCGCACCTGCCCACGAACCCTCCCCGCCCCCACCTCCCGCGGGGGGTCGAAGGGGGCGCAGCCCCCTGGGGGATGGGACGGGTAGGGGCGGCGGGGGCGAGAACCACACCCCCGTCACCCACGTGGTCCCCGACAACACGCCCCCCACCTCCCCGCCCGTAAAGATGCCGACATGGGTATACGCACGCTCCACCGCCAGACGGCTCCGGCGCAGGCGACCACCGATGCGACCACGTCCACCCCACCCCCGTCGGTCCCACCCTTCGCGGCAACGGCCAGCACGGCCCGCATCCCGACCGACCACCTGGCCACCCTGACCGACGCCACCGCCCTGGCAACAGCACTGCGCACCAGGACAACAGGCCTCCGCCACCGCCTCACCCGCAGAAACTGGCGCCTCGCCTTAGACCAGGCCCGCAGCTACCTCGCCCTTCTCCTGACGGTTCTGCCCCGCTCCCGCCAGATCCGGACGGTCACCGTGTTCATGGCGACCGCGACCGCCACCGCAGGCACCGTCACCGACCGTCTCGACGGCTCAGCTCCCGGCCAGGGCCCCGCACCGGAACCGGACGCCGCACCCTGACCCCCACGGCGTACACCAGCACCCCCAGCACGAGCCCGGCGCCCGCCCCGAAGCACAGCGGCGCGATCAGCTCGAACGGCTTCGCGGTGGACCCCCAGTAGTCCCACCACCGCGAGGCCCGCTCCACCGCCCCCACCAGCGCACACCCGCCGATCAGCACACCGGCCCACCACCGGTCGCCCCGGGACAGCGCGGGCACCCCCGTCGCCGCCACAGCGGGCGCCCGCCGCAGCGCGTACACCAGGAACCCGGCGATCACGACCGCGGCCACCGCCGAACCGCCGTACTGCAGATACCAGTACAGCGGCGAGCCCGCGATCGTCTCGCCCAGCACGGGGAACAACCGCATCCCCCACCGGTCGAAATGCGTGAACGCGTCCCACACGACATGCGTCAACGCCCCCAGCGCCGCCGACACATACCACCGCACCACCAGCGACGGCCCAAAACGCTCACGTGCCGCCCCGCACCGCGTCAGCGCCCCGACCCGTCCCTGCCCCTTCATCGGAACCAACGCCACCAACGGTTCACGCACCAGCAACCACAACCCGACCAGCGCCCACGCCACGAGCACATCGACGGTGAAGACGCCCGCGAAGGAGTGGGTGAACTCCCCGAACTCCATCGCCCCGGACAGCACACTCGCCGCGAAATAGGTCATGTCGGGAGCGAAGGAACCCGCCACCAGCACCGCCGGGACCAGTCGTCCCCGGCCGGTGCCGTCGGTGCGTAAAGCGGGCAGTACAGCGGCTGCGTGGCTCAGCGTGAACGGCAAGAAGGCCCCCGGATTCGGTGTGGTCGGACGGCCCAGTATGGCCAATCGGTGAAAACCGGGCACTGGGGGCACCTCCCATGCTTTTAGGGCTATGGGGGAGGGTGCCCGAGGAAAGCAAGTTGTCGTAGGGTCGCCTGGGTCACCGCGCCGGGGGTGCGGTCGAACAGAAGAACGCGGCACTGAATAGCTCCACGGGGGCAACCCGCACCACGGGTCGATCGTCACACCATGACGAGCACGTCGTACGGAGACGGACGCTCGGGCGTCCACGGGAGGGGTTCACTTTATGTCGGCGCAATTCGGCAGGAGGCTGCGCAAGGGAGCGGTGGCCACCACCGTCGCCGCGGCTGCGGTCGCGGCACTGTCCGCGTCCCAGGCGCCCGGCGTGACGGTCGACGAGAGCGGCAGATCGACCACCGCCGACGCCCAGCCCTCACCCGACGCGACCGGCGACGACGGCGGAGCGACCGGCAACTCGCCGTACTACACGGACCTCCCGCCGCTCAACAGCCCGAACCCCGCACCGACCACGGGCAGCACCCCCGCCGCCACGGGCTCGGCCGAGGCCGGGATACCCGCGACCGTCCTCGACGCGTACAAGAAGGCCGCATCCGCGCTCCAGGAGTCCAAGCCCGGCTGCAATCTGCCCTGGGAACTCCTCGCCGCGATAGGCAAGGTCGAGTCCGGTCAGGCTCGCGGCGGCCGTGTCGACGCGGACGGCAACACCATCGGCAGGATCCTCGGCCCCAAGCTGAACGGCGTCGGCTTCGCGAACATCAGCGACACCGACGGCGGCGCGTACGACGGGGACACCGTCTACGACCGGGCCGTCGGCCCCATGCAGTTCATCCCCTCCACCTGGGAGTGGGCCGGCCGCGACGGCAACGGCGACGGCCAGAAGGACCCCAACAACATCTACGACGCGGCGCTCGCAGCCGGCCACTACCTGTGCCGCTACGGCTGGGACCTCTCCACCCAGTCCGACCTCAACAGCGCGATCCTCAGCTACAACAACTCGCAGGACTACCTGAACACCGTCCTGTCGTGGCTGGAGTACTACCGCAAGGGCACCCACGAGATCCCGGACGGCACCGGCAGCCTCCCCGGCAACCGCAGCGACGACGACAGCGGCGCGAGCCCCTCGCCGTCGCCCACGGAGCCGTCGACACCTGCCACGCCGACCACGCCGGCGACGCCCAGCACTCCCGCCACCCCGAGCACCCCGTCGACGCCCAGCACGCCGACCCCGACGCCCACCCCCACCGACACGGTGGACCACCTGGAGGACGCGGGCACCGCCAAGCTCACCGCGCAGGCCGGCGACGCCTTCACCAAGAGGATCAGCACGCGCGCGGAGACCTCCGCCGGCAAGGCCGTCGGCAAGGTCCGCATCCGCTTCACGATCGTCGGCGACACCGACGCCACCTTCACGGGCGGCGAGAGCGTCGCCACGGTGATCACCGACAGCTCCGGCGTGGCCGTCGCCCCTGTCCTGACGGCGGGCGAGAAGACGGGCGAGTTCACCGTCCGCACCACCGTCGTGGGCCGTGCGGTCACCGGCCTCGACTACGCGGCGACCGTCACCGAACGCGTCGCCGACACCCTCGTCCGCACCAGCGACACCGCCCTGACCTGCACCCCGGGCGGCGAGTTCGCCGACCAGGTCGAGGTGAAGGCGACCTACGGCGGCGCCGTCGCCGACGGAGTCGCGGCCACCGCCACCCTGATCACCTCGGCGGACGACGCCACCCAGAACACCAAGGGCCCCTACTTCAAGGACGCGGACGGCAAGACCGTACGCACCCTCACCGGCCTGGAGACGGACGCCGACGGCCTGCTCAAGCTGCCGAAGCTGTACTCGGACGACACCACCGGCACCTTCCTGCTCCGCATCAACACCTCCGGCGGCGCGACCCTGACCGTCGAACTGACTGTGGCCGCGGCCACCGAGTCCACGGAGTCCCCGAGCCCGTCGGCCAGCCCGAGCGCGTAGCGGCTCGTTCCTTTCGTACGGCCATGACGGCGCCCCCCGCCGGGAGGGGCGCCGTCGTCGTGTGCGACGTGTTCTCATCTCGCCCTCCCGTTGCTACGGTGCCGGATCTGACGACCTATCAGTTCCAGTCCGTCGGGAGGCCCGTATGCGTGCCCTGATCGCCGCCGCGATCGGCCTCGCCGTCGCGCTCGCCCTGGTCTTCACGATCACCGCGATGGGGTCGCCGGCCGGCAAGACGTCCCCGAAGCCGCTGCTGACGACGGTGCCGTCACACCCGTAACCGCCCGGGAGGGAGGCCGAGATGCGCCGCAAGGCCAGCCTGATCCTGCTCGCCCTCGCCGTGTTCTTCGCGGCACTGTCCCCACTGCTGCGCTGGTACGCCTTCCCGCGCCTGGCCAAGATCCCGGCCGGCCAGTACCAGGACATGGTCCTGGAGGCGAAGGACGCGACCCTCATGGACAACTCCATGCAGGTCAAGAAGGTCTCCAAGGTCACCATCGTGCAGACCCTCAAAGGCAACGTAGAGGCCTCCGAGGAGATCGAGAAGACACTCGGCCGGGACGTCGTCGTCTGGGACGGCCTCTCCTATGCGCAGGGCCCCGACGGACAGCAGGTCGCCTACATCCCCGAGCGGTACATCTTCGACGCCCACACCCAGGAACCGGTCCACGCCACCGGCGAGATGGTCGACGGCGACCCGGTCAAGCGCGAGGGCCTCGAATTCAAGTGGCCTTTCCTGACCGAGAAACGGGACTACGAGTACTTCGACGCCCAGACCCGCACCTCGTCCCCCATCCACTACAAGGGCACCCAGAACTTCCGCGGCCTGGAGGTCTACTACTTCGAGCAGACCATCCCCTGGACCCAGGTCAAGTGGCCCAAGAAGCTGCCCATAGCGGGCATCACCCCCGAGCAGCTCGAAAAGACCGGCACGACCCGCTGGTACACCACGGTCCGCAAGTTCTGGGTCGAACCCGTCACCGGCGCCCCCGTCTACGGCGAGGAGATCCACAAGGAGGAACTGCGCGGCGGCACCCTCCTCGGCGACCGCGACAAGGTCACCGCCTTCGCCGGCCATGTGAAGATGCGCGAGGACTACATCGAGCACACCGTCGACCTGGTCAAGTCCAACCGCACCCTGGTGCTCCTGATGACCTCGTACCTGCCCTGGGGCTTCGCGGGCCTCGGCGTCCTCCTGCTGGCCCTCTCGCTCTACCTGGAGGCCCGGGGCCGCCGCCCGGACGAACCGGAACCCGCCACGGACTCCGCCCCCGAACCGGTCACCGCCTGAGCCGCGCGTTCGTGTACCGCGTCGGCTCGGCGCCCGCCGGGTCCTCGGGCCACGGATGCTTCGGATACCGCCCGCGCAACTCCGCCCGCACCCCCTTGTAGCCGTCCTTCCAGAAGGACGCGAGATCGGCGGTGACGGCCGCCGGACGCCCGGCGGGGGACAGGAGATGGACGAGCAACGGGACCCCCGCGACCCGCGGCGACTCGTGCAGCCCGAACATCTCCTGCAACTTCACGGCGAGCACGGGCTGTTCGGGGTTCGCGTAGTCGATCCGGATTCTGGACCCACTCGGTACGGTCATCCGCTCCGGCGCGAGTTCGTCGAGCCGCGCGGCCTCCCCCGAGGCCCACGGCAACAACCGCGCGAGCGCCTCCCCGGCGTCGATCCGCGCAAGGTCGCCCTTCCGCCGGGCCCTGCCGAGCTCCGGCTCCAGCCACTCGTCCACGCGCGCGTGGAGCGCCTCGTCGGACACGTCCGGCCACGGCTCCCCGAGACGCAGCCGCAGGAAGGCGAGCCGCTGCCGCAGTACGCCCGCCTCGGGCGACCACCTGAGCAGCCCCAGCCCGTCCTGCCGCAGCCCTTCGAGAAGCGCCTCCCGTACGAGGGCGGGGTCCGGGTTCTTGAGCGGGCGCACCGCCAGTTCGATCGCCCCCAGCCGCTCCACGCGCCGCGCCACGACGTCCCCGTCGGCCCAGTGGACCTCGTCCCGCGTGTCGAGCAGCGCCCCGGCGGCCCGCCGCGCGGTCTCCTCGTCGACGGCCGCACCGAGCTGCACACGCGCGTGCCCCTTCCCGACGGGCCGGTCCGCGACAGCGACAGCGATCCAGGGCGCCCCGCGCAGCCCGGTGCCCTCCCGGACCTCGGCACGCGTCCCGGACACCATCAGATAGGAACCGCCGTCCGCCTTGGCGACCCGCTCGGGGAAGGCGAGCGCGGCGACGAGCCCGGCGAGGGCGTCGTCCGTGACAGAAGGAGAGGAGCCCGGCTCGGACACGAGGGCCTGCAACCGGCGTACCTCCGTGCGCCACCGTCCCGCGTAGGCGTCGCCGCCGCGCCGGGCCGTGCGCACCGCGGCCGCCAGGTCATCGCCGTACTCCCGCGGCGGTTCCTCGCTGAGCAGCGCCACCACCTCGGCCACCTCACGTGAGGCCCCCGCGTCGAGCAGGGCCCGGCCGAGCCGTGGATGCAGGCCGAGGCGGGCCAGCCGTACGCCCCGCTCCGTGGCCCGGCCGCCGGCGTCCACCGCGCCGACCGCCGACAGGACGCTCCGCGCGGCGGCCATGGCGCCGCCCGGCGGGGGATCCAGCAGCGCCAGCCCGGAGGCGTCAGGGTCGCCCCAGCAGGCCGTCTGGAGGGCGAACGCCGTCAGGTCGGCCACCTTGATCTCCGGGGCCGGGAAGAGCGGCAGACGGGCGTCCTCGGCCTCCGCCCAGCAGCGGTACACCGCGCCCGGCGCCTCCCGCCCGGCCCGTCCCGCGCGCTGCCGGCCGGCCGCGCGTGAGGCCCGTACCGTCGCCAGCGCGCTCAGCCCGCGCGCGTGGTCGACGCGCGGCTCCCGCGCGAGCCCCGAGTCCACGACGACCCGCACCCCGGGCACCGTCAGGGAGGACTCGGCCACCGAAGTCGCCAGGACCACCCGGCGCCGCTTCCCGGGTGCCAGTACCGCGTCCTGCACGGCCGCCGGAGCCCGCCCGTGCACCTGGAGCACCTCGGTCCCGCCGAGATCGCCGAGCTGCCCGGCGACGCGCGCGATCTCGCCGACACCCGGCAGGAAACACAGCACGTCCCCGTCCCGCTCGGCCAGCACCCGCCGCACCACCGACGCCACATGCGTCAGCAGCGCCGGATCCACCCGCATCCCGTGCGGCGGCCGCACGGGCCGTAGGGGCGGCGCCCACACGACCTCCACGGGATGCGAGACGCCCGCCGCCGCCACGACCGGCGCCCCGCCGAGCAGCCGGGCCCAGCCCTCCGCGTCGGTGGTCGCCGACGCGGCCACCAGCCGCAGCTCCGGCCGCAGGGCCTGCCGTACGTCCCACAGGAAGGCCGCCGTCGTGTCCGCGTCCAGGTGGCGTTCGTGGCACTCGTCGAGGATCACCGCGTCGACGCCCGCGAGCTCCTGGTCGCGTTGGAGGCGTTGCAGCAGCACACCCGTCGTGACGACCTCCACGCGTGTGTGCCGCCCGACGACCCGTTCCCCGCGCACGGTGTACCCGACGTTGTCGCCGGGCTTCTCGCCCAGCAGCCACGCCATCCGCCGGGCGGCGGCCCGGGCGGCGATACGGCGCGGTTCCGCGACGACGACCCTCCGCGCGGGAGCGCCGGAGTCCAGGAGACCCGCCAGCGCCAGCGGCACCAGGGTGGTCTTGCCGGTTCCGGGCGGCGCGACGAGGACGGCGGTGCCGTGCGCCTCCAGGGCGTCGGTCAGGGCGGGCAGGGCACCGCGTACCGGAAGGGCGTCCAGGGCGTCGTAACGGATCACACGCTCAGTCTCGTACGCACACGAAGATCGCCGAGCCCGGGATCAGATTCCCGCGCAGCGGGGACCAGCCGCCCCACTCCGAGGTGTTCCAGGACGGCCACTCCGGCTCCACCAGGTCCACCAGGCGCAGGTCCGCCGCGACGATGTCCCGGACGCGGTCGCCGACGGTCCGGTGGTGCTCGACGTACACCGCGCGGCCGTTCTCGTCCTGCTCGACGTAGGGCGTGCGGTCGAAGTACGAGGCCGAGACACTCAGCCCTTCCGGGCCGGGCTCGTCCGGGAAGGCCCAGCGGATCGGGTGGGTCACCGAGAACACGAAACGGCCGCCGGGGCGCAGCACCCGGCGCACCTCCGACAGCACCAGCACCGGGTCCGCGACGAAGGGCAGCGCCCCGTACGCCGAGCACGCCAGGTCGAAGGAGGCGTCCGCGAAGGGGAGGGCGCCGGCGTCGGCGCAGACGAGGGGGAACGTTCCGCCGATGCGCAGCGCGTGCTGGAGCTGGCGGTGCGAGATGTCGAGGGCGACCGGGCGGGCGCCCTGCGCGGCCAGCCAGCGCGAGCACTGGGCCGCGCCGGCGCCGATCTCCAGGACGTCCTTGCCCTTCAGCTCCTCCGGCGGACCGAGCAGCTCGGCCTCGATCTCGTCCAGGCCCTCGGGTCCCCATACGAAGCGGTCGTCGCCGAGGAACGTGCCGTGCTCGACCTGGTACTCGTCCGCGTTGCGGTCCCACCACCCCCGGTTGGCCCGGGAGCTCTCCGTGACGTTCGCCTCACGGCGGACCGCTTCCGGCTCGTCGTCGGGCTGTGACAGCGGCGCGGGCGATTTGGGCTCTTGGATGATCGGCTCCCTCGTCGTACTCTTCCGTCCAACCTGTCGCGGCGGCCGTCACGAAAGGGGCGCCATCGGGCCTGCGTGGCCTCGTGAGACAGGTTTTGTGCCGGGTATGCGGCGATCCGCCCCGGGTGTGCGCCTTCGCGCATTGACCCTGTCCGGCTGCCCCCGTATGCTACAAGTTGCGCTGCGGGCCTGCGCACCTCAGACGTAGCAGGCTGCGCTCGCATCTGTTGTATGTCCCCTCGGTTTTCGAGGCGTCATCGGATTTTTTCTGGTCTGGCGCTTCCCTGGCTGTCTGGCTTCTTCAGAGCGATACGGGCTCCCGGCGTAGCAGTACCTACGACTTTCTGTCCGTAACCGGAGCCCTTTCCCACATGACGAGCAGCACCGAGACCACCGCCACCACCCCGCAGGTTGCGGTCAACGACATCGGTAACGAGGAAGCCTTCCTCGCCGCGATCGACGAGACGATCAAGTACTTCAACGACGGCGACATCGTCGACGGCGTCATCGTGAAGGTCGACCGGGACGAGGTCCTGCTCGACATCGGTTACAAGACCGAAGGCGTTATCCCGAGCCGCGAGCTCTCCATCAAGCACGACGTCGACCCCAACGAGGTCGTCGCCGTGGGCGATGAGATCGAGGCCCTCGTTCTCCAGAAGGAGGACAAGGAAGGCCGTCTCATCCTGTCCAAGAAGCGCGCTCAGTACGAGCGTGCCTGGGGCACGATCGAGAAGATCAAGGAAGAGGACGGCATCGTCACCGGTACCGTCATCGAGGTCGTCAAGGGTGGTCTCATCCTCGACATCGGCCTCCGCGGCTTCCTCCCGGCCTCCCTGGTCGAGATGCGCCGTGTCCGCGACCTCCAGCCCTACGTGGGCAAGGAGCTCGAGGCGAAGATCATCGAGCTGGACAAGAACCGCAACAACGTGGTCCTGTCTCGCCGTGCCTGGCTGGAGCAGACCCAGTCCGAGGTCCGCCAGACGTTCCTCACCACCCTCCAGAAGGGTCAGGTCCGCTCCGGCGTCGTCTCCTCGATCGTCAACTTCGGTGCCTTCGTGGACCTGGGTGGCGTCGACGGTCTGGTGCACGTCTCCGAGCTGTCCTGGAAGCACATCGACCACCCGTCCGAGGTTGTCGAGGTCGGCCAGGAAGTCACCGTCGAGGTCCTCGACGTCGACATGGACCGCGAGCGTGTCTCCCTGTCGCTGAAGGCGACGCAGGAGGACCCGTGGCAGCAGTTCGCCCGGACCCACCAGATCGGTCAGGTCGTCCCGGGTAAGGTCACCAAGCTGGTTCCGTTCGGTGCGTTCGTCCGCGTGGACGAGGGCATCGAGGGTCTGGTCCACATCTCCGAGCTGGCCGAGCGCCACGTGGAGATCCCGGAGCAGGTCGTCCAGGTCAACGACGAGATCTTCGTCAAGGTCATCGACATCGACCTCGAGCGTCGTCGCATCAGCCTCTCGCTGAAGCAGGCCAACGAGTCCTTCGGTGCCGACCCGGCCTCGGTCGAGTTCGACCCGACCCTGTACGGCATGGCCGCGTCCTACGACGACCAGGGCAACTACATCTACCCCGAGGGCTTCGACCCCGAGACCAACGACTGGCTCGAGGGCTTCGAGTCCCAGCGTGAGGTGTGGGAGAACCAGTACGCCGAGGCGCAGTCCCGCTTCGAGCAGCACCAGCAGCAGGTCATCAAGAGCCGCGAGGCCGACGCCGCTGCCGCTGCCGAGGGTGGCGACGCCGCGGGTGCGGCTCCGGCCGCGGGCGGTGGCGGCTCGTACTCCTCCGAGGGTGCGGACACCTCCGGTGCCCTTGCTTCGGACGAGGCGCTTGCCGCTCTGCGCGAGAAGCTGGCCGGCGGCCAGAGCTGATCGCTCACTGAGCACTAGCTCATAACTGAGGGCCCGTACCTTTCGAGGTACGGGCCCTCAGCCATGTGCTCACGCAGAAACGTGTGGGATACACGAGTAACCCCTGTGCCGTAACGGGTCGTTGGGACGCTTCCCCGGTCATTCAAGATCGGAAAAGGGGAGCCGAACTCATGGCACACACTCAGAGCCGACGCGCGTTCCTGCGCAACGTGGGCCTCACCGGCGGCGCGGGAACCATGTTCGCCACCATGGGCGCCCTCGGGCTCGCACCCACCGCACAAGCCGCCGAACAGCCCTTCCGGGCGCTCAGCACGAGCGACTTCACGCTCACCGGACGCGGCGCCGCGAAGGTCGTCATCGTCGGAGGCGGCATCGCCGGGCTGACCGCCGCGTACGAACTCGGGAAAGCGGGCTATGACTGTACGGTCCTGGAGGCCAGGGACCGCACCGGCGGACGCAACTTCACCGTACGCGGCGGGGACACCACGACCGACCTGTACGGCAACACGCAGACCGCCCGTTTCGCCGACGGGCACTACATGAACGCCGGGCCCGCCCGGATCCCGCAGTGGATGGTCACCCTCGACTACTGCCGTGAACTCGGCGTGCCCATCGAGGTGTTCACCAACGTCAACGCGGACGCGTACCTGTACAACGAGTCGGCCGGGATGACGAAGCCGATGCGCTACCGGACCGCGAAGGCCGATGTCTACGGCTATGTCTCGGAGTTGCTCGCCAAGGCCACCGACAAGGGCGCCCTCGACCAGGAGTTGACGGCCGACGACCAGGAGCGGCTCGTCGAGTTCCTCAAGGACTGGGGCGAGCTCGGCGACACCCTGGCGTACGAGGGCGGCGAGCGGCGCGGCTACACGACCGTACCGGCCGCCGCGGGGACGCCCGGCGTGCTGCTCGGGGACGTGCCGAGCGCCTCCGATGTCTTCGCCAGCGGTGTCGGACGGTACTTCTCCTTCGAGTTCGGCTTCGACCAGGCCATGCTGATGTTCCAGCCCGTGGGCGGCATGGACCAGATACCCAAGGCGCTCACGCGTGCGGTCGGCGCCCACCGGGTACGTACAGGGGCGGCGGTCACGAAAATCACCGACACCGGGAGCGGCGTCACCGTCACCTACACCCAGGGCGGCCGCAGGAAGGCCGTCGACGCCGACTACTGCATCGCCGCGCTCCCGCCGAACATCCTCGCCAAGATCCCGCACAACCTCGGCTCCGGAGTGCAGTCCGCACTGGAGGCCATCACCCCGTCCTCCGCCGCCAAGATCGGCCTGGAGTACCGCTCCCGCTGGTGGGAGCTCGACCACCGCATCTACGGCGGCATCACCGAGACCGACCAGGACATCACCCACATCTGGCACCCGTCGTACGGCTTCCACGGCGAGCGGGGCATCCTCATCGGCTACTACAACTACGGCGGCGACGCGGACACGTACGCCAAGCTCAGCCCCCGGCAGCGCGAGGCGCGGGCGGTGGCCGCGGGCGTGAAGATCTACGGCGAGAAGTACCGCAGCGAACTCGTCTCCTCCTTCTCCCACCACTGGCGTCAGACACCGCATCTGGAGGCCGCCTGGCACAACACCCCGGGCGGTCCCGACGACACCCGCTACCAGCCGCTGAACGAACCCGCCGGCCGCGTCTCGTTCGCCGGCGACTGGCTCAGCTACACCGACGCCTGGCAGCACGGCGCGTTCACCTCGGCCCGCAAGGCCGTGACAGCCCTCCACGCGCGCGTGCTCGCCTCGTGACGCGGTGGAGCGGCACATGAGAACCCCGTAAGACGTGGCTGATCAGGGGCGTGGGCGGGAATGCCCACGTCCCGGGGCGCGTTGTGCAGTACGAACACGAGGAGGAGCGGTCACTGTGCTTGATCCGCAGGGTTTGTACGCATGGGAGCCGAAGGGCCTGGACGTCGTCGACATGGCGCTCGCCCAGGAGTCGGCAGGCCTTGTCATGCTCTACCACTTCGACGGATACATCGACGCGGGCGAGACCGGCGACCAGATCGTCGACCGGCTGCTCGACTCGCTGCCCCACCAGGTCGTCGCCCGGTTCGACCACGACCGGCTCGTGGACTACCGCGCCCGCCGCCCGCTGCTGACCTTCAAGCGCGACCGGTGGACGGAGTACGAGGAGCCCACCATCGACGTGCGGCTCGTCCAGGACACCACCGGAGCGCCCTTCCTGCTGCTGTCCGGGCCCGAGCCGGACGTGGAGTGGGAGCGCTTCGCCGCCGCCGTCCAGCAGATCGTGGAGCGGCTCGGCGTCCGCCTGTCCGTGAACTTCCACGGCATCCCGATGGGCGTCCCGCACACCCGCCCCGTCGGCCTCACCCCGCACGGCAACCGCAACGACCTCGTCCCGGGCCACCGCAGCCCCTTCGACGAGGCGCAGGTCCCCGGCAGCGCCGAGGCGCTCGTCGAGTACCGCCTCATGGAGGCAGGACACGACGTACTGGGCGTCGCCGCGCACGTCCCGCACTACATCGCCCGCTCTCCGTACCCGGACGCGGCGCTGACCGTCCTGGAGGCCATCACCTCCGGCACCGGCCTGGTCCTGCCGGGCATCGCGCACGCCCTGCGCACCGAGGCGCACCGCACGCAGACCGAGATCGACCGCCAGATCCAGGAGGGCGACGAGGACCTCGTGGCCCTCGTCCAGGGCCTTGAACACCAGTACGACGCGGCCGCGGGCGCCGAGACCCGGGGGAACATGCTCGCCGAGCCGGTGGACATCCCCTCGGCGGACGAGATCGGGCGGGAGTTCGAGAAGTTCCTGGCGGAGCGGGAAGGCGACGGCTGACGGGCTTCGCGGGGTGCGCCGCCAGTGGCGGGGCGCCCTCCGCGGGGTGCGTTGTCAGTGGCGGGTCCTAAGCTTTCCCGCATGCTGAAAGTGGGCCTGACCGGTGGGATCGGCGCCGGCAAGAGCGAGGTGTCACGGCTGCTCGTGGAGAGCGGGGCCGTGCTGATCGACGCGGACCGTATCGCGCGCGAGGTCGTCGAACCCGGTACGCCGGGGCTGACGGCGATCGTCGAGGCCTTCGGCCCAGACGTCCTCGCCGCCGACGGCAGCCTGGACCGGCCGAAGCTGGGCTCGATCGTCTTCGCCGACCCCGACAGGCTCGCCGTGCTCAACTCGATCGTGCACCCGCTCGTCGGCGCCCGCTCCCGCGAGCTGGAATCGGCGGCCGCGGACGACGCCGTCGTGATCCACGACGTCCCGCTCCTCGCCGAGAACAGCCTCGCGCCCCTCTACGACGTCGTGGTCGTCGTCGACGCGAGCCCCGAGACCCAGCTCGACCGGCTCGTGCGCCTGCGCGGCATGACCGAGGAGGACGCCCGCGCGCGGATGGCCGCCCAGGCGACCCGCGAGAAGCGCCGGGAGATCGCCGACATCGTCATCGACAACGACGTACCCCTGGACGACCTGCGACGACGCGTCGCGGACGTATGGGCCGAACTCGTACGAAGAGCCCACGCGGCCCAGGTGGCGCAGTCGTCGCAGGAATAGCGGCCCCCCGTCCGGGCGTTGAACCCTTCCAGTGAGGGAAGGACTCTGCCGTGCCCGAGACCAGCGGTTCCACCGGACGTACTCCGGAGACGCATGTCATCGACTTCCGTGCCGCCGAGCATCTGCTCGCCGCACGGGATCCGCGGGGCGCGGTGAAGCTGCTCGACTCCGTCATCGCCGCGCACCCCGAGAACACCGCCGCCCGGCTGCTGCGCGCACGTGCCTTCTTCGCGGCCGCGCAACTGCGTCCCGCCGAGCTGGAGTTCACCATCGTCCTGGAGCGCGAGCCGGACAACGCCTTCGCCCACTTCGCGCTCGCCCGCACCTATGAGCGACAGGCGCGCCCCGACGAGGCCAAGCGCCACTTCCGGCTGGCGGCCGCGCTGGACCCGAACCCGCAGTATCTGCGGGCGGCGCGGTTCGAGTCCTGAGGGCCGGCCGGCCGGGCGGCTAACGGTTCTCCGGTGGGCGGTACGGCGGGATGTCCGGGCCCGGCTGGTAGTGCGGGCCCTGGCGGATGTGCCGGAGGATCAGCGTCAGATCGACCGTGATCACCAGCCACAGCACCCCGCAGGCGATGGCCCAGCCGGTGCGGCCCGCGAGGGCGAACGCGGCCGTGCCGAAAACCGCCCAGACCAGCCCCCACACACTCAGCCAGAAGCGCGCCCGCAGTGCACTGCGCGCGGTCGTCGGCTCACTGCCCGTACGCATCGGGATCACGGCTCCTCCTTGCAACGTACCCTTCGGTGCGAGGTTCACCCAGAGCGGGCGAACAGGGGGAGGGCCGTGTGCTTCCGGACGCCGACGAGCTCGCCGAGGTGCTGCTGGACCTCGCCGTACCGCACGAGGACATCAACGAACTGATCGGCCTCCTGCCGACGCTGACGGCCGACACCGGGGCGATGCGGCTCCTGGAGGAGTGCGTCGCGGAACTGGTGCGCGACATGGGGAAGATCGTCGAGTACGGCGACGGACTCCAGCTGCGCGAGCGGGTCACCGAGGCCCCGGCCCCGCTGGCCGCCTGCTTCGCCGCGTACGTACTGGTCGCGACGCTGCCGCACACGCGCGCGTACCACCACGCTCACGGCATCCCCGCCGACATCTCCCGACGCACCCTCGCCGACCTCGGGCGGCACATGGCCCTCCACCGCAGGCGCTACGGCACCTGCGGAGTGCGGTCCCCGCAATGGCTCACGCTCCACTTCCGCGGTGAGCTGTACCAGTTGGGGCGGCTCCAGTTCCAGCGGGCGAACCTCTGGCGGCGGGCGGCCTCGACGTTCGCAACGGCCGGGATGAACGCGGCCGAGGGCACGCCGTGCCTGGACATCCACATCCCCGAGTTCCTCGGCCCGCTGTCACCGGCGGCCTGCGACCGTTCGCTGGCGCTGGCCCGCGCGTTCTTCGCGGAGCACTACCCCGCGGAGGAGTACCGGACGGCGATGTGCCACTCCTGGCTCCTGGACCCGCAGTTGAAGCAGCACCTGCCCGCCGACTCCAACATCGTCCGGTTCCAGGAACGGTTCCGGATCGCCCGCCAGGACACCGAGCCCGCCGACACGGAACCCGTCCAGTTCGTGTTCGGAGACCCGGAGCTGCCGGTGGCGGGTCTGCCGCGGCGCACGACGCTGGAGCGGGCGATCGGAGACCGGCTGCGGGCGGGAGGGCACTGGTACATCGGGCGCGGATGGCTGCCGCTGTAACTCGTACGGGTGAAGACGTTCGATGGGGGAACGGCCCTGCGCTGGTGGCCCGTTGGACGGGCATGGAGATGAAGATGCGTGAGGGGTACGAGGGGACCGGGCCCGGGGCGATCACTCCCGACGGCTGCGCGGTGGAGCTGTACGCGCGGCTGACGGTGGGGAACGAGCCGGACATCATCGCCGCGGCCGTGCCGGCGGGCGCGCACGTCCTGGAACTGGGCTGCGGTGTCGGGCGGGTGACGCACCCGCTCCTGGAACGGGGCTTCACGGTCACGGCGGTGGACGAGTCCCCGCAGATGCTGGAACGCGTCCGCGGGGCGCGCACGATATGCGCCCCGGTCGAAGGGCTGGACCTGGGCGAGACATTCGACGTGGTGATGCTCGCGTCGTTCCTGGTGCACGCCGGGGACGTGGAGGTGCGGCGCGGAATGCTGCGGGCGTGTGCGCGGCACGTCTCCGAGGAGGGGTGTGTGCTGATCCAGCGGGAGGGCGCGGACTACCACACCAACCTGCCGCGCGAACGGGTGGACGCCGCCGGTTTCACCGTACGGATGGTGTCGGCGGAGCCGGTCGGGGACGGGGTGAACTCGGTGCACGCGGAGTACGAGTTCCCGGACGCGGTGTGGACCCAGACGTTCCTGGCACGGCCGCTGACGGAGGAACAGTTCGAGGAGGCGTTGGGGGAGGCGGGGCTGAGGGTGGACAAGTATCTGACGGAGGACGGGACTTGGGTGAGGGCGGTGCCGGTGGGCGGGCGTTAGGGCCGGGAAGGGAACGGGGCGCTGGGCAGCGATGAGTTTTCGAGTGGGCGTCGGTCTACCTCTGTGACAGCACAACGGACCGCTTCCCACAGGAGACCCCGATGTCCGAGACCACCGTCCCCGTCACCACCGTCACCGCTCAGTCCGGAACCTCCGGCTCCGGCATCGTCGTCGCCGAGTCCGCGACCGCGCGTGGCCGCCGGGCCCGGATCGCCCTGCGCACCCTCCAGGTCGTGCTCGCCCTGTTCTACGCGTTCGCCAGTGCGCTGCCCAAGCTGATCGCCCACCCCTCGGCCTCCGAGGGCTTCGCGGAGATGGGCTGGGGCAACGCGGGGATGTACACCATCGGCGCACTCGAACTGGCCGGTGCCGTCGCACTGTTGATCCCGGTGCTCCAGTCGGTGGCCGCGATGGCACTGAGCGCGCTGATGGTGGGCGCGTTCGTCGTCCAGCTCTCCTACTTCGACGGGGAGAACGCGGCGACACCGCTCATCCTGATCGTGCCGCTGGCCCTCATCGCCTGGGCTCGGCGCGGCCAGAACGAGCGGCTGCTGGGACTGGTACGGCGACGTGCCTGAACGACGCACAGGGCGATGGCGTTCGGAGGGGCCTCGGGGCCCGGTCCGGACGTCGTCGCCGTGTGTGTGCGGTGGGGTGTCTGCGGGTTTCGGAGGGAAGGCGATCGACAGCTGGCTGGTCCGGACGGCTCGCGTCACCGACCCCCTGAGCCAGGCGCCCCAGGGCGCCCGCCCACTCCGCGCAGGCGTTCCATGTCCCGTCGGTCTCGTTTGGTGGGGCGGCCCGTGCCGCGGTCGCGGATGCCGGCGGGGGCGATGTGCTCGCGGGGCGGGGGCGGGGGGCTGTTGTCGACGTAGCACTGGGTGGCCACCGGGGCACCGACTCGCTTGCGGATGAGGCGCTTGACGACGACGATCCGTTCCCGGCCCTCGTGGACCAGGCGGACCTCGTCGCCGACGCGGAGGGAGTGGGCCGGTTTGACCCGGTCACCGTTCACGCGTACGTGACCGCCCTTGCACGCGGCGCCGCCCGCGGAGCGGGTCTTGACCAGCCGTACGGACCAGATCCAGCTGTCGACGCGGACGGTCTCCCCGTGCTGGGGTCCGGCGGCCTCGGCGGCGGCCACCGCGGCGGCGACCTTCGGATCCACGGTCGCCTTCGCCTCGGCGCCGGCCGGGTCGGTGCCGGAGGCGTCGGCCCCAGCGGTGTCGGCGTCGGGCACGCCTGCCCCCGGGCCCGTCACAGCGGTGCCGGTCGGGTCGTTCGGGTCGGTGTGAGTGCCGTCAGCAGCCATGCCCCGACCTTAGTCCGTCCCGCACACCCCGGTACCTGCGGTTCGGGCGGCTGTCGCCGGCCGGGACTCAGGCCGCCGGTCAGGTCGTACGGTGGTCCCATGGACGCCCTCGACGATCTCGACCGGCGCATCGCGGGCTGCCGTGCCTGTCCCCGCCTGGTCGAATGGCGTGAGGAGGTGGCCCGTACCAAGCGCGCGGCCTTCGCCGACCAGACGTACTGGGGGCGGCCGGTGCCCGGGTTCGGGCCCGCCGATGCCCGGATGCTGGTCGTCGGGCTCGCTCCGGCCGCGCACGGAGGCAACCGCACCGGGCGGATGTTCACCGGCGACCGTTCCGGGGACGTGCTGTATCAGGCGTTGCACGACGTCGGGCTCGCCTCGCAGCCGACGTCCGTGGCCCTTGACGACGGGCTCGAACTGCACGGCGTACGCGTCACGTCTCCCGTGCACTGCGCGCCGCCCGCCAACAAGCCGACTCCGGGGGAGCGGGACACCTGTCGGCCCTGGCTCGTCCAGGAGCTGCGGTTGCTGCGGCCGACCCTGCGGTCCGTCGTCGTGCTCGGTGCCTTCGGGTGGCAGGCCACGTTGCCCGCGTTGGCGGAGGCGGGGTGGGGTGTGCCCCGGCCGCGGCCCGTGTTCGGGCACGGGGTGCGGGTGCCGCTCGACGGGATCGAGCTCTTCGGGTGCTTCCACGTCAGTCAGCGGAACACCTTCACGGGGCGGTTGACCCCGGAGATGCTGCGGGATGTGCTGCGGTCGGCGGCGGGGGTCGATTGACCGGCGGCGGGGCACATCGGTCAGGTGAGTTCGGCTAGGTGAGTTCGGCGTCCTCGCCGAACAGCTGCCGTACCGTCGACTCGTAGTTGGTCCGTACGTGGGCGAGGGCGTGCGCGCGGGCGCGTTCCGGGTCGCCGGATGCGATGGCCTCGTACAACTCCCGGTGTTCGACGAGGAGTTGGGGCCATTCCTCGTTCCGGCGGGTCATCCAGCGCAGTCGGCCGGCGACCGGTTCGAGGGCCTCTATCAGGAGGCTGTTGCGGGCCATCGCCACGATGCGGTCGTGCAGCCGGCTGTTGATGTCCGTGATCGTCTCGGCGTCGCCCGCCTCGGTCGCGGTGGCCGCCCGGTCGAGGAGCTGTTCGACCTCGGCCAGGTCGTGCGGGGTCGCGCGGGCGGCGGCGAGGGCGGCGGCGTAGACCTCCAGGGCCTCGCGCAGTTCGAAGAGCTCCTTGACGTCCTGGGGGGTCAGGCGGCGTACGACCGTGCGGCGGGGCGTCTCGAAGTGGACGAAGCCCTCGGTGACCAGTGCCCGGATCGCCTCGCGGACCGGTACCCGGGAGACCCCGAAACGCTCGGCGAGTTCCCGTTCGACCAGTCGGTCGCCCGGCCGGAGCCGGCCCGCGATGATCTCCTGCCGCAGGGTGGCCAGGACGCGCTCGCGGACGGCGCCCAGGGGTTCGATCTTCGTCGTGGAGCTCATGGAGCCATCTTCGCCGACTCCGGAGGTGATTTACGGAGCGTTAACGAACGCGACATCGGCCGGAACGCTTGACGGGAGGACTATGACCGCAGTTTGGTATACCAAACCTGGTTCACCAAGCGGCCACCACCCTCCTCCTCCGTCCCCGTCCCTGGAGGCCCCGTGTCCCTCGCCGACCGCGCCGAAGTCACCGGCGCGCCAGCGTTCGTCCCCGACCCCCGGCTCACCAACGAAGACCTCGCACCCGCCGAGAAGCGGAACTGGAAGGTCTTCGACCTCTTCGCCATGTGGATGTCCGACGTCCACAACCTCGGCAACTACACCTTCGCGGCGGGCCTGCTCGTCCTCGGCATGAACGTGTGGCAGGTGTTCACCTCGCTGCTCGTCGGCTTCGTGCTGATCTACATCGGCATGAACTGGATGGGGAAGATCGGCCAGCGCCACGGGGTGCCCTTCCCGGTCGTCAGCCGCATCAGCTTCGGCGTGTGGGGCGCGAACATCCCGGCCCTCATCCGGGCCGTCATCGCCATCATGTGGTACGGCATCCAGACCTATCTGGCCTCCGTCGCGGTGAACGTGATGCTGCTGGCCGCCTGGCCCGGCCTGGAGTCCTGGACGCACAGCTCCTTCCTCGGCCTGGACGCGCTGGGCTGGGTCTCCTTCGTGTCGCTGTGGCTGATCCAGGCACTGATCATCAGTCAGGGCATGGAGTCCGTACGGAAGTTCCAGGACTTCTGCGGACCCGCGATCTGGGTGGTCATGATCGCGCTGGCGGTGTGGGTGCTGGCGAAGGCCGACTGGAGCATCTCCCTCACCTCCACCCCGCACCCGGTCTCGGTGGGCGAGCAGTGGCGGCAGTGGTTCGGCGCGATCGGGCTGATCCTCGCCACGTACGGCACCCTGATGCTCAACTTCTGCGACTTCTCCCGCTTCGCGCCGGACTACAAGACCGTCCGCCGCGGCAACTTCTGGGGCCTGCCCATCAACTCCACGGCCTTCGTGGTCGTTTCCGTGATCGTCACCGCGGGCTCGCTGGAGGTGTGGGGCGAGGCCATCACCGACCCGGCGGAGCTGGTCGCCAAGGTCGGCAACACCTGGGTGATGGTGCTGGGCGCGCTGACCTTCGCCATTGCCACCATGGGCGTCAACATCGTCGCCAACTTCGTCTCCCCTGCGTACGATCTGGCGAACGTCTGGCCGCAGAAGATCACGTTCAAGGTCGGCGGCATGATCAGCACCGTCGCGGCGCTGCTTGTGACGCCGTGGAACCTCTTCTCCAACCCGACCGTCGTCAACTACTTCCTCGGCGGCCTCGGCGCCTTCCTCGGCCCGCTGTTCGGCGTGATCATGCTCGACTACTACTGGGTCAAGAAGGGCCGCGTCGACGTCGACGAACTCTTCGACGCCACCCCGGGCTCCCGGTACTACTACCGCAAGGGCGTCAACCCCAAGGCCCTGTGGGCGTTCCTCCCGGCGGCCGCCGTCGCGGGCGTGCTCGCGCTCGTCAAGACGTTCAGCGACGTGGCCCCGTACTCCTGGTTCATCGGAACGGCCCTCGCGGCCGGCCTGTACGCGGTCCTGTGCCGGAACGACCGAGCGGCTGTGGAGGCTTGACCGGAGTGCGGATCGTCGTCACCAACTGCAACACCACGCAGGAGATGACCGAGGAGATCGTACGAGGTGCCCGGGCCGCCGCAGGCCCGGGCACCGCCGTGACCGGACTGACGCCCGAGTGGGGACCCGAGTCGGCCGAGGGCTGGCTCGACAGCTACCTCTCGGCGGCCGCGGTCATCGACCTCCTGCGTACCTACGAAGGTCCCGCGTACGACGCCGTCGTCATGGCCGGCTTCGGCGAGCACGGGCGGGAAGGCGTCCGGGAGCTGCTGGACGTCCCCGTCGTCGACATCACCGAGGCGGCCGCCCATCTCGCCTGTCTGCTCGGGCGCCGGTACGGCGTCGTCACCACGCTGGAGCGGTCCTGCGGCCAGATCGAGGACAGCCTTGAGCTGGCCGGGGTGGGCCGGAACTGCGCCGCCGTCGTCGGTACGGGGCTGAGCGTGCTGGAACTCGGCGACGCCGGGCGCACGGAGGCGGCCTTCCTCGCGGCGGCGGAACGGGCCCGTCAGGCCGGTGCCGAGGTGCTGGTGCTGGGGTGTGCCGGGATGACGGGGTTGCAGCGGGTGGTGGGGGAGAAGCTGGGGATGCCGGTGGTCGACGGGGTGGGAGCGGCGGTGAAGCTGGCGGAGGGGCTGGTGGGGTTGGGGTTGCGGACGAGCAAGGTGGGCGGGTTTGCGGGGCCGTTGCCCAAGGGGCGGGTTTGGGGGAGACCTTCGGTGGGGTGAGGGGGTTAGGGGCGACGGGCGACGGGCGACGGGCGACGGGCGACGGGCGACGGGCGACGGGCGACGGGCGACGGGCGACGGGCGACGCGTGACGGGTGTCTGTGCGGCTGTGTCTGTGGCTGTGGCTGTGGCTGCGGCTGCTGCTGCGGGTGCGTTGTGGTTGCTCGCGCCCCGCGGCGGAGCCGCTGATGTCACAGCCCCGCCGCGCCCCTTTAGGCGGGATGCAGCGAGGTTGATAGTCAGGCACCTAGGGGCACCTAGGGGCATCCAGGGGCGGTCGCATGGTCGCATTCGAAGCCTCCGTCGGGGTGATCCTGGCGCGACCTGTCCAGTGGCGCCCCCAGTGTGAAAGGGGGGGTGGCCGCAGACTCCCGTGAGGACGAGTCGCCTCGCGGCGGGAACGGAGTCGCCCCTTGTTGCCCCCGACGCCAGGAGCCAGAACCGGACCCGTGTCCCGGATGTTCCTCACCGCTCTCCTCGTCGGTCTCTGCTGCGCCGGCGCCTCGGGCGACGTGGCCGAGCCCTTCTGGACCGACCCCGACTCACGGGCAGCTCAGCAGGCGGCGGAGTGGCGGCGGGCGGGCCGGACCGCCGACGCCACGCTGATGGACCGCATCGCCGACCGCCCCCAGGCCGAGTGGCTGAACGGACCGAACCCGGGCCCCGTCGTTCGCGCCCGGACCCTCGCCGCCGAGCAGGCCGGGCGGATCGCCGTACTGGTCGCCTACTACATCCCCAACCGCGACTGCGGCCAGTACTCGAGCGGCGGTGCCTCGAGTGCCGCCTCCTACCGCGCCTGGATCGACGAGTTCGCCACCGCCCTCGGCAACCGGGGCGCCTACGTCATCGTCGAACCGGACGCCGTCGCCCAGGTGGTGGCCGGCTGCACCCGAGTCGTGGCGAAGGACCGCTACGCCCTGCTCGCCTACGCCGTCGACCGCATCAAGCGCCGCCCGCACACCCGGGTGTACCTCGACGCCGGCAACTCCGGCTGGATCCCGCAGCCCTGGAACCTGGTCGCCGCCCTGCGCACCGCGGGCGTCGCCCGGGCCGACGGCGTCGCCCTCAACGTCTCCAACTTCCAGACCGACCAAGCCAGTTCCACATACGGCGACCAGCTCTCGAACTACCTCGGCGGCAAGCACTACGTCATCGACACCAGCCGCAACGGCAACGGCCCCTACGCCGGCACCGACTCCTGGTGCAACCCACCCGGCCGAGCGCTGGGCGAGCCGCCGACGACGCGTACGGGGAACCCCCGCCTGGACGCGTACCTGTGGATCAAGCGGCCGGGGGAGTCCGACGGCCTGTGCCGGGGCGGGCCGGCGGCGGGGCGCTGGTGGCCCGCGTACGCGTTGGGGCTGGCGCGCAACGCCCGCCGCTGAGGGGGCGCCTCAGGGCTGCCAGACGTACCGCACGTCCGGCTCCCGCTCCTCGTTCCCGCTGCCGTCCGTGTGCTCGACGGCGACGAAGCCGTGCCGCTCGTAGAAGCGGTGGGCCGGCTTGTTGACCTGGAAGGTCCATAGGTGCAGGCCTCCCGGACTGCGCTCCTTGGCGAGGGTGACGAACCGGTCCCCGATGCCCCGTCCTCGCCAGTCGGGGTCGAGATAGAGCTGCGAGAGCAACTCACCGTTCAGCACCATCACCCCCACGATCCTGCCGGTGATCCCGCCCCCGCCCACCGCGTCCGCCACCCATGTCTCCCGCAACGGCACGACCACCTCCCGGAAGTAGTCCCGGACCTCGTCGTCGGACCGGGGCCGCACGACGGTCGGCAGCGCGGCGTCGAAGGAACGCAGCCACACGTCGGCCACGGCGGCGGCGTCGGGGGCGGTGGCGCGGCGGAGGCTGATGGTGGGGTCGTTTGAGGTCATGAGCGGGGGTCCTGCTCAGGGGCCGTCGCCTCGGGGACGACCGCGGTGGCCGTTATCTCCACCAGCTGGCCGGAGTACCCGAGACAGGCCACCCCGATCAGCGTCGATGAGTGCGGACCGGTGCTGAGCCCGGACGCTTCCACGACCTCCCACACCGCGGAGAGCACCGACGTCTCACTGCTCACCACATACACGTCCGTCGACAGAACATGCGCCAAGTCGCTCCCGACCGCCCGCAGTTGCTCCTCCAGATTCGCGATCACCTGCTCGGCCTGCCGCACGGGATCCCCCTCACCGACGAGCTTTCCCTCGGCATCGAGCGGCACGGACCCCGCGAGAAACGCGAGCTTCGTGCCGGCCTCCACCACGGAGGCGTGGGAGTAGGTCGGCGGCGGGAAGAGGGCGGGGGTGGTGACGCGCTGGATCACGGGGGCTCCAGAGGCGGGGTGAGGGAGGGTGGGATAGGGGGTGATGGGGTGACAGGTTGCAGGATGGGCGGCATATGTTCAGCCTCGCGATCATCCAAGCCGCGGTCCCTGGCCGCATCCGATTTTCGTGTGGGGCTCTCCCTCCCTGGTAGCAGTGCCGGCGGCGACGTCGCCGCCCTCCTCGGCTCCCGGCCCCGCCGCCTGTCTCGCGCACTCCTCCGCCAGAGCGGGATACGCCTCGGCGATGGCGTCGCAGATGCGCTGCTGGAGAAGGCCGTGCGCCGCCTGGTCCGGGTTTCCGGGCCGGGTAGGGGCGGCGAGGAGAAGGTCGTACGCACTGCTCACCCGTTCTCGCAGATAGCCGACCTTCCAGGGGTCGAGCGACGCGCGGTCCCTCGACACACGGTCCCTCGGCCTGCCGGTGCACACCTCGTCGCCCGTCCGCCCCTGCCGCAGTTCCTCCCGCGCACGATGACCGACCGCCCGCAGCGCCAACTTGCCCGGATCCAGCCGGGGGACGTCGATTGGCTCGGTCCGGATCCGCTCCAGGGCCTCGGCCCGCTGCCGGAACTCGTGGCTCCGCTCGGCCGCCTCGACCCGCTCCACCCGGTACAGGCGGACCGCGGGTGCGGTGCGGACGCGCGGATCGATGCTCAACCGGTCCGGTGGCCCGAGCAGCCGGTGCACCAAGTCCCCGGTCGTCCAACCCCGCATCCGCAGCCCGGCCAGCGAGACATACCGACGCCCGTCCTCCTCGTGCTCCCCACGCCCCACCATCGCGACCTCCCCCGTGACACGCCACAGCCCAACGGCCACGGCCCGACATCACGCTCTGTGACGACAGATCCCATTGAAGCGCGTCCCACTGACAACCGCCCGAGACCGCCCCCGCCTGTGGACAACGCACTGGCTCGGCCTGTGGATAACCAGTCGACAGCGCCCCCCGTCAGCTGCCAGCCTTCCGCCATGCACGACAAACACCTGGGACGTTTCACGGCGGCGGACTTCTAAGCGGACCCGGTGAAGTCGGCTGCGGTACGGCAGCGCCGCTAAGGGGCGCGGGGAACTGCGCGACCAGCCACGACGGCGCCGCAGACGAACGCCGACACGTCGCCGCACATCCAGCGGAGCGCTTAGCGCCGCACCGGAGATTCCGGTGGGCCCAGGAGGTCCGCCATGTCACGCACCACCCACCACGTCCCGAGCCGGCACCGCACCCTGCCCGCCTACTGGCCCCTCGGCCTGCCGGGCCCCTGGACGGGCAACACCGTCACGGAACTCCGCTACTCCCACGAGGAGTCGATCCGAGCCGAGCGCGAGGGCCGCCGCCCCGTACCGGGCTTCGTCGTGCGGGACTTCACCTCGTACACCCGCCCCCGCGCCATGAACGAGCGCTACAGCAGCCCGTACGAGCGGCGGGCCCGAGCCGCCCTCCAGGCCTTCCGCACCTCCGCCCACCGGCACCTGCGCGCCGCGCCTACGGGCGCGCTGCTGCGGTGGGCCGAGGACCTGGACCATCCGCCGACCCGGCACCGGCACCGGGATCTTTGGGAGGCGTGACGGGCGCCGGCGGGCAGGGGCTCTCCACCCGCCAGCCGTCCTCCCGCGCCACCTGCTCGAAGACCCCGATCTTGTACGCGAGCCCCTCCGGCTCACCGATGTCACTCGACCAGTGCGCGCGGTCCCACTCCTCCTCACCCCGCACCAACGGCCGCCCCCGCACGGCCAGATGCAGGGCCAGAGTCGAGCGAGCGTACATGCGCAGGGCGTGGCGTTCCTCGGTCAGGCTTCGGTACTGCTCGGTTTCCCGCAAGCGCAGCCGTCCGTCGGTGTGCCCCGTCACGAGCAGAGGGACCGTCGTGCCCTCCGCGACGGCCACCAGGAACGTCAACTCATCTGCGTCTTCTCGCACTTCGTACCGCGGCAGGTACGACAACCGGGCGAGACCCAGTGCGTGCTTCCACGAGGTGACCCACAACCCCCGGGCGAGGTAGTAGCGGACGGTCTTCTGCCAGGTCCAGTACGTGTCCAGGCGGAACCCGTGCAGCCCTTCGGCGCGGCAGTCCGCGTACACCGCGTCCAGCACGGCCGAGGCGATCCCCTTCCGCCGGGCGACCGGATGGACGTAGAGCGAGGTGACGCGCAGCGCACCCGCCCCCATGGGCCAGGTGTCGACGGCCACGGTTCCCACGGGCCCGCGTCGGCTGTCCGGCGGGCAGACCCAGTACCTCCTGCGGAACTCGTCGTACCGGGTGCCCTCCCGTCCAGCCGTCCCCAGCCGCACACGCCACCGCTTCTCACTCGCCACGGTGAGCGAATCCGGGTCGAGGCACTCGCCGAGAGCACCCTCGGCGAGCGAGGCGAGGTCCCACAGAGCGAAGCGGCGGCCCTCACCGAAGGCGACGGGGCGCAACTCGGGCCGGGCCGCGAGGCGTTCGTGGACACGCAGGGCTTGATCATCCTTCATGTGCCCGGAGCGTAGGGAGGGTGCCCGGCCGGCGGCCCGGTCTTGCCGCAGCTTGCCCGGGGCAGTCATGCGTGTGGTGGACCGCACTCCCGTTCACTCAGCTGGCGTTCGCACTCCTGTGCAAGGTCCGGGTACGCCTCGGAGATGGCCGCGTAGATCCTCCGTCGCAGCAGTTCCTCCGCTGCCGCACGACCAGTGCTTCCGTGGAGCCCGTCGAGGAGCTCGTCGTAACGAGTCAGCCGATGGCGCAGATAGTTGACCTTCCACCGGACCAGCGCACCGGGCTCGGCACTGTCGACCGTGGCGGGGTCAGGCGCATGTCCCCAACGTTCGTACGCCCGCTCCTGATCACGTCGATTGCGATGCGCGACGGCTGCCGCCGCCAGCCTGGGCGGAGCCAGCCGCGGGACGTCGACCGGCTCCGCCGCGATCCGCGCCAGCACCTCCCGGCGCCTGCGCTGCGCGGCGGCCTTCGCCGCGTCGGACCGGCGGGCGGCGGCCGCTGCCACCGCCCTGAACTCCTCGCTCGCCTCCGCGGCTTCAACCCGCTCCACGCAGTACAGGCGGGTCTGCGGAGCCGTCCGGAAGTACGGATTGACCCGAAGCAGATCGGGCTCACCGAGCAGCTGCCGCACCATCCCGGCGGTCCAGCCGCGGGCCCGCAGACCGGCGGCGGACAGGTGGGTGCGTGGCGGCCGGGTGTGGGCGCCGCTGTCCGGAGCTCTTTGCTCGGTTTCTCCGGCGTTCCTCTTCTGCCCCTCGTCGTGCGTCATCACCATCTCCCCCGTCGTTACGCTGAGTGACGAGTTCATTGATAGCGCGTGCCACTGACAACGCGGCAAAGCGAGCTCGCGAACGGGACGCCTGGGAAGCCTATGAGCAGCTGGACTTGGATGTGCGGCGACGGATCGCGCCGCTGTGGACCATCGTTCCGCGTACGGGACTGGAACGTACGCGGGGCGAGCGCGGTGCGTTGGACCTTGGCCCGGGCGACGACCAGGCAGAACTGAACAGTTGGCTCACCCCACGCATGGACAGGCTCATCGAAGCAATGGCCGACGGCCCGGGCCGGCTGGACGCCGCTCACGTCGAGGGCAATGTCCACGGTTGCGCGGTGAGTCTGCGGCGGCTGATCACCCGAAGCCGCCTGCGCCTCGTGACCGGCCCCGAGCGCCACCCCGCACTCCAGCGGTACGCGGCGGACCTCGCCTTCCTCAGCCGACGCGGCATGGGCATCCGCGTACTCGTCGGTGCCCCGCCCGACGAACCCATGTCGACCGGCCTTCTCAGCCTCCTCGACCGGCTTTGTCTGCCCCCGTCCCTGACGGACCTGATCCTGGACATGGGCGCGGTCACCGACCCGGGGGAGGCGGGCAAGACGGCTGTCGCGGCACTCGACGTACTGGGGACGCTCGTGCCCTGGCGCACGGTCGTCCTGACGGCCGGGGCTTTCCCGCGCGTGTACGACAGCCCTGCCCGGGAGCCCTTCTACGTGTCAGGGCGTCATGACTGGCAACTCCATGGAGCGGTACGCGCGGCACGGCCGACCTTCCAGGCAGCTGTGGTCTATGGCGACTACTCGGCGGAGCACGTCTTCAGCGCGAATGTTCCTCATGTGCGACCCCAGGGCCCGCCGTGGGGTGTCATGCGGTACACGGCGCCGGACGGCTTCCTTCTCGGGCGGGTTCCCACGAGAGGAGGGAGAGACCGGGCCGACCGCGTCCGCGCCATGGCCCGCCGGATCACGGAGTCCGCGGTGTTCCGAGGTGCCGATTACGGCGACGGCGAGCGCTGGCTGCAGGAGTGTGCGGACGGGGAGGGCGTGAAAGGTTCGGGCAATGCAGAGACCTGGATCAAGGTGGGGCACAGTCAGCACCTGAACTTTGTGGTTCATCAGCTCATGGGCGCTGAGGAATGATCGACTCGCACAACGCGGGACGGAGAGCGGTACTGGGGAAGGGTCGGGGGCGAGTGTGTTCCTCGTAGCGCTTCCCGCGTGGGTCTGGGGTGACCGTCCGTCAGTTGGACAGGCGGTCGCTGCCCGGCTTCGTGCCGACGTAGGCGAGTCGGAACGTCCTTCGCTCGGGCACCAGCCGGAAGTACAGCCGCCCCTTGCCTGGAGTCATGCGGCCGTGCCAGGAGAAGCACACCTCCCGCCCGTCAAGGTCCGGGTCCGGATAGGTGCACAGGTGGCGCCGGGACGGTGATTCGGGTGTGATGTGCGGGTTCTGCCAGTCGGGTTCGGGGGAGCGGTCCAGGTCCCAGTGGTGGCCGGCCGTGGACTGGAGGTCGGCGAGGAGGGCGCGGACGGGCAGGAACCACTTCGGGTCGAGGGCGCGCAGGTCGCGGTCGAAGCGGGGCAGGCGTTCGAGGGAGGGGAAGAACTCGTCCCAGGAGTCGAGGAGTTCGGACGAACAGGTCAGACGGTTCAGCCCGGTGCCGCGGGCCCATGTCTCATGTTCGTCGGCCTCGTCCGGGGCGGAGCAGTGCCGGACCCGGCCCCGGTCGTCATCGATGTCGTCCTCGCCGAGGCGGTTGATGTCGACGTCCAGCCAGGAGGTCGCCCACTTCGGGCTGATGGCAAGGCTGATGGCCAGGCCGTCCACCAGGTGGGCGGCGCCGATGCCGAGGGCACGGCGGCCGTCGTGGAAGTGCTCGACCTCGGCCGGATCGTGTCCGGCCGCTTCGAGTACGCCACGCAGGGAGCCGGGAGTGCGGTCGCGCAGGCTGAGGATGTAGCGGTGCCGTTCCTTGTTGCGGGGCGTGGCGTTCACCCACTGCTGGTAGACGTAACCGCGTGCGAGCTCGGCCGGTTGGAGGGGGCTCTCGGTGACGAGCCCGATGTTCTGTCCCCAGTGCTTGAGGTGCTTCAGGGTGGCCACGAATGTCGCCATGGCCTCGTCGACCTGTCTCGGACCCGCGTCGGACCGGCAGGAGAGTTCGTTCAGGAATAACGACAGTGGCACTGCTGGGCCACTCCAATCGTGGTGCGCGACGGACGGCAGTCAGTCGAGGAGCTGTTCGAGGGAGTTCTCCCACTCGTCGAAGAAGCCCGTCGGCCAGTCCGAGAGGGAACCGTCGTCATGGATGCGCGGGGTGACGATCTCCGCCCGCAGACCACGTCGCCGGAAGTAGTGCACGGCGGTGTCGGAGGCGGGGATGACGCCGTTCTTGACCGCGAGACGCAGTCCGTTGAGGACATGGTCGGAGTGGGTTTCCACGATCAGCTGTGCCCCGGCCGCCGCGGCGGCCGCCACGAGTGCGGCCGTTCGGGACTGACCGCGGGGGTGGAGATGGGCCTCCGGGTTCTCCAGCAGGACCAGGCTTCCAGGACCGGCCGAGAGACAGGCGACGACGATGGGCAGGGCATACGTGAGGCCGAAGCCGACGTTCGTGGGGCGACGGCGGGAGGAGGAGTCGATCCCGGCCGTGCCGTCGAAGCCGTAACTGAGCCGGACGGAGTCGATGCCGGGGATCTCCGAGGCTTCGAGGTTGACGCCCGGACACAGCTCCTGCATCCAGGCCACCACATGATCCAGGAAGGTGTGTGCCGCTGCCTCCGGGTGGCGAAGCGGCCCGTCAGGCATGGGGTGCTGGGCGTGGTGCCGCAGGTAGTTGACGGTGTGCTCACCCCGAGCACCCAGGAAGGCACGGCCGATCGCCTGGTGATGGGAACGCGGGTAGCTGGTGGCGGGGACGATCCGGTCGGCCTTCAGATACTGGAAGCAGCGGCCGAAGAGCGAGTCCTCATGTGTGAGGTCGGAGGTGGACTGCAGGGGCAGTACGTCCTGCTCGGGTGCGTACAGCGCGGACCACGCACGGCCCTGCCCGTCCTCCGTACGGAATCCGATGCTGGTCAGCGGAGTGGGCAGTCCGGGTGAGCGGACGAAGTCCTCGTGGAGCAGGTCCTGTCCGGTCCCGAGCTCCACCAAGTCGCCGTTGAGGAGGAAACCTCCCTGCTCGGAGTCTCCGTCCGTGGAGAACAGCGTGAAC
This sequence comes from Streptomyces sp. NPDC046909, assembly GCF_040644695.1. NCBI lineage: Bacteria > Bacillati > Actinomycetota > Actinomycetes > Kitasatosporales > Streptomycetaceae > Streptomyces > Streptomyces sp. NPDC046909. The sequence continues at coordinate 122,348 of NZ_JBEYXC010000011.1, read as the reverse complement.
GAGTCGTACGACTGCCGAAGCAGGGCGAAGGCTTGCAGGACCGTGCTCTTGCCCGATGAGTTGAGGCCCGTGAGCAGCGTGACCGGGGCGAGCGGGATGTCGGCCGACCGGAACGCCTTGAAGTTGGTCAGCGACAGCTGGTCGATCACTGTGCGCTGCCCCCGTTGCTGCTGTTCAGGATGGTCCGGAAGAGGTTGCGGACCCTGGAGAACCGGTGGACGACCTTGGCGCGGTCGCCTGTGCCGACGGACACGGCACGTTCGAAGTCCCAGCCATGCATGACGAGTTGGAACTTCGCGACCACCTGCTCGCGGGACGCTACCAGCGTGGCGCGCTCGATCTCCGTGAGTTCGGCCAGGTTGACCGTGATCGACTCGAAGATGGCCTTGTTGATCGGATTACGCCATGACTGTTGCGGATACAGCTTGCGAAAAGCGTGCTCACCGAAGATCGCCTCGGCTGTGGCCACCGCTTGCTTGAACTCCTCGGCGAGCGCGTTGCGTTGCTCGTCGGACAGCCGGTTGATCTGCCGCATGGTGCGGGCGAGGAACTGGTCGAAGTCCTGCGCCCGGAAAGCGTCCGGCGGGGTGAGCCGAAAGGCCAGGGCACGCAGGACCATCTCCCGGTCGGCCATGCGGGCGCCGTGCACCCCGCCGCCCGCCGCCGACACGAACTCCGGCGACTCGGCGAGTGACGACAGCAGGTGCCGTGCCGGTCCTGGGATCAGCGCATGCCGGATCTCCTGCCGGGTGAGGGGGAGCCCGCCGGTGTTGATCCGGGCGAAGATATTGAATTTGACCTCTTCCGGGGTGCCGGGCCGGATGACGTGTACGACGACCTGAGTCTCGTTCAGACGGATCTGCAGCCGGCCCGTCAGGTCGTCGTATCCCTTGCCCTCGAAGTCCTTCTGAAGGTATTCGAGTCCGCGCAGCCGGAGCGGGCCGGCGTCGATGCCGGCCGCCTCGGCGAGCGCGTCGGGTGCGATGAACCGTGCGATGGCCGTCAGCCGCTGGATGCCGTCGACGATGGCCCACGAGCTGTCCTGCGTCCATGAACTGTCGTCGAGTTCGGCGGCGTAGAAGGAGGGGATGGGGATACGCAGCAACAGCGATTCGATCAGCCTGCTCTGCTGCTCGTCCGACCAGATCCCGGCACGCCGCTGGAAGTCCGGAGCGAGGTCGATCATGCCGTTGCTCAGCCGGGACATGAGCAGGTTGATCGTGGGGTTGCTGGTCTGGATCTCGATCTTGGAGGGGTCGTACGGCGAGGTGATCAGGTCCGCCGTGTCATCGGCCTCGGGATCGGGCAACTCCAGCTCGACGTCGGTGCCCTGACCGTCGGCCCCCATCTCGACCCGGAACCCGTTGCAGTCCCCGGAGTCCATATAGCGGCTGAACACAGATGCCTGCTCCCGTGCCGCCTTACGGCTGCCGGTGTTGTCCTCCTGCGACATGTGCCCTCGTGTCCCGTGTTTCGTAGCCGGAGTGGCTCGGTGATACGGCGGTACGCCGCTGCCGATTCTGCCGGAAACGGGCCTGGCGGGGGTCTGGACGAGGAGGCGGCCGCGACCGGGTCGCACCGGGTGAAGAGGTGCTGCGCTGTGCGGCGGCCCCTCAGCAGCAGATCACCGGCTTGCTTACCCTGCTCCCATGCCCACCCTCACCGACCCGGCGTTCCTCGACGCCATCGCCGACCGTCTCGCCGCCCTCCCCGCCGTCCGTGCCGTCGCCCTCGGCGGCTCGCGTGCCCAGGGCACGCACCGGCCGGACAGCGACTGGGACCTCGCGGTGTATTACCGCGGGGCGTTCGACCCGGACGACCTCCGTGCCGTCGGCTGGGAGGGCGAGGTGTCGGACGTCGGCGGTTGGGGCGGCGGCGTCTTCAACGGCGGTGCGTGGCTGAAGATCGACGGCCGGCGGGTCGATGTCCACTACCGCGATCTCGACGTCGTGGAGCACGAGTTGGCGGAGGCCGAGGAGGGGCGCTTCCGGGTGGAGCCGCTGATGTTCCATCTCGCCGGTATCCCCAGCTACTTGGTCGTCGCGGAACTGGCGATCAACCAGGTGCTCCGGGGCTCGCTGCCGAAGCCGGCCCGGTATCCCGAGAAGCTCCGCGCCTCCGCCCGCGAACGCTGGTGCGGCACCGCACACGCCACCCTCGCCTACGCCAAGGCGGCCCACGCGCCGTCCGGCCGTGTCACCGAGGTGGCAGGCGCCATCGCCACGGCTGCCGCGCAGGCCGCGCACGGGGTATTGGCGGGGCGGGGGGAGTGGGTGACCAATGAGAAGCGGTTGTTGGAGCGGGCGGGGTTGCGGGAAATCGACGTGGTGGTGGGGAAGTTGTCGGCAGACCCGGAGGTGCTGGCCGCGGCTGTGGTGGACGTGGAGGCGCTTCTCGACCGTTCCGCGGACTCCGAATAACCCTTCGAATCAAGCCTGCTGACGCTGCTAACGTCCCTCACGTGGCGAAACTCAATCAGATCATCGCAGTGGAGAAAGGCGTCAAGTCCAAGGCGCACCAGGACCTGACGGCCGCTCATCACGGCCTGCAGAAGCCCGCGTTGCTCGCCGGTATCTCGCGTACGTACCAGCCGAAGGACGAAGAGGGCGAGCAGTTGCCGCCCGAGGCGACGCGGGTGCAGGTGAAGGCCGAGGACGTGCTGCGGGACACCGCGGCCACGCTGACGCGGCTCTTCGATGTGACCGCCACGAAGGACTGGGCGAACTGTGAGGCCCGTGCGGATGTGAAGGTGGACGGGCGGGTGCTCGTCGCCGATGTGCCGGTGTCGTATCTGCTCTTCCTGGAGAAGCAGTTGGTCGACCTCAACACCTTCGTACGGAAGCTGCCGGTGCTCGACGCCTCAGAGGCGTGGGCGCAGGATCCGTCCACGGACTCCTGGAAGACCGAGCCGGTGCGGACCCTTCGTACGAAGAAGGTGCCCCGCAACCATGTCAAGGCCGAGGCGACCGAGAAGCATCCCGCTCAGGTCGAGGTGTACTACGAGGACGTGCCCATCGGGTACTGGACCACCGTGAAGTTCTCCGGTGCGCTTCCGGCTCGCCGGGTCAACGAACTCCTCGACCGGGTCGAGAAGTTGCAGCAGGCCGTGAAGTTCGCCCGCGAAGAGGCCAACGGCTCCGATGTCGTCGACCAGCGGGTCGGGGACGCCGTGTTCGGTTACCTGTTCGGGTAACCTCGGAGACCCCCCGGTCCTTTGCGGCCGGGGTGCGCCAGGAGCGCAAACTGAAGCTGAAGCTCGTCGTGACTGAACGGTCGTATCCGCCGAAGAACGCAGGACCGGCCGTCATCAATCTCAGACTCTCGCTCCAGACTCAGTATTCGCCGTCGATCGCCGGATCGACCGGGCCCAGGCCCAGGGCGTCGAGATGCTGGTTCAAGTCCAGTCCGCACAGCTCGATGTGCGGTGGTCCAAAGGCAGGACGCGACGACATTACGACTGATCTGGGTTCTCAAGTGTGCCGGCGTGCGAAATGGACGGCATTCCCAGGGCCCGGGGGCAGGCTACGCCCTCGGGCCCGCTCCTGTTTCCGGCGCCGACTTCCCGCGCGTCACGCTTTGGTGTGAACAAGGGCGTTACAGGGTGGCTGGATCGGATCTTTGACGGACCTCGCTCCGCACGTATCGGGTGGTCGGTCGTGGCGATGTCCGATCGCCGCCCTTGAGCGGACCGGAAACTGACGCGAGATTCGGCATGTACGTCCGTCGCTTTTCAGTCGCCCTCGTGTGGTTCCACAACATGTAGCGTCCGACGCCCAGTTGAGGGGATCTGAACAGCGCACGCACGCTTTGAAAGTACGGGAAGAAGCAAGTGAAGAAGACGACGGCGGTCCCGGGCATGGCCATCTCGGACACGGGATCGACGTCACTTTGCGGCGCCGACAAGCGCTCCAAGGCCGACGGCTGGACCAGCAAGAACACGTGGATCGCCGAGCCGGTGTCAAGGTTCGCTTCAGCCTGTGCCAACGACTGACCGACGATTCGCTGTGAGGAACAGCCTTCGGTACGAGCGCACGGGGCACCGCGGTCGAGCGATCGCACTGGCGGATCTCGCCCGCACCGACATCCTGGACACTCCGGCCTGGCGCGCCGCACATCACGTATGCCTCGCCATGACCTGTCACCGGCTGTCCCTGGCCTGCGGACCGCAAGACGACCTGCCCAGTCTGTTGGAGCCTACCGCGACGCGAAGTACCCGGACCTGTACGCCACTTCACCAGGAGGCGCGGCTAGCGCGGACGGCACCAGAGCCGCGTACTACCTCCTTGCCTGAACCAGCGCCCCACGCCACGCCAGAAGGAACACCCCCACACATGAACACCGTCTCCCCACCGGCTCTGACTGCCGAAGACCTGGCCTTCACCTACGTCTCCGGCGGCGGGCTCACCCGCGCCGATCTCACCCTGGAACAGGGCGCGATGGCCGCCGTCGAAGGTCCTTCCGGTTCGGGCAAGAGCACGCTGCTCGCTCTCCTCGGGCTGATCCTGTCGCCCGCCGCGGGTTCTCTGCGCATCAACGGCACGGACACCTGTGCCCTGGCCGAGAGCGAGCGGGACCTGTTGCGGCAGCGCTCCATCGGTATCGTCCTTCAGGACCTCGGACTCCTGACGTTCCTCAACGCCTGGGAGAACGTCGCCGCCGCCTTCGGACCCCGGCTCGCCCGGAACCGTACGGCCGCCCGTGCTCTCCTCGGTGACCTCGGGATCCAGCACCTCGCCGACTCCCCGGTCACCGAACTCTCCGGCGGACAGCGGCAACGTATCGCCGTCGCCCGTGCGGCCGTGAAGCAACCGGCGCTCATCCTCGCCGACGAGCCGACCTCCGGGCTCGATCCGAAGAACGCCAACTCGGTGATGAGCTCCCTGCGTTCGTGCGCCGAGCGGGGTGCCGCCGTCCTGCTCGTCACGCATGACCGCGCGGTCGCGGAGACCTGCGATCAGCGGTACGTCCTCGACGAAGGTGTGCTGTCGGTCGCCCACAACTCGGTTGCCCGCAAGGGCAACGCCCTCAAGGAGAACCTGGGATGAGCCGCTGGAGTCTCCACACCTGGAAGCGGGACGGTCGTTCCCTGCGCCGGGCGCTGCCCACCCTCACCGTCCTGGCCGCGCTGCTGACCACCGCCGCCGGAGTGGCGGCCGGTGCCGCCGGTGCCGTCGAGCGGGACGTTCTCGGATCGGGCGGGCTCACCCAGATCGAACTCACGTCGTTCGAGGGCGATGAGTCCGTTCGCTCCCTCACCGACTCGGCGTTGAGGGACGCCAGGGAGACGGCAGGGGTACGGCAGGTCGTCGCCGACTACTCCGCCACGCTGTACGCGGAGCAGGACGGCACGTACGACCTGACGAGCCACACCCTGACACCGGGTGACGACCTGCCCGTCACCGAGGGCGAGCTTCCGGCGCGGCTCGGCCCGGATGAGGTCGTGCTCCCGGCTGCCGTACAGGGCACCGACTTCGCCCCGCTGCTCGGCCGGACCGTTGCCTTCGGTTACACCAAGGCGACCGGTGCGGCCTCCGGGACCACCGAGACCGTCCGGCTGCGGATCGCCGCGCTGTACGACCCGAGTTGGCAGGCCGACGGGCCAGCCGTCGCCTATCTCGCCGAGGACACCGCCGCGTTGCTGGCCGCGGCGCGGGCCGGACAGTCGACGGAGACCTTCCGGGAGAAGGAGGGTGCCGGGTCCGCCGTCATCGTGGTCGGGCATCAGAACCAGGTCGCGGCTGTCACCAAGTCACTGCAGAGCGACGGGTTTTCGGCCTCCGCCGTGTCCGACCGGGTTCGCAATCTCCCCGGACTGTTCGGCGCGGCGGATCTCGCCATGCGCATCGGCGTCCTGGTCCTGGCCCTCGGTGCCGTGTGGCTCGGTGCCGTGCGGGCCGCGGACAGTGCGCGGGCGCGGATCGGGCAGTTCGCGATCCTGCGGATCCTCGGGGCCGGGCGGTCCGAGCTGCGCCGGATCCTGCTCGGTGAAGCCGTGCTCTCCGGGGGAGTGGCAGGGGCGGTCGGTGCGGCCGTCGGCACGGGGCTCTCCGTCCTCCTGGCCGGGCCGCTCAGCGGCGTGCTCGGGCTGCCCATCACGCTCCCGGACGCCCTGCCCGCACCGGTCTGGGCCGTCGCGGCCTTGCTGCTGCCTGCCGTCGGCCTGGCTACCGGCACTCTCCTGGGCAGTCGCGAGGTGCTTCGCCGTGACCCCTACCTCACGGCACGGGCGCACGCCTGAATGCGGTGGAACTGGCTTGAACACGCTCGAACTCGCTTGAACTCGACTCGCTCTTGATTGCGTTCATAAAGAACGTGGCCCCACCACACATCGTCACATCCCCGAAATACGACCGCCCCATCCCCTCACCCCGATCGATTTACCGTGGACACCACCAGCCCGGCCACCGTCGCCCGAAGGCATCCCCCGCCCTCGACCAGCCGACAGGAGCCCCGTGTCCCGCCCCGCTGTGCGCACCCCCGCTCTTCCGCCCTGGCTCGCTCACACGCTCCGTGCTCAGCGGGGGCCCGTGCCCTGGAGTGCTGTGACGCGAGGGGCGTTGGCCGCCGGTCCGTTGTTGTCGGTGGCGGTGCTCGTCGGCCATGTCTCGCTCGGTGTCGTGGCCTCGATCGGGGCCATGCTCGCCGGGATCAATGACCGGCCCGGGAGTCGGAGGGCCGCGGTCAGGCGGCTCGGGGTGCCTGCGCTGGCGGGGGCCGTGGGGCTGCTCGTCGGGACGTATGCCGGGGATCATGTCGGGGCGGTGGCGCTCAGTGTGATCCTGACCGGGGTCGGGCTGGTGGCCGGTGGGGTCAGTGCGGTCGGGCCCGTCGCCTCCGGGGCCGGGACGCAGCTGCTCGTCGCGTGTGCCATCGGGGCCGGGATGCCGTTGCCGGAGGAGGGGTGGCAGCGGGCGCTCGCCTATCTCGTCGGGGCCGGGTGGCTGCTGGGGCTGCGGCTGGCGCTGCCCACGCCCGGGGCCATCGCCGGGGATTTCCGGTTCGACGGGGAACGGGTCGCCGTGGCCGCCGTCTACGACGCCGTCGCCGACCTTCTCGACTCCGTCGGCGGAGCGCACGCCACCGAACGGCGGGCCGCGCTCACCGCCGCGCTCGACCACGCGCAGGACGCTCTCGCCGGGCCGCGGCTGCGGCGGTACGCCAGCTCCGCTGCCGAACGGCGGCTGCACGCCCAGTACGCCGCCGCCCTCCCGCTCGCCGAGGCCGCGACCGCGCTCGCGTGGGCCGGGGAGGCCTTGTCGGGGCGCGCCTCCGAAGGACCCCGGCGGCTCGCCACCGCCGTACGCGAGAACACGCACACCGGGCCGCTGCCCGCGCCCTCCCGGTCCGCGCCCGCGCTGCGCGCCCTCGACGACGCGCTGCTGCGGGCCGCCGAGGCCTTCGACCAGGCCGAGGGGAGCGATCTGCACCATCACCATCACCGTCGGCGGTCGGGCAAGGATCTGCTGCGGAGCGTCTTCGGGGTCGGCGGGCGGGAGTACGGGCTGCGGGTCGCCCTCTGCTTCGGGGCCAGCGCGGCCGTCGCGCAGGCCCTGCACCACGCCCGTTGGTACGGGCAGCACGAGCACTGGTACTGGCTGCCCGCCACCGCCGTCTTCCTCGTCAAGCCCGACCTCGGGCCGCTCGTGTCCCGGGTGCTGTGCCGGGCCGCCGGGACCGTGCTCGGGGCGCTCGTCTTCGCCGGGTTCGCCGCGGTGCTGCCCAGGCCGGAGGGGCTGATCGCGCTCGTCGCGGTGAGCGGGGCGCTCATTCCCGTAGCCACGCGGCACTTCGCCGCTCAGACCGCCGTCGTCACCGTTCTCGTGCTCGCCCTGGTCATGGTCGGCGGTGAACCTCAGGCTTCTGCCGGGCGGATCGGGGAGACCCTGCTGGCCTGCGCGATCGTTCTGCTCGTCGGGCACCTTCCGATGCCGGGGCAGCGGGGTGGGGCGGTGCGGGCGCGGCTCGTGGCGGCCAGTGATGCGGCACGGGCGTATCTGGAGCATGTGCTGCGCGAGGCCGACGGCAACGCCGACTTCCCGGGCAACGCCGACGCGAGCACCAGCACCAGCTCCAACGCCCCGACCGACCCCCGCCCCCTCCGCTGGACCCTCCGCCGAGAGGCCTACCGCACGCTCGCCGAGGCCCGTACCGCCATCGCCCTCGCCGCCGCCGAACTCCCCTCCCTCGCCCGGCACTCGGAGGGCGCGGACCACATCGTCGCCACCCTCGAACGGCTCGTCGACACCACCACCGCCTGCGCGGTCCACCTCGACGACTCGGGCCGCCTCGCACCACGGCACACGGAACGCCTCACCGAGCTGCTCGACGAACTGGCCGAGGATCGCGAACGGGTGGGGCTACGACTGCCCGAACTCCCGCTGGCCGGCTAACCGATCCGCACCCACACCGGTGCGTGATCCGACCCCGCCGCCCCTCGCCGCTCCACCGGATCGTCCCCCACCGACGGCAGCCGCGGCACCTCCTCCTCGCCCGGCGCCCCCGTCCCCGCCGCCGTCAGCCGACGGACCAGTCGGTGGCTGAGCAGCAGGTGGTCGATCAGTTCCCGGCGCCCGGAGTTGATCCGGGAGAAGCGCTGGGCGGCGGGGATCCTCGGGGCCGCGTTCCACAGGCGCCCCGCGTCGCCCGCATCCGCCCGGTCGAAGCCGGTCGTGTCGATCTCGGATCCCGGCGGACCGAGCAGGATCTGCGTGGTCGCCGCCTGCACCTCGTCGTTGAGGTCGCCCAGCACCACGACGTCCCGCTCGCGACCGTCACCGTCCAGCAACTCGTCCGCCAGCGCGCGCAGCGAAGCCGCCTCCGCCGCCCGCCGGTACAGTGCGTACGCGCCGAACCGGGCCCGTTCGCCCTCGTCGCGCGGCTGGAAACGGCCGCCCGGGTACGACAGCAGCTTGGACTTGAGATGGCAGACCGCCGCCCGCAGCGGACCCCCCTCCGTCGCCGCCTCCACCGCCAGGAAGCCCCGGCCCGCCTCCGCCACCACGAGCCCCTTGTCGTCCGCCTGCACCGGGCGCAGCTTCGCCGGGAAGCCGTCGGTGTCGTGCAGCACCTCGAACGGCGTACGGCTGAGGAAGCCGACGCGGATGCCGCGACTGTCCGCGTGCTGCGACAGCGCGGCGTGCCAGCCGCCGCCCAGCATGCCGACGAGGTCCCGCAGCGCCTCCGGTTCCCCGACCTCCTGCACGCCCAGCAGCGTCGGGTCCAGCGCCGTGATCACCTCGGCGAGGGCGGCCAGCTTCGTCTCGTACGCCGCCTTGTCCTTGGGGCCGAACGGGCCGCCGGGGCGGTACAGGTTCTCCAGGTTCCAGGTGCCGATGAGCATGCCGGTCCCCCTTCCGGGCACTGTGGTCAAGCCAGCGTGCTCGTCCCGTCGCCGCCGCGACAGAGTCGCGACCGGATGCGCGGTTCGGCTCACCCGACCCGAGGACGAGGCCGTACGTTGGCGTGATGACCGACTCTCCCGCGGACCTTGTCATCACCGGATGCACCGCCCTCGTCCACGACGACCAGGAGCGCGTCGGGTTCGAGGAGAACGCCACGATCGTCGTACGGGACGGAGTCATCGAGTCCGTCACCATCGGAACGGAGCCGCCACCCGCGAGCGAACGCATCGACGCCCGCGGGCAGGTCGCCCTTCCCGGACTCGTCAACTGCCACACCCACGCCCCGATGGTCGCCCTGCGCGGGGTCGCCGAGGATCTGCCCACCGAGGAGTGGTTCAACGACGTCGTGTGGCCCATCGAGTCCAACCTCACCGCGCGAGATGTGGAGTTGGGGGCGCGGCTCGCCTGTGCCGAGATGATCCGGGGCGGTGTCACCTGCTTCGCCGACCACTACTTCTCGATGGACGCCGTCGCAGCCGTCGTCGAGGAGAGCGGGATGCGGGCGCATCTCGGCGAGGCCTACTTCTCCTCCCAGGGGGCCCAAGGGCGGGAGAAGTCACTGGAGTTCGCGCTGCGGCACCGGGGTGGCGCGGGAGGCCGTATCACCACCGCCCTCGCCCCGCACGCGCCCTACACCGTCGACGACGCCGATCTCGCCGCCACCGCCGAACTCGCCCGCGCACACGGCCTGCCCGTCCACCTCCATGCCTCCGAGAACCGGGACCAGGCCGAGGTCAGCCTCGAACGCCACGGCGTCACCCCGATCGAGGTCCTGGCGCGCACCGGCATCCTCGACGTCGACGTCCTGATCGCCCACGGCACCGGGATCCTCGACCGCGACCTGCCCGTGCTCGCCCGCGCCGCCGGCCGGGTCGCCGTCGCCTCCGCGCCCCGCGGCTACCTCAAGTTCGCCTGGCCCACCACCACACCTGTCCGCGCCCTGCGCGAACTCGGCATCCCCGTCGGACTCGCCACGGACGGCGCCGCCTCCAACAACTCCCTCGACGTATGGGAGTCGATGGCGCTCACCGCCCTCGTCCAGAAGTCCACGACCGGCGACCCCCGCTGGCTGACGTCCCGTCAAGCCCTGCACCACGCAACCCTCCAGAGCGCCCGCGCGGTCGGCCTCGGCGACACCCTCGGCACCCTCGCGCCCGGCCGCCGCGCCGACCTCGTCCTCGTCGACCTCACCGGCCCGCACACCCAGCCCGTCCACGACCTCGCCGCCACCCTCGTGCACAGCGCCCGCTCCTCCGACGTCCGCACGACCATCGTCGACGGCCGCGTCCTCATGCGCGACCGCGAGCTGCTGACCATCGATGTGCCTGAGGTCATACGGGAGTTGGGCGAGCGACTCCCCGCCCTCCTCGACCGCGGCCACGGCAAGCGCATCCAGGACTACGACACCTGAACCGGATCCCGAATGAGCCGGATCCCGAAAAGAAATTTCCCGTACTGCGATGAGTTCGGCGCCCGCCATAAGTCACCACCCCGAACGGACCGTCGCAGCAGGAGGAGCCATGTCGCTTCCGGAGGTCGTCTCGCGTGAGCAATGGCGCGCGGCGCGCGGGGAATTGCTGGTCAAGGAGAAGGCGGCCACGCGCGCGCGTGACGCGCTCAACGCCGAGCGGCGCGGGCTGCCCATGGTGGAGGTCGACGAGGAGTACGTCTTCGAGGGCGGCGACGGGAAGGCCACGCTGCTCGACCTGTTCGAGGGGCGGGCCCAACTCGTCGTCTACCACTTCATGTTCGCGCCCGAGTGGGACGCGGGCTGCCGCAGCTGTTCGGGATTCCTGGACCAGATCGGGCACCTCGCGCATCTGAAGGCACGCAGGACGACGTTCGCGGCGGTGTCCCGGGCGCCGTACACGAAGATCCTGCCGTTCAAGGCGCGGATGGGATGGACCGTGCCCTGGTACTCGTCGTACGGCGGTGGGTTCAACCATGACTTCGAGGTGACCCTGGAGCGCGAGGGGGAGTTCCTCGAACGGCCCGGGATCAGCTGCTTCCTGCGGGACCGTGACCGGGTGTTCCACACCTACTCGACGTACGAACGCGGTCTCGACGGGCTGGGTTCCACCACGAGCCTGCTCGACCTCACCGCCCTGGGACGGCAGGAGGAGTGGGAGGAGCCGAAGGGGCGCGCGTCGGCGGCGGGGGCGCCTGCGGGCAGTGAGCGCGTTCGGTATCACGATGAGTACGAGGAATGACACGAACGGTGGCGGAAGTGACCGTTCGGTAACCGAAAGCTCACACTGCGCGCCGAACCCGTGTCGGCTACGTCTCAGTCCGGCAACTCAGCGAGCCGTTCGGGGCCTCCAGAGCGTTAACTCCTACAAGTACGACGCTCAAGGGAGGTGCAGGATGGTGAACGGGCGAACCGTGCTCGAGCGCTTTCCCGCAGGTGGGCCGCGAGGCTCGTGGCCGGCGGAGGAGTTCGCGCACGCTCGACGGCTCGAAGGGCTGCCCGCGGAGGTCGTGATGGACCTCGCGACGGACATGTTCCTGGTGATCGTGCGGGGCCAGGCGAGCGTCGACGTCGTGGCCTGACCTCAGCTCGCCTTCGGCGCGGTGAACTGGTCCGCCTGGAGCGAGTACAGCTCCGCGTAGATCCCGCCCGTGGCGAGCAGTTCCTCCGGTGTGCCGGACTCCACGAGGCGGCCCTGCTCCAGGACGTGCACCAGATCCGCGTGGCGTACGGACGCCAGCCGGTGGGTGATCAGGACCACCGTCTGGCCGGTGCCCGCCAGCGCGCGGATCTTCTCGAAGACCTCCAGCTCGGCCCGGGCGTCGAGCGCCGCCGTCGGCTCGTCCACGATGAGGATGCGGCCGCGCCGGTACGCGGCCCGCGCGATGCCGAGCCGCTGCCACTGCCCGCCCGACAGCTCGTGCCCGCCGCTGAAGTGGCGGGCCAGCAGCGTGTCCAGGCCGCGCGGCAGATCGTCCACCACATCCTGGGCACCGGCCTCGGCGACCGCCTCGGCCAGCCGCTCCTCGGTCAGCGGCGCGCCCGAACGGCCCACCGCCACATTGACCTTCGCCGTGAACGGCCAGCGCTTGAAGTCCTGCGCCACCATCGCGATCCGCTCGGCGAGCAGCCGCCGGTCCGCACCGGCCGCGTCCACGCCGTCCCACAGGATCCGGCCCCGGTCGGGCGTGTACAGACCGGAGAGCAGCTTCACGAGGGTGGTCTTGCCGGAGCCGTTCTCGCCGACCAGCGCGACGATCCGGCCGAGGGGGAGGGTGAGCGTGATGTCGTCGAGCGCGGGGCGGGTGGACTCGCCCGGGTAGCTGAAGCTGACGTTCTCGAAGCGGATCTCCCGCGGCTCCTCGGGCAGTTCGCGCCCGCCGACCGGGATCGCCCGCTTCTCCGCCTCGACGTACAGCCGTTGCAGATCGCCCACGAACAGGGCCTCCTGATGCAGCTGGTTCACCTCCAGGACCAGGCTGTCGAGGCTCGCCGACCCCGAACGGATCGCGATCACGGCCGTACCGGCGACGGACAGCGCCATCGCCCCGGTGAGCAGCAGACCGCCGAGCGTCGCGTACGTCGCCACGGTCGCGATGCCCGTCCAGGACGCGGCGATGAGCCCCGTACGGGCCGCCAGCCGGGCCAGCCGCGCCTGTTCCGCCTCCGCGACCTCCGACATCGCGCGGTAGTGGCGCAGCAGGAACGGGCCGACTCCGTGCAGCCGGATCTCCGGCGCGGACTCCGGTTCGATGAGCAGCCCGCTGAGGAGATGACCGGCGCGGGCGTGCTGCACCCAGATGTGGAACGACTCGTACCGGCGGCGGGCGTTGGTCAGGGCGCTCCAGGCGCTGGGCAGGGTCATGGTCACGAGGAGGGGGAGCAGCGCGGGGTGCAGCACGGTCAGGACACCGGCCGCCGCGACGAGGGAGATCGCCGCGTTCATGACCCGGGTGGCGTAGGCGATCATGCGGCGGGCGGACGTGGCGCCGTACTGGGCGGTGTCCAGCAGCTTGTGGAAGGCGTGGTCCTCGATCGCGGCCAGCTCCACGGCCGCGGCCCGTTCGAGATACCGCTCGGTGGCCACGCGCTCCACCTTCGGCTCCAGACGGCCGGTGGCGTACGTCGACGCGGCCCGCAGCAGCGCGGACACCAGCATGACGGAGGCCATCGCCACGAGGGCCGGTACGGCTTCCCGCAGCCGTTGCTCGATCGCCCCGCCGGCGATCAGCCGCCCCAGCACACTGTTCACGGCCAGCAGACTCACCGCCTGCGCGACACCCCGGCCGGCCTCGGCGCCCAGCACGATCCGCGCGGCCCTGCGGTCGGCCTGCCAGGCCAGCCGGAACGTGAGCGCGAGCAGGGCGGGCAGCTGCCGCATCATCGTGCGGAAGCTCAGCCGCAGACGGGCGTCGGAGTGGCTGTTCCACCCGGTGTCATAGCGCAGGGGACCGCCGAAGAGCAGCTGCTCGGACTCGGACAGCCCGGGTTCCGCCGCCTGACGCTTCTTCCTCACGGTCGCCCTCCCCCGATCGTGCCGGAGGGCCACTATCGCCGCGAGGGGGTGCCAGGGGCAGGGCGCAGACGGATATGCGGGCGCGCGCGGGCGTACGCCGTGGGGGCGGGGCGCGCAGGCAGGAGACCGCTGCCTGGACACCGGCGCCTTCAGGACCTCGATCTCTCGATCTCCTTAGGGCGCCGGTTCCCTGAGAACACCGGCACCGTACCCCGGCCGAACCGCCGGAGGCCTACGCGCTGACGGGCCGCGACCAGCTCGGCGTAGTCCCCGTCACCCGGCACAGCGCCAGGTACAGGGGGATCGGCGGGGTGTACGGAAGCTTGCCGTCGGGGCGGTGGATCAGGTCGGGAACCACCGGCGCGTCCGGAACGATCGCGCCGGTGGCGTACTGGGCGGGGGCGGGCCACTCCAGGGCGTAGTCGGAGTCCGACGGGACCAGCCACCACCAGTGCGTCTCATCGGCGTAGACGCACCCCACGCGGGGCAGCCGGGGCATGACGAGCGGACCGTAGCGGGCGGGGACCGCCACCGCGTCGCACCCCAGCGGGGCCGTCATGCCGTCGGGGACGGGGAGCCGGCGCGTCGCGGCCGGGGCGTGCAGGCCGCGCCGGAGGCGGACCAGCGTGTCCAGGGTCAGTACCTTGCCGCCGGTCACGGGCCTCACAGCCATGGGCCCCCCGTCCCGTGCCGCCGCGCCGTCCCGTGCTCCCGCGCCGCCTCGTAGAGCCGCGCTCTCTCGTGAGCCTGCGGCGCGATCTTGTCCTGCGGCGTGAGCCGGACATGCGGCGACATCCGGTGCGGGGGCGTCGGGCCGTCCTGCCGCGCTGCTTCGGGAGCTTGCGGTGCGATGTTGTCCTGCGGTGCGAGCCGGTCCTGGGACGACATCCGGTGCGGGGGCGTCACGCCGTCCTGCCGCGCTGCTTCGGGAGCTTGCGGTGCGGTCTTGTCCTGCGGTGCGAGCCGGACCTGCGGTGACATCCGGGGCCCGGGCGTCACGCCGTCCTGCCGCACCCCCTCGTGAGCCTGCGGAGCGATCCGCTCCTGCGGCGCGATCAGATCCCGCGGCACCCCGAAGTCCTGCCGACCCCCTCGGTCCTGCGGTGCGACGCCGTCCTGCCGGGCCACGCCGTCCAGCCGCGCCGAGCCCTCCTGCCGCGCCACCCCGTCCCGCCGCGCCATCTCCCCGTACGGAGGTCTCTCATGGCCCCGCGGCGCCGCTTCGGCGTGCCGCGCGTCGGCCTCCTCGTCGTCGCCGCCCGAGCCGCCGGCGGGGCCGGGCTTCGGGCGGGCTCCCCAGCCCAGGTCGTTGCAGGGGCCGCAGTCGTGCCTCGGGGCGTCCGCCTGGCGCGGCAGCTCCGCCCAGACCAGCAGGCCGGGACCGTGCTCATGGGCGCCCCAGGCGTGACAGAGGGCGTCGACGAGAAGCAATCCCCTCCCGTGCTCCTCCTCGCCCCGCTGCGCCACCGCCGGATGGACCTCGCTCGGTGCGCAACCCTCGTCACGCACGGCTATTCGCACGATGTCGTCGCCGTCGTGCAGCTCGCAGACTATGTGGGTACTCGCGGTGTGCACGATCGCGTTGGTGACCAGTTCGGAGACCACCAGGGCCGCCGAATCGCAGATGTCCTCGCAGACCGACCAGCCGTTCAGCCGAGCCCGCGTCAACCGTCTCGCCTGCGCGGCGGAGCCCGGATGTGCGGCCAGCTCGAACCGGAACCGGCGCTCGGCAGCGGCCCCACCAGGGGTTGCTCCCGGACCAGCGCCGAGGCTGTGGGGGCCGGCGGCGGCGTCTGTTCCTAAGGGCGCGGACGGAATCACGCTTGCCACTATCGCCCCGCCGTGAACACTTGGCAAGTGTCACTCTGAAAATTGCAGAGTGCTGTGTGACGGTCTGGAAGGCCGTGGCACACTGCTCGCAACAGCATGTCGAGCGGCGCCAGTTGAGATCACCGGAGATCCGACCAGGTCTTCGAATAGGTCTTCGAATGGCGCCGTCCGGCTGCCAGGATTCTTTTTTGACAGGTTTTTCCCAGCAAGGTCCAGCAGGGTCCAGCAGGGTCCAGCAAGGCCTCGCAGGGGCGACTTCCGGGAGGTGGAGGGTGAGCGAGCCGCGGTCCGCGCCGACGGTCGGCCAGGTCGTGCTCGGCCGGCGCCTCCTCGACCTGCGCGAGCGCGCGGGTCTCAAGCGCGAGGAGGCCGCCAAGGTCCTCCGCGTCGCCCCCGCCACGGTCCGCCGCATGGAGATGGCCGAGGTCGCCCTCAAGATCCCGTATCTCCAGCTGCTCCTGAAGTCCTACGGCGTCTCCGAGGAGGAGGCCGACGCCTTCGTGGAGCTGGCCGAGGAGGCAAACCGGCCCGGCTGGTGGCAGCGGTACCACGACATCCTGCCCGGCTGGTTCTCGATGTACGTCAGCCTGGAGGGCGCCGCGAGCCTGATCCGCTCGTACGACCCGCACTTCCTGCCCGGACTGCTCCAGACCGAGGACTACGCCCGCGGGGTCCTGAAGTCGGGGGCCATCGGCCAGACCAGCCCCGACGACATCGAACGGCACGTCGCACTGCGAGTACAACGCCAGGAACTGCTCACCCGTCCCGACGCGCCGCGGTTCTGGGCCGTGGTGGACGAGACCGCGCTGCGCCGCCCCGTCGGCGGCCCGGAGGTGATGCGTGCCCAGATCGACAAGCTGCTCGACGCCACGAAGCTGCCCAACGTGACGCTTCAGGTCGCCCCGTTCACCAACGGGCCGCACCCCGGCACGTACGGGCCCTTCGTGCTGTTCCGATTCGCCGTGCCGGAGCTTCCGGACATGGTTTACAGCGAGTACCTGACCGGCGCCGTCTATCTCGACGCGCGTCCCGAGGTGGCGACCCACCTGGAGGTCATGGACCGCATGGCGGCGCAGGCCGCTACGGCACATCGCACGAAGGAGATCCTCCGGGATCTCCGCAAGGAGCTGTGAATGGATCGCATCAAGCCGCGCATACCCGTCTACAACGGCATGCCCGCGCGGGAGTTGGGCAGTGAGGGCTGGCACAAGCCCTGGAGCGGCGGCAACGGCGGCAACTGCCTGGAGGCGATGAAGCTCGCCGACGGACGGATCGCCGTCCGTCAGTCCACCGACCCGGACGGTCCGGCGCTGATCTACACCACGGACGAGATGACGGCCTTCATCGAGGGCGCGAAGGCGGGGGAGGCGGACTTCCTGCTGTCGTGACGCATTGGTCCGGCACCGACGTGAACTTCCTTGCAGCAGTGCTTAATTCGCCCTTGAGAAAGTCTCAACTGCTTTAGAACCAGGACGCGATGCGCCGCGGCGCGTCCACCAGCCGGCTGACCGCCACCACCGGGAGCGGCGGCTGGGCCGCCTCGTCGCGGCTGAGGTTCAGCCCGTAGTAGATCTGCTCGATCGACGGCGGTCCGACCGCGAGATTGCGCCGGACCGCCTGAGCGGACGACTCCTCCCCGGTCTGCACGAGATACGCGGCCGCCATGGTGCCCGTACGCCCGACTCCCGCACCGCAGTGCACGAACACCGGCCCTGACGACTTCGCCACGACGTCCAGAAGCCTCCGCACCTGCTCGGGCTTCGGCGTCTGACCGTCCCGGATGGGCAGTCGTACGACGTCCAGGCCGGCCTCGGTCGGTTCGGCGAGCTGCGCCGCGCTCAGGTCCTCGGCGCGCAGGTCGACGACCGTCGTGAAGCCCATCGCCGCGAGCGCCCGGTACCCGGCCGGGGAAGGCGCCGCGCCGCGCCACAGATGCCCGGACGTGTCCACCGGCTGGAAGTTGTGGACGCCCTGCACGGTACGGGTTCCCGCCGGTGCCGGGGTCTCCGCGCGCGTCCAGTACGACAGGGCCAGGATGCCCCCGGCGCCGGCCGCCCACAGGACGGCGTAACCGATGACGAGGGTCAGCAGGATCCGCACGGCACGTCGCCGGAGCGGGCGCTGCGGGAGGACGGGGCGGGGGAGTGCGGCGGTGAGGACAGCCATGAGCGACCAGGGGGACTAGGGGACGTGGGCGCTTTGGCAGGGTAACCCGAGGTCCTCTTGGCCGTCTTGTCCGTGTACACAAGCAAATGCGTCCTTCGTGTCCCGCTGCCGTGTCCGGCCGGCTGTCGTGGGCCGTGTCCCGTCAGTCGTCGTCGGCGTCCGCGTCGCCGATCCCGACCACCGTGAGATGGGCGCGCTCCAGGGTCGCGTCCTCCAGGCAGCCGCGCAGCCGCAGGCGGTCGTGGTCGGTGAGGGCGGGGCGTACGACACCGGCGAAGAGCCCGTCGCCGAGGTCCCCGAGCGTCGCGTGCCGCAGCGGTACGGAGGTGGAGTCCCGGCAGCGCTCCCAGACCTGCTGCGCGGCGAGGGACCTCCGCGCGGCCGTCGTGTCCGGGCCGCGCATGTCGACCTGGACGACCACCGAGGTCGCCGCACTGTCGTTCGCGCCCTCCTCGCGGGTCTGGGTGAGGTCCGCGAGCCCCACGACGAGCCCGCCGAGCAGGGCGACCCCGACGACACCGACGGCGGCCACCCGCACGGTCCGCCCCTTGGGGCGCGCGGCGGCCGGCGACGGCAGGTCCTCCAGGTCGTCCGGGGAGGCCGGGTCCGGCGCGGTGAGGACCGTCAGGCGCCCGGCGAGCCGCCGCTCGGCGGGCCGGGCCGTGGCCGAGGCGACGCGTTGCACCACCCAGGCCAGCCCGGACAGCAGCACACCGGTGACCATCAGGACCGGCACGAAGACGTACGCCCGGTCCGCCGGGTCCTCCAGCCACCGGAACCGGGTCTCGTCCGGTTCCGCGGCCGGCTGCCGCAGCCGGGCGAGCGCGTCCTCCTGCCGGGCCGCCTGCTCCCGCTGCCGCTGGTCGGACGCGCTCAGCCGGTCCTCGATCCGGGTCAGCCGCCCCAGCAGCACGATGCCGAGCAGCAGCACCTCGACGACCAGCAGCAGCACACCGCACAGCAGGGCCCGCTGCCACTGCCACCGGTACAGATAGACGACGAGGTACGTCCCGGCCCCGGCGGCGGCCAGGCCTCCGAAGACGTACGCGATCCTCCTCATGGCGCGTCTCCCGGCTGTACGTCCCCTGCCGTCCCGTCGACGGTGAGCCGGGAGCCGACCGGGAAGCGGTGCACGGCGTCCGTCGCACCGACGACGGCGGGCACCATGAACTCCCGTGCCAGCACCGCGAGATGGGACAACGGGCTGCCGGTCTGCGCGACCAGTCCGGTGAGCCCGGGCAGCAGCGGGGCGAGCGCGGGATCCAGGGTCCGTACGACGAGCACGGCGTCCTTAGGCCGGGGCCCCGCCCCGTCCCAGACGGTTCCGACGGCCCGCCCGCCGGACACGCCCCGCGTCCCGTCCCGGCCCCCGCCGGTCCGCTCGGCGACGACGGCTCCGGCCTCCGTCAGCCGGAAGGCGTCCGGCAGCGGCGCCGACTCGCTCTGCGGCACGCGCGCGTGGAGATCGGCGGGCAGCCCGCCGCCGTGCAGCGCGGCGGCCAGCTCCCGCCACCGCAACAGCCCGACCCGCTCGGCGTCGAGCCGCAGCCGCAGCGCCGCCTCCCGGACGAGCCGCACCTGGAGCTCCTGCACCCAGCGGATACGGAGGCGGAGAGCCTCGCGGGGTGGGAGGGGGGTGGTGGGGGTGCGGGACTTCATCGTGAGGTGGTCGGTGGGGTGCTCGGCGGCATCCGGTACCCGTGACCCCGGTACCCCGCGCTCCTCGTCGCCCTCGGGCAGCCGCCCCCGCGCTCGCAGACTCGGTGCGGTGAGCGCCAGCACCACCGGGTCCTCGGCGACCACCACGCTGTCGGGCACGCCACGCGCGCGTGCCGACGCCAGCGCCTCCAGCGCCGTACCCGCCGCCGTACGGCTCTTCGACGGCTCGTGCAGCAGGGCACCCGCGAGGGCCTCCTGGGCGTGCAGCGAGACCAGGGTTCTGCGGGACCAGCGGACCTCGCCGACGAGGGCGGACGCGGACAGCGCGGACAGCGACGGGATCTCGGCGAGGCGACGGTCGACGTCCGCCACGAGGTCCGTCGCCAGCCCGGGCAGCGCCACGGAGAGCCGGCCCAGCCGCCAGGCCGCGCCCAGGCGGCGCGCCCCCGGCGCCGGGTTGAGCAGGGCCAGCCACCGGTGCCGCGGTCCGACGGCACCCAGCAGCCGCAGGTCGGCCGCGGCCCGCCCGCCGACCGTCGTGACCACCGGCACCGTCCGCAGCAGCCGCCGCGGCGCGCTCCCGCCGATGTCGAGCGCGGCGGCGAGCCCGCGGGCCATCGGAGCCACCCACAGGTCCTCCTCCAGCGGCGCCAGCTGCTCGGGCAGCGTCTCCGCCACCGGACCGGGGCCGAGCAGCCGCGCCCCGCGCGGAGGCCGGGCCGCCATCGCCGTGATCGGACGGCTCTGGAACAGCCACAGCCGGCCGCCCCCGTCGAACCCGAACTCGATGTCCTGGGGCCCGCCGAAGATCCGCCAGGCCCGTCGCGCGAGCCGGGCGAGCCGGGCCAGCTCTGCGCGCGTGAGCAGCGGACCGGCGTCCGCCGGCTCCGTCCGCAGCAGCCGTCCCCGCCCGCCCAGCCAGTAGTTGGTGCCCGCCTGCGCCCCGCTGACCAGGCTGTCCGGGCCGCCCCGCACCGCGCTGACCAGCATCCGGTCGGCCCGCCCCTCGACGGGGTCGGCGCCGAACACGACCCCGCCGACCCGCGCCGCCAGCATCGGCTGCACGAGCACCGCCATCGGTGCCGTGGACCCGTCGGGCCGTACCGCCGAATCGAGGACGGTCCGCACCGCCGTAAGGAAGCCGTCCCAGCCGCGCACGTCGAGGACGGAGGCGAACTGGCCCGCCAGCGACGACTCCTCGGTGTCCTCCTGGGGCGACGAGGACCGTACGACGAGGGGGCGTGTGCCGCCGTCGGAGAGTTCGTGCCAGGCGTGGCGCAGGGCGGCTGTGTCTTCTGTGTCCTCTGTTGTGTCCTCTGTGTCCTCGGCGGTGTCGCCGCCCCCGTACGGGATGACGAAGCCGGGGAGCACGGGCAGGCCGGCGCCCGCCGCGCGGGCGAGGTTCGCGGCCTTGGAGCCCGCGCTACCGGGCAGCGCGGCGGCGGGTCGGTCGAGTGGGACGGCGGGTCGGTCGAGCCGGACGGTAGGTCCGTCGAGTGGGACGGTGGCCGGGCCGCGGGCTTCCGCCAGGCCGAGGGTCACCTCGCCCCGGGGCCTGTCCCCGTCGCGCGCACCTTCTCCGTGACGTTCGTCGAGCGTGGTCATCGCTCACCCTCCCGGACCGGCCGCCAACAGGGGGGACGCGCGGGGGTTGCCCTGCGCCTGACGGCGGAACGAAGGATGGGACGGGCCGCTGCCGACCCCCGCGGGGGCCCGACGGCAGCACGCCTCCTGCTGCAATGATCCCACCGCTGTTCGGTTCCATGTCGGTCGGAAGCCACTTTTCGGACGCCGGGCGAGGATTTACGAGCACCGTAGGAGAGTGCGCGGGGCGCGCTCCTCCGCAGGCAGTACGCCGCTTCTCATCCGGGAGAAGGAGACCCTCAGCCGGGGGCCGGGGGGAGCGCTTGGCACAGGGCTTCCAGGGCCGCTCCGTAGGCGTGCTCCGAGGGGGTCGCGTAGCCGACGACCAGGCCGTCAGGGGCGGGCATGTCCGTCCCGGAAGCCTCCGAAGCCGCTGGATGCCGGAAGTCGGCGAGGCCGTCCAGGGCGATGCCCCGCCAGGTGGCGGCCTTGACGGTGGACCGCTCGGTGCCCGGCGGCAGCCGCAGCACCGCGTGCAGGCCGGCCGCGACCCCGGTGACCTCGACATGCGGCGCGTGCTCGGCGAGCGCGGCGACGAGGCGGTCGCGACGGCTCCGGTACCGCTGCCGCATACGCCGCACATGACGGTCGTACGAGCCGGATGAGATGAGGTCCGCGAGGGCCAGCTGGTCCAGGACGCTCGCCCAGGCCTCCCGCTCGCCCTTGGCCGCGAGCACGGGACCGACGTACCGCTCGGGAAGGACCATCCAGCCCAGCCGCACCGCCGGGGACAGGCTCTTGCTGACCGAGCCGATGAAGATCACGCGCTCCGGGTCGAGCCCCTGGACCGCCCCCACCGGCTTGCGGTCGTAACGGAACTCCCCGTCGTAGTCGTCCTCCAGCACCACCCCGCCACGCGCGCGTGCCCAGTCGACGACGGCCGCCCGCCGCTCGGCGTGCAGCGGGCCACCGGTCGGGAACTGATGCGCGGGCGTGAGCAGCACGCCCCGCTCCCGCCCCAACCGGCTCACATCGGCGCCGTGTTCGTCTAGGGGCAGCGGTACGGTCCGGACGCCGGCGGTGGCGAGGAGCTGCCGGTGGAAGGGGAGGCCGTACGCCTCCACGGCGAGGGGATCGCGGACGATCGGCGACTGACCGGTTGGCTGGGCGGGCCTCTGGGCGGCGGGCCGGGCGGGCGCTTGGAAGAGCAGCCGCAGGGCGTGTGCGAAGCCGGAGCAGATGACGACCCGGCCCGGCTCGGTGCGCACGCCACGCGCGCGTGCCAGGTACTCGGCGAGGGCCTCGCGCAGCTCGATCCGCCCGGCGGGGTCACCGGGGCCGAAGACCTCGTTGGGCGCCTGCTGGAGGGCCCGCCGGTAGGAGGCCAGCCAGGCGGTGCGCGGGAACGCGGAGGCGTCCGGAGTGCCCTGGCGGAGGTCGTGCCGTGGTCCACGCACGCGTGGCGGCGTTTTCACGGGTACGCGCGCGTGCTTGCCGTTGCGGAGAGGTTCGGCGCGCT
This sequence comes from Streptomyces sp. NPDC046909, assembly GCF_040644695.1. NCBI lineage: Bacteria > Bacillati > Actinomycetota > Actinomycetes > Kitasatosporales > Streptomycetaceae > Streptomyces > Streptomyces sp. NPDC046909. The sequence continues at coordinate 99,705 of NZ_JBEYXC010000011.1, read as the reverse complement.
CGGCGACCCGGGTGCCCGAGCCCTGGCGGGCGGTGAGCCAGCCCTCCGCGACGAGCTCCGCGTACGCGTCGGCGACGGTGTTCCGGGCCACCCCGAGATCGGCGGCGAGGGAACGGTACGGCGGCAGCCGGGTGCCGGGGGCGAGCCGCCCACCGCGTACGGCCTCGCGGAGCGCGTCGATGAGAGCGGCCCTCTTGCTGCTCGCCCGGGAGAGTTCGAGGTGCAGGTCGGAGCCGATCCGCTGCGCTGAATTGACCCATGACTCCGCCATGGAAATGCACCCTACAGTGGGTCTTTCCGGCTCGTAGGTTGAGGGACATGACGACGAACACGCAGACGAACACCGGCCGCCTCAACTTCGCCAAGTCCGCCCCGAAGGCCTTCCGAGCCCTCATCGGCTTCGACGCCGCCGCCCGCGCGGGCCTCGACCCCGCCCTCGTAGAACTGATCCAGATCCGCGCCTCCCACCTCAACCACTGCGCCTACTGCCTCCACATGCACACCAACGACGCCCGCAAGGCCGGCGAGAGCGAGGACCGGCTCCACATGGTCGCCGTGTGGCGCGAGGCCCGGAACTTCTTCACGCCGAAGGAGCAGGCGGCCCTGGCCCTCACGGAGGCGGTGACGCTGGTGGCCGACGGGGGAGTCCCGGACGAGGTGTACGCGGAGGCCGCGGCCCGCTTCGGCGAGGAGGAACTGGCCCAGGTCCTGGCACTGATCTTCGCGATCAACACGTGGAATCGGGTGGCCCTGGCGACGAAGAAGGTGGCGGGGACGGACGAGCGGGGTTGAAGCGGTGGGGGGTGGCGTGGGGCGGGCGCCCGCCGGTGTGGCGTGGGGCTGGCGCCCGCTGGTGTGGCGTGGGGCTGGCGCCCGCTGGTGTGGCGTGGCGATGGTGCCGCCCGGGAGGTGTGGCGAAGGCACCGGCCGGGGTGGTGTGGCGCTGGTGCCGCCGGGGTGGTGCGGCGATGGCGCCCGCCGGGGTGGTGTGGCGATGGCGTCCGCCGTCGGTCCCGGCTACACCGTCATCGGCCGGTCGTACGGCCCGATCGGCGCAGGCAACCGCGAACTCCCCGTCAGATGACGGTCGACCGCCGCGGCCACCGCCCGTCCCTCCGCGATCGCCCACACGATCAACGACTGCCCCCGCGCCGCGTCCCCCGCGGCGAACACGCCGGAGGCGCTCGTCGCGAACCCGGCGTCCCGGCTGATCGTGCCGCGCGGCTCCATCGCCAGCCCCAGCTGGTCGACGAGCCCGTCCCCCCGGTCCGGCCCGGAGAAGCCGAGGGCGAGCAGGACGAGGTCGGCGGGGAGCGCCCGCCCGGTGCCCGGCAGCGGCCGCCGCTCCGCGTCCACCTCGACCAGGTGCAACGACCGCACCTGCCCGTCCGCGTCCCCGGTGAAGCGGAGCGTGGACGCCGCGAACAGCCGCGCGTCCGCGTCCGCCGCCGGGGCGGTCCGGAGGTCACCGGCCTCCTCGTGCGCCGCCGACAGCCGGTAGATCTTCGGATACGTCGGCCAGGGCTCGGTGTCCTCGTCGCGCTCGGCGCCGGGCTGGGCGTAGATGTCCAACTGGCTGACGGACGCGGCCCCTTCACGCACCGCCGTCCCCAGACAGTCGGCCCCCGTGTCCCCACCGCCGACGATGACGACATGCTTCCCGGCGGCGGACAACGGGGAGCTCTCCAGATCCCCGTCGCACACCCGGTTGGCCAGCGGAAGATACTCCATCGCCTGATGGATCCCCGCCAACTCCCGCCCGGGTACGTCGAGTTCGCGCCAAGCCGTCGCCCCCGTCGCGATCACCACCGCGTCGTACCGCGCCCGCAGCTCCGCCGCCCCGATGTCCCGCCCGACCGCCGTCGACGTACGGAACTTCGTGCCCTCCGCCCTCATCTGCTCGATCCGCCGGTCCAGATGGTGCTTCTCCATCTTGAACTCCGGGATGCCGTACCGCATCAGACCGCCGAGCCGGTCGTCCTTCTCGTACACCGCGACGGTGTGCCCCGCCCGCGTCAGCTGCTGTGCCGCGGCGAGCCCGGTCGGCCCCGACCCGATCACCGCGACCGTCCGCCCCGACAGCCGGTCCGGTGGCCGCGGCGGCGCGAACCCCAGCTCCCAGGCCCGGTCGGCGATCGCGACCTCGACGTTCTTGATGGTGACCGCGGGCTGGTTGATGGCGAGCACACACCCCGCCTCGCACGGCGCGGGACACAACCGCCCGGTGAACTCGGGGAAGTTGTTCGTCGCGTGCAGCCGGTCGGCGGCCCGCCGCCAGTCGTCCCGGCTGACCAGGTCGTTCCACTCGGGGATCAGATTGCCGAGCGGACACGCCTCGTGGCAGAACGGCACCCCGCAGTCCATGCACCGGTCGGCCTGCTTGGTGATGATGGGCAGCAGCGCCCCGGGGACGTACACCTCGTCCCAGTCCCTGACCCGCTCCTCGACCGGCCGCCGGGGCCAGTCCTGGCGAGGGGTGGTCATGAATCCCTTGGGATCGGCCATGGCCGTCTTCCTTGCGTGGGTTTCGACGGGCCGTGCGTCATCGGGCGGCTCTTTCGGCCACGATACGTCCCGCCGGCCACTCGCGCAGAGTGGGGGACAGCGCTTTCTCAGGCGCTTCACGAAGCCCCCGGCGACCCTGTCGCGGCTACCCTGGGCACCTCTGTCGCGGCTACCCCCGGCATCCCTTTCGCTGCTACGCCAGGGCCAGCAGGTACGACAGCGCCGCGGCGCCCGAGGCGACCATGCGGACGTGGTTCCAGACCGTCCACTCCCGCACATACGTCGGCCAGTACGCCGCCGCCTCCGACGTCCCCGCCTCCAGTCCCATCAGGGTGTCGTTGCGCGGCACGTTCGCGACCATGGTCACCCCGAACGAGCCGAACAGATACAGCGCACTGCCCAACAGCAGCTCCACCGTGCCCTCGTCCGGCCACAGCACGAACGTCACCACGGCGATCACCGCGCACAACACCGCCGACCCGGCGAACACCAGCATGAACGCGGGCCGCAACGCCGTCACATTGATCGCCTTCATCGCGGCGACACCCTGCGCGGGCGGCAGCGCGGCGAGCCCCTTCATCACGAACGTCGAGAACGCGCAGAAGACCCCGGCCACCAGACCGGTCCCGAGCACCCCCAGCACCGTCAGCACGAAGTACGGTCCCTCGATCATGTCAACGTCAACTCCCGCATCGAGCCGAGATCTTGCCCGGCACCAACCGTCACCACAAGTGAATTCCCGTACGGGAAGCGTCACCATGGCCGAGGACCGCGAGGGCATGCGCGAGCGTCCAGGGGGCTTCTCAAGCCGGGTGCTCCTTCCGTACAGGACCTTCCGAACCGGACCTCACTGTGTCGACTCCGGGTGCGGGGGTGCGGGGGTGCGGGGGTGCGGGGGTGCGGTGTGACCTCAACCGGCCGCCACTCCTTCCTCTTCCTCCTCCGCACGCCAGCCGCCCAGCACCGACTCCACCCCCGCCGAGATCCGCCGCCGCGCCTCATGCCTCGGCACCCCGCTCATCAGCAACCGGTCGTACGGCGTGTCCAGATGCCGTACGGACGCCACCACCGCCGAGACCACCGCCGCCTCGGACAGGGCCCGCCCCGCCGCACTCCGCCCCACCCGCCCACTGCCCCGCACCGAGGCATGCGCCGCGATCCCCTGCGCCCGCTCCACCGGACACCGGGGAAACAGCCGCCGTATCTCCGCCGCGAACACGTCCGCGAACCGCACATCCTCCACGGCCCTCCGCCGCGCGTCCCGCGCCCTGCGCCGCCGCCGCGCCTCGGCATCTGCCAGACACCGCACCTCGGCCCGCCCGAGCGCCGCCTCCTCCACGAGCACGCCCTGCCGCTCGTACCGCCCCTTGCGCCGGTTGAACCGTACGACCACCGCCGACAGCGCACTCTCCTCCCGCGCCCTGCGCGTCAACGCCGTGTCGCCACGCGGCAGAAACACGAGATGCCCTAGATCGGCGCAGTCCAGACACCTCGGCGCCCCTTCCTCCAGCACCAGCAGCGTCAACGGCCCACCCCGGCACTCGGCACACTGCTTCCGCTTGAGGGGCTGGACGACGAGAAGCCCGGTGCGGTGCGGAGGAGTAGCGAGGTGAGACATAGGGGGTTCATTCCCGGCGACGGGGCGGGAACCACGGCGTCGGGCTGCTTGGCGGGTTGCTCTTCGACCGGGTTTCTTGGGCGGTTTCCTTTGCGGCGCCCCCTATCTCGCCGTCCCCCCCTCCCCCCGGCCCCCTCCCTCCCCCCAACCCCGCTCGGCTACTCGCCGTCGAACACCGACACCCGCGTCCGATGTGCCGTCGGCCGCTCGATCTCGTCGACCACCGCCACCGCGAGATCCGCGTACGACAGGACACGCGCCCCGTTGGGCACCCGCTCCCCGCCGATCGCGTAGCGCCCGGTGCGTGGCGCGTCCTCCTCCAGCCCTCCTCCCGGGGTGAGCATCACCCAGTCGACACCGCTCTCATAGTCCGCACTGCCCGCACCACCCGCACCGGCCTCCCGCAGCCGGTTCAGCCCCGCCGTGTGCGCCAGCGCGAACGGCCGGATCTCCGGCGGGAACAGCGCGGGATCCTCCAGGACCGGCCGCCCGTCCGCCCCGAGGAGATTCGCGAACAGCCCCACGGCGACCAGCCGCCGGACCCTCGCCGAGGCGAGCCCGTCCAGCAGCGCGTCCGCCGCCTTCACGAAGAAGTCCGGGTCGAGCGTGTCGAACCCCTGTTCCGGCCCGCTGAACGGCGACACGGCGTGCACGGCCGCCAGCTGCCCGCGGCCGGCGGAGGCGACCGAACCCGGATCGGTCACATCACCCCGGACCACGGTCACCCCCTCCGCGCCCAGCTTCGGATGGCGCGCCGGATCCCGCACCACGGCCGTCACCGCGTACTCGCGCCGCCGGGCCTCCGCCGTGACCGCCCGCCCCGCACGTCCGCCCGCTCCGAAGACGACGATCCCGCCCATGTCCAACCCCCTTGCCACGCACCGCGGTTCGGTGCCTGACCTGGACGTTAGAGACACAAGGGCCGGTTACTTCAACGGTATCGGCGCTACCCTCGACCGATGACCGACTCCTCGGACGGCATGGCTCGGCTCGCTCCGCTGGACCCCGACATGTTCGACGCGGTGTGCCCGTCGTCCGCGATGCCCTTCCGGGTGGGGGACAAGTGGACCGGCATGGTCGTCCGCTGCCTCGAAGGCGGCCCGCGCCGTTTCACCGAACTCCGGGCCCCGCTCAGGGCCGTCACCCCCAAGGTCCTCGCCGAGACCCTGCGCGCCATGGAACGCGACGGTCTCCTCACCCGCACCGCGTACGACGAGAACCCCCCTCGCGTCGAATACGCCCTCACCTCTCTCGGCCGCACCCTGATCCCCCTGCTCGACGCCGCCCGCACCTGGAGCGAGACCCACCTCCCACAACTGCTCGCCGCCCGCCGGGCCCACGAGCGGAACGCGTCCTGACCGTCTGGGGGTCGCGTCCTGACCGTCGACGGGTCGCGTCCTGACCGTCTGTCGGCCGCGTACAGACCGTCGGCGGAAGGCGTCCTGGCCGTCAGCTGACGCATCATGGGCCGTGTGCGACTCGAAGCGATCACCTGGGAACGGCTCGGCGACCTCCTCGCCGACCGGCTGCTCGACCTGAAGTCGGCCGACGACAGCCCCTGGCCCCGTATCGCCTTCGACGGCGCCCCCGCGGCCCGTCCCCAGGACCTCGCCGAACGTGTCTCCGAAGCGCTGCGCGTACGCGGCCGCCCCTCGCTCGTCGTCGGCACCGAGGGCTTTCTGCGCCCCGCCTCGCTCCGCCTGGAGTACGGCCACCAGGACGTGGAGGCCTATTACAACGGCTGGTTCGACACCGGCGCCCTGTGGCGCGAGGTCTTCGGCCCCCTCGAACCCGGCGGCGACGGCCGCGTCCTGCCCGACCTGTGGGACCCCGACACCGATCGCGCCACTCGCAGCCCCTACGTCCAACTCCCGCCCGGCGGCTTCCTGTTGCTGCACGGACCCCTCCTGCTCCGGCACTGGTTCCCCTTCGACCTGACCGTCCACGTCCTCCTCTCCCCGGGCGCCCTGCGCCGCCGTACCCCCGAGGCCGACCAGTGGACCCTGGAGGCCTTCGACCGCTACGCGGACGAGACCGACCCCGCCGGCACGGCCGACGTCCTGGTGCGGGCCGACGACCCTCGCCATCCCGCGTGGGGCGGCTGATCCAGCGGCTCTCCGGGGAAGATCCACCAAACCGCTTTTATATGCGCGTGCATGTAACTACGCTGTGCCCCATGACGACCTCCACTTCCGCGAGCGATTCCCTCTCCTTCGACGACTCCGTCCGCACCCTCCTCGACGGCAAGAACTTCGCCAGCGTCGCGACCCTCGGCCCCGACGGCTCCCCACAGAACTCCGTGGTCTGGATCAAACGGGAGGGCGACGCCGTCCTGTTCTCCTCCGTCGACCACCGCCAGAAGGTCCGCAACCTGCGCCGCGACCCCCGGATCAGCGTCTCCGTCTACGACCTCGCCAACCCCTACACCTCGGTCGAGATCCGCGGCACCGCCGAGATCCTCCCGGACCCGGACAAGCGCCTCCCGCACGATCTCTCGCACAAGTACCTCGGCATCGACCCGCCCGCCGAGAAGGAGGACGAGGCCCGCGTGATCATCCGTGTCGTGCCGCGGAAGATCGTCGGCTTCTCCGTCTGAGTGCGTGAGCACCTGAGCGCGTGAGTACCACCTGGGTGTGTGAGCACCTGGGTGCGGGAGTGCTTGAGTGCGGGAGCGCCTGGGCGCCTGGCACCTGGCACCTGAGCTTCCGGTCGGTTCCGGGTGCGGGGGCCCCGCCGCGCGGCGAGAATGTAGGGCGCCGGGACCAGCGGTGCGCCCCGCGCCGCGCCGGCCGTCCGGCACCGGGAGGTACTTCATGACCACCGCCGGAGACATCATGCACCGCGGCGCCCAGTGGATCCCCGCCCACGAGACCCTGGACCGCGCCGCCCAGCTGATGCGCGAGCTCAACGTCGGAGCACTGCCCATCAGCGACCAGAACGAACGGCTCTGCGGCATCCTCACCGACCGCGACATCGTCGTCGGCTGCGTGGCCATGGGGCACGACCCCGCTAAGGTCACGGCCGGTGAGATGGCCCAGGGCACCCCGCGCTGGATCGACGCGGGCGCGGACGTCGGCGATGTGCTCCGCGAGATGAAGGACCACCAGATCCGCCGGCTCCCCGTCATCGAGAACAAGCGCCTGGTCGGCATGATCAGCGAGGCCGACCTGGCCCAGCACCTGACGGAGGACCAGATCGCCGCCTGGGCGGAGAGCGTCTACGCGAAGAGCTCGATGCGCTGATCCGGTCTTCGGTCCTCAGAGCCAGCCGTTGCGCCGGAAGCCCCGGTACAGCACCAGGCACGCCACCGATATCACGCCGAGAACGAGGGGGTAGCCGAACGTCCAGCGCAGCTCCGGCATGTGCTCGAAGTTCATGCCGTACACCCCGCAGACCATCGTCGGCACCGCGACGATCGCGGCCCAGGCCGTGATCTTCCGCATGTCCTCGTTCTGTGCGACCGAGACCTGGGCGAGGTGTGCCTGGAGGATCGAGTTCAGCAGTTCGTCGAAGGCGGCGATCTGCTCCTTGGCGCGCAGCAGATGGTCGGAGACATCGCGGAAGTAGGCCTGTATCTCCGGGGCGACCGCCCGTATCGGCCGGGTGGAGAGCTCCTCGATCGGCCGGGTGAGCGGGACCACGGCCCGCTTCAGCTCCAGCAGTTCACGCTTGAGCTGGTAGATGCGCCCCGGGTCGAGCCGCGCGCCGTTCTGCGAGAAGACGTCCGACTCGACCTGGTCGATGTCGGCCTGCACCAGGTCGGTGACGTGCAGATAGTCGTCGACCACATGGTCCGCGATCGCGTGCAGCACCGCGGCCGGCCCCTTGCCGAGCTGCTGCGGGTCGGCCTCCAGCTCCTCGCGCAGCGGGCCCAGCGAGCCATGCATCCCGTGCCGGACGGTGATGACGAAGTCCTGGCCGACGAACACCATGATCTCGCCGGTGTTCACCACCTCGCTCGTCGCCGTGAGCTCCTCGTGCTCGACGTAGCAGACCGTCTTGAACACCGCGAACAGCACGTCGTCGTACCGCTCCAGCTTCGGCCGCTGATGCGCCTCGACCGCGTCCTCCACCGCCAGCGGGTGCAGCTCGAAGAGTTCGGCGATGCCCGCGAACTCCTGGTCCGTCGGCTCGTGGAGACCGAGCCAGACGAAACCGTCGCCGTGCTTGCGCACACGCTCCACCGCGTCGACCAGATCGCTGCCACCCGGGACGCGCGCGCCGTCCCGGTAGGTCACGCAGTTCACCACGGAGGAGCCCAGCGGTGACCGGGCGGGGTGACTCAGGTCGACGCGCCGACGGCGCCGCGCCAGCCGTGCCACCTTGCGGAGGCCGCCGACCGTGCCGAGGCTCGTGACCTTCCGCAGATTCCCTGCCATGGACATCTGGATCTCCTTGCGTGGATCCCCGCTCACCGCATCTCTGCGTCCTGGCCGGCCAGTCTGCCAGTTCGCGGTGAGAGGCGTGTAAGCCTGTGGGAACAGGGCGTTCCGCTTTGTTCCCGCCTGTGGATGACGGGCTTCGGCCTGTCGAGGTACCCGCCGATCCCTGGTCGTACCGTGGCCTCGGAGCGTCGACCGCCATGGACAAGAAGGACAACTGGGATGATCGCGACATGATGCGTACAGACGGGTATCTCCTCGACAACCAGCAGGCCGAGGCGGCGGAACGCTTCGACGCCTTCGCCGCCCTCTTCGACCCCACGACGTTCCGGCACATCGAGGCGTTCGGCATCGGCTCCGGCTGGCGCTGCTGGGAGGTCGGCGCCGGCGGTACGTCCGTCGTGTCCTGGCTGGCCAAGAAGGTCGGTCCGACGGGACGTGTGGTCGCCACCGACATCGACACCTCGCGGCTCGCCCCGGCCGCCCGCCCGCCGGTCGAGGTACGGGTCCATGACGTGGGCGCGGACGAGGCGCCGGGGGAGGGCTTCGACCTGGTGCACGCCCGGCTCGTCCTCGTCCATGTGCCGGACCGGGAGCGGGCGTTGCGGTCGATGGTCGAGTCGCTGCGCCCCGGCGGCCGCCTCCTGATCGAGGACGCGGACCCCGCCCTCCAGCCCCTGACCTGCCCCGACGACCACGGCCCCGCCGAGCAGCTGGCGAACCGCCTGCGGCAGGGCTTCCGTCGGCTCCTCGCCGACCGCGGCGCCGACCTCTCCTACGGCCGCCGGCTCCCCCGCCTGCTCCGGGAGGCCGGCCTGCGGCGCGTCGAGGCCGACGCGTACTTCCCGCTCTCCTCGCCCGCCTGCGCGGCCCTGGAGTCCGCCACGATCCGCCAGATCCGCGACCAGCTCGTCAGCGCGGGCCTCGCCACGGACGACGACATCGACCGCCACCTCGCGAACGTCGCCGCCGGGGGCATGGACCTGGCCACGGCACCGATGATCTCGGCGTGGGGACGCAAAGCGTAGGACGGGGACGGGAGTCGCCGGCCGGGCGGGTGGCCGCTTGCATGGCCGCGGCCGCGGCCGCGGCCGCGGGCGCCGGTCCCACCGTGGGCCGGCGCCCCGGCGGCATCCCGTCGGCAAGGTGACGTCGGCAATGTCCCGTCAGCAACGTGACGTCGGCAACCTGACGTCGGCCGACCACAGCCCGAAGGTCCGCCCGGGCACCGCTCCCCGCCGCTCGCCACCCCGCCGGCCCTACGTCACTCGCCCGCGGCCGGCGGTCTGCCTCCCACCCGCTCGACCGCCATCGCCCCCGCCCGGCACCCCTCCGCCGCCGCCTCCTCGGGCTCGGCGCCCGTGAGGAGGGTGGCGAGGAAGGCGCCGGTGAAGGCGTCGCCGGCGCCCGTGGTGTCCCTGGGGGTCGCCGGTATCGCCGGGACGTGGGCGGACACCGTGCCGGAGCGGGCCACCAGCGCGCCGTCGGCTCCCTGCTTGGCGACCACCAGCGGAACGTGGCGGCTCAGCTTGGCCGCCGCGTCCGCAGCGTCGGGCAACCCGGTCAGCAGGCAGGCCTCGTCGCGGCTCGGGAGCAGCACGTCGACCCCCTCGATGAGCGCGAGGAAACGGTCCACTCCCAGCTCCACGAGGAAACCGGTCGACGCAGGATCGAGGCTCACCGGCACACCACGCGCGCGTGCCGACGCCAGCGCCACCTCGACCAGGGCGCGGCTCGGCTCCGAGAACAGCAGGTAGCCCGACAGATGCAGCCGGGCCACCCCGTCGAGCAGCGTGTCCGACCAGTCCTCCGGGGCGAACCGCAGGGCCGCCCCGCTGTCCGTGAGGAACGACCGCTCGGCGGCGGCACCGGTGTCGACGAGGCAGATCACCGTCCCGGTGGGCGCCTCCGCGTCGACGACGAGGCGGGGCCGCACCCCGCAGGCCACCAGCTCCCGCTCGTGCCACGCGGCCGCTTCCGCACCCACCCGCCCGAGCATCCGGACCTCGGCGTCACCCCAACGAGCCGCCCAGCAGGCCACGTTGGCGCCCGCCCCGCCCGGCAACGCCCTGATCGACGCGACCGTGTCGGTACTCGGCGCCAGCGGCCCCCGATGCCGGGCGACGATGTCCGTGACGACGTCCCCGACGACCAGCAGTGCACCACCCGGAGCCGCGCCGCCCCCGAGCCCGTCGTACGCCGCCCCCGTCACGCCCCGGCCCAGGCCGCCGCGATCCGCCCCGCCAGTCGTACGTTGCCCCGCACCGCCGCCAGATTGGCGCTCAGGGAGGCGCCGTCGGTGTGCCGCACCAGGTAGTCGAGAAGGAACGGGGTGACCCCCTGCCCGGTGACCCCCGCCTCCTCGGCCGCGCGCAAGGCGTCGGCGAGCACGCGCGCGTGGAGCTCGGGATCCAACTGCTCGCTCTCCGGCACCGGGTTGGCGACGATCAGCGCCGACTCGGCCCCGCCCAGCGCGTCCTGAGCCCGCATCACATCCGCCACCTGCCGCGGGGAGTCCAGCGTCCAGTCCACCGGATAGCCGGAGTCCGACAGATAGAAGCCGGGGAAGCGGTCCGTGCCGTACCCCGCGATCGAGACGCCCAGCGTCTCCAGCCGTTGCAGGGTCGCCGGCACGTCCAGGATCGACTTCACGCCCGCGCACACCACCGTGATCCGGGTGCGCGCCAGCAGCCCCAGGTCCGCCGACTCGTCCTGGGTCACCGTCCACTCCCGGTGCACCCCGCCCAGCCCACCGGTCGCGAACACCCGCACGCCCGCCAGCGCCGCGAGGCGCGCCGTCGCCGACACCGTGGTCGCCCCGCTCGCCCCGCCGGCCACCGCGAGCGGCAGATCACGGTGACCCAGCTTGCGGATCCCGTCCTCGTTCGCGACCCGCTCCAGCTGCTCCTTGTCCAGGCCGACATGGGGCCGCCCGTCCAGCACGGCGATAGTCGCCGGAACGGCCCCCTCCTGCCGTACGACGTCCTCCAGCTCCAGCGCCACCTGCAGGTTCCGCGGCCGCGGCAACCCGTGCGCGATGATCGTCGACTCCAGGGCCACCACGGGTCGACGCGCGTCGACCGCTTCGCGCACTTCCTCCGACAACACCAGCACCACGCGCCTGCCTCCTGTCGATCGGTTCTCCCTCATCTCTGGCGAGCGGCAGACCTGGCCAAACCCTTGCGGGCTGTGGGCGACGACACCAGCCTGGGGAACATGACGGACAACACGACACGTCTCGACCATGTCGTCCTCTGGGTCCGCGACCCGGTGGCATCGGCCGGCTTCTACGAGAAGGCGGTCGGTATGGAACCCCTGAGGATCACCGACTTCGCCGCGGGAGCGGTGCCCTTCCCCTCCGTAAGGCTCAACGACGAGACCCTCTTCGACCTCATGCCGCTCACCATGGCGGAACGCATGAAGATGGTCCCCGGCGCCGCCGACAGCGCGGGCCACCTGGTCAACCACGTCTGCCTGGCCCTGCCCGCCGACGACTTCCAGGCACTCCGCGTCCGCCTGGAGGAACGCTCGGTCCCCGTCTCGGACTTCTCCTACGACTCCTTCGGCGCCCGCGGAATGGCCCGCCGCAGCTTCTACTTCCGCGACCCCGACGGGAACGTCTTCGAGGCCCGGCACTACGACTAGCGAGGCCTTAGGTGCGGAGAGAGGGCCACGCGCGCGTGGCCCTCTCCACAGGCGTCAGACCGGCCGTACGCCGTTCAGCGCCCCATGCGGGTCGAGCACGTACTTGCGGCTGGCGCCCTGGTCGAACTCGGCGTAGCCGCGCGGTGCGTCCTCGATGCCGATCACGGTCGCGTTGACCGCCTTGGCGATGTGCACGCGCTCGTGCAAGATCGCCCGCATCAGGTTGTGGTGGTACCTCATCACCGGGCACTGTCCGGTGGTGAAGCGGTGGCTCTTGGCCCAGCCGAGCCCGAGCCGCACCTTCAGCGTCCCGGACTTGGCGTCCTCGTCGACCCCGCCAGGGTCGTCCGTGACATACAGACCGGGAATGCCGAGCGCGCCGCCCGCGCGCGTGATGCCCATCAGCGAGTTGAGCACCGTCGCCGGCGCCTCCGGGGCGTCCGGGCCGTGGGCCCGCGCCTCGAAGCCGACCGCGTCGACCGCGGCGTCCACCTCGGGCTCCCCGAGGATCTGCGCGATCTGCTCGTCCACGCCGCCGCGCGAGACGTCGACGGTCTCGCAGCCGAAGCTCCGCGCCTGCGCGAGCCGCTCGGCGTTGAGGTCACCGACGATGACGACCGCGGCGCCCAGCAGCTGCGCCGACGCGGCCGCCGCCAGACCCACCGGGCCCGCCCCGGCGACGTACACCGTCGAACCGACCCCGGCACCCGAGCTCACCACGCCGTGGAAGCCGGTCGGGAAGATGTCCGACAGCATGGTCAGGTCGAGCAGCTTCGCCCGCGCCTGGTCCCGGTCCGGGAACCTCAGCAGGTTGAAGTCCGCGTACGGCACCATGGCGTACTCGGCCTGACCGCCGACCCAGCCGCCCATGTCGACATATCCGTAAGCCGCCCCGGGCCGTGCCGGGTTGACGTTCAGACAGATGCCGGTCTTGCGCTCCTTGCAGTTACGGCACCGCCCGCAGGCGATGTTGAACGGTACGGAGACGATGTCGCCCACGTCGAGCGTCTCGACGTCCGGCCCCCGTTCGACGATCTCTCCGGTGATCTCGTGTCCGAGGACCAGCCCCTCGGGCGCGGTCGTCCGCCCGCGCACCATGTGCTGGTCGCTGCCGCAGATGTTGCTGGCGAGCACCTTGAGGATCACACCGTGCCGGCACTTGCGGCCGACGTTCTCGGGTGCCACCCCCGGCCCGTCCTGGAGTTCGAGCGTCGGGTAGTCGATGGTCCTGACCTCCACCGCACCCGGCTTGAGATACGCGACTGCCCTGTTTCCGCTTCCGCTCATGCGTGATCGCCGTCCCTTCGGCTCCGAAGTCTTCGGATGCCAGTGGCTGTGCGCATGGCGGAGTCTGCTACCGCGTCGGCGTTCCGGCCAGCCGTCGCGCGCGGACCGAAGCAGCGGCTTCCGCGGGCCGGGAGAGCCGCCCTCCGCGCACCGTGGCTCGCGCCTCTCAGAAGAGTGGCTCGGGCAGCACGCCCTCCAGGGCGAGCAGCTTCCGCTTGGTCTCCAGACCGCCCCCGAAGCCGCCGATGCCGCCGTCCCTCTCGACGACCCGGTGGCAGGGCACGACCACTGGCAGCGGATTGGCGCCCATCGCCGCCCCCACCGCCTGCGCGGCACCCGGCTGGCCGACCCGCCCGGCCAGATCGCCGTACCCCACGACACTGCCGTACGGCACCCCGGCCGCCAGCTCGCGCAGCACCTCCCGGTTGAACCCGGAGATCAGCGACCAGTCCAGCGGCAGCTCGAAATCGCGCCGACCGCCCGCGAAGTACGCCTCGACCTGGCGTATCGCCTCGGCCAGCAGCGGGGAGCCGGGCTCTTCGACGGGCTCGGTGCCCAGCCGGGACGCGAGCTGCTTCAGCGCCCTGTCCCGCACCGCCTCGGTGGCGTGGAACACGACGTTGACCAGGCCCTCGCGGGTCGCGGCCAGCAGCAGCGGGCCGATGCCGGTGCCGACGACGGCCCATACGACCCGCTGCTCGTTCTGCCCATGGCTGTCCATGCGCCCACCGTACGACCCGCCACTGACAACGCCCCGCCGGGCGGCCCTCAGGGTCCCTGTACCGCGTCCCGCACCACGTCGGGCGTGTTCGTGATGATGCCGTCGACGCCGTACCCCGCGACCTTCCGGGCGGTCCTGGCGTCGTTGACGGTCCAGGTGGAGACCGCCAGCGGCCTGCCGTGCGCGCCCGTGAACGCGTGGACGGCGGCCACGTAGCCGGCGGAGATCGTGCTGTGCGAGGGATTGATCTGATCGGTGAACCGCGCGTACGCGGGCAGGTCGGCCACGTTCGGCGTACCGAGGAGACCGGTCCTGACGCCGGGCTTCAGCTCGTGGACGGTCCGTACGGTGTCCACGCTGAAGCTCTGCACGACCAGGCGCTGGGAGAGGTGGGACCGGTCGAGCCAGCCCTCGTTGGCGAGCACCTTGAGGGTCTGCTGCTCGATGCCCGGGTACAGCTCGGGGTTCTTGATCTCCAGCAGCAGCTTCTGGTGGTTGTGCTCGACGCGGCGCATGTATTGCGCCAGGGTCGGCACGCGCGCGCCCGCGTAGGAGGGGCCGAACCAGCTCCCCGCGTCGAGGCGGGCGATCTCGGCGGCTGTGAAGTCCTTCACCTTCCACGGCGCCCGGTCGGGGAAGACCTCCTCGACATCGGTGGTGCGCCGCAGATTGTCGTCGTGGATGACGACGAGCCGACCGTCCCTGGTGCGCTGGACGTCGTTCTCGACCCAGCGGATACCCAGCCGGGCCGCCTTGTCGATGGCGGCCAGGGTGTTCTCGGGGGCGTAGGCGGAGGCGCCCCGGTGGGCGATGACCGTCGGCGGTTCGCCGGTCTCGACGGCCCGGACGTCGGAGGCGGGGAGCAGAAGGGCGGCGGTCCCCAGGAGCGCGGTGGTCGTGGCGGCAACTGCGCGCGCGTGCATGCGGACTCCTTGCGTCGAGCGACCACGGACAGTTCAACTGTGACAGCAGAGGGTCAACAGCAGGGGGGTACAGAATGGCCACAGATTGAATGGAGTTGCCCAACTCCGCTCACGGGTGCCGCACAACTGCGGCAACGGCGTGGCAAGGGCGTGTTTCTTTGCCCGAAAATCGTTCGACCATTCCGGTGGGAGTCATACTCTCTGCCTCGACCCTGACCGCTCGGGCGGTCCTGGGAAGGGCGCATTTCAGCACATTCCTGGACGCAAGAGGGCGGGAAGGACAGCCGCGCATGCAAGGCACGGTCGACGGATTCAGCTACGGACTCGTCACACCGCTCGTGGCCTACCTCATGGCCTGCCTGGGGGGTGCCCTCGGGTTGCGTTGCACCACCAGATCCATGCTCGTCTCGAACTCCTGGCGGCCGGGCTGGCTGGCCCTCGGCTCCGCGGCGATCGGCTCCGGCATCTGGACCATGCACTTCGTCGCGATGATGGGGTTCACGGTCAAGGAGGCGCCGATCCACTACGACAAGCCGACGACCTTCGCGAGCCTCGGCGTCGCCATCGTGATGGTGGGCATCGGGATCTTCATAGTCGGCTACAAGGGCGCCAGCGGCACGGCCCTGTTCACCGGCGGCACCATCACCGGCCTCGGTGTCGCCTCCATGCACTACCTGGGCATGGCCGGGATGCGGCTCAACGGAAAGCTGGAGTACAACACCCTCACCGTCGCCGCCTCCGTCGTCATAGCCATGTGCGCCGCGACCGCGGCCCTCTGGGCGGCCGGCCAGGTCCGAGGCTTCCTGTGGAGCGTGGGCGCGAGTCTCGTCATGGGGCTCGCCGTCAGCGGGATGCACTACACCGGCATGGCCGCCCTCAGCGTCCATCTGCACGGCTCCTCCGCCGCCCCCTCCTCGGGCGACTCGCCCGCCGAACTCCTCGCGCCCATGATGGTCGGCCCCCTGGCCTTCCTGCTGCTCGCCGGCGTCGTCGTGATGTTCGACCCGCTGATGGTCATGGGCAAACCCGACTGGACCCCCGCCGAGAACAAGCCGGGAATCCCGGCCCACCCGGACGCCCCGCACTCCGCCCGCCGCCCCTCGATCCGCCCCCGCCGAGGCGTCGGCCACCGCGGCTCTCGCACCCCGCAGAACCGCTGATCCGACCGCGTTGTCAGTGGGGGGTCGTACGGTGGACTCCATGCGGCCCGTTTCCCACATCGAACGCACGGTGGCGCCTTTCGAGGTCGTCAGCCCCTACCAGCCCAGCGGCGACCAGCCGGCGGCCATCGCCGACCTGGCCAAGCGCATCGAGGCCGGTGAGAAGGACGTCGTCCTCCTCGGCGCGACCGGCACCGGCAAGTCCGCGACCACCGCGTGGATGATCGAGAAGCTCCAGCGGCCCACCCTGGTGATGGCCCCGAACAAGACCCTGGCCGCCCAGCTGGCCAACGAGTTCCGCGAGCTGCTGCCGAACAACGCGGTCGAGTACTTCGTCTCGTACTACGACTACTACCAGCCCGAGGCGTACGTCCCGCAGTCGGACACCTACATCGAGAAGGACTCCTCGATCAACGAGGAGGTCGAGCGGCTGCGCCACTCCGCGACCAACTCGCTGCTCACCCGCCGTGACGTGATCGTGGTCGCCTCCGTGTCCTGCATCTACGGCCTGGGCACCCCGCAGGAGTACGTGGACCGCATGGTCCCCCTCAGGGTCGGCGACGAGATCGACCGCGACGACCTGCTGCGCCGCTTCGTGGACATCCAGTACACGCGCAACGACCTGGCCTTCACCCGCGGCACCTTCCGGGTCCGCGGCGACACCATCGAGATCTTCCCGGTCTACGAGGAGCTCGCCGTCCGCATCGAGATGTTCGGCGACGAGATCGAGGCCCTCTCCACCCTCCACCCGCTCACCGGCGAGATCATCAGCGACGACCAGCAGCTGTACGTCTTCCCGGCCTCCCACTACGTCGCGGGCCCCGAGCGCATGGAGCGGGCCGTCAACGACATCGAGAAGGAGCTGGGGGAGCGCCTCACCGAGCTGGAGAAGCAGGGCAAGCTCCTGGAGGCCCAGCGGCTGCGCATGCGCACCACCTACGACCTGGAGATGCTCCGCCAGATCGGCTCCTGCTCCGGCGTCGAGAACTACTCGATGCACTTCGACGGCCGTGAGCCCGGCTCCCCGCCCAACACCCTGCTCGACTACTTCCCGGACGACTTCCTGCTCGTCATCGACGAGTCGCACAACACCGTCCCGCAGATCGGCGCCATGTACGAGGGCGACGCCTCCCGCAAGCGCACCCTCGTCGACCACGGCTTCCGGCTGCCCTCCGCCCTGGACAACCGCCCGCTGAAGTGGGAGGAGTTCCAGGAGCGCATCGGGCAGACCGTGTACCTGTCGGCGACCCCCGGCAAGTACGAGCTCTCCCGCGCGGACGGCGTCGTCGAGCAGATCATCCGCCCCACCGGCCTGATCGACCCCGAGGTCGTCGTCAAGCCCACCGAGGGCCAGATCGACGACCTGGTGCACGAGATCCGCACCCGCACCGAGAAGGACGAGCGGGTCCTGGTCACCACGCTCACCAAGAAGATGGCCGAGGACCTCACCGACTACTTCCTGGAACTCGGCATCCAGGTCCGCTATCTGCACAGCGACGTCGACACCCTGCGCCGCGTCGAGCTGCTGCGCGAACTGCGCTCCGGAGAGTTCGACGTCCTGGTCGGCATCAACCTCCTCCGTGAGGGCCTCGACCTGCCCGAGGTGTCCCTGGTGGCGATCCTCGACGCCGACAAGGAGGGCTTCCTGCGCTCCGGCACCTCCCTGATCCAGACCATCGGCCGCGCGGCGCGCAACGTCTCCGGCCAGGTCCACATGTACGCCGACAAGATCACCCCGGCGATGGAGAAAGCCATCGACGAGACCAACCGCCGCCGGGAGAAGCAGGTCGCGTACAACACCGAGCGCGGGATCGACCCCCAGCCGCTCCGCAAGAAGATCAACGACATCGTCGCCCAGATCGCCCGCGAGGACGTCGACACCGAGCAGCTGCTGGGCTCCGGCTACCGCAAGCAGAAGGACGGCAAGGGCGCCAAGGCCCCCGTGCCCGCTCTCGGCGGCAAGGCGGTCAAGAGCGCCAAGGGAGCCAAGGGCAAGGCCAAGGACGCGGTGCCCACCGACCGTCCCGCGGCCGAGCTCGCCGAGCAGATCGAGGAGATGACCGAACGCATGCGCGCCGCCGCCGCGGACCTGCAGTTCGAGATCGCGGCCCGACTGCGCGACGAGGTCCACGAGATGAAGAAGGAACTGCGCCAGATGCGGGAGGCCGGCCTGGCCTGACGGACGCGCACGCCCCTGTTGTACGCGCTGTGTTGCAAGACCGACACAAAGTGCGGACCTGGGTAGCGGCACTGTCAGTGCCACTGCGTAGGGTTCTCGTCAACCGCGTACTGCGCGGCAACAGGGGACAGTTCGAGAGGGGAATCAGCGCGTGACCGTCAACATGACCAAGGGTCAGGCCATCAGTCTGCAGAAGAACGACGGCGGCAGCCTGACCGCGGTGCGCATGGGTCTCGGCTGGCAGGCGGCCCCCCGTCGCGGCCTGTTCGGCTCGCGCACCCGGGAGATCGACCTGGACGCCTCCGCGGTCCTGTTCGCGGACAAGCAGCCGGTCGACGTCGTCTTCTTCCGCCACCTGGTGAGCGACGACGGCTCGGTGCGCCACACCGGCGACAACCTCGTCGGCGGTGTCGGCCAGGGCGGCGACGACGAGGCGATCCTCGTCGACCTGGCGCGCATCCCGGTCCACATCGACCAGATCGTCTTCACCGTGAACTCCTTCACGGGCCAGACCTTCCAGGAGGTGCAGAACGCGTTCTGCCGCCTGGTCGACGAGACCAACGGCCAGGAGCTGGCCCGCTACACGCTCGCGGGCGGCGGCGCCTACACCGCCCAGATCATGGCGAAGGTGCACCGCACGGGCGCCGGCTGGACGATGACGGCCCTGGGCACTCCGGCCAACGGCCGTACCTTCCAGGACCTGATGCCGGCGATCCTGCCGCACCTGTAGGCCCGCTCGGCGAGCGGCACACGACACCGACAGCGACACAGGGGGACGAGGGCATGACGGCCGAGCTGGTGCGGGGGCAGAACCACCCGCTCTCCCAGGCCCGTCTCGAGATCCGGGTCTCGGCCGGCAAGCCGATCGTGGCCGGAGCCACGCTGAGCGACGAGCACGGCAAGGTGCACGGCGTGGAGTGGGTGGCCCATCCTGGCGCACCCACCCTCCCGGGTCTCGAGGTCTCCCGGCAGGCCGCCGCCGACCACCGGCTCGCGGTGGACCTGGGGGCCGTGCCGGAGGCCGTGCACCGGGTCAGTGTGCTGCTGGCCCTGCCCACCGGAGTGGGCGGCCCCGTCCGCTTCGGTGGCCTCGCCGCCCCCTTCGTCGCGGTCACCGGCCTCGACGGTGCCGAGGTCGCCAGCTACACCATCACCGGCCTGGAGGCCGAGTCCGCCGTCGTCGCCCTGGAGCTCTACCGCCGCCAGGGCGCCTGGAAGGTGCGCGCCATCGGCCAGGGATACGCCGGCGGCCTCGCCGACCTCCTCGCCGACCAGGGCCTGCCGGAGGCCCGCCAACTCGCCACCGGCATCAACGACGCCGTGGCCCAGGGCCTGGCCCGCTCCGTGTCGGCCCCGCCCCGCACCACCGACGGCGACCGCACCCGCCAGACCGCCGCACCGGCGCTCGGCCCCGACCAGGGCGGCCCGGCACCCCAGGGCGCCGTACCACCCCAGCCGCCGACGTCTCCGTACGGCGCGCCGCCCGGCCAGCCGACGCCTCCTTATGGCGCCCAGTCGCCCGGCGAGCCGGCATCTCCGTACGGCACCCAGTCACCTGGCCAGCCCGCTTCGCCCTACGGCGGCCAGCAAGGCTCCCAGGACCCGGCGGCCGCCCAGCCCTCCGCTTCCTCGACGCCCACTCCGGGCGGCCCGATCGACTACAGCCACCCGCGCCGCCAGACCACCGCCCCGCCGCCGCCCCCGCCGACCGCGCCCCCGGCCCAGCCCGGGCAGCCGCAGCAGCCCGTCGCGGGGGACGCGACCGGCTGGTCCATGGACGAGCGGCTCTACAACCAGGTGTGGGGCATGTTCGAGGATCTCGCCCGCACCGCCGCCGCGTACCGCAGCGCCGTCGACTTCGCCGACTCCCGCATGGAGAAGGAGCTCGACCAGGCCCTGTCCGACCCGCGCAGCCGGATCGGCGGCCAGGGCGATGCCGCGCGCGAGGCGGCCCGCGCCAAGCACAGCCAGCTCGTCGACCAGGCCCAGGCGGCCCTCGACCGGGACCTCGCCCAGCTCGCCGCCGAGGCCGATGTGGTGGAGCCCGCGCTGCCGCCGGCGTTCGCGCGCTGGGACAACCCCGTGTGGCACGGCTACCGCGTGCCGATGGAGATCCCCATGGCCCTGCGCCTCGGCGACCTCCATCTGCCCGAGGCCCCGCAGGTGAGCATCCCGATGCTGGTCAGGCTCCCGCTGGAGCGCGGCCTGTGGATCGACAGCGGACGCGGCGGCACGGCCGACGGCTCGTTCGCCGACTTCCACGAGGTGAAGCGGCTGGCCCTGGACACCGCGGTGGCGATCGCGGCCCGGCTGCTCGCCGTCTATCCGGCGCGCGAGTTCGGCGTGCATGTCGTTGACCCGGCGGGCTCGGGGGGACAGGCGCTGGTGCCGCTGGTGCAGTCGGGCGTGCTGGCGGGGCCGCCCGCCCTCGGCGCGGCCGGTGTGCAGGACGTCCTGGCCCGGCTCACCCAGCGGGTCGACCTGGTGCAGATGGCCGTGCGCGGCGGTGCGCCGGACGCGCTCCCGCCCGGCTTCGACACCGCCGAGCAGCTGCTGATCGTCAACGACTTCCCGCACGGCTTCGACGACCGCGCCGTGACCCA
Organism: Streptomyces sp. NPDC046909; assembly: GCF_040644695.1. Lineage (NCBI taxonomy): Bacteria > Bacillati > Actinomycetota > Actinomycetes > Kitasatosporales > Streptomycetaceae > Streptomyces > Streptomyces sp. NPDC046909. The sequence continues at coordinate 78,682 of NZ_JBEYXC010000011.1, read as the reverse complement.
GCTGCGCTACCTCGCCGACGAGGGCCCGGCGGTCGGCGTCCACCTGATGATGGTCGCGGACCGCGAGGAGGCCTCCGCGTACGGGCCGTTGCTCGACCCGCTGTGGCGTTCGCTGCTGCGACTGACACCGGTGCCCGACGACCACCTCGCCGACCCGTGGGTGGGGCACGCCTGGACGTACGAGCCCCCGCTCGTGCCGCCGGGCAGTCAGGTGCTCCAGCAGGTCCTCCACCAGGTGGCAGTGGCCCGCACCAAGCATACGTAAAGACGCCTGACCAGGAACTTTGACCTTTCTTTTGCCAAGCTCTTTACCTTTCCTTGGTGATTGGGGTACCGTTTTCCTCACGGAGGGGAGTACTCCCTGTCGATCGCGGCGTTCCCGTCAATACGGATCCGGCCATTCGGAACAGGCCTGAATCCCGGGGCGTCGGCCCACCTTGGGTGGAAGAGACCTCCGGCAGCGCGACGACGCTGGTTATTTGCCGTTACGTAATGCCGGAGGATCAGTGGATGTTTCCGTGACCCTGTGGGTCCTGACCATCGTGGGCCTCGCCGCCCTCATCGCCGTCGACTTCTTCATCGGCCGCAAGCCGCACGACGTGTCCATCAAGGAAGCCGGAATCTGGACGGTCGTCTGGATCGCCCTGGCCGGCCTCTTCGGCCTCGGCCTGCTGATCTTCGGCGGCGGCCAGGCCGGCGGAGAGTTCTTCGCGGGCTTCATCACCGAGAAGTCGCTGAGCGTCGACAACCTCTTCGTCTTCGTCCTGATCATGGCGAAGTTCTCGGTGCCCTCGCAGTACCAGCAGCGCGTGCTCCTCGTCGGTGTTCTCATAGCCCTGGTCCTGCGGGCGATCTTCATCGCCGCGGGCGCCGCCATCCTCGCCAGCTTCGCCTGGGTCTTCTACCTCTTCGGCGCCTTCCTGATCTGGACCGCCTGGAAGCTCATCCAGGAGGCCCGGGCCGACGAGGAGGACGAGGAGTTCGATGAGAACAAGCTGCTCAAGGCCGCCGAGCGCCGCTTCGGTGTCGCCGACCGCTACCACGGCACCAAGCTGTGGATCGAGCAGAACGGCAAGCGGGTCATGACCCCGATGCTGGTCGTCATGCTCGCGATCGGCACCACCGACGTGCTCTTCGCCCTCGACTCCATCCCCGCGATCTTCGGCCTGACCCAGGACCCGTACATCGTCTTCACGGCCAACGCGTTCGCCCTGATGGGTCTGCGCCAGCTGTACTTCCTCATCGGCGGACTGCTGAAGAAGCTGGTCCACCTCAGCTACGGCCTGTCGATCATCCTCGGCTTCATCGGCGTCAAGCTGGTCCTGCACGCGCTGCACGAGTCCGGTGTCCATGTCCCCGAGATCTCCATCCCGGTCTCCCTCGGCGTGATCTGCGCGGTCCTGGTCGTCACCACGATCACCAGCCTCAGGGCCTCCAAGAAGCAGGCGGCGGCCGAGGCGGCGCAGGCGCGGAGCGATGGCGCTCCGAAGGACAGCATCGACGTCTGACCACGTCGGACGTAGGAACAACCAGCACCGGGAGCGCCGTGTGGCCGATTGCCGCCCCTCGCTCCCGGTGCTTGCGTTGTTCTGAGCGCGTTTCCCGGCCGGGGGACGCCCCGGCCGACGGAGGCAGCCATGAAGTTCGTGCAGATCATCGACTTCGAAACCGAGCGGCTCGACGAGATGGAGCAGCTGCTCGAAGGGGCCAGGCAGCGCATGGAGGGCCAGGAAGGCGGCCCCACCCACCGCATCCTGCTGAAGGACCGTGACACGCCCGGACGCTACCTCGCCGTGATCGAGTTCGAGTCCTTCGAGGAGGCGATGCGCAACAACGAGCGCCCCGAGACGAGCAAGATGGCCGAGCAGCTGGGCGAGTTGTGTACCCGGGCGCCCCGCTTCGTCAACTGCGATCTCCTGGACTCGCGTGAGCTGAAGTAGCCCGGACCCGAGGGAAAGAGGCCCCGCGGCGCCGAAATGCGGGGCCTCGGCACCTTTGCGAAGATCGCTGCATGATCGCTCGGCTCGGGTCGCTCACCACCCAGTGGACGTTCCTCGTGCCGGTGCTCGGGATCGTCCTCCTCGCGTTCACCTGGGGGCGCGACCTGCCGGGCGTGGTCGTCGGCCTGGTCACCCTGGTCCTCGCGGGCGCTGTCCTGGCCGCGGTGCACCACGCCGAAGTGGTCGCCCACCGGGTCGGCGAACCCTTCGGCTCCCTCGTCCTGGCGGTGGCCGTCACCATCATCGAGGTCGCCCTGATCGTCACCCTGATGGCCGACGGAGGCAGCAAGGGTTCGACGCTCGCTCGGGACACGGTCTTCGCGGCCGTGATGATCACCTGCAACGGCATCGTCGGCATCTGCCTCCTGGTCGCCTCACTGCGCCACGGCATCGCCGTGTTCAACCCCGAGGGCACCGGCGCCGCCCTCGCGACCGTCGCCACCCTCGCGACGCTCAGCCTGGTCCTGCCGACGTTCACGACGAGCAAGCCGGGCCCTGAGTTCTCCGGCGTCCAGCTGACCTTCGCCGCGCTCTCCTCGCTGATCCTGTACGGCCTGTTCGTGGCGACCCAGACCGTGCGGCACCGCGACTACTTCCTGCCGATCACGCGCCAGGGTGAGGTCATCACCGTCGACGACCACGCCGACGCGCCCACCGCCCGCACCGCCCTGATCAGCCTCGGGCTGCTGGGCCTGGCCCTGATCGGGGTCGTGGGCCTCGCCAAGGGCGTGTCGCCCACCATCGAGTCCGGGGTCGAGGCCGCCGGCCTGCCGCACGCCGTCGTCGGCGTGATCATCGCCCTGCTGGTCCTGCTCCCCGAGACCATCGCCGCGCTGCGCTCCGCCCGCCGAGACCGGGTGCAGACCAGCCTCAACCTCGCGCTCGGCTCGGCGATGGCCAGCATCGGCCTGACCATCCCGGCGGTCGCGCTGGCCTCCATCTGGCTCGACGGCCCGCTCGTCCTAGGCCTCGGTTCCACCCACATGGTGCTGCTCGCCCTGACCGTCGTCGTCAGCTCCCTGACGGTGGTGCCGGGCCGGGCGACCCCGCTCCAGGGCGGCGTACATCTGGTGCTGTTCGCGGCCTACTTGGAGCTGGCGATCAATCCGTAGGCCGCCCCGTAGGCCGGCCCGCGGCTCACTCCAGGGCGGGCTCGGCCGTCACGGCCACCGGCACCGGACGCGTCTCCGGGAGCAGCGCGAAGCACCCCAGACTCAGCAGCGCGATCGCCGTCAGATACGCCCCCACACCCCACGGCACCCGGCCGCCCCGCTCGGCGAGCGCCGTCGCCACGATCGGCGTGAGCGCGCCCCCGAGGACCCCGCCGAGGTTGTAGCCGACCGCGGCACCCGTGCAGCGCACCCGCGGCTCGTACAGCTCCGGCAGATACGCGGCGATGACGGCGAACATCGTGATGAACGCGAGCATCGCGCCCAGGAACCCCAGGAACATCAGCAGCGGTTCGCCGGTCGACAGCAGCGCGACCATCGGGAACATCCACACGGCCGCCGCCGCACACCCCGCCAGACACAGCGGCCGCCGCCCGTAACGGTCACCGAGAAGCGCCGTCACCGGTGTGAGCGAGCCCTTCACCACGACCGCCGCCATGATGCAGGCCAGCATGACGGTACGGCTCACGCCCAGCCGCTCCGTCCCGTAGGCGAGGGACCAGGTCGTCACGGCGTAGAAGATCGCGTACCCGATGGCGAGCCCGCCGGCCGTCAGCAGGACCAGCCGCCAGTGGTCGCGCACGACTTCTACGAGCGGCACGCGCGCGTGGTCGTCGAGTTCGAGGAAGGACGGGCTCTCGGCGAGCGACGACCGCAGCCACAGTCCCGCCACGGCCAGCACCCCCGCCGCCCAGAACGGCACCCGCCACCCCCAGGACGCGAACTGCGCCTCGGTCAGCGTCGCCGACAGCACCAGCATCACGCCGTTGGCGAGCAGGAAGCCCACCGCAGGCCCGATCTGCGGGAAGCTCGACCACAGCCCGCGCCGCCCGGCCGGCGCGTGTTCCGCCGTCAGCAGCACGGCCCCGCCCCACTCCCCGCCGAGCCCGAGGCCCTGGAGGAACCGCAGCACGAGCAGCAGCAGGGGAGCGGCCGCCCCGATCGAGCCGTACGCCGGCACACAGCCGACCGCGACCGTGGCGCCGCCGGTCAGCAGCAGCGAGGCGACGAGGACCGGCCGCCGCCCGCGCCGGTCCCCGATGTGCCCGAACAGCACCGAACCGAGCGGCCGTGCCACGAACCCCACGCCGAACGTGGCGAACGCGGCCAGCGTCCCCGCCAGCGGCGAGAACGTCGGGAAGAACAGCGGCCCGAGGACCAGCGCCGCCGCGGTCCCGTAGACGAAGAAGTCGTAGAACTCGATGGCCGTCCCGGCGAGCGAGGCGGCGGCGAGCCGCGGCATGGAGGGCGCCCTTACGGTGCGTACGTCGTGCATGCCGCGTCAACTACCCACGGTGACCGCCGGTTACGGGGGCGTGCGGGGGCGTGTCCCGCGGATCAGTAGGTGACCGTGATGCGCCGGGCGGGCCCGTCGACGCGGACGAGACCCCCGTAGGGGATGACCAGTTGAGGGTCGGTGTGCCCGAAGTCCACGTCGAAGACGATCGTGGTGCCGGGGGCGTACGCCCGCATCGCGCGCAGTACGGCCTCACGCTGCTCGGCGGCGTAACGGGCGGCCTCCTGCGGGCTGTTGGGCCGCTCGAAGGACCAGGTCTTCGCGCGGCCCATCAGGAGCGCGGAGAAGCGCTGGAGCAGACCGCGCTCGCCCATGTTGCGCAGGGTGCGGAAGACCTCCTCGCCGCTCGGCAGCTCCTCGGAGGTCTCCAGGAGCAGCACGCCGCCGTCGTACTCGCCCGGGTCGCGCGCGATCTCGCGGTCGGCCATCAGCAGCCAGCCCAGGATCTCCAGACAGCCGCCCCAACTGCGGCCCTCGATCACCCGCTCGGGGTTCACCCAGGTCCAGCCGGTGCCGGGCCTGGTCTCCGGCTCCGCTTCGAAGGTCGCCGGGTCCGCCCAGTCGCGGTTGACGTCGTTCCAGCGGTCGGCGGGCCGCAGTTCGTACGCGCCGGAGGTGAACAGCGCCGCCCGCAGCGACTCGGCGGTCAGCTCGTCCATGGCGACCGGCCGGCCGAGCGCGGTCATCACGGTCGCGCCGTGATACCCGACGATCCCCGTGTTGCGCAGATACATCAGCAGGTTCGTGTTGTCGCTCATCCCGAAGAACGGCTTCGGGTTCGCCCGGATCAATTCCCGGTCCAGATACGGCAGTACGGTGATCTGGTCGTCACCGCCGATCGACGCGATGACCGCCCTGACGTCCGGATCGGCGAAGGCGGCGTGGATGTCGTCGGCGCGCTCCTTCGGGCTCGCACCCATCCTGCGGGTCGTCGGGTACTCGACCGGGACGAGACCGTAGACCTCGCGCAGCCGCTCCAGGCCCAGTTCGAAGGGGCGTGGGAAGAGCCCGGGCAGTCCGGCGCCGGGCGAGATGACCGCTATCCGGTCGCCGGGGGAGGGCTTGGGAGGGTACGAGATCGTCGTCATCCGAGGAGGGTACGGGCCTCCGCGCGCTCGGCGCACCGTGATAAACCGGGTCTGAGCAGCGGTCTTCAACGGATCGCGCACCCGCTACCGGACCGGAGGAACCGTGCCCCGCACCCTGGCCAACGCCCCGATCATGATCCTCAACGGCCCCAATCTGAACCTGCTCGGCCAGCGCCAGCCGGAGATCTACGGTTCCGACACCCTCGCCGACGTCGAGGCCCTGTGCGCCAAGACCGCGGCCGCGCACGGCGGCACGGTCGACTTCCGGCAGTCCAACCACGAGGGCGAGCTGGTCGACTGGATCCACGAGGCGCGCCTGAACCACTGCGGGATCGTCATCAACCCGGGCGCCTACTCGCACACGTCGGTCGCGATCCTGGACGCGCTCAACACCTGCGACGGACTGCCGGTCCTGGAGGTCCACATCTCCAACATCCACCGGCGCGAGTCCTTCCGGCACCACTCCTACGTCTCCCTGCGCGCCGACGGTGTCATCGCGGGCTGTGGTGTGCAGGGGTACGCGTTCGGTGTGGAGCGGGTCGCGGCGCTGGCGGGGACGGGACAGGCGGAGGCGTAAGGCGGGCGGCAAGGGCGGTCGGTACTGACCGACCGCCAGGCAGGCGCCCGTTACAGGCGCCCGGCCTCCACGATCCGCCGCAGGAAGCGCTGCGTGCGCTCCTGCTGAGGGTCTCCGAAGATCTGCTCGGCCGTCCCGCGCTCCAGGACGACCCCTCCGTCCAGAAAACAGACCTGGTCGGCGACGTCCCGCGCGAAGCCCATCTCGTGCGTGGCGAGCACCATGGTCATGCCCTCGTCCTTGAGGTCGCGGACGACGGTGAGCACCTCGCCCACGAGCTCCGGGTCGAGTGCCGCGGTGATCTCGTCGAGCAGCAGCAGCCGGGGCCGTACGGCCAGTGCGCGCACGATCGCGACCCGCTGCTGCTGACCGCCGCTCAGCCGGTCCGGGTACTCGCCCGCCTTGCCGCCGAGCCCGAGCCGCTCCAGCAGCTCCCTGCCGCGCTCCTCGGCCTCCGCGCGGGACACCCCGTGCACCCGGCGCGGGGCGAGCGTGATGTTCTCCAGGACGGTCATGTGCGGGAACAGGTTGTACGCCTGGAAGACCACGCCGATACGGCGGCGTACCGCGTCCTGGTCGACCCGCGGGTCGGTGATCTCCTCGTCGTCCAGCCAGATCGCGCCGTCGTCGATCTCCTCCAGGAGGTTCGCGCAGCGCAGCAGCGTGGACTTGCCGGAGCCGGAGGCGCCGATCAGCGCGGTCACGGTGTGCGGGGCGACCTCAAGGTCCACGTCCCGCAGGACGACCGAGCCGCCGAAGGTCTTGCGGACGGACTCCATCCGCAGCACCGGTGCGTCTGCGTCGCTCATGCGATCCCTCCCTGGGCCCGCCGCCGGTCCATCCGTGCCGTCACCCAGTCCGTGAACCGGGTCATCGGGATGGTCAGCGCGACGAAGACCAGCCCCGCGACGATGTACGGCGTGTAGTTGAGGCTGCGGCCCACGATGATGTCGGCGGCCCGTACGGCGTCCACCGCGCCGCCGATCGACACCAGGCCGGTGTCCTTCTGCAGCGACACCAGGTCGTTGAGCAGCGGCGGCACCTGGCGCCGTACCGCCTGCGGCAGCACCACGTAGCGCAGCGCCTGCCGGTTGTTGAGGCCGAGCGAGCGGGCCGCGGCGCGCTGCGAGGGGTGGATGGACTCGATGCCGGCGCGGAACACCTCGGCGACGTACGCCGAGTACGTCAGCGTCAGCGCCGTGCCGCCCAGCCACACCGGGTCGACCGTCACGCCCTGGAGCCGCAGCGCGGGGACTCCCAGGACGACGATCATGAGGTTGATGATGAGCGGAAGGCCCCGGAAGAAGTCCGTGTAGGCGGCGGCCAGCACCCGCAGCGGGAAGAACACCGGGCCGCGCAGCGTGCGGGCGATGGCGATGAGCATGCCGAGGACCAGCACGGCCGCACCGCAGATCAGCAGCAGCCGGAGGTTGAGCCACAGCCCTTCGAGGACCTTGGGGAACGCCTCGCGCGCGTACTCCCCGTTGAAGAAGGTCTCCTTGGTGCGCGGCCAGCCCGGCGCGTTGACGACGACCACGTAGAGGACGACGGCCGTCACCAGGGTCGAGAGCGCGGCGATCGCCGTCGCGCGGCGGGAGCGGGCGCGCTTGTGGCGCTCCCGGTCCAGCCGCCGCTGCGAGGGCGTGTACGAGTCATCCGAGTCCGGCGCCTCCGCGCCGGACTCGTCCTTCGTGAGCGTCACTTGAGCACCGGTGCGTCGACGGCGTCGGACAGCCACTGCTGCTCGATCTTCGCCAGCGTGCCGTTCTCGCGCAGGGTGTCGACCGCTTCGGTCACGCAGGAGGTGAGCGCGCTGCCCTTGTCGAGGACGAGGCCGAACTGCTCGGGGGTGCCGCCCTGGTTCTCGAACTGGCCGACGATCTTCGCGTCGGTCACCTCGGCCGCGGTGATGTAGAAGGCGGTCGGCAGGTCGACGACGATGGCGTCCACCTGACCGTTCTTCAGGGCGGACTTGGCCTGGTCGTTCTTGGCGTAGGCGGCGGCCTGCTGGGTCGGCTTCACCACGTCCTCGATGTAGTCGAGGCTGGTGGTGCCGACCTGGGCGCCCAGCTTGAGGCCCTTGAGGTCCGCGACGCTCGTCGCCTTGGCGGCCTTGGAGTCCTTGAGGGCGATGACGGCCTGGCGCACGTCGTAGTAGCCGGACGAGAAGTCGACGGCCTTCTTGCGCTCGTCGCTGATCGAGACCTGGTTGATGTCGAAGTCGAAGGTCTTCTCACCGGGCGCGAACGCCTTGTTGAAGGGGACGCTCTGCCAGACGACGGCGCTCTTGTCGTAGCCGAGCTGCTCGGCCACGGCGTAGGCGACCGCGGACTCGAAGCCCTTGCCGTTGGCGGGCTTGTCGTCCTTGAACCACGGCTCGTACGCGGGCTCGTCGGTGGCGATGGTGAGCTTGCCGGAGGTCTCGGTGGCCAGCTTGCCCTTGGCGCACGTGGTGCCGGACGACGAACCCGAGGGCTTGGCCGCCGAGTCCTCCTCCGGCTGCGGGGCACAGCCGACGGCGGTGGCGAGCAGGGCTATGGTCGCGGCGGCGACAGCGCGGTGCAGTGCGCGAGGGGCGAGGTGCATGGCGGGAGATTGACAGCAGGCCGCCCTGTTTGTCGAGGTCACAACGGCATTTGTCCGCATACTGGGAACGGGTGTTGCGTTCTTGTGAACGTCCTCTGTGTGCGTCGCCGGGGCCGCCGGTCGAGGGCGGGGATCGGAAGACCGGCGGCCCGTACCGCGCGGGAGCCGTCATCCTGCGCGGGGCTGCTACCAGTTGACCGCGCAACCATGTGCGCGGGGAGCGTGCGCGGGGCGCCGGAGTGTGCGAAGGGTTCACACGGGGCGCGCGTGAAGGCGTGCGCGCCGGGCGCGTGAAGTTATGCGGCGCGCCCCGGCGTTCACCACCCGTTGTTCGGGCTCGACGTGCCCGCCCTGACGCTCACCACCCGCGCGCGTGCCACTCCGGCAGATGCGGGCGCTCCGCGCCCAGCGACGTGTCGTTGCCGTGCCCCGGGTAGACCCACGTCTCGTCCGGCAGGACGTCGAAGATCTTCGTCTCCACGTCGTGGATCAGGCTGGCGAAGGCCTCCGGGTCCTTGCGGGTGTTGCCCACGCCGCCGGGGAAGAGGCAGTCGCCGGTGAACACATGGGGGTGTCCGTGCGGGTCGTCGTAGACGAGCGCGATGGAGCCCGGCGTGTGACCGACCAGATGGCGCGCGGTGAGTTCCACGCGCCCGACCCGGATCGTGTCCCCGTCGTCGACGAGGACGTCGGTCGGCACGGGGATGCCGTCGGCGTCCTGGCGGCCCGCGTACGTACGGGCGCCGGTGCCGTCGACGACCCGGGCGAGGGCCTGCCAGTGGTCGCCGTGCTGGTGGGTGGTGACGACGGACGCGATGCCGTCGTCACCGATCATGCCGAGCAGCGTCTCCGCGTCGTTCGCGGCGTCGATCAGCAGCTGCTCGTCCGTGGCCCGGCAGCGCAGCAGATAGGCGTTGTTGTCCATGGGACCGACCGCGATCTTGGTGATCATCAGGTCCTTGAGTTCGTGCACGTCCGCCGGGCCACCGACCGTGACCTGTCCGCTGTACGTCATGGCGGTCAGTCTAGGGCGCCCCTACAGCGGAGGAAGCTCCGGCAGCCTGCCGCCCTCCGTCCGCAGCCCCGACCCGTCCCGGCGTCCGGCGAGCCAGCCGAGCAGGTCGGCGGGGGATCCCGTCACCGTGACCCCGATGGGTTCCGCCACCCGGCCCGTGGTCCACGCGCGCGTGCCGTCCGTCAGCCGCGTCGGCGGTACGTCGGGGTGCCCGGTGAACCGGTCGGCGAGGAAGGCGATCTCCCGCTCCGTGAACTCCTCGGGGAGGTCCTCCAGCTCGTAGCCGATCCCCAGGTCCACGTGGTGCAGCTCCACCTCCACCCAGCGCCGGAACGGCACCATGGCCGCCGAGTCGGTGACCCCGTTGCGCAGCTGCACGATGCGGGACCAGTCGGCCGGGACGGCCCCCGCCTCCTGGAAGCGGGCGGCGCTGTCGCGGACGTCCGCGAGCTGGACGTCGAGGGGGCGCGGGGCGTCCCGGTCGATGTCGGCGTCCCGGGTCTCCGCGGAGGCGTACATGGGGCGGCCCCCCAGAACATTCACCAGCGCGTCCGCGTTGCGGGCGAGGTGGGCGAGGACGTGACCGCGGGTCCACCCGGGAAGCCGTGACGGCTCGGCCACCGACGCGTTGTCCAGTTTGGCCGCTGCGGTGAGCAGCCGTTCCGTAGCGTCACGTACAGACACCAGGTCATGAGCGTGATCAATCATGGTGCTGACCCTAGTCCCGCCACACCTTTGGGTGAAGGTGGTGAAGCAGTGCCGTAAATCGAATGCGCGTGCTATATGGTCGGGAGCGGCGTCGGGCATGCTGGATGGCTCGGGTTTGTTGTCCCATTCGGGAATCCGACCGGCGTTGTCAGTGGCTCCCCCTAGTGTGAGAAAGCACGGGGGCCTCGCCCCTGTCACTTCTCTCAAGAAAGGTGCGGACCGGCGTGGCCGACCGTCTCATCGTCCGTGGCGCGCGCGAGCACAACCTCAAGAACGTCTCGCTCGACCTGCCGCGTGACTCGCTCATCGTCTTCACGGGCCTGTCCGGGTCGGGCAAGTCCTCCCTGGCCTTCGACACCATCTTCGCCGAGGGCCAGCGCCGCTACGTGGAGTCGCTCTCCTCGTACGCCCGCCAGTTCCTCGGCCAGATGGACAAGCCGGACGTCGACTTCATCGAGGGCCTCTCGCCCGCCGTCTCCATCGACCAGAAGTCGACCTCCCGCAACCCGCGCTCGACGGTCGGCACCATCACCGAGGTCTACGACTACCTCCGGCTGCTCTTCGCCCGCATCGGCAAGCCGCACTGCCCCGAGTGCGGCCGCCCGATCGCGCGCCAGTCGCCGCAGGCCATCGTCGACAAGGTCCTGGAGCTGCCGGAGGGGAGCCGCTTCCAGGTGCTGTCGCCGCTGGTGCGCGAGCGCAAGGGCGAGTTCGTCGACCTCTTCGCCGACCTCCAGACCAAGGGCTACTCCCGCGCGCGTGTGGACGGCGAGACCATCCAGCTCTCCGAGCCGCCCACGCTGAAGAAGCAGGAGAAGCACACCATCGAGGTGGTCATCGACCGTCTCACGGTGAAGGACTCCGCCAAGCGCCGTCTCACCGACTCCGTCGAGACCGCCCTCGGCCTCTCCGGCGGCATGGTCGTGCTCGACTTCGTCGACCTGCCCGCCGACGACCCCGAGCGCGAGCGCATGTACTCGGAGCACCTGTACTGCGCCTACGACGACCTGTCCTTCGAGGAGCTGGAGCCCCGCTCCTTCTCCTTCAACTCGCCCTTCGGCGCCTGCCCCGAGTGCACGGGTATCGGCACGCGCATGGAGGTCGACCCGGAGCTGATCGTCCCCGACGAGGACAAGTCCCTCGACGAGGGCGCCATCCACCCCTGGTCGCACGGCCACACCAAGGACTACTTCGGCCGTCTGATCGGCGCCCTCGCGGACGCGCTGGGCTTCCGCACCGACATTTCGTTCGCCGGGCTGCCGCAGCGCGCCAAGAAGGCCCTCCTCTTCGGCCACAAGACGCAGATCGAGGTCCGCTACCGCAACCGGTACGGCCGTGAGCGCGTGTACACGACCCCCTTCGAAGGTGCCGTTCCCTTCGTCAAACGCCGGCACAGCGAGTCCGAGAGCGACGCCAGCCGCGAGCGCTTCGAGGGCTACATGCGCGAGGTGCCCTGCCCCACCTGTGAGGGCACCCGCCTCAAGCCGATCGTCCTCGCGGTCACCGTCATGGGGAAGTCGATCGCCGAGGTCTCCGGCATGTCCATCAGCGACTGCGCGGACTTCCTGGGCGAGCTCAAGCTCAACGCGCGCGACAAGAAGATCGCCGAGCGGGTGCTGAAGGAGGTCAACGAGCGGCTGAAGTTCCTGGTCGACGTCGGTCTGGACTACCTCTCGCTCAACCGCGCGGCCGGCACCCTCTCCGGCGGCGAGGCCCAGCGCATCCGCCTGGCCACCCAGATCGGCTCCGGACTCGTCGGCGTGCTCTACGTCCTCGACGAGCCGTCCATCGGTCTGCACCAGCGCGACAACCACCGGCTGATCGAGACCCTCGTCCGGCTGCGCGACATGGGCAACACGCTCATCGTCGTCGAGCACGACGAGGACACCATCAAGGTCGCCGACTGGGTCGTCGACATCGGCCCCGGCGCCGGTGAGCACGGCGGCAAGGTCGTGCACAGCGGCTCCATGAAGGAGCTCCTCGCCAACGCGGATTCGATGACGGGCCAGTACCTGTCCGGCAAGAAGGCCATCCCGCTGCCCGACATCCGCCGCCCGCAGGACCCGACCCGCAGGCTCACGGTGCACGGCGCCCGGGAGAACAACCTCCAGGACATCGACGTCTCGTTCCCGCTCGGCGTCTTCACCGCGGTCACCGGCGTCTCCGGCTCCGGCAAGTCGACGCTGGTCAACGACATCCTGTACACCCACCTGGCCCGTGAGTTGAACGGTGCGAGGAGCGTTCCGGGACGGCACACGCGCGTGGACGGCGACGACCTCGTCGACAAGGTCGTCCACGTCGACCAGTCGCCCATCGGCCGCACCCCGCGGTCCAACCCGGCGACGTACACCGGTGTCTTCGACCACGTCCGCAAGCTGTTCGCCGAGACCACCGAGGCGAAGGTGCGCGGCTATCTGCCGGGCCGCTTCTCCTTCAACGTCAAGGGCGGCCGCTGCGAGAACTGCGCGGGCGACGGCACCATCAAGATCGAGATGAACTTCCTCCCGGACGTCTACGTCCCGTGCGAGGTCTGCCACGGCGCCCGGTACAACCGGGAGACCCTGGAGGTCCACTACAAGGGCAAGTCCATCGCCGAGGTCCTGAACATGCCCATCGAGGAAGCGATGAACTTCTTCGAGGCGGTTCCGGCGATCAACCGCCACCTGAAGACGCTCAACGACGTGGGTCTGGGCTATGTCCGCCTCGGCCAGTCCGCGACGACCCTCTCCGGCGGCGAGGCACAGCGCGTGAAGCTCGCCAGCGAGCTCCAGAAGCGGTCCACCGGCCGTACGGTCTACGTCCTCGACGAGCCGACCACCGGTCTGCACTTCGAGGACATCAGCAAGCTGCTGAAGGTCCTCGCCGGACTGGTCGACAAGGGCAACACGGTCATCGTCATCGAGCACAACCTCGACGTGATCAAGACCGCCGACTGGATCGTCGACATGGGCCCCGAGGGCGGCGCGGGCGGCGGACTCGTCGTCGCCGAGGGCACCCCCGAGGAGGTCGCCGCGGTCCCCGCGAGCCACACCGGCAAGTTCCTGCGGGAGATCCTCGGCGCCGACCGCATCAGCGACGCCTCCTCGGTGAAGGCCCCGCGCAAGACGGCGGCCAAGAAGACCGTCGCGGCCAAGTCGACGGCGAAGAAGACCGCCACGGCCAAGACGGCCTCGGCCAGGACCACCACGGCCAGGACCACCACGGCCAGGACCGCCAACAACACGGCCACGAAGAAGGCCGCCGCGGCCGGCAAGAAGGCGGCCCCCGCCAAGAAGACGACACGGGCACGCAAGGCCTGACCGGACCGGGGTGCGCGGAGCGACTTCCGCGCACCCCGGCCGACCTCTTTTCCTCATCTCTTCCTCTTCGCGCTCACCCCTGACTCGCCGGCCTCCGAGCCGGTAGCTTCTCCGCGACGACTCAAGGGCAGGAACACTCCGAGCAGTTGGACTTCGACGTCATCTGCCCGTGGTGCTGAACCGCCCTGCGCGAGAGGGGAATCACGTGACCGCCACCGCCGTTCCGGAGCCCAGACGCAACGAGCCCGACCAGAGTGCCGAGAAGCGCGCGGATGCCACGCGGAAGCGTCTGGAGGGCCAGATCAAATGGTTCGACGACAAGAGCGTCTCCGCCCAACGCCAGTTCAAGCGGCTGAAGATGGCCACTCTGATCCTGGCGGCGGGCCTCCCCGTGGCCGTCGCCGCGGGAGCCCCCGACTGGATCGTGGCGCTGATGGGCGCCCTGGTCGCGGTCATCGAGGGCGCCCAGCAACTCTTCAAGTACCAGGAGAACTGGATCAGTTACCGATCCGTGTGCGAGAGCCTGCGCCGCGAGGATCATCTGTATCAGGCGCGCGCCGGCCGCTACGCCAAGGCGGACGACCCTGATCTCCTGCTCGCCGAGCAGCTGGAGAAGCTCACGAGCAAGGAGAACGCCCTATGGGCCGAACGGGAGACCAAGTAGCGGCTACTTCGGCTCGACGAACTGCATGTCCAGCTGGATCTTGACCACGTCACCGAGGAACCCCGCCCCGAAGTCGAGCCCGAAGTCGCCGCGTCGGATCTCGCCGGTCGCCTCGAACCCGGCGTGCCGGCGCTGATCCGCCGGTGAGTCCACGACACCGCCGAACTCGACGGCCAGCGTCACCGGCCGGGACACCTCGCCGATGGTCAACTCGCCCTCCAGCGACCAGTCTTCACCCGACCCCGACACCCGCGTCGAACGGAACGTCATCGTCGGACGCTTCTCCACGTCGAGCAGATCGGCCGAGCGGGTGTGGGCATCGCGGTCGGGGTTGCCGGTGTCGATGGAGGCGAGCGCGATCTCGGCGCTCACCCGTACGTCGTCGGCCGTCGCACCGGCGTACAACTCGGCCTTGAACTCGGTGAAACGGCCGCGCACCTTGGCGATCCCGAGGTGGCGGATGGTGAAGTTGACGGCGGAGTGCAGCGGGTCGAGTTCCCAGTCGCCGGAGGAGAGGGGGAGCGCGGCGGCCGAAGGGGCGGTGGTTTCCGAGGAGTTGGTCATGCGTCCACCCTGCGCGGCCCGCCGCCGCGGAGGGAGACCGGGCGGAGAGTGGTAGTGACAGGGACACCCTCCACCGCGGCCCGCGTTGTACGTTCGGAAGGTGAGCGACAACGAGTTGGGCACCTTCCTGCGCACCCGCCGTGAATCCGTCACACCCGCGGACGTGGGCCTGCCCACGGGTCCCCGTCGCCGCACCCCCGGACTGCGCCGCTCCGAGCTCGCCACGCTCGCCGGTATCAGCGTCGAGTACCTCACCCGGCTCGAACAGGGCCGCGACCGCAACCCCTCACACCAGGTGCTCGGCGCGCTCGGGGACGTGCTGCGCCTGCCGGGTCCTGACCGCTTCCTGCTGCGCCGCCTCGCCAAGGAGATCGACGCGGACAAGGCGTCCTGCGCCTCGGCGGAGGCCCCCACCCACACCGTGCGGCCCACCGTACGGGCCCTGCTCGACCGCCTCGAACCCACCCCGGCAGTGCTGGTCAACTGGATCGGCGACATCGTGGCCCACACCCACGGCTACGAACGGTTCGCCCGCCCGCTGGGTCTCCTCGACGGCCACCCGCCCAACGTCGTGCGGTACGTCTTCACCGACGACCGGGCCCGTGCCGTCTACCCCGGCTGGGAGCGCCTGGCGGACACGCAGATCGCCCATCTCCGCCACGACGCCTCCCTGCACGACCCCCATGTCGCCGCTCTCGCCGACGAGTTGACGGTCACCGCGGGAGCGGCCTTCACCGACCGGCTCTCCGCGGTTCCGGCCCTGCCTGCCCGCTCCGGCACGGACCTCGTCGAGCATCCCGAGGCGGGGCGCCTGAGACTGTCGTACGAGACCCTCGAACTCCCGGACGACGGACAGCGCCTGACGATCCACGTCCCGGCCGACGAAGCCACCGCGACGGCCCTCGACCGGCTCAACGGCCGTACGCCGGGGGCACTTCGCGCGGTGAGCGGCTGAACTCCCGCAGGAAGCGGGGAAGTCCCTAGAACCCCACCTCACCCGCGTACGGCGGCTCCGCCCCCGCCCGCGAGCACGTCACCGCCGCCGCCCGCGCCGCGAACCGCAGCAACCGTGTCCACCCCGGCACCCCCAGCCCTTCGAGGGCCTCGCGCGACAACGCGTCCTGGACGGACAGTCCGTGCAGGAGAGCCGCGTTCACCGTGTCACCCGCGCCGATCGTGTCGACGACGTCGACCTTCTCGCCCGGCACGGAGTGCACGCCCCCGTCGCGGGTGAACGCGGTGAGGCCGTCGCCGCCCTGGGTGATCACCACGGCGGAGGGCCCCGCGGCCAGCCACTCGCGAGGCGTGCCGCCCAGCCACAGCGCGTCCTCCTCGGAGAGCTTGAGCAGGGACACCGAGGGCAGCCAGCTTTTGAACCGGGCCCGGTAGGCGTCCGCGTCCGGGATCAGTCCGGCCCGGATGTTGGGGTCGAGCGCGGTGAACACGCCCTGCGCGGCGGCGGTCCGCAGCAGCTCCTCGTAGGCGCTCGCCCCGGGCTCCAGGACGAGCGAGCAGGTGCCGAAGGACACCGCGCGCGTGTCGGCGGGGAGGGCGGCGGGTGCCGAGAACAGGCGGTCCGCGGTGCCCTCGACGTAGAAGGAGTACGCCGCCGAGCCGCTCGCGTCGATCGTGGCGACCGCCAGCGTCGTGGGCTCCGGACCGCGCTGCACCGCCGACACGTCCACGGACGCCCGCCGCAGCCCGTCGAGCAGGGCCTCGCCGAACGCGTCCGACGACGTACGGGAGCAGAAGGCGGTGCGGGAGCCGAGGCGGCCGAGGGCGACGGCCGTGTTGTACGGGCCCCCGCCGAGCGCCGGCGTCAGCCCCGCCAGGGCTCCCGTGCCCTGCGGTACCAGGTCGATGAGGGCCTCACCGGCGACGACGATCACGAGCGGTTCCTTTCCAGGGGGATGGTTCCAGAGGTCCCGGCCTTCTCGGGCGTCCCAGCCTTCTCCGGCGTCCCGGCCTTCTCGGGCGTCCCGGCCTTCTCGGGCGTCCCGGCCTCCTCGGGACACCCGCACGACGTCCGGTGCACGAACGCGCAGGGCAGCCGGACCGTCCGGGCGGGCCGGTCCGGATCGGCCCGCCGTTCCAGGAGCACCTGGAACGCCCGCGCCCCGATCTCCCGTCCCGGCTGGGCGATCGCGGTGAGCCGGGGGGAGAAGAGATCGGCCCAGGGGAAGTCGTCGAAGCAGCACAGCGCGATGTCACCGGGCACCGCCAGACCGCGCTCGCGCAGGACACGCAGCGCGCCCAGCGTCATCGTGTTGTTGGCGGTGACGAGGGCCGTCGGCGGCTCGGCGAGGGACAGCAGCGCGGCGGTCGCCCGCTCGGCACCGGCCGACGCGGAGTCGCCGTGGACGACCAGCGTCCCGTCGTGCGGCAGCCCGGCGGCCGTGAGTCCGTCCCGGTACCCGGAGATCCGCTCGTCGGTGGTGCTGAGCCCCGGGCGGCCCGCCACCAGGCCGATCCGCCGGTGACCGAGTTCCGCGAGATGGGTGACCAGCAGGCTCGTCGGTGTGCCGCTCTCGGCGCACACCTGGTCGAAGCGCGGCGCGGCGGTGTCGACGACGCGGTCGAGGAGCACGGTCGGTACGTCGTGCCGGCCGAGGTAGGCGAGGAGCTCGGCGGGTTGCGCCGAGGGCGCGACGATGACGCCGTCCACCCGCCGCTCGTGCAGGAGCTGGACGACCTTGCGCTCGTGGCCGGGGTCGTCGTGCGGATCGGCGATGAGCAGGCTGTAGCCGTGTTCCAGGGCCGCCGCCTCGACGCCTTGGAGGATCTCCGTGAAGTACGGGTTGCTGATCGCCGACACCGCGAGGCCGAGGGAACGGGTGCGGGAGGTCACCAGGGAGCGGGCCAGGGTGTTGGGTGTGTAACCGAGCTCGTCGACGGCGTCCAGCACGGCCTGCCGGGTCGTCGGGAGCACCGGCCGGGTGCCGTTGAGCACATGCGAGACGGTCGCCACGGACACGCCCGCGCTGCGCGCGACGTCGGCCATCGTCGGCATGCCGCCCCCTCCTCCTGGACACCGCTCAGGCCGGGAACGTATCGCATCCGACGACGGACGTAAACGCTTGCGCAAGCGTTTACGTCGATCGAAACCAGCTCAATCCCAAACGGTCATTCCCAGTCCCACCCGATCCCCACGATCCCGGTCCGCACCCGCGGCTCGACGATGTGCACCGACCGGTGCGTCCCGGTGAGCGCGAGCTCCTGGCGGCCGCTGCGCGGGGCGGCGGCGGAGTGCTGGGTGAAGCGGTGGCAGCGGGCCGGGAGGGCGTTCTCGTCGAAGCGGACCTGGAGGGCGTACTGGCCGCCGGACGGTCCGAAGCCGCGGACGTACTCGCGACTGACGCCCGCCGTGCCGTCCTCGACGCCGTAGCGGAACAGGAAGGTGTCGCCGGCCCGCAGCCGGGTGTCGAACAGGAGTTCCGCGACGAGCACGCCGGTCTCGTGGTGGAAGCGGACCCGTCCGGTGCGGCAGTTCTCCAGGGCGTGCACCCGCATGTGCTCCGGCGCGCACCCCGGGTCGCCGTGGTGGACGGCCACGAACCGGTCGACGCCGTCCTTGTGGGCGCGCACGATGTGGTGCGACTCGCGGCCGAGCAGCTCCCGGCGCCCCCCGATCCGCACCCGCTCGTGGTGGCCCAGGGTGTGCAGCCCGCCGTCCGGCGGCGAGTCCAGCTCGGCCAGCAGCCGTTCCAGTACGCCGGAGGCCTCGACGAGGGCGCGGTAGGAGCGGCCGGCCGGGCGTCCGGCGGCCTGGTGTTCGTCGGCCTCGGCGAGCAGCCGTATCAGGGACTCCTCCGGCAGCTGGAGGATCTCCTCCAGGGCCCGGACCGCGCGCAGCGACTCGGGGCGCTGCGGGCGCCGGGCGCCCTGCTGCCAGTAACTCAGGCTGGTGACGCCCACTTTGACCCCGTGCCGGGTCAGATGGTGCTGCACGCGCTGGAGCGGCAGTCCCCGGGCGGCGATCGCGGCCCGCAGGGCGACGTGGAAGGGGCCGCCCCGCAGGGCCGTGTCCAGTTCCGCGGAGGTGACGGCGGCGACATCCGCGTGCTGTGTGGCGTGCGGCATGCAGGGGCCTTTCTGTGTGTTCACGACGGCTGGTCAGACCGTTCGCGCGGGTTCGCACCGGGACCGGGGCGTCTTCACATCCGTACGCCGTTCTTCACGGTCCCGAGTTCCCCCGCATTGAAGCGTGTTGACCAAGTCCCGACAACACCTCATGCCCAACGGACGCGCACTCCTGGCCGGGATACGGCGGGAAAGTCAAGGCTGCGCGACGGCACCGTCGTCGCCGAGTATCTTTCTGATCGCCCGCGCGGAGAGGGCGGACTTGTGAAGAAATCCGCGGGCCGGGCTGGCGGCGACGAGTTCCTCGAAGTCGTCCAGGGAGTGCGTGGAGATCAGGATGATCACGGACGACACCTGGCCGGAGAGCTCCACCGCCAGGTCGAAGCCGCTCTCGCCGCCCAGATCGAGATCCACCAGGACGATGTCCGGGACCAGTTCGGCGGCCCGCGCGATGGCTTCCGAGCCTGACATGGCGACGCCGACGACGGGTACTCCGTCGCGCTCCAGAAGAGTGCGCGCGGCCTCCAGGAACCGGATGCTGTCATCGACGAGAAGACAGCGCATGGACATGCCCCAAAGGGTCCCGCTCGGCCGGTGATTGCGCTTTCCAGCTACCCGGAAAGAGTCGACGCGCGTTGCTTCCCGGCAGCTGGAATGTGCTGAATTCCCTTGCCGAACACGGCAGTTCCCGCTCACACAGCGCAGCGGCACATCACCGGCGGTAGCATGTGGGCTGCCCTGGGGAGGCCGTGGTGGTCCGGTCGAGTGGGGGTGCGCGATGAAGGCGTGGATCAGGAACGTCGGAACGGTCCGGAGGCGTCGCGCCCTGGCCGCGGGGCTGTTGGGAGCCGTCCTGCCGCTGGCCGCGTGCGGTGGCGGGGGAGGCGACGACGACCGCGGCGCCGACCGGACGGTCCGCACGGACACGACCTGCGACGGCCGGATCGAGGGCACCGAGCATCTGACGGTGTGGTTCCACGCCGGGCCGAGCGGGGAGTTCAGCACCCTCCAGAAGCAGGTCGCGGACTTCAACAAGGCGCAGAAACGGGTGCGGGTCGAGCTCGTCACGCTGCCCGAGCAGAAGCCGTACAACGAACTCGTGGACTCCGCCGCCGCCAGCGGCGACCTGCCGGACCTGCTCGACTTCGACGGACCGCGGCTGTACAGCTACGCCTGGTCCGGCAAGCTCAAGCCGATCGACTCCTGCGTACCGGCGAGCCTCCGCGACGACCTGCTGACCTCGATCCGCCAACAGGGCACATACGCCGGGAAGTTGTACGGCGTCGGCACCTTCGACTCCGGTCTCGGGCTGTATGTGCGGCCGTCGGTCCTGAAGAAGGCCGGCATCCGGATCCCCGAGGGCGTCGAGGACGCCTGGACCTCCGACGAGTTCACCGACGTCCTGCGCACCCTCCGCGAGGCGGGCCACAGGACCCCCCTCGACATGGGGCTCCTTTACGCCAGGCCCGGCGAGGAGTGGGCCACGTACGGCTTCGCGCCCGCGGTGTGGTCGGCGGGCGGCGACCTCATCGAGCCGCGCACCTTCCGGACGGCCGACGGCTTCCTCAACGGGCCCGAGGCGGTCAAGGCGCTCACCGTCATGCGGAGTTGGGTGAAGGAAGGGCTCGTCGAGCCCGGCCGGACCGACGACCAGGCGTTCAGCGAGGGCCGCGCCGTCATCTCCTGGACCGGCCACTGGTGGTACCCGGACTACAGCAAGGCGCACCCCGGCGACGTGGCGATCGTGCCGCTGCCCGACTTCGGTGAGGGCACGGTGACCGGGATGGGCTCCTGGCAGTGGGGCGTCACCTCGGGCACCGCCGACGGCGACGCCGTCTGGCGCTTCCTCGCCTATCTGCTGAGGACGGACCAGGTCGACCGGATGACCGGGGCCAACGGCGCGATCCCGGCCACGCACAGCGCGGTGAAGCTCTCTCCGGCGTACGCCACCGGCGGCGCCGAGCATCTGTTCATCGAGCAGCTCACGGGCGGCGTCGCCCGTCCCCGGCCGCAGACGCCCGCCTACCCGGCGATCACCGAGGCCTTCTCCCGGGCCTTCACGGAGATCGTGAAGAACGGGGCCCCGGTGAAGGCGACCCTCGACGAGGCGGTGGCGGCCATCGACAAGGACCTCGCCGCCCACGACGGCTATCCGCGGCAGGGGCCATGACGCCTGGACCTCCGGGGAATTGACGGGCATTCTGAGGAAACCGGGGAAGGAGAGCTCCTCGACGAGGTGGTGGGCATGGCGAACGTGAGGGACCTGGCGGACCGTCAACACCGCCCGCCCACCGTGCACCACCGGCACCGCCCGCCCACCGGACACCACTGGCACGGCCCGCCCGCCGGGCGCTGAGGGACCGGACATGCGCGGCCCGAGAGCGACCGGAACGGGGCGTCCCCCGCTCCTGGCCCGGCTGCGGGTCGGCCGCAAGCTGATGCTCCTCGTGCTGCTGCCGGTGACCGGCCTGCTGGCCTTCACCGCGTTCAGCGCCGTCGCCCAGTGGCAGGAGGCGAGCGACCTGCGCTCCTTCCACCACGCCACCGAGGTGTCCTTCGCGCTCACCGGGGTCTCCGACGCCGTCGCACGGGAACGGATCGCCGCCGTACAGGCCCGTCTGCGCCCCGCGGCGCCCGTCCTGGCGGACCGCGCGGCGGCCGAACGGGCCACCGACCGCGCCCTGGACCGGGCCGCCGGCCGCGCCGCCCCCTGGACCGGCACCGACGTCGCCGGCGCCCTCGACGCCGTGGGCCGGCACCTGCACGCCCTGCGCGTCCAGACCGGCACCGCCTCGCTGACCGCGCGCGCCGTGGCGGGGGAGTACGCCGGCATCGAGGACACGCTCCTCGACAACGTGGCCGCCGTCGAGTCGGGCGGCCCCACCCGGACCTCGGGCCGGGCCGCCGACGCGCACCTCGCCCTCGTCCGCGCCATCGAGTCCGCCGAACGCGAGCGCGCGGAACTCGCGATCCTGCTGGACACACCCGCCGGGCAACGCCCCACCACCGCCGGACGCTGGCCCGAACTGGAGGCGGCCGAGCTGGACACCTTCAGGCAGAACACCACGGACGAACTCCGCGGCAAGCTGTACGGCATCCAGTTCGCGGCACCAGGCAGGGCCGTCCGCAAGGTCCGCGACACCCTCGCCGCCCCCGCCGCCGAGACCTCCCCATGGCCCTCGTACCACCGCTGGCTCGCCGACTCCACGGCCCGCATCGACTCCCTGCGCGGCATCCAGGACCGGGCGGCACGCGAACTCGACGCCACCGCCGCCCGCGACCGCCGCGGCGCGGAGACCCGCGTCCAGCGCGACCTCGCCGCCTCCCTGACCGTCCTCGCCGTCGTCACCGTCCTCGCCCTCACCCTGCGACGGTCCATCACCCGCCCCCTCAGCGAGGTCTCCGAGGGCGCGCGGGCCCTGTCGTCCGGCGATCTCTCGTACGACATCCGGTACGCGGGACGCGACGAGCTCGGCGATGTCGCCGACACCTTCCGCGAACTGCGCGTCACCACCGAGCGGCTGGCCGGCGAGATCCGGGCCATGAACACGGCGATCGACTCGGGCCGGCTCGAACACCGCGCCGACGTCGCCGCCTTCGAGGGCACCTGGGCGCAGCTCCTCGGCGGGATGAACGGCACCATGGCGTCCTTCGCGGCGGCGCACGGGCGGCGCGAGAAGGCCGAACAGGAAGTGGAGAGCATCTTCAACCTCTCCCTCGACCTGCTCTGCATCAGCGGCCTCGACGGCTACTTCAAGCGGGTCAACCCGGCCTTCGAACGGACCCTCGGCCGCCCGGGAGAGCAGCTGCTGTCCAGGCCGTACATCGAGTTCGTGCACGAGGAGGACCGGGCCGTCACCCGCGCGGCCCTCGACCGGCTCGCGAGCGGAGTCGAGGTGGCCGAGTTCGAGAACCGCTATCTGCGCGCGGACGGCACCGAGTGCTGGCTTCAGTGGAGCGCCCGGCCGGTCCCCGAGGAAGGCCTCATCTACGCCACCGCGCGTGACGTCACCGAGAGCCGCCGGGCCGCCCTGGAGCAGGCCGCGCTGCGCCGGGTCGCCACCCTGGTGGCGCGCGGTGCCCCGCCGTCCGAGGTGTTCGGGAGGGTCGCCGAGGAGGTCGGGGCCCTGCTGAACACGACCGCGGCCGTGCTCAGGCAGGAGGCCGACGGCGGCCAGACGGTCCTCGGGACCGTCCTCGGGCTCCCGGACGAGCTGGAGCGGGCCACCCGGGAGACCCGCAGACAAGGGGGCCGCAAGGCGATCCGCGAGGTCCTGGAGACCCGCCGCGCGGCCCACGTCGGACAGGCCGTCGGCGCGCCCATCGTCGTCGAGGACCGGCTGTGGGGGTTCATCCTCGCCGCCTCCCCGCAGGACGTCCTGCCCGGCGGCACCGAGTCCCGGCTGGCCGACTTCACCGAACTCGTCGCCACGGCCATCGCCAACGCCGACAGCCGCGCCCAGCTGACCGCGTCACGCGCGCGCGTGGTGGCCGCCTCGGACGCCTCCCGGCGCCGCATCGAACGCGATCTGCACGACGGGGTCCAACAACGGCTCGTCGCCCTCCAGTTGGACCTCAGACTGGCCGAGTCCCTGCTGACGGACCGGTCCTCGGAACTCGCCGAGCAGCTCGCCCACGTGGGCAAGGGGCTCGACGACGCCTTCCAGGACCTGCTCCAGGTGGCCCGCGGCATCCACCCCGCCATCCTCTCCAAGGGCGGCCTCGGTCCGGCCCTGCGCTCCCTGGCCCGCCGCTCGGCCGTCCCCGTGGAGCTCGACCTGAGGCTGCCCCCGGCCCGGCTGCCGGAGCGGCTGGAGGTGGCCGCGTACTACGTCACCTCGGAATGCCTCACCAACGCCACGAAACACGCGCACGCGCGCGTGGTGCAGGTCGACGCCGAGATCCGCGACGACTGGCTGGAGCTGGTCATCCGCGACGACGGCGTCGGGGGCGCCGAGCCGGGCCGCGGTTCCGGTCTGATCGGGCTCATCGACCGGGTCGAGGCCGTAGGCGGCAAGCTGGACGTCACCAGCCCGCCCGGGGAGGGCACGACCATGGCCGTACGCCTTCCGCTGAACCCGCCCCCGGCGGACGTGTGACCGCCCGGGCGCACGCGGGGGAGTTGTCCGGGCGGGGGGACCTCGGACTGGTGACGTCGCGTACGCACCGGGCGGTCATGTCGGACGGAGAGGCTGCCGTCCGGTCCTAGAGGCGGTCGTCACCGCCGTGCCGTGCCGATCGCAGGCGCTTGGCGCGCACGATGTCGGGGTCCCTCGGGTCGAGGACGTCACCGAAGCTGTACGTCTCCTCGGTACCGGGACGGACCCGGCCCGACCGCCTCCTCGGCTTCTCGATCCGCGTCCGTCGCATGTCCCGCAACCCTTCGGTCCCAGGGCCCGCCGCCTCTCGCCTCGTGTCCGAGCCGACCGGTCCTTCCGCATCGCACTGGTAAGAGAATCGCCCGCGCACGTCCGCGTGTCGTCACGGCAAGCCCCCAATTCCGCTTCCGGCTAGCCGTAACCCCGCCGGTGGGGCAGGCTGTTGGGCGCGCACCAGATCGGGTCGGGCAAGGGGAGCCGGGGCCATGGACGACGCATCGCGGCAAGAGGTGCGGGGACGGGTGGTCCTCGCCGACGACGACATCCTGCTCCGGGAGGGCCTGGCGAGTCTGTGCGAGAGATCCGGGTACGAGGTGGTCGGCCAGGCGGGTGACGCGGAGCTGCTCCTGGAACTGGTCGACGAGGAACGCCCCGACATCGCGATCGTCGACATCAGGATGCCGCCCGACCACTCCACCGAGGGCCTCAAGGCCGCCCGCACCATCCGGGAGCGCCATCCGCGCACCGGCATCCTCGTCCTGTCGGCGTTCGTCGAGGTCGAGGACGCCCTGGAGCTGCTGGCCGGCGGACGCGGCGTCGGGTACCTCCTGAAGAGCCGGATCACGGTCGTCGAGGAGTTCACCGAGTCCCTCGACCGCATCGCCAAGGGCGGCGCGGTGGTCGACCCCTCCCTCGTCCACGAACTGTTCACCGCCCAGCGCCGCGACGACCCCCTGTCCCACCTCAGCGCCCGCGAACGCGAGGTCCTCGCCCTGATGGCCGAGGGCCGCAGCAACGCCGGCATCGGCCGCCGCCTCTGGGTCACCGAGGGCACGGTCGAGAAGCACGTCCGCAGCATCCTCGGCAAGCTGAGCCTCACCGAGGACACGGACGACCACCGGCGGGTGCTGGCGGTGCTGACGTTTCTGGAATCCCGGTAGCGCGTCCCGGCAGCAGACACTGGTAGCGCGTCCCGGCCGCCGTCGTCCACAGCCCCGTCGGACTGTCAGCCCCCGCCAGTAGGGTGGGAGACATGGCCGACCCCTCCAGCTACCGCCCCAGGCCGGGACAGATCCCGGACTCTCCCGGGGTCTACCGATTCCGCGACGAGCACCGCCGGGTGATCTACGTCGGAAAGGCGAAGAGCCTGCGCCAGCGCCTGGCGAACTACTTCCAGGACCTGGCGAACCTCCACCCGCGCACGCGCACGATGGTGACCACCGCCGCGTCCGTGGAGTGGACGGTGGTGTCCACGGAGGTCGAGGCCCTTCAGCTGGAGTACTCCTGGATCAAGGAGTACGACCCCCGGTTCAACGTCAAGTACCGCGACGACAAGAGCTATCCGTACCTCGCGGTGACGATGAACGAGGAGTACCCGCGCGTGCAGGTGATGCGCGGTCACAAGAAGAAGGGCGTCCGCTACTTCGGGCCCTACGGGCACGCGTGGGCGATCCGCGACACCGTCGACCTCCTGCTGCGCGTCTTCCCCGTCCGCACCTGCTCCGCCGGCGTCTTCAAGAACGCCGCCCGCACCGGCCGCCCCTGCCTCCTCGGCTACATCGGCAAGTGCTCCGCGCCCTGCGTCGGCCGGGTCTCCGCTGAGGAACACCGCGAACTCGCCGAGGAGTTCAGCGACTTCATGGCCGGCCGGACCGGGACGTACCTGCGCCGGCTGGAGAAGCGGATGATGGAGGCGGCCGAGGAGATGGAGTACGAGCGGGCCGCCCGCCTGCGCGACGACATCGAGGCCCTGAAGAAGGCCATGGAGAAGAACGCGGTCGTGCTCGCCGACGCGACCGACGCCGACCTCATCGCGGTCGCCGAGGACGAGCTCGAAGCCGCCGTGCAGATCTTCCACGTCCGTGGCGGCCGCGTGCGCGGCCAGCGCGGCTGGGTCACCGACAAGGTCGAGGAGATCACCACCGGTGCCCTCGTCGAGCACGCCCTCCAGCAGCTCTACGGCGAGGAGACCGGCGACTCCGTCCCCAAGGAGGTCCTCGTCCCGGCCCTGCCCGACCCGGTCGAGCCGGTCCAGGAGTGGCTCACCGGACGCCGCGGCTCCCATGTCTCGCTGCGCATCCCGCAGCGCGGCGACAAGAAGGCGCTGATGGAGACCGTGGAGCGCAACGCCCTCCAGGCGCTCGCCCTGCACAAGACCAAGCGCGCCTCCGACCTCACCACGCGCTCGCGTGCCCTGGAGGAGATCGCCGAGGCCCTCGACCTCGACAGCGCCCCGCTGCGCATCGAGTGCTTCGACATCTCGCACCTCCAGGGCGACGACGTCGTCGCCTCCATGGTCGTCTTCGAGGACGGGCTCCAGCGCAAGAGCGAGTACCGGCGCTTCCAGATCAAGGGCTTCGAGGGCCAGGACGACGTCCGCTCCATGCACGAGGTGATCACCCGCCGCTTCAAGCGGTACATCGCCGAGAAGGAGAAGACCGGCGAGTGGGTGGACGACGGCTCCGGGGACGTCCCCGGGAACACCCTCACCGAGGACGACGGCCGCCCCAAGAAGTTCGCCTACCCGCCCCAGCTCCTCGTCGTCGACGGCGGCCAGCCCCAGGTCGCCGCCGCCAAGAAGGCCCTCGACGAGCTCGGCATCGACGACATCGCCGTCTGCGGCCTCGCCAAGCGCCTGGAGGAGGTGTGGCTGCCCGACGAGGACGACCCGGTCGTCCTGCCCCGCACCAGCGAGGGCCTCTATCTCCTCCAGCGCGTCCGTGACGAGGCGCACCGTTTCGCGATCACCTACCAGCGCGCCAAACGGGCCAAGCGCTTCCGGTCGAGCCCCCTGGACGACGTCCCCGGCCTCGGGGACACCCGCAAGCAGGCACTTCTGAAACATTTCGGCTCGTTGAAGAAACTTCGATCTGCCACCATCGACCAGATCTGCGAGGTCCCCGGCATAGGCCGCAAAACGGCTGAGACCATCGCCGTGGCCCTCGCCCAGGCGGCACCGGCCGCGCCCGCGGTGAACACAGCTACTGGAGAGATCATGGAAGAGGAACCCGGCACGATGGGTTCCAGTGGGGAGCCCCTACGGACGGGCGCCCCGGACGAACGACGGGGGCAGGAGACATGAATGTGAACGAGCAAGAAGGCCCACAGGACCACACCGGAGACGGAGCACAGGTGAGTACGGGCACGAGTACGGGCACGACCGGCGACGCCGCCGGCCTCCCCGACGCGGCCATCCCCGAGCTGGTGATCATCTCCGGCATGTCCGGAGCCGGCCGGTCGACCGCCGCCAAGTGTCTGGAGGACCTCGGCTGGTTCGTCGTCGACAACCTGCCGCCCGCGCTGATCCCCACCATGGTGGAGCTCGGCGCCCGCTCCCAGGGCAATGTCGCCCGGATCGCGGTCGTCGTCGACGTCCGCGGCCGCCGCTTCTTCGACAACCTCCGCGAGTCCCTCGCCGACCTGGAGGCCAAGCACGTCACCCGGCGGATCGTCTTCCTGGAGTCCTCCGACGAGGCCCTGGTCCGCCGCTTCGAGTCGGTGCGCCGCCCGCACCCCCTCCAGGGCGACGGCCGCATCGTCGACGGCATCGACGCCGAGCGCGAGCTGCTGCGCGAGCTGCGCGGTGACGCCGACCTGGTCATCGACACCTCCAGCCTCAACGTCCACGAACTGCGCGCCAAGATGGACGCCCAGTTCGCCGGCGAGGAGGAGCCCGAGCTGCGGGCCACCGTCATGTCCTTCGGCTTCAAGTACGGCCTTCCGGTCGACGCCGACCTGGTCGTGGACATGCGGTTCCTGCCCAACCCGCACTGGGTCCCGGAGCTGCGCCCCTTCACCGGCCTCAACGAGGAGGTGTCGGCGTACGTCTTCAACCAGCCCGGCGCCAAGGAGTTCATCGACCGCTACAGCGAACTGCTCCAGCTCATCGCGGCCGGCTACCGCCGCGAGGGCAAGCGGTACGTGACCATCGCGGTCGGCTGCACCGGCGGCAAGCACCGCTCCGTCGCCACCTCCGAGAAGCTCGCCGCCCGCCTCGCCTCCCAGGGCGTGGAGACGGTGGTCGTACACCGGGACATGGGACGGGAATGACAGCACGTTCTCCGCGGCTGAGCAGGCTGCGCCGGGTCGTGCCCGAGGGACGCGCGACCCGGCCCGTGGAGGCCCGCGGTGCCAAGCCGCGCCGCCGCGGTGCCCAGCCCAAGGTCGTCGCCCTCGGCGGCGGCATGGGCCTGTCCGCCTCGCTCGCCGCCCTGCGCCGGATCACCGGCGACCTCACCGCCGTCGTCACCGTGGCCGACGACGGCGGCTCCAGCGGGCGGCTCCGCGACGAGCTGGGCGTCCTGCCGCCCGGTGATCTGCGCAAGGCGCTGGCCGCGCTGTGCGGCGACGACGACTGGGGCCAGACCTGGGCCCGCGTCATCCAGCACCGCTTCCACTCCAAGGGCGACCTGCACGACCACGCGGTCGGCAATCTGCTGATCGTCGCCCTGTGGGAGCAGCTCGGCGACCATGTCCAGGCCCTCGACCTGGTCGGCAAGCTCCTCGGCGCGCACGGGCGCGTGCTGCCCATGTCCGCCGTACCCCTGGAGCTCCAGGCTCTGGTCAAGGGGCACGACCCGGAGCGGCCCGAGGACGTGGACACCGTCCGGGGCCAGGCCACCGTCGCCCTCACCCCCGGCGAGGTGCAGTCCGTGCACGTCGTACCGCACGACCCGCCCGCCGTCCCCGAGGCGGTCGCCGCCGTCCTCGACGCGGACTGGGTGGTGCTCGGCCCCGGCTCCTGGTTCTCCTCGGTCATCCCGCATCTGCTGGTGCCCGAACTCCTGGACGCCCTCACCCAGACGAAGGCACGCCGGGTACTCTCGCTGAACCTCGCCCCGCAGCCCGGAGAAACCGATGGCTTCTCCCCGCAGCGTCATTTGGAGGTTTTGGGACGACACGCCCCTAAACTCGCCCTGGACGTGGTGCTGGCCGACGAGGCCGCCGTGCCCGACCGCGACTCGCTGACCGACGCCGCCAAGCGGCTCGGCGCCGCGGTCGAGCTGGCGCCGGTGGCCCGGCCCGACGGGACCCCGAGGCACGACCCGGAGCTGTTGGCCGCCGCGTACGACCGTATTTTTCGGATGCATGGAAGGATCGGCCCATGGCGATGACGGCAGCGGTGAAGGACGAGATCTCCCGGCTCCCCGTCACCCGGACCTGCTGCAGAAAGGCGGAGGTCTCCGCCATCCTGCGGTTCGCCGGCGGCCTCCACCTGGTGAGCGGGCGGATCGTGATCGAGGCGGAGCTGGACACCGCGATGGCGGCCCGCCGGCTCAAGCGGGACATCCTGGAGATCTTCGGCCACAGCTCCGAACTGATCGTGATGGCACCGGGCGGACTGCGCCGCGGTTCGCGGTACGTGGTGCGCGTGGTCGCCGGCGGTGACCAGCTGGCCCGGCAGACCGGCCTGGTCGACGGGCGGGGCCGCCCGATCCGGGGGCTGCCCCCGCAGGTCGTCTCCGGTGCCACCTGTGACGCCGAGGCCGCCTGGCGCGGGGCCTTCCTGGCGCACGGCTCGCTGACCGAGCCCGGCCGTTCCTCCTCCCTGGAGGTGACCTGCCCGGGTCCGGAGGCCGCGCTTGCCCTGGTCGGCGCCGCCCGCCGGCTCTCCATCGCCGCGAAGGCCCGCGAGGTGCGCGGCGTGGACCGGGTGGTGGTCCGCGACGGCGACGCGATCGGCGCGCTGCTCACCCGGCTCGGCGCCCATGAGTCGGTGCTGGCCTGGGAGGAGCGCCGGATGCGCCGCGAGGTGCGCGCGACGGCGAACCGTCTCGCCAACTTCGACGACGCCAACCTGCGCCGCTCGGCCCGCGCGGCCGTCGCCGCCGGCGCCCGTGTGCAGCGTGCGCTGGAGATCCTCGCCGACGACGTGCCCGAGCATCTCGCGGCCGCCGGGCGGCTGCGCATGGACCACAAGCAGGCCTCCCTGGAGGAGCTGGGCGCGCTCGCCGACCCGCCGCTGACCAAGGACGCCGTCGCGGGCCGGATCCGCCGACTGCTCGCCATGGCCGACAAGCGGGCGCAGGACCTCGGCATCCCGGGCACCGAGTCCAGCATCACCGAGGAGATGGCCGACAACCTCGCGGGCTGACGATCTCGGGTGACCAACCGTCAACACGCCGGTGCCGATGCTCCATTGGAGTGTCGGCACCGGCGTTTGGCTGTCTTTGAGGCACCCTTGACTGGATCATGAAGTGTCATGAGCCTGGCATGTGTTCGCTGCTGTGGCGGACAGACGCAAGGGGGGCACATGAGACGAAGAGCGAGACCGATCCTCGCCGTTGGCGCACTCCTGCTGGGCGGAGCGGGCATCGCGCCGCTCGCCCAGGCCGCGGAGAGCGCACCCTCTCCCGATCCGAACGAGGTCAAGGTCTTCCACGCTGAGGTCACCAACAAGCAGGTCCCCCTGCTGCTGGCGGCCGGGCAGGACGGCCATGAACTGAGCGAGCAGGTACCCGCCAAGGGCACCGCGACGGTCGAGGTCTACCTCACCGACAAACAGGCCGACAAGCTGGAACAGCAGGGCGTCGACCTCACCGAGTACACCCTCTCCGCCAAGGCCGAGGCCCGCGTCGAGGCCGCCGCCGACGGGGTGTTCCGCCCGTACAGCGGGGCCGGCAACCTCAAGGAGGAGATCCTCCGCACCGGCCAGGAGAACCCCGGCCTCACCAAGGTCGTCTCCATCGGCAAGACGGTGGGCGGCCAGGACATCCTCGCGCTCAAACTGACCAAGAACGCGAAGAAGACCAAGGACGGCGCCAAGCCCTCGGTCCTGTACCTGTCCAACCAGCACGCGCGCGAGTGGATCACGCCGGAGATGACCAGACGGCTGCTCCACTACTACGTCGACCACTACAAGACCGACCAGCGCATCAAGAAGATCGTCGACTCGACCGAACTGTGGTTCGTCCTCTCGGCCAACCCCGACGGCTACGACTACACCTTCCAGAGCGACGACACCCGCCTGTGGCGCAAGAACCTGCGGGACAACAACGGCGACGGCACCATCGCGATCGGTGACGGCGTCGACCTCAACCGCAACTTCTCCTACAAGTGGGGCTACGACAACGAGGGTTCGTCGCCCAACCCCACCAGCGAGACCTACCGCGGCACGGAACCCAGCTCCGAGCCCGAGACCAAGGCGCTGGACGCCTTCGAGAAGCGGATCGGCTTCACGTACGGCATCAACTACCACTCCGCCGCCGAACTCCTCCTCTACGGGGTCGGCTGGCAGGTGGCCACCGACACCCCCGACGACGTCCTCTACCGGTCGCTCGCCGGCACCCCGGACAACTCCGCGATCCCCGGCTACCGTCCGCAGGTCTCCTCGGAGCTGTACACCACCAACGGCGAGGCGGACGGCCACGCGTCGAACGTCAACGGCCTGGCGATGTTCACCCCCGAGATGTCGACCTGCCAGACGGCCTCGAACATCGACCCGAACGACCAGTGGAACGCGGCGGACTGCCAGTCGGTCTTCAACTTCCCGGACGACGAGAAGCTGATCCAGGCGGAGTTCGAGAAGAACATCCCGTTCGCGCTCTCCGTCGCCGAGTCCGCGGGCCAGCCCGACCAGCCGAAGTCCTCGCTCGGTCTGAAGGCCGCCGACTTCACCCCGAAGACGTTCACCACGTCCTACTCCCGCGGCGCGGACCAGGAGGTCTCCGTCACCGTACGCAAGTCCGTGCGGGACAAGGAGCTCAAGTACCGCGTCAACGGCGGCCGCGTCCACGACGAGGACCTCAGGGCCTGGAAGGGCGGCGAGACGTACGGCGGTGACGACAACCTCTACTTCGACGAGTACCGGGCCAAGGTCGAGGACGGCGACCCGGGCGACAAGGTCGAGGTGTGGTTCACCGGCAGGACCAGAAGCGGAAAGCCCACCTCCAGCGAGCACTTCACGTACACCGTGGCCCAACGGCCGCGCGCGGACACGCTCGTGGTCGCCGAGGAGGGCGCGACCGCCACACAGGCGCAGACCTACGTCGACGCGCTGAAGGCCAACGGCCGCAAGGCGATCGTCTGGGACGTCGCCGCCCAGGGCGCGCCCGACGCGCTCGGCGTCCTCGACCACTTCGGGACGGTCGTCCACTACACCGGCGCGAGCGTCCCCGGCAACGCCACCCAGCTCCAGCTGCGGGCCTTCCTCAACGAGGGCGGCAAGCTGATCGAGGCGGGCGAACGGGCCGGCGGCACCGTCGACCTCGGCGGCGGCACCCTGTCGAACGACTTCAGCCAGTACTACCTGGGCGCCTACACCCGTACGTCCCTCCCGGGGGCCACCGCCTTCCAGGGCACCGGAAAACTCGCCGGAGCCGGCGCGGCGCTCGGCGCGGCGCCGGGCAACCCGCTCGACACGGCCGGGTCGTTCAGCGTCACCTCGGACAACCTGCCGGCCGCCACGTTCCCGCAGTTCGCGAGCGCGGGCGGGGGCAGCTACCCCGGCACGGTCAACCCGTACGGCCCGTACGAAGGCGCCTCCATGGCGGCCGTCACGCACAGCGACTACGCCTGGAACCGCCTCACCCGCACCATCGACCTCACGAACGTGACCGCCGCCCAGGCGCCCACGTTCCAGACCCGCATCCTGTGGAGCACCGAGGAGGGCTACGACCACGCCGTCCTGGAGGCCCGTACCGCCGGGGGCGACGACTGGACCACGCTCCCGGACAAGGGCGGCCAGACCAGCAGCGCCGTACCGACCGAGTGCGAGGCCGGGTACTTCATCGCGGCCCACCCCGCGCTCAAGCGGTATCTGACGCTCGGCGACGGCGGCTGCACCAACACCGGCACCAGCGGCCAGTGGAACAGCCTCACCGGGGCCTCGGCGGGCTGGCAGCAGGTCTCCTTCGACCTCTCCGCCTACGCGGGCAGGACGGTGGAGATCGACCTCAGCTACATCACCGACCCGGGTGGCGGCGGTCGCGGCATCCTCGTCGACAACGCGTCCGTCGTCATCGGCGGCACCGCGGTCGAGACCGAGGGCTTCGAGACCTCGCTGGGCGCCTGGAGCGTCCCCGGGCCGCCCGCGGGCAGCCCGGCGGTCGTCAAGGACTGGGGGCTCGCCGGAGAGCTGTTCAAGACCTACGGCGCGGTCACCACGGACGACACCGTGCTGCTGGGCTTCGGCCTGGAGCACGTCACCGCGGCGGCCGACCGTACGACCCTGCTCGGCAAGGCGCTCGCGGCCCTCGGAGGGTGAACGCACCGGTCAACGGTGACTGACTCTCCGTAACCGATTCGAGCGACGGGGCCTTTCGGCCCGGGCGGTCCGTACCCCTACTGGCGGGTACGGACCGCCTGCCCGTGTATGGGGCATCTCGATGTCACTCAGGGAGCCTCAGGGAGGTAGGGTCGTAGGCGGTCGGGGACATCCCAAACAGAGCTCGCCGGCACCGCATAGCCGGCGTACCAACGAGGAGATCGGTTCGTGACGATCCGCGTAGGCATCAACGGCTTCGGTCGTATCGGTCGCAACTACTTCCGCGCACTGCTGGAGCAGGGTGCTGACATCGAGATCGTGGCTGTCAACGACCTGGGTGACACCGCGACCACCGCTCACCTGCTGAAGTACGACACCATCCTGGGTCGCCTCAAGGCCGAGGTCACCCACACCGCCGACACCATCACGGTCGACGGCCACACCATCAAGGTGCTCTCCGAGCGCAACCCGGCCGACATCCCGTGGGGTCAGCTGGGCGTCGACATCGTCATCGAGTCGACCGGCATCTTCACCAAGAAGGCCGACGCCGAGAAGCACATCGCCGGTGGCGCGAAGAAGGTCCTCATCTCGGCTCCGGCCAAGGACGAGGACATCACCATCGTGATGGGTGTCAACCAGGACAAGTACGACGCGGCCAACCACCACGTCATCTCCAACGCCTCCTGCACCACCAACTGTGTGGCGCCGATGGCGAAGGTCCTGGACGAGAACTTCGGCATCGTCAAGGGCCTCATGACGACGGTCCACGCGTACACCAACGACCAGCGCATCCTGGACTTCCCGCACTCGGACCTGCGCCGCGCCCGCGCCGCCGCCGAGAACATCATCCCGACCACGACCGGTGCCGCGAAGGCCACCGCCCTGGTCCTCCCGCAGCTCAAGGGCAAGCTCGACGGCATCGCGATGCGCGTCCCGGTCCCGACCGGCTCGGCCACCGACCTGGTCGTGGAGCTCCAGCGCGAGGTCACCAAGGACGAGGTCAACGCCGCGTTCAAGAAGGCCGCCGACGACGGCGACCTCAAGGGCATCCTCTTCTACACCGAGGACCCGATCGTGTCCTCGGACATCGTGAGCGACCCGGCCTCCTGCACCTTCGACTCCTCCCTGACCATGGTCCAGGAGGGCAAGTCGGTGAAGATCCTCGGCTGGTACGACAACGAGTGGGGCTACTCCAACCGCCTCGTCGACCTCACGGTCTTCGTCGGCAACCAGCTCTGACCGACGGAGCAGGCAGCTTGATGTGAGTGCAGGGCCCGTGCGGCGCAGGGACGCGCCGCACGGGCCCTGCCTCACGTACAGAACGGCCCTCTTAGGATCACGAGCGATCCGAGTACCAAACCCTCCTCGGGAGTCCCTTTCATGAAGACGATCGACGAACTTCTCGCCGAAGGCGTCGCCGGCAAGCGGGTCTTCGTCCGCGCCGACCTGAACGTGCCGCTGGCCGGCACCACCATCACCGACGACGGCCGCATCCGCGCCGTGCTGCCCACCGTCAAGGCGCTGGCCGAGGCGGGCGCCCGCGTGGTCGTCGCCTCCCACCTGGGCCGTCCCAAGGGCGCCCCGGACCCGGCCTTCTCGCTCGCCCCCGCCGCGGCGCGCCTGGGCGAACTCCTCGGCGCCGACGTGGCCTTCGCGACCGACACCGTCGGCGAGTCCGCCACGGCCACCGTCGCAGGGCTTGCCGACGGCCGGGTCGCGGTCATCGAGAACCTGCGCTTCAACGCCGGCGAGACGTCCAAGGACGACGCCGAGCGCGGCGCCTTCGCCGACCGGCTGGCCGCCCTCGCCGACGTCTACGTCGGTGACGGCTTCGGCGCCGTGCACCGCAAGCACGCGTCCGTGTACGACCTCCCGGGCAAACTGCCGCACTACGCCGGCCACCTCATCGCCACCGAGGTCGGCGTCCTGAAGAAGCTCACCGAGGACGTCGCCCGCCCCTACGTCGTGGCGCTCGGCGGCTCCAAGGTCTCCGACAAGCTCGCCGTCATCGACGAACTGCTCGGCAAGGCCGACCGCATCCTCATCGGCGGCGGCATGGCCTTCACCTTCCTCAAGGCCCAGGGCCACGAGGTCGGCGCCTCCCTCCTTCAGGAGGACCAGATCCCGGCCGTCACCGAGTACCTGGAGCGCGCCGAGAAGCTCGGCGTCGAGCTGGTCCTCCCGATCGACGTCGTGGTCTCCCCGGGCTTCCCCGACCTGAAGGCCAAGGCGCCCACCGAGCACACCGCCGTCGACGCCGACAAGATGCCCGAGGGCCAGTTGGGCCTCGACATCGGCCCGAAGACCGGCGAGCTGTACGCGAGCAAGCTCGCCGACGCCAAGACCGTGTTCTGGAACGGCCCCATGGGCGTCTTCGAACACCCCGACTACGCCGAGGGCACCAAGGCGGTCGCCCAGGCCCTCATCGACTCGGACGGCTTCACCGTCGTCGGCGGCGGAGACTCCGCCGCCGCCGTGCGCACCCTCGGCTTCGACGAGAACGCGTTCGGCCACATCTCGACCGGTGGCGGCGCCTCCCTCGAATACCTCGAGGGCAAGACGCTCCCCGGCCTCGCCGCACTGGAGGACTGACCCGCATGACCACTCGCACGCCGATCATGGCGGGTAACTGGAAGATGAACCTCAACCACCTCGAGGCCATCGCACACGTCCAGAAGCTCGCCTTCGCCCTCGCGGACAAGGACTACGAGGCCGTAGAGGTCGCCGTCCTGCCGCCCTTCACCGACCTGCGCTCCGTGCAGACCCTCGTCGACGGCGACAAGCTGAAGATCAAGTACGGCGCCCAGGACATCTCCGCCCAGGACTCCGGCGCCTACACCGGCGAGATCTCCGGCGCCATGCTGGCCAAGCTGAAGTGCACGTACGTGGCCATCGGCCACTCCGAGCGCCGCCAGTACCACGCCGAGACCGACGAGATCGTCAACGCCAAGGTCAAGGCCGCCTACAAGCACGGCCTGACCCCGATCCTGTGCGTCGGCGAGGAGCTGGACGTCCGCGAGGCGGGCAACCACGTCTCCCACACCCTCGCCCAGGTCGAGGGCGGTCTGAAGGACCTCCCGGCCGAGCAGGCCGAGTCCGTCGTGATCGCCTACGAGCCCGTGTGGGCCATCGGCACCGGCAAGGTCTGCGGCGCCGAGGACGCCCAGGAGGTCTGCGCCGCGATCCGCGCCAAGCTCGCCGAGCTGTACACCCAGGAGCTGGCCGACCAGGTCCGCATCCAGTACGGCGGCTCCGTGAAGTCCGGAAACGTCGCCGAGATCATGGCGCAGGCCGACATCGACGGGGCGCTCGTGGGCGGTGCGTCGCTCGATGCCGATGAGTTCGTCAAGATCGTGCGCTTCCGCGACCAGTAAGTATGCGGTAGCGGCGATCCGTCGTACCCTTGCGGGGGCACAGCCCGGTGGCTGTGCCCCTGTCGTCCATCCAGATCCGAGGAAGTTGGTCCAGCCGTGGTTATGGGGTTCTCGATCGCCCTGATCGTCTTCAGCGGCCTGATGATGCTGCTGGTGCTCATGCACAAGGGCAAGGGCGGCGGCCTGTCCGACATGTTCGGTGGCGGTATGCAGTCCTCCGTCGGCGGCTCCTCGGTCGCCGAGCGCAACCTCGACCGGATCACCATCGTGGTCGGTCTGCTGTGGTTCGCGTGCATCATCGTGCTCGGCCTTCTCATGAAGGCGAACAACTGACCGGCACGCACATTCCGTACGTAAGGCCCCATGTTCGGTACGCGCACCTGAGCGCGGCCTATCATGGGGCTTGCGTCTAGGTGTGGGGGCTGTAACTCCAACCACTGGACGCGCGTTGGGCCTTACGTAGACTGAGGCGCTCGCAACGAAGCGAAACGCCGACTCGCTTCGCGGCACCATCACGCAGGGAGTTACGACCGTGGCAAGTGGCAACGCGATCCGAGGAAGCCGGGTCGGGGCGGGGCCGATGGGCGAGGCCGAGCGGGGCGAGTCCGCGCCCCGACTGCGCATCTCCTTCTGGTGCTCCAACGGGCACGAGACGCAGCCCAGCTTCGCCAGCGACGCGCAGGTTCCCGAGACCTGGGACTGTCCGCGCTGCGGCTTCCCCGCCGGACAGGACCGGGACAACCCGCCGGACCCGCCGCGCACCGAGCCGTACAAGACGCATCTCGCGTATGTACGGGAGCGGCGCAGCGATGCGGACGGCGAGGCGATCCTCGCCGAGGCGCTCGCCAAACTGCGGGGCGAGATCTAGGAATTGACAGCCGGCCGGGCACCGACAGGTGCCGGGCCGGAGCTGTTTTCACCCCTTCCGCGACCCTGTGGGCAGAGTTATCCACAGGCCCATCGTGTTGTCAGTGGTGACCTCTACGGTTTGTGCATCGCTGAAGAGCGAACGAATCGTGAGGGGGAGCTGTGGCTGTGGTCGAGGCTGTGGGCGTGCGTGCGCCCGCGTGGCGCGGGGGGTTCGGGCGGTTGTGGAGCGCCGCCGTGCTCTCCAGTTTCGGAGACGCGCTGCGGACGGCGGCGCTGCCCCTGCTGGCCGCCACCCTGACCGACGAGCCCCTGCCGATAGCGCTCGTCACCGCCTGCGGCTATCTGCCCTGGATCGTCTTCGGACTGCTCGGCGGCGCCGTCGCCGACCGGGTGGACCAGCGGCGGGCGATGTGGACGGTGGACGCGGTACGAGGGCTGCTGGTCGCCGGTTTCGCGGTGGCCGTGGCGCTCGGGCACGCCTCCATCGGCCTGCTGATCGCGCTGGCCTTCGCACTGACCACGCTCCAGACGCTCTTCGACAACGCGTCCACGGCCCTGCTGCCCGCCCTGGTGGACAGCGAGGCCCTCGGCAGCGCCAACGCCCGGCTCATGACCGGGCAGAAGATCGCGGGCGGACTGCTCGGCGCCCCCGTCGTGCCCCTGCTGCTGGTGGTCGGCGCCCCCGTGCCCTTCGTGGCCGACGCGGCGACCTTCCTGGTGGCCGCCGCGCTGGTGGCCTCGCTGCGGACCGGCGCGCCCGCGCGGAAGCCGAGACCGGCGGGCAGCACCCTGCGCCGGGAGATCGCCGAGGGACTGCGCACCCTGGGCCGCGACCGGGCCCTGCGCGGCCTGTGCGCGGCGACGGCCCTGTGCAACGTCGGGGTCGGCGCCCTCATCGCCACCATGGTGCTGCTGGTCACCGACTGGCTCGACGTCGGCCACGCCGGGTACGCGGCGGCCACGACCGCCTACACGGTCGGCGCCCTGGCCGGGGGAGCGCTCAACCGCCGGCTCGTCTCCCGCATAGGGCGGGTACGGGCGGTGCTGCTCGCCGGGAGCGTGCAGATCGGGGCGCTCGTCGTCATGGGCACGGTGCGGAGCCTGGGCGCGCTGATCGCCGCCATGGCCGTCTTCGGGCTCATGGGGATGGTGTGGAACGTCAACACCACGACCCTCATGCAGGAGCGCGGCCCCGCCGAGATGCTGGGCCGCATCAGCTCGGCGTTCCGGACCCTGGCCGTCGCCGGGGCACCCCTGGGCGCGCTGCTCGGCGGGGTCGCCGCCACCGCCTGGGGGCTCAACATCCCGGCGCTCCTTGCGGCCGGTTTCTTCGTCCTGTCCGTCGCCTCGTTGACACCTGCGCTCAAGCGGGACGTACCTGTAGTCGCACCCGAGGACGGCGCCGCGACAGCTCATGTCACGCGCTGATCAACTAAGTTGGACCAGCTGGGACAGGCACGAAAGAAGGCTGAAGTCGGACATGAACGCAGACGCCCGTACGAGGCTCAACCAGACCCCTGAGTGGACCGCTCTGG
The DNA here is from genome assembly GCF_040644695.1 of Streptomyces sp. NPDC046909. NCBI lineage: Bacteria > Bacillati > Actinomycetota > Actinomycetes > Kitasatosporales > Streptomycetaceae > Streptomyces > Streptomyces sp. NPDC046909. The sequence continues at coordinate 39,333 of NZ_JBEYXC010000011.1, read as the reverse complement.
CCAAGCACCGCGAGGAGCTCGGCGAGCTGCGGCTGCGCGAGCTGTTCGCCGCGGACCCGGGCCGTGGCGCCGGGTACACGCTCCAGGTCGGGGACCTGCACATCGACTACTCCAAGCACCTCGTCACCGAGGAGACCCTGCGGCTGCTGCGCGAGCTGGCCGCCGCCACCGATGTCTTCGGGCTGCGGGACGCCATGTTCCGCGGCGAGAAGATCAACACGACCGAGGACCGGGCTGTCCTGCACACCGCGCTGCGGGCGGCGCGGGACACGGTGGTCGAGGTGGACGGGGAGAACGTCGTGCCGGGCGTGCACGCCGTCCTCGACAAGATGGCCGGCTTCGCCGACCGCGTCCGCTCCGGGGAGTGGAAGGGGCACACCGGCAAGCGGATCAGGAACGTCGTGAACGTCGGCATCGGCGGCTCCGACCTCGGCCCGGCGATGGCGTACGAGGTGCTGCGCGGCTTCACCGACCGCGAGCTCACGGTCCGCTTCGTGTCCAATGTCGACGGCGCCGACCTGCACGAGGCGACCCGGGACCTGGACCCGGCCGAGACGCTGTTCATCATCGCGTCCAAGACCTTCACCACCATCGAGACGATCACCAACGCCACCTCGGCCCGCCAGTGGCTGCTGGACGCGCTCGGCGACGAGGCCGCCGTCGCCCAGCACTTCGTGGCGTTGTCGACGAACGCCGAGAAGGTCGGCGCGTTCGGCATCGACACGGCGAACATGTTCGAGTTCTGGGACTGGGTCGGCGGCCGCTACTCCTACGACTCGGCGATCGGGCTCTCCCTGATGATCGCCATCGGCCCGGACCGCTTCCGGGAGATGCTCGACGGGTTCCGGCTCGTCGACGAGCACTTCAGGACCGCGCCCGCAGAGTCCAACGTGCCCTTGCTGCTCGGCCTGTTGGGGATCTGGTACGGCAACTTCCACGACGCCCAGTCGCACGCCGTGCTGCCGTACAGCCACTACCTGTCCAAGTTCACCGCCTATCTCCAGCAGCTCGACATGGAGTCCAACGGCAAGTACGTCGGCCGGGACGGGGTGCCGGTGGAGTGGCAGACCGGGCCCGTGGTGTGGGGGACGCCGGGGACCAACGGGCAGCACGCGTACTACCAGTTGATCCACCAGGGCACGAAGCTGATCCCGGCGGACTTCATCGGCTTCGCCGAGCCGGTGGACGAGCTCAGCGACGAACTCAAGGCACAGCACGACCTGTTGATGGCGAACTTCTTCGCCCAGACGCAGGCCCTCGCCTTCGGCAAGACCCCGGACGAGGTGCGGGCCGAGGGGGTGGCCGAGGAGCTGGTGGCGCACAAGACCTTCCAGGGCAACCACCCGACGACCACGATCCTCGCGCGCGAGCTGACGCCGTCGGTGCTCGGGCAGCTCGTCGCGCTGTACGAGCACAAGGTGTTCGTGCAGGGTGCCGTGTGGAACATCGACTCCTTCGACCAGTGGGGCGTGGAGCTCGGCAAGGTCCTCGCCAAGCGCGTCGAGCCGGCGCTGACGGAGGGCGCGGACGTGCCGGGTCTGGACGCGTCGACCACGGCTCTGGTCGCCAAGTACCGGGAGCTGCGCGGCCGTTCGCGAGTGACGATGCGGGAAAGCGGGCGGCGCGGGGCCGTCCGCATCCCGTAGACTCCCGGACGATCATGAAGAAGCCATGGCTCGGGGGAGTGCGGAGTGGCTGGTTCGCAGGGCGGTTGGACGGGCGGCGCGCTGACAGCGGGGTCGTTCTGGAAGCCGAAGTACGCGGCACGCGCGGTGTTCCATCCCGCGTGGATCCCGGAGTCCATCGACCCGGGGGTGGAGCAGCTCAAGAAGTTCCGGCTCATCGCCGGGACGGTCGCGGCGATCGGGGTGTACACCTTCGTCGAGGGCGGTTTCGCCTTCGACGAGATGCTGGAGAACATGCTGACGGCGTCGGTCGTCCTGCTGTTCATCACCCCGCTGACGGTCGGCATCATGCTGTTCGTGTGGCGGCGCCACGGCTCGGTGAGCGAGCTGAAGCCCTCGCTGTTCAACTCGCTGAAGCTGCTGCTGCTCTTCGTGGGGACGATCGTGCTCACGGTGGTGCTGCTGCAGTCGGCGGGCGGCGCGGGGTTCTTCATCCTGCTCCTCGGGCCGATCGTGCTCTGGCTGATCGGCTTCGTGGCGCGCGGGGCCTGGCACGTGGGCGCGAACTTCTTCGGCACGGCGGGTGTGCACCGCTGCCTCCCGCCGCTGCTCGCGACGGTCACGGCCTGGCTGATGGCCGTCCCCGACCTCCTCACGGGCGACCTGCACGGGCTCGGTCTCGCGATGGGCGTGCTGTTCATCCTGGGCGCCCCGGTGACGGTCACGGGGATCGCACTGCTGGAGATGCGACGCCTGGAACAGCGCTACGGCATCCGGCTGGCGGCCCACCCGTCCACCCAGCTCCGCTTCACGCCCCAGCCCCCGCCGATGCCCCCGAACGCCCCACCGACGCCGCCGGGCACGCCGTATGTGCCGCCGCAGGGAAACCCGTACGGCCCGCCGCCCGGCAACCCGTACGGGCCGGGCACAGGGCAGCCGTACCCGCCCGCCAACCCGTACGGACCGCCCGCCGGGAACCCCTACAACCAGGGCAACCCCTACGGCCCGCCGCCCTCCGGCAACCCGTACGGGAGCTGAAGGGTCGGTCGCTTCCCGGCTGCCTGTTCCGGCTCAACCACAACATCGCGCCGTAAGCCGTGCATACGACGAAGGCCCCAGGAAAACCTGGGGCCTTCGAAGAACACACTCAGGGCGACGCCGGTGGATACAGAGACCGCGGCAGTTGCGAGGCCGCCGCTGCGTCCAGGAGCCACAGGGTGCGCTGGCGGCCGTACGCGCCCGCTGCCGGGGCCTGGATCTCGCCCGCGCCCGAGAGGGCGATCGCCGCGGCCTGGGCCTTGTCCTCGCCGGCTGCCAGGAGCCAGACCTCGCGGGCGGCGCGGATGGCGGGCAGCGTGAGGGTCACGCGGGTCGGCGGGGGCTTGGGCGCGCCGTGGACGCCGACGACCGTGCGCTCGGTCTCGCGGACCGCCGGGAGCTCCGGGAACAGCGAGGCGACGTGGGTGTCCGGGCCGACGCCCAGCATCAGGACGTCGAAGGTCGGGACCGAGCCGTGGTTCTCCGGGCCCGCCGCACGGGCGAGTTCCTCGGCGTAGGAAGCCGCCGCCGCGTCCACGTCCTCCCCGTGCGGACCGTCCGAGGCGGGCATGGCGTGCACCCGCTTCGGGTCGAGCGGCACCGCGTCCAGCAGGGCCTCGCGGGCCTGCGTGACATTGCGCTCCGGGTCGCCCTCGGGCAGGTACCGCTCGTCGCCCCACCACAGGTCGAGCCGGCCCCAGTCGATCGCGTCCCGGGCGGGAGCCGCCGCCAGCGCGGCCAGCAGCCCGTTGCCGTTGCGGCCGCCCGTGAGGACCACGGACGCGTAGCCCCGGGAGGCCTGCGCGTCCACGATCTTCGTGATGAGACGGGCCGCGGCGGCCTGCGCCATCAGTTCCTTGTCGCGGTGGACGACCAGCTGGGGAGTGCTCACTTGGCCGCCGCCTTCTTCGCGGGGGCCCGCTTGGCGGCCGCCTTCTTCACCGGCGGTGCCTCCTCGGGAACCGCCTCGACAGCGACCGCCACCGGAGCCGGGTTCAGCTTCTCCACCCCGAACCGCAGCGCGGACGCGTACGTGTCGTCAGGGTCGAGCCGCCGCAGCTCCTCCGCGATCAGCTCGGCCGTCTCGCGTCGCTTGAGCGCCACCGCACGGTCCGGCTGGCCCTGGATGGACAGCGTCGCGAGCGAGCCGTCCGCGCGGTCCAGGGTGATCGGGCCGTGGTTGGTGTCCATGCGGACCGCGGTGAGGCCGGGGCCGCTGGACAGGGAGCGCTTGACCGGGACGTCCAGCCGGTCCGCGAGCCACATCGCGAGCAGCTCGCAGCTCGGGTTGAACTCCTCGCCCTCCACCTCGACGGCGTTGACGTCGACGGTGACCTGGTCGAGGGCCGCGGCCAGCATCGAGCGCCACGGCGTGATGCGGGTCCAGGACAGGTCGGTGTCGCCGGGCGTGTAGGTGTCGGCGCGGGCACCGAGGTCCCGTACCGGCTGCTCGGAGGCGTAGGTGTCGGTGACCCGGCGCTGGGCCAGGGCGCCCAGCGGGTCGCTCGCCGGGTCCAGCGGCGCGTCCACCGGCCACCAGACGACCACGGGGGCGTCGGGCAGCAGGAGGGGAAGGACGACCGACTGGGCGTGGTCCGCGACATCGCCGTACAGGCGCAGGATCACCGTCTCGCCGGTGCCCGCGTCCGCGCCCACCCGCACCTCGGCGTCGAGGCGGGACTGGGTGCGGTCGCGGGGGGTGCGGGAGACGCGCTTGATGACCACGAGCGTGCGCGAGGGGTGCTCGCGCGAGGCGTCGTTGGCGGCCTTCAGGGCGTCGTACGCGTTCTCCTCGTCCGTGACGATGACCAGGGTGAGCACCATGCCGACGGCCGGTGTGCCGATGGCACGGCGGCCCTTGACCAGCGCCTTGTTGATCTTGCTGGCGGTGGTGTCCGTGAGGTCTGTCTTCATGGCCGGCGCCAGCTCCGTCCCTCGCGTGCGAGCATTTCGTCCGCCTCGACCGGGCCCCAGGTGCCGGACGGGTACTGGGCGGGCTTGCCGTGCTTGTCCCAGTACTGCTCGATCGGGTCGAGGATCTTCCAGGACAGCTCGACCTCCTCGGTGCGCGGGAAGAGGTTCGAGTCGCCGAGCAGCACGTCGAGGATCAGCCGCTCGTACGCCTCGGGCGAGGACTCCGTGAAGGACTCGCCGTAGGCGAAGTCCATCGACACGTCCCGGATCTCCATCGACGTGCCGGGGACCTTGGAGCCGAAGCGGACCGTGATGCCCTCGTCCGGCTGGACGCGGATGACGATCGCGTTCTGGCCGAGCTCCTCGGTCGCCGTCGAGTCGAAGGGGGAGTGCGGGGCCCGCTGGAACACCACCGCGATCTCGGTGACCCGGCGGCCCAGACGCTTGCCGGTGCGCAGGTAGAAGGGGACGCCCGCCCAGCGGCGGTTGTCGACCTCCAGCTTGATCGCGGCGTACGTGTCCGTCTTGGACTTGGGGTCGATGCCCTCCTCCTGGAGGTACCCGACCGCCTGCTCACCGCCCTGCCAGCCCTCCGCGTACTGTCCGCGGACGGTGTCCCGGCCCAGGTCCTTCGGCAGCTTCACCGCGCCGAGCACCTTGGTCTTCTCGGCGGCCAGCGCGTCCGCGTCGAAGGAGGACGGCTCCTCCATCGCGGTCAGCGCCATCAGCTGCAACAAGTGGTTCTGGATGACGTCACGCGCGGCGCCGATGCCGTCGTAGTACCCGGCACGGCCGCCGACGCCGATGTCCTCGGCCATCGTGATCTGCACATGGTCCACGAAGGACCGGTTCCAGATCGGCTCGAACATCTGGTTGGCGAAGCGGAGCGCCAGGATGTTCTGGACGGTCTCCTTGCCGAGATAGTGGTCGATGCGGAAGACCTGGTCCGGGGCGAAGACCTCGTGGACGACCTTGTTGAGGTCCTCGGCCGACTTCAGGTCGTGGCCGAAGGGCTTCTCGATGACCGCGCGGCGCCAGGAGCCGGTGGACTGGTCGGTGAGCCCGTGCTTCTTCAGCTGCTGGATGACCACGGGGAAGGAGCGCGGCGGCACCGACAGGTAGAAGGCGAAGTTGCCGCCCGTGCCCTGGGCCTTGTCGAGCTCCTCGATGGTGCCGCGCAGCCGCTCGAACGCGTCGTCGTCGTCGAAGGTGCCCTGGACGAAGCGCATCCCCTGGATGAGCTGCTGCCAGACCTCCTCGCGGAACGGCGTACGGGCGTGCTCCTTGACGGCGTCGTGGACCTCCTGCGCGAAGTCCTCGTTCTGCCACTCCCGCCGGGCGAAGCCGACCAGCGAGAAGCCCGGCGGCAGCAGACCCCGGTTCGCGAGGTCGTACACGGCGGGCATGAGCTTCTTCCGGGACAGGTCGCCCGTGACGCCGAAGATGACCAGGCCCGACGGCCCCGCGATACGCGGGAGCCGTCGGTCGGCGGGGTCACGAAGCGGGTTCGCTCCGGAACCGGAGAGAGGGGACAAGGTTTAGCCCTCCGAGGGTGCGAGGCGCTCCAGCTCCGCCTCGGTCGACTTGAGCAGGTCGTTCCAGGAGGCCTCGAACTTCTCGACGCCCTCGTCTTCCAGGAGCTGCACGACGTCGTTGTACGAGATCCCGAGCTTCTCGACGGCGTCGATCTCGGCGCGGGACTGCTCGTACGTACCGGCGACGGCGTTGCCGCGGATCTCGCCGCTCTCCTCGGTGGCCTGGAGGGTGGCCTCCGGCATGGTGTTCACCGTGTTGGGGGCGACCAGCTCGTCGACGTACAGGGTCGCCTTGTAGGCGGGGTCCTTCACGCCGGTCGAGGCCCACAGCGGGCGCTGCTTGTTGGCCTGCGCCTTGTCGAGGGCGGCCCAGCGGTCGGAGGAGAAGATCTCCTCGTACGCCTGGTAGGCGAGCCGCGCGTTGGCGACACCGGCCTTGCCGCGGGCGGCCTTGGCCTCGTCGGTGCCGAGCGCGTCGATCCGCTTGTCGATCTCGGTGTCCACGCGGGACACGAAGAAGGAGGCCACGGAGTGGATCAGGGAGAGGTCCAGGCCCTTGGCCTTGGCCTTCTCCAGGCCCGCGAGGTAGGCGTCCATGACCTCGCGGTAGCGCTCCAGCGAGAAGATCAGCGTGACGTTGACGCTGATGCCGTTGCCGATCACCTCGGTGATGGCCGGCAGACCCGCCTTGGTGGCCGGGATCTTGATGAGGGTGTTGGGGCGGTCCACCAGCCAGGCGAGCTGCTTGGCCTCGGCGATGGTCGCCGTGGTGTTGTGCGCCAGGCGCGGGTCGACCTCGATCGACACCCGGCCGTCCTGGCCGCCGGTGGCGTCGAAGACCGGGCGCAGGATGTCGGCGGCGTCGCGGACGTCCGCCGTCGTGATCATGCGGATCGCCTCTTCGACGGTGACCTTGCGGGCGGCGAGGTCGGCGAGCTGCTGCTCGTAACCGTCACCGCTGCTGATCGCCTTCTGGAAGATCGACGGGTTGGTCGTGACGCCCACGACGTGCTGCTGGTCGATCAGTTCGGCGAGGTTGCCGGACGTGATCCGCTTGCGCGACAGGTCGTCCAGCCAGATCGCGACGCCTTCTTCGGAGAGGCGCTTGAGTGCGTCTGTCATGGAATTACATCTCCTACGTGTCGTATATGAGCGTCAGCGCCGAGCGTCGGCGAGAGATTCCTTCGCCTTCGCGGCCACGTTCTCGGCAGTGAAGCCGAACTCCTGGAAGAGGACCTTGCCGTCGGCGGAAGCACCGAAGTGCTCCAGGGAAACGATGCGGCCGGCGTCCCCGACGTACTTGTGCCACGTCAGACCGATACCGGCCTCGACCGCGACACGCGCCTTCACGGAGGGCGGCAGGACGCTGTCCCGGTACCCCTGGTCCTGCTCCTCGAACCACTCCACGGACGGCATGGACACCACACGCGTCGGCACACCGTCGGCCTCCAGCGCCTCGCGCGCCTCGACGGCGACGTGCACCTCGGAGCCGGTGGCGATGAGGACGACCTCGGGCGAGCCGTTGGAGGCCTCGAACAGGACGTAACCGCCCTTGACCGCGTCCTCGTTGGGCTCGTACGTCGGCACGCCCTGACGGGTCAGCGCCAGACCGTGCGGGGCGCCCTTGCCGAACTCCTTCGTCCAGCGCTTGAGGATCTCGCGCCAGGCGATCGCGGTCTCGTTGGCGTCGGCCGGGCGGACCACGTTCAGGCCCGGGATGGCGCGCAGCGAGGCGAGGTGCTCGACCGGCTGGTGGGTCGGGCCGTCCTCGCCGAGACCGATGGAGTCGTGCGTCCACACGTACGTCACCGGCAGGTGCATCAGGGCCGACAGGCGGACGGCGTTGCGCATGTAGTCGGAGAACACGAGGAACGTGCCGCCGTAGATACGGGTGTTGCCGTGCAGCGCGATGCCGTTCATCTCCGCGGCCATGGAGTGCTCGCGGATGCCGAAGTGGATCGTGCGCCCGTACGGCTGGGCCTCGGGCAGCGGGTTGTCGGCCGGCAGGAACGAGCTGTTCTTGTCGATCGTCGTGTTGTTCGAGCCGGCGAGGTCGGCGGAGCCGCCCCACAGCTCGGGGATGACCGCGCCGAGCGCCTGGAGCACCTTGCCGGAGGCGGCACGCGTGGCGACACCCTTGCCGGGCTCGAAGACCGGGAGCTTGTCCTCCCAGCCCTTGGGCAGCTCGCCCGCGACGATGCGGTCGAACTCGGCGGCGCGCTCGGCGTTGTTGTCGCGCCACTCCTGGAGCTGCTTCTCCCACTCCGCCTTGGCCTCACGACCGCGGTCGAGAGCCTGGCGGGTGTGGTTGATGACCGCCTCGGAGACCTCGAAGGACTGCTCCGGGTCGAAGCCGAGGACGCGCTTGGTGGCGGCCACCTCGTCGTCGCCGAGCGCCGAGCCGTGCGCGGCCTCGGTGTTCTGCGCATTCGGGGCGGGCCAGGCGATGATCGAGCGCATCGCGATGAAGGACGGCTTGTCCGTCACCTGCTTCGCGGCCTCGATCGCGTTGTACAGGGCGTGCGGGTCGAGGTCGCCGTCCGGCTTCGGGGCGACCCGCTGGACGTGCCAGCCGTACGCCTCGTAGCGCTTGACGGTGTCCTCGGAGACGGCCGTCTCGGTGTCGCCCTCGATGGAGATGTGGTTGTCGTCCCACAGCAGGATGACGTTGCCGAGCTTCTGGTGACCGGCCAGCGAGGACGCCTCCGCGGAGATGCCCTCCTGGAGACAGCCGTCACCGGCGATGACGTACACGAAGTGGTCGAACGGCGACTCGCCCTCGGCGGCCTCCGGGTCGAACAGACCGCGCTCGTAGCGGGCGGCCATCGCCATGCCGACGGCGTTGGCGACACCCTGGCCCAGCGGACCGGTCGTCGTCTCGACGCCCTTGGTGTGGCCGTACTCCGGGTGACCCGGGGTCTTCGAGCCCCAGGTCCGGAAAGCCTTCAGGTCGTCCAGCTCCAGGCCGAAACCGGCCAGGTAGAGCTGCGTGTAGAGGGTCAGGGACGAGTGGCCCGCGGACAGCACGAACCGGTCGCGGCCCACCCACTCGGGGTCGGCGGGGTCGTGCCGCATCACCTTCTGGAAGAGGGTGTAGGCGGCGGGCGCGAGGCTCATCGCCGTACCCGGATGGCCGTTGCCGACCTTCTGTACGGCGTCGGCGGCCAGGACGCGGGCGGTGTCGACGGCCCGCTGGTCCAACTCGGTCCACTCGAGGTCTGTGGTGGTCGGCTTGGTGCTCACCCTGGGTCAGGGCTCCTCTCCACATGTCACGCATGTCGAAATGCCGGTGCACGGGGCGCCCCGGCCGTTGTCGAGCCTACCCCCGTATGTACGTGCGTTTTTGCGCGTCATTCCAGACTGCCGGGCGTCGCGACGATCCGCCTCCTGACTGGGCCGAATCGCCATTCGGCAACTGAATACGGCCCCGCTCGTTCGAGTGCTCAACCGAGTGCCGATCAGCTCTTCCGACGAGCTCTCGAACGGGTGCCGGCGGGCCCTTCCGGAGGGCGCCGATCAGCCCTTCCGGGGGTGCTCCCCAACACGACCCCACCCCCGCGAATGTCGGGGTATGGGCAACGTCTACAGTGGCGTGGTACGCGCGGGCCTTTACCGGGACTTCACACGGGGAGGCTTGCTGGGATGTCTCTGTAGGGGTGTGCGTGACGGCCGTCGAATCCCGTCCAGCCGGGGTGCTGGGGGAGAGCAAGAGCTCGAGTCACCGGCCGTTCGGGGCCCGTGTCAAGGCATTCGTGGCCCTCACCAAGCCCCGGATCATCGAGCTGCTGCTGATCACCACGGTGCCGGTGATGTTCCTCGCCGAGCAGGGCGTGCCCGACCTGACGCTGGTGCTGCTCACCTGCGTCGGCGGCTACCTCTCCGCGGGCGGCGCCAACGCGCTGAACATGTACATCGACCGCGACATCGACGCGCTCATGGACCGCACCTCGCAGAGACCGCTGGTCACCGGCATGGTCTCGCCGCGCGAGTGCCTCGCCTTCGGCATCACCCTCGCGATCGTCTCCACGCTCCTGTTCGGCCTCGCCGTCAACTGGCTGTCCGCCTGGCTGTCCCTCGGCGCGCTCCTCTTCTACGTCGTCGTCTACACGATGATCCTCAAGCGCCGTACCTCGCAGAACATCGTGTGGGGCGGCATCGCCGGCTGCCTCCCGGTCCTCATCGGCTGGTCCTCCGTCACGAACTCCATGTCGTGGGCGCCGGTCATCCTCTTCCTCGTCATGTTCTTCTGGACGCCGCCGCACTACTGGCCGCTGTCCATGAAGGTGAAAGAGGACTACGCGCGCGTGGGCGTCCCGATGCTCCCGGTCGTCGCCTCCAACAAGGTGGTCGCCAAGCAGATCGTGATCTACAGCTGGGTCATGGTCGCCGTCTCCCTCCTCCTCACCCCCCTCGGCTACACGGGCTGGTTCTACACGCTCGTCGCGCTGCTGGCGGGCGGCTTCTGGCTGTGGGAGGCACACGGCCTCCAGAACCGGGCCAAGGCCGAGGTGACGGGCGCGAAGCTCAAGGAGATGCGCCTGTTCCACTGGTCGATCACCTACGTGTCGATCCTGTTCCTGGCCGTGGCGGTCGACCCGTTCCTGCGCTGAGACCGTGCGGGCGTATGTCACACGGCCCTGCCCTCGCCAGTCGATCTACCCGTGAGTAGCATCCTGCCCATGGCAGACACGCAGCAGGTTGACGCGAAGGCCGCGGAGAAGGCGGACCGCAAGGCGGCCAAGCTCGCCAAGCAGATCGGCGCCTTCTCCAAGGCACACGGCGGGGCCGAGGGCCAGGTGGCCTACATCGGCCAGCGCGGCGCCCGGATCGCCCTCGTCGGCGAGGACGGCGACTGGGGCAACCTCGTCGCCCCCACCTACGAGATCGCCCAGAAGGCGGTCGAGAAGGCCGGCATCACCGTCCACGAGGACTTCGACGGCGAGTTCGCGGCGAAGGTCCGGACGGGCCGGTACGAGTGGACGCGCATGGCGGGCATCCAGGTCGGCGGCCCGAGCAACGGCTAAGCCTTCGCCGCGCTTCCGGCTGAGTTTTTTCGGCTTTTCGCACGGGGTGTGCGGTGGCGCCACCTAGCACCCGGTTCACCCGTTAGGACCTGTAAGACACCACGGTCCAGCCACGGGAGTCCGGATGATCGAAACGCCGTCCCTCGTGGACCAGTACTGCCACGGCGTACTGAGAACCGAGCTGGGCCTCGGCACCTTCGAGGCCCAGCTGGCCCGTACCGAGGGGCCGCCCGCCCCCGGTACGACCCTCTTCGACACCCAGACGGGTTTCGCCGTACGACGATGGTGTCCCCCTCTCCTCGGCCTGGAACCGCACTGCCCGCCCGCCCGCTATCTCGCCCGGCGCCGTGAACTCGGCGTACTGGAGGCGGGCCGTCGGCTGCTGCGGGGCAGTGGCATCACGACGTATCTCGTCGACACGGGACTGCCCGGCGATCTGACCGGCCCCGGCGAGATGGCCGCGTCCTCGGACGCCGAGGCCCGTGAGATCGTGCGCCTCGAACTCCTCGCCGAACAGGTCGCCGACACCTCCGGCACGGTCGAGTCCTTCCTCGCCAACCTCGCCGAGTCGGTGCACGGCGCGGCGGTCGACGCGGTCGCCTTCACCTCGGTGGCGGGCGTACGGCACGGTCTGGCGCTGGCGCCCGAACCGCCGGGGCCGGGAGAGGTGCGGGGCGCGGCGGGACGTTGGCTGGCGGGGCGCAGGGTCGGAGGGGAGCTGTCGGATCCCGTTCTGCTGCGGCACCTGCTGTGGATCGCGGTCGCGTCCGGGCTGCCGCTTCAGCTGCACGCCGGACTCGGTGAACCGGGGCTGCGGATCGACCGTACCGACCCGGTCCTGCTCACCGACTTCGTCCGCGCCACGGCAGGCCTCGGCACCGATCTCGTCCTCCTCCACGGCTACCCGTACCACCGTCACGCCGCCCACCTCGCCGGCGTCTTCCCGCACGTCTACGCCGACTCGGGCGCCGCCCTGGTCCGCACCGGCGCCCGCGCGGCGACGGTCCTCGCCGAGATCCTCGAACTCGCCCCCTTCGGCAAGATCCTCTTCTCCAGCGGTGCCCAGGGTCTGCCCGAACTGCATGTCGTGGGCGCGCGGCTGTTCCGCGAGGCGCTGGCCAGGGTGCTGGGCAACTGGGTCGCGGAGGGGGCGTGGTCGCTGGCGGACGCGCAGCGGGTCGCCGGGCTGATCGCGGCGGGGAACGCGCGGAGGGTGTACGGGCTGGAGTGAGCGGTACGGGTGTACAGACCGGGTGGGCTGTACAGGATGGGGACATGCAGACCGACGCGTTACTCGACCGCTTCCTGTCCGGCCTCGCCTCCTTGGACCCGCTCGCGGTGTGGGCGCACGGGTCGCTCGCCGGCGGGGACTACCAGGAGGGCCGCAGCGACCTGGACCTGATCGCCGTACTGGACCGTCCGATCTCGGCGCGGACCGTTTGGGGGCTCGCAACGCTGCACGCCCGACTTCGGCACGAGCCGCTCGCCGCGCAGCTGCACTGCACGTATCTGACGCCGGACGCCGTCGACGACTCCCGGCGGTCCCATCTGACCTGGGCGCACGAGATGCTGTTCAGGCGGCCGGTCACCCCGGTGACCCGGCGGGAGCTGCACACCTTCGGGCGGGTGCTGCACGGGAAGGCGCCGACCGGGCTGCTGCCGCCGGTACTGGATCTCGAACTCGACGAGTTCGTCGTACGGGACCAGCGTGACTTCTGGCGCCCCAAGCTCGCGAAGCCGGAGCGGTGGCGGCAGGCCCCCTGGGTCGACGTGGGACTGACGACCTTCGCGCGCGCGACCGCGACCCTGCGCGACGGACGGCTCCTCTCCAAGCGGGAGGCGCTGGAGCTGCTGCCGGAGCTCGGTGCGCCCGTCGAGGTCGTCGAGGACATCCGCAGGCGGCGGTACGAGGACCCCGCGCCGCCCACCCGGGAGTGGACGGCACGCAGGGGCGAGCTGACCCGGGCCTACTTGGGACCGGCGATCGACGAGCTCGTGGCGGCGTACGCCTGATCCGGGAGCCGCACCTCGACCTCGGGGCGTTCGCGCAGGGCCAGCAGGACGCGCAGGACCGCGATCCAGACCAGGCAGGAGCCGAACATGTGGAGGCCGACCAGGACCTCGGGGAGGTCGGTGAAGTACTGGACGTAGCCGATGACGCCCTGGGAGAGGAGGACCAGGAAGAGGTCGCGGGTGCGGTCCAGGGGGCCCTTGGGGGCGTCGACCGCCTTGAGGACGAACCACAGGGCGAAGGTCAGCGTCACCACGATCCAGGCGAGCACCGCGTGCAGCTTGCTGACCGTCTCCCAGTCCAGCGGCATCCGCTCGACCTCGCTGGAGTCACCCGCGTGCGGGCCCGAACCGGTCACGACCGTGCCCACCGCGATCAGCAGCACGGCCGCGGCCACCAGGAACCACACCAGCTGCTGCACCGACTTGCCGACCAGCGGACGCGGCACGTCGTCACCCTCCCGGGTGCGCTGCCACATCACCGTGGCGACCGCGATCAGGGCGGAGGAGAGCAGGAAGTGCGCGGCGACCGTGTACGGGTTGAGGCCGACCAGGACGACGACGCCGCCGAGGATCGCGTTGCTCATCACGACCCAGAACTGCGCCCAGCCCAGCCGGGTGAGGCTGCGCCGGTACGGCTTCTCCGAGCGCGCGGCGATGATCGCCCAGCCGACGGCGGCGCACAGGACGTACGTCAGCATGCGGTTGCCGAACTCGATCACGCCGTGCACGCCCATGGCGCTCGTGGTGGTGAGCGAGTCGTCGGTGCACTTGGGCCAGGTCGGGCAGCCGAGCCCCGAGCCGGTGAGCCGCACCGCGCCTCCGGTGACCACGATGACCACCGACATGACGAGCGCGGCGAGAGCCGCCCGCTGCACCGTCCGGGGATCCGGGGTCCAGCGTGCGGCGATGAAGGCGAGCGGGTTGCGCACGGCGGCTGCGGCGTCAGCGCGGGTCAGGTTTGGCACGCGCACCATCGTAGGCCGCCGCTTGTGCACGCTTTCACGAGGGTCCATGGTCCCTCCCGCTCCCAACCGCTCCCGGCCCTACTCCCAGCGGAAGAACTTTCCCGCCGCCGCCAGGCCCACGACCGCCCACACCGTGAGAATCCCCAGGTCACCCCACGGCATCCCGGCCCCGTGCTGCAACACGTCCCGCAGGCCGTCCGACAACGCCGAGATGGGGAGCAGGCCGAGGACGTCCTGCGCGCCGGCGGGGAACTTGTCCATCGGGACGATGACGCCGCCGCCGACGAGGAGGAGCAGGAAGACCAGGTTGGCGGCGGCGAGCGTCGCCTCCGCCTTCAGGGTGCCCGCCATCAGGAGGCCCAGGCCCGAGAAGGCGGCCGTGCCCAGGATCAGCGACAGCAGCACGGCCGCCGGATTCCCCTGGGGGTCCCAGCCCAGCGCGAAGGCGATCACCGTCAGGAGGGCGATCTGGAGGATCTCCGTGACCAGGACCGACGCCGTCTTCGCCGTCATCAGGCCCCAGCGGGGGAGCGGGGAGGCGGCGAGGCGCTTCAGGACGCCGTAGCGGCGCTCGAAGCCCGTCGCGATCGCCTGGCCCGTGAAGGCCGTGGACATCACCGCGAGCGCGAGGATGCCGGGGGTCAGGAAGTCGACCGCGTCGCCCGCGCCCGTGTCCACGATGTCGACCGAGCTGAACAGGACCAGGAGGAGGGTCGGGATCACGACGGTCAGCAGCAGCTGTTCGCCGTTGCGCAGGAGCATCTTCGTCTCCAGCGCCGCCTGCGCCGCGATCATGCGCCCCATCGGCGCCGCGCCCGGCTTCGGGGTGTAGACACCGGTCGTGGTCACGAGCGCAACTCCTTGCCGGTCAGCTCCAGGAATACGTCTTCCAGCGTGTGCCGTTCGACCGAGATCTTCTCCGGCATCACGCCGTGCTGCGCACACCAGGAGGTGACGGTGGCCAGCAGCTGCGGGTCGACCTTGCCGCCGACCCGGTAGGAGCCCGGCGTCAGCTCCGCCGCCGTGCAGTCCGCCGGGAGCGCCTTCAGCAGCGAGCCCACATCGAGCCCCGGGCGGCCGGTGAAGCGGAGGGTGTTCTCGGCGCCGCCCTTGCACAGCTCCTCGGGGGAGCCCTGGGCGATGACCTTGCCCGCGTCGATGATCGCGACGTCGTCGGCGAGCTGCTCGGCCTCGTCCATGTGGTGCGTGGTGAGGATGACGGAGACGCCGTCGGCGCGCAGATCGCGGACCAGGTCCCAGGTGGCGTGCCGGGCCTGCGGGTCGAGACCGGCGGTCGGCTCGTCGAGGAACACCAGCTCCGGGCGGCCCACCACGGCCATCGCGAGCGCGAGGCGCTGCTGCTGGCCGCCCGAGAGACGGCGGTACGTGGTCCGGCCGCAACTGCCGAGACCCAGGCGCTCGATGAGCGCGTCCACGTCCAGCGGGTGGGCGTGCAGCTTGGCGACATGGCGCAGCATCTCGTCCGCGCGGGCGCCCGAGTAGACGCCACCGGACTGGAGCATCACGCCGATCCGGGTGTGCAGTGCGCGGGACTGTCTCACCGGGTCGAGGCCCAGGACGCGCACCGTGCCGGAGTCCGGCTTCCGGTACCCCTCGCAGGTCTCGACCGTGGTCGTCTTGCCCGCCCCGTTGGGACCGAGTACGGCGGTCACCCCCGCCGCGGCCACCAGGTCGAGGCCGTTCACCGCGGTCTTCGTGCCGTACCGCTTCACCAGGGCCTGGACCTGGACCACGGGCTCACTTCGCATGGCTCAAGAGTCTAGGTACGCGCTCGGCTCCTCAGGCGGGCGGGTGCGGGATCTCCTCCTCACGGGGCCGGTGCACCGCCAGCCACCGCTCCGCGTACGCCACCGCGTCGGCCACCGGGAACAGCCGCGCGTCGGCCGCGCCCACCTTGCCCCGTACGACGGGACGGTCCCGCTCGAAGTCGTGCCCCAGCTCGTCGAAGCGGTCGGAGGAGATGGACACCTCGGTCACCGTCTCCCAGCCGGTCGGGCCCGGGCGGCCGACCTTCACGAGCGGGGACGGTATGCGGTACTCGGCGAGATGGAAGCTGGTGCAGGTGTCGTAGCCGGCGCCGAGGAGGAGCACGCGCGCGTGGCGGGCTTCGAGACGGGCCAGGGGGCTCTGTTCGCCGAGGCGGCAGTCGGTGGCGTGTCCGTCGATCACCTCACGCGCGTGTGCGCCGATCGCCGCGAACGACGTCTGCGGGTGCGCGCTGCGCAGGGCGCCGGGCCAGGTGCGGACGGTCTCCGGGAGCACGCCGACGTGGCGGCAGGGGGTGACCTGGGGGTCGTACGGCGGCATGGACGCGCGGATCGGCTCCCACCACTCCTCGGGCACCGGCGGGTTTCCCCACAGGGCCGGGTCCGAGAGCTCGCCGGTCTGGGTGGGGACCACGAGGGTGCCCGTCGGGCCGAGAGCGTCGAGGAGTCCCTGGACGACGGCTACAGGGCCGCCGCAGACCCAGCCGAGCGACTTCAGGGAGGAGTGGACGAGGAGGGTCTCGCCGTCGCGTACGCCCAGCTCGCGCAGCTGTGCGGCGACTGTGCCGCGGGTGACAAGAGGGCCGGTCGGAGGGGGTGTGGGCATGGTTCTGGAGTGTCCCGGAAGGGGGTCGGGGATGCCACCGAATTGATCGATCAAAGATCGTTTCCGCAGGTCAGGTTAGCTTTACCTAAGTGATGCACCGCACCGTCGATCGGCGCGGACGCGGGTTGCCCGGCTCTGAGGAATTACGCAACAATGGCGTTGTGAAAAACGTCGGCGAGGCTCGGGAGACCCCCACGGGGGCCCCTCAGGAGGAGCTCGCGACCGGGGAGCGCTCGACGCGCAACCGTGTCGCGCGGTCCATCCTGGACCACGGGCCGTCGACCGTCGCCGAGCTGGCCGGGCGGCTGGGCCTCACCCAGGCCGCCGTACGCAGGCATCTCGACGCGCTGGTCGCCGACGACGTCGTGGAGGCACGCGAGCAGCGGGTCTACGGCGCACGCACGCGTGGCCGTCCCGCGAAGGTCTTCGCGCTCACCGACTGCGGCCGGGACGCCTTCGACCAGTCCTACGACAAGCTCGCCGCGGACGCCCTCAACTTCATCAGGGAGCGCTTCGGCGGGGACGAGGCCGTCATCGCCTTCGCGCGCGCCAGGATCGCCGAGCAGGCGACCGCGTACCGACGGGCCATCGAGTCCGCCGCCCCCGAGGAGCGGACCGAAGCCCTGGCCAAGGCCTTGAGCGCGGACGGGTACGCTGCTACGGCGCGCAGCGCACCGGTCGGCGAGCAGCTGTGCCAGCACCACTGCCCCGTCGCCCACGTCGCGGAAAAGTTCCCGCAGCTCTGCGAGGCGGAGACCGAGATCTTCTCCCAGCTGCTCGGAACGCACGTCCAGCGACTGGCGACCATCGCGCACGGTGACGGCGTCTGCACGACGTTCATCCCAAAGATTTCCCACACCACACATAACGCATCTGCAAGCACGGCCGGGAGGAACCCCGCATGACTCTCCCCATCGAGGAGACTGCCCACCCCGAGCTCGAGGGCCTGGGTAAGTACGAATACGGCTGGGCGGACTCCGACACGGCCGGTGCATCGGCGCGACGCGGCATCAACGAGGACGTCGTCCGCGACATCTCCGCCAAGAAGTCCGAGCCGGAGTGGATGACCAAGCTCCGCCTGAAGGGCCTGCGCCTGTTCGACAAGAAGCCCATGCCGAACTGGGGCTCCGACCTCTCCGGCATCGACTTCGACAACATCAAGTACTTCGTGCGCTCCACGGAGAAGCAGGCGGAGTCCTGGGAGGACCTGCCCGAGGACATCAAGAACACGTACGACAAGCTCGGCATCCCCGAGGCGGAGAAGCAGCGCCTCGTCGCCGGTGTCGCGGCCCAGTACGAGTCCGAGGTCGTCTACCACCAGATCCGCGAGGACCTGGAGGAGCAGGGCGTCATCTTCCTCGACACCGACACCGCCCTCAAGGAGCACCCGGAGCTCTTCAAGGAGTACTTCGGCACCGTCATCCCGGTCGGCGACAACAAGTTCGCGTCGCTGAACACCGCGGTGTGGTCCGGCGGCTCCTTCATCTACGTGCCGAAGGGCGTGCACGTCGAGATCCCGCTCCAGGCCTACTTCCGTATCAACACGGAGAACATGGGCCAGTTCGAGCGGACGCTGATCATCGTCGACGAGGGTGCCTACGTGCACTACGTCGAGGGCTGTACGGCGCCGATCTACAAGTCGGACTCGCTGCACTCCGCGGTCGTCGAGATCATCGTCAAGAAGAACGCCCGCTGCCGCTACACGACCATCCAGAACTGGTCGAACAACGTCTACAACCTGGTCACCAAGCGCGCCGTGGCGTACGAGGGCGCGACCATGGAGTGGATCGACGGCAACATCGGCTCCAAGGTCACCATGAAGTACCCGGCCGTCTACCTGATGGGCGAGCACGCCAAGGGCGAGACCCTCTCCATCGCCTTCGCGGGCGAGGGGCAGCACCAGGACGCCGGCTCCAAGATGGTCCACATGGCGCCGAACACCTCCTCCAACATCGTGTCGAAGTCCGTCGCGCGCGGTGGCGGTCGTACGTCCTACCGCGGTCTCGTCGAGATCGGTGAGGGCGCCCACGGCTCCAAGTCCAACGTGCTGTGCGACGCGCTGCTCGTCGACACCATCTCCCGCTCCGACACGTACCCCTACGTGGACGTCCGCGAGGACGACGTGTCCATGGGCCACGAGGCGACCGTCTCCAAGGTCTCCGAGGACCAGCTCTTCTACCTGATGAGCCGTGGTCTGAGCGAGTTCGAGGCGATGGCGATGATCGTGCGCGGCTTCGTCGAGCCCATCGCGAAGGAGCTGCCGATGGAGTACGCCCTTGAGCTCAACCGGCTGATCGAGCTCCAGATGGAGGGCGCGGTCGGTTAACACCGGCCCGGTGGGCCGACACCGGCCCACCCCTCCGTCGTAAGTCTTATAAGCGTCAGGAAGAGAGCAAACCGACAGCCATGGCTGAGGCTCAGAACATCCCGGTGGGGTCCACCACCGCCGGCTCGATCGCGGTGGCCGCCGAGTCGACCGTCGCCACGCGCATGAGCGCGCCCCCGTCCTTCGACGTGGCGGACTTCCCGGTCCCGCACGGCCGCGAGGAGGAGTGGCGGTTCACCCCGCTGGAGCGCCTGCGCGGGCTGCACGACGGCACCGCGGTCGCGACCGGCGAGGGCGTGAAGGTGGACATCCAGGCGCCCGAGGGCGTCACCGTCGAGCTCGTCGGCCGTGACGACCCGCGCCTCGGCAAGGCGGGCACCCCCGTGGACCGCGTCGCCGCCCAGGCGTACTCGTCCTTCGAGCGGGCCGGTGTCATCTCCGTCCCCAAGGAGGCGGTGCTCACTGAGCCGATCCGGATCGCCGTGCACGGCGAGGGTGGTGTCGCCTACGCCCACCAGCTGATCGAGCTGGGCGACTTCGCCGAGGCCGTCGTGGTCATCGACCACACCGGTGACGTGGTGACCGCCGCCAACGTGGACTTCGTCCTCGGCGACGGCGCCAAGCTGACCGTCGTCTCCGTCCAGGACTGGGACGACAAGGCCGTCCACGTGGCGCAGCACAACGCGCTCATCGGCCGGGACGCCTCCTTCAAGTCCGTGGTCGTCACCTTCGGCGGCGACCTCGTACGGCTGCACCCGCGGGTCGCGTACGCCGGTACCGGTGGTGAGGCCGAGCTCTTCGGGCTCTACTTCACCGATGCCGGCCAGCACCAGGAGCACCGCCTCCTGGTCGACCACAACACCCCGCACTGCAAGTCCAACGTCGTCTACAAGGGCGCGCTCCAGGGCGACGACGCGCACGCCGTGTGGATCGGTGACGTGCTCATCGAGGCCAAGGCCGAGGGCACCGACACCTACGAGATGAACCGGAACCTCGTCCTCACGGACGGCGCCCGGGTCGACTCGGTGCCGAACCTGGAGATCGAGACCGGCGAGATCGTCGGCGCCGGCCACGCCTCCGCGACTGGCCGCTTCGACGACGAGCAGCTCTTCTACCTGATGGCCCGCGGCATCCCCGCCGACGAGGCCCGTCGCCTGGTGGTCCGCGGCTTCTTCGCCGAGCTGGTCCAGCAGATCGGCGTCGAGGACATCGAGACTCGGCTGCTCGAAAAGATCGAGGCCGAGCTGGAGGCCACGGTCTGATGAGCTTCGTACGCGCCTGTGGGCTGAGCGAGCTGGAGGAGGACACCCCGAAGCGGGTGGAACTCGACGGCACGCCGGTCTCGGTCGTGCGGACCGAGGGCGAGGTGTTCGCCATCCACGACATCTGCTCCCACGCGAACGTCTCCCTCTCCGAGGGCGAGGTGGAGGACTGCCAGATCGAGTGCTGGCTGCACGGCTCCGCGTTCGACCTCCGCACCGGCAAGCCGTCCGGCCTTCCCGCGACGCGCCCCGTCCCCGTATACCCCGTAAAGATCGAAGGGGACGACGTGCTCGTCTCCCTCAACCAGGAGTCCTGAGGCACCCATGGCAACGCTTGAAATCCGCGACCTGCACGTCACCGTCGAGGCCGACAACGCCACGAAGGAGATCCTCAAGGGCGTCGACCTGACCGTGAAGCAGGGCGAGACGCACGCCATCATGGGCCCCAACGGCTCCGGCAAGTCGACCCTCGCCTACTCGCTGGCCGGTCACCCGAAGTACACGATCACCGGCGGCACCGTGCTGCTCGACGGCGAGGACGTCCTGGAGATGTCCGTCGACGAGCGCGCCCGCGCGGGCCTGTTCCTGGCGATGCAGTACCCGGTCGAGGTCCCGGGTGTCTCCGTCTCCAACTTCCTCCGCACCTCCGCCACCGCCATCCGCGGCGAGGCCCCCAAGCTGCGCACCTGGGTGAAGGAGGTCAAGGAGGCCATGGAGCGCCTCAACATGGACCCCTCCTTCGCCGAGCGCAACGTCAACGAGGGTTTCTCCGGCGGTGAGAAGAAGCGCCACGAGATCCTCCAGCTGGAGCTGCTCAAGCCGAAGGTCGCGATCCTCGACGAGACGGACTCCGGTCTGGACGTCGACGCTCTTCGCATCGTCTCCGAGGGCGTCAACCGCGTCCGCGAGACCGGCGAGGTCGGCACCCTGCTGATCACGCACTACACGCGCATCCTGCGCTACATCAAGCCCGACCACGTGCACGTGTTCGCCAACGGCAAGATCGTCGAGTCGGGTGGCCCCGAGCTCGCCGACAAGCTGGAGGCCGAGGGCTACGAGGCTTACACGAAGGGTGGCGCATCCGCGTGACACAGCTGCCGGGCCTCCTCGACACCGAGGCGATCCGCAAGGACTTCCCCATCCTGGACCGCCAGGTCCACGACGGTAAGAAGCTCGTGTACCTGGACAACGCGGCGACCTCGCAGAAGCCGCGCCAGGTGCTGGACGCCCTGAGCGAGTACTACGAGCGCTACAACGCCAACGTCCACCGCGGTGTGCATGTGCTCGCCGAGGAGGCCACGGCGCTGTACGAGGGCGCGCGGGACAAGGTCGCGTCGTTCATCAACGCGCCCTCGCGCGACGAGGTGATCTTCACCAAGAACGCCTCCGAGTCGCTCAACCTCGTGGCCAACATGCTCGGCTGGGCCGACGAGCCCTACCGCGTGGACCACGAGACCGAGATCGTCATCACGGAGATGGAGCACCACTCCAACATCGTGCCGTGGCAGCTGCTCTCGCAGCGCACGGGCGCGAAGCTGAAGTGGTTCGGCCTGACCGACGACGGCCGTCTCGACCTCTCCAACATCGACGAGATCATCACGGAGAAGACGAAGATCGTCTCCTTCGTGCTGGTGTCGAACATCCTCGGCACGATCAACCCGGTCGAGGCGATAGTGCGCCGGGCGCAGGAGGTCGGCGCCCTGGTCTGCATCGACGCTTCGCAGGCCGCGCCGCACATGCCGCTCGACGTGCAGTCGCTCCAGGCCGACTTCGTGGCCTTCACCGGCCACAAGATGTGCGGTCCGACGGGCATCGGCGTGCTGTGGGGCCGCCAGGAGCTCCTGGAGGACCTGCCCCCGTTCCTGGGCGGCGGCGAGATGATCGAGACGGTGTCGATGCACTCGTCGACGTACGCGCCGGCTCCGCACAAGTTCGAGGCGGGTACGCCGCCGATCGCGCAGGCCGTGGGTCTGGGCGCGGCGATCGACTACCTCAACTCGATCGGCATGGACAAGATCCTCGCCCATGAGCACGCGATCACCGAGTACGCGGTCAAGCGCCTCACCGAGGTCCCGGACCTGCGGATCATCGGCCCGGCCACGGCCGAGGAGCGCGGCGCGGCGATCTCCTTCACGCTCGGCGACATCCACCCGCACGACGTGGGCCAGGTACTGGACGAGCAGGGCATCGCGGTCCGGGTGGGTCACCACTGCGCCCGCCCGGTCTGCCTCCGCTACGGAATTCCTGCGACCACGCGAGCGTCGTTCTATCTGTACTCCACGCCGGCCGAGATCGACGCACTGGTCGACGGCCTGGAGCACGTACGGAACTTCTTCGGCTGAGGAGCTGGCTGAGTCGTGAAGCTTGATTCGATGTACCAGGAAGTCATCCTGGACCACTACAAGCACCCGCACGGGCGCGGTCTTCGGGATGGCGACGCCGAGGTGCACCACGTCAACCCGACGTGCGGCGACGAGATCACGCTGCGCGTGAAGTATGCCTTCGGCGACGGTACTGCGCAGATCGCGGACATCTCGTACGAGGGCCAGGGCTGCTCGATCAGCCAGGCCTCCGCCTCCGTGCTGAACGACCTCCTCGTCGGCAAGGAGCTCGCCGAGGCGCAGAAGATCCAGGAGACCTTCCTGGAGCTGATGCAGTCCAAGGGCAAGATCGAGCCCGACGACGCCATGGAGGAGGTGCTGGAGGACGCGGTCGCGTTCGCCGGTGTCTCCAAGTACCCGGCCCGGGTCAAGTGCGCCCTCCTCAGCTGGATGGCGTGGAAGGACGCGACGGCCCAGGCCCTGGGCGGGGCCGACGCCGAAAGGAAGACGGCATGAGCGAGACGCTTGAGATGAAGCCGGCCTCGGAGGAGGAGATCCGCGAGGCGCTGTACGACGTCGTCGACCCCGAGCTGGGCATCGATGTCGTCAACCTCGGTCTGATCTACGGCATCCACATCGACGACGCGAACATCGCGACGATCGACATGACCCTGACCTCGGCGGCCTGCCCGCTGACCGATGTCATCGAGGACCAGGCCAAGTCCGCCACGGACGGCCTCGTCAACGAGCTGCGCATCAACTGGGTCTGGATGCCGCCGTGGGGCCCGGACAAGATCACGGACGACGGGCGCGAGCAGCTTCGTGCGCTCGGGTTCAACGTCTGAGAGCGATACGACGAACGGCGGTGCCCTTGGGGGGCGCCGCCGTTTTCTCATGCTCGTTTTCTCACGCTCGTTCTCTCATGCTCGGGCTCACCGGGTCACCAGTTGGAACGCCGAGTCCGCGCGATACAGGGAGCTGTTCTCGAACGGGTCCAGTTTCAACTGGAAGTTCTGGTGGCGCAGGAAGCGGCCGGGGTAGTTCACCGACTCCAGCATGATCGCGCCGTAGACGGACGAGGCGCGGGGGCAGAACGTCGCGTCCTGCTTGAACAGGGACGAGCCGTCGTTGATATTGGCGACGAGGACGAAGCTGCGATGGCGGAGATAGGCGCCGTCGGCCGTGGCGAAGGAGTAACAGGAGCTGTTGGCCAGGCCCTTGACCAGCTTGAAGGTGGAGGCCTCGCGGTCCAGCTTCACGTAGCCGTCGCGCACATGCCAGTAGCGGTCGGGGTAGTTGACCGAACGGACCGAGCGCCAGGTGGCCGTCGGCTTCGGAGCCGAAGGCGAACTCGGCTTGGAGGAAGGCGACTTGGTCGTCGGATCGGGGGCGGGTGCGGAGGACGAGGCAGGTCCGCCCGCGGGGGACGTGGACTCTACGGGGCTCGCCAGGCCGCTCTTTCCCTTGGGCGGCATCGTGGCGGTGTCGGACGGGGTGGCGTAGGAGATGAGACCCGGCAGCGTCGAGTCGTCCGACGGGGACGCCGACTTCGCCCGGTTCTCGGGGCTCTGGTTCGTGACGGATATGGCCGTCACGCACGCGACGATCGTGGCCACCGCCAACGCGCCCGCGAGATAGAGCCTTCGAGTCCCGGGCGCCCGGGAGGTGTCTGGTGCCCAGCCGGATTCCCACGGTCGGTCCGGTGGCGGCTGGGGCTTGTCTTCTGGCATGCGCGGTTCCTCTGGCAGCCCATGGGGGAGGCCGCAGCCGTGACGGCGCGGTAGGTGAACGGTGAATCAGATGGCACAGTAGTGGAACCTGTGGTGATCAAACAGCAGTTTGGATCGAGCGGTATCCACATCGTTTTCTCATCGGCTTTCACAGGGGTTCTCAGCGCCCTCCCAGGCCGGTCCCAGCCCACGGCGGCAGCGTGGCACCGTGGTTACTTCCGTTTCGCCCTCCGTACGCCCCGTCTTCGTGCTCGGCTGCCCCCGTTCCGGCACCACCCTGCTCCAGCTCATGCTGCACGCGCACCCGCGCATCGCACTGCCCCCGGAGACCCGCTTCGTCCTGCCCGCCTACGAGCGACGCCTGGGCTTCGGCGACCTGCGCGACCCTGACAACCGGGCCGGCCTCGCGTACTGGATCACCGGGCGCGAGGAGACCCGCTTCCACGAGCTGGGCCTGGACGCCGGGACCGTCGCCCGGCGCATCGAGGGCGGGCCGCCCACCCTGGGCTCCGCGCTCGGCATCGCGCTCAAGGCCTACGCCGAGAGCCACGGCAAGGTGCGCTGGGGCGACAAGCGGCCCGCGTACGCCCTGCATGTCGAGGAGATCCTGCGGCTCTTCCCGGACGCCCAGTTCGTGCACCTCGTACGCGACGGACGGGACTGTGTCGCCTCGCTGCTCGGGATGCCCTGGTGGCACCGCGGCTTCCACGAGGCCGTTGCCACCTGGGCGCAGGTCATGGACGTCACCCGGCGCTACGCGCACCGCCTCGGCCCCGACAGCTGGCACGAACTGCGCTTCGAGGACCTGGTCGCCGACCCCGAGCCGCAACTCCGGGCGCTCTGCGGATACTTGGGCGAGGAGTACGTGCCCGAGATGACCGAGCCGAGCCGCATGGCGCACCGGGCCGTCCCCGCCCGCAAGACCTGGCACCGGCGCACCCACGGCGCCCTGGACACCTCCCGCGCGGGCAGCTGGCAGCAGCGGCTGACGCCCGATCAGATACGGCTGTGCGAGGCCGTGTTGGGGGAGCGCCTCGCCCGCAACGGCTACGCATTGAGCGGAGCCGTCCGGCCCGACCCCGCCGAACTGCTCCGCTACCGAAGGGTCTCCGCCCTGCGCCGCGCCGCCCACACCAAGCGGCGGCTGCTCGACCGCCTGGCGCGGGTGCGCGAACCGGGCCCCGTGTCGGCGGCCCGGCCGTTCAGCGCCTAGGAGTTCACGATGTTCACGATGTTCACGGCGTTCACGGGGTGATGCGGACGACCTGCGGGTCGTGGTCGCTGGTCTGGTCCGAGAACTCGCTGTTGATGTGCACGACGTCGTAGTCGTACGCCGTGATCGACGAGCTGACCAGCGTGTGGTCGAGGACCTGCGAGTTGCCGTCGTAGACGTACGTGTACTGCTGGGACGCCGGCAGTGTGTCGATCAGGTTGGTGAGAACCCCGCCCTTCAGATTGGTGAGCGTGGTCGAGAACTGGTAGTCGTTCAGGTCGCCGAGCACGATCACGTTCGCGTCCGACTGGGCCGCCAGGATCGAGTCCACGAAGGAGTTGACCACCGAGGCCTGGCTGGTGCGCTGGGTCTCCGAGGAGCGGGTCGGCGCCTGGTACTGGCTGTGCAGCGAGTAGTCGGCGCCCTTGGAGACGAAGTGGTTGGCGATCAGGAAGAACTTCTCCCCGCCGAAGGTGAATTCGGCCGCCAGCGGCTTACGGCTGTCCGACCAGGCCGAGTTGGACGGGGCGATCCGGCCCGGGTTGTACGTCAGCTGCGCGAGCCCGCTGCTCGTGGTCACCGAGTTGGCGGTCGTCGCGGTGGCGCTGCCGCGTGAAGTGAAGCCGACACGCGCCGAGTTGTAGAGATAGACCTGACGGATGTTGCCGCCGGTCTCACCGCCGTCGGCGTCGTTGGTCGGGTTGATCTGCGTGTACGAGTACGTCGGTCCGCCCGCCGCGCTGATCGCGGAGATCAGCGTGGAGAGCGTGGTGCTCGCGGACACCGTGCCGTCGTCGGTGGCGCCGTTGTTGTCCTGGACCTCCTCCAGGGCCACGATGTCCGGCGACTTGAGGTTGTTCACGATCCCGGACGCCAGCGCGCTGAACTTCGATGAGGCGTCGGTCGGGTCGAGGTTCTCCACGTTGTACGTCGCCACCGACAGCTGGCCCGTGGACTGCGCCGACGTCGATTCCTTGGCGAGGCCTCCCGAGGTGACCGAGCCCAGCGTGGTCGCCTGGAGGGTGTAGCCGCCGTACGCGATGTAGTCGAGGACGCCGGTCGCGCCGGACAGCGTGTCGCCGACGGTGGCCGTCGGGAACGTCGAGGAGAGCAGCGTGCCGATCTGCACCCGGCCCGAGTTCTGGCTGGTGTAGGAGGAGTACAGCGAGCCGCCGCGCGCCGAAGTCACCTGGCTGGGCTTGACGTTGACCCACAGCTCGTCGTAGTCGTTGGTCGCGCCGACGACCGGCGCGCTGCCGACGGAGACCCGCATGCCCTCAAGGGACTCGTAGTAGTCCAGGGCGTACGTGGTCGGGGCGAGCGTGAACGAGTTGATCGAGCCGCCGCTGTTGGTGCGCGTGTAGGTGGCGGGCACCGTCGAGTCGCTGATCGTGACGGCCGAAGGCAGCGTGTTCCCCGTGGAGTTGGTGGTCCAGGAGGCGCTGGAGAGCTCCGTGAGCGACTGGCTGCCGTTGTCGGAGTCCGGATAGTACTCGGAGACCTTGCCGGTCACCGTGACGCTGTTGCCGACCGTGGTGCTCGGGGTCGTCGAGCCCGTGTAGACGAAGATCGCGTCACTCGTCGTGGCCACGCCGTCGCCGCTCGCGCTCTGGATCCAGAAGCCGCGCGAGGAGCCGGTGGAGCGGATCGCGGTGACGATGCCGGTCGTGGTGACCGTGGAGCCGTTGTACGGGGAGATCCGGGTCGAGCCCTGGATCGCGGAGATCGTGTAGGTGGCCGCGTGCGCGTTCGCCGGGAGGGCGATCAGCGCGGCCGACGCGAGCAGTCCGGCGGCCAGGGTACGGGCGCCGAGAGCGAGCGTTCTGTCCATGTGCGTCCCTTCAACAGACAGTCGAGTAGGAGGAGTTGGTGCTGGACGTACATGAGCGACTGGTCGGAGAGAGTTTTAGGGGCTCTGCGTTACGGCGCAATGTACGGAACGTGATCTACGCGTGTCGTCTACGCGCGTCATAGACACTCTGTGCGCACGCTGTGGAAGAGCTGTTATGTACGGTCGTACGCATCATGTGTACACTCGTACATATGGGATATGTACTGCTGGCCGGGGCCATCGCGGCCGAGGTGGCCGCGACGACCGCGATGAAGTACAGCGAGGGGTTCAGCCGACTGCTGCCCTCGCTGCTGACCGTGCTCGGCTATGTGGTCTCCTTCGCGCTGCTCGCGCAGACGCTGAAGTCGGTGGCGGTCGGCACGGCGTACGCGATCTGGGCCGGGGTCGGGACCGCGACCATCGCGACCATCGGGATGGTGTTCCTCGGGGAGGGGATGACGGCCGCGAAGGCTGCCGGGATCGTGCTGATCATCGTGGGTGTGGTGGTCCTGAACCTGGGCGGTGCGCATTGAGGCGGTGTGCATTGGGGTGGCGCGCATCGAGGGCGACGGGAGGCGTGCGCTGATGGCCCGGCGCTACGACCCCGAGCGGCGGCAGCGGATCATCGACGCGGCGATCCGGGTGGTCGGACGGCAGGGGCTCGCCGGGCTGAGCCACCGCAGTGTCGCCGCCGAGGCCGATGTGCCGCTCGGCTCGACGACGTACCACTTCAAGACCCTCGACGAGCTGATGGTCGCCGCGCTGCGGCAGGCGAGCGAGGGGTTCTCCAAGGTCATCGCCTCGCGGGGCGGGCTGGAGGACCCCGCGAAGGATCTCGCCACCGAGCTCGCGGGGTGGCTCGGGGAGTGGCTGGCCGGGGACCGTACCGGGGTGGAGCTGGAGTACGAGCTCTATCTCGCCGCGCTGCGCCGGCCCGCGCTGCGGCCGGTCGCCGCGGAGTGGGCGGCGGACCTCGCTGCGCGGCTGGCGCGGCGGACGGACGAGGTGACGGCTCGGGCGCTGGTGGCGCTGATGGACGGGATCTGTCTTCAGGTGCTGCTGACGGACGGGGTGTATGAGGAGGGGTATGCGCGGGAGGTGTTGGGGCGGGTGATCGGTGAGGGGTGAGGGGGCGGTCGGAGGGGGTGCGGTCGGAGGGGGTGCGGTCGGAGGGGGTGCGGTCGGAGGGGGTGCGGTCGGAGGCGACGGGGTCGCCCCCGCCGCCCCCGCCGCCCCTACCCCGGCGTTGGGAAGCGTCGACCGGCACCTGAGACACCGCCCGTGCTGGTTGGCCTCGGATGCTGTGGGCCGGTTAGGTTGCCCTCATGACCGATACGACTGCTTCTCGTACCAACGGCGCCGTGGCCGCCGGCCTCGCCACGATCGCCGCCGACGGCACTGTTCTCGACACCTGGTTCCCCGCGCCCGAGCTCGCCGCCGAGGCGGGCCCCTCCGGCACCGAGCGGCTGTCCGCCGAGCGTGCCGTGGAGCTGCTCGGTGAAGGTGCCGCGAAGGCGATCGGTCCCGACGCCCGCCGTGGCGTCGAGGTGGTCGCGGTCCGTACGGTCATCTCCTCGCTCGACGAGAAGCCGCTCGACACGCACGACGCCTATCTCCGCCTCCACCTGCTCTCCCACCGCCTGGTCAAGCCGCACGGGCAGAGCCTGGACGGCATCTTCGGCCTCCTCGCCAACGTCGCCTGGACCTCGCTCGGCCCGGTCGCGGTGGACGACATCGAGAAGGTGCGGCTGAACGCCCGTGCCGAGGGTCTGCACCTCGCCGTGACCTCGATCGACAAGTTCCCGCGCATGACGGACTACGTCGCTCCCAAGGGCGTCCGGATCGCCGACGCCGACCGCGTCCGCCTCGGCGCGCACCTCGCCGAGGGCACCACCGTCATGCACGAGGGCTTCGTCAACTTCAACGCCGGCACGCTCGGCACGTCCATGGTCGAGGGCCGTATCTCCGCCGGTGTCATCGTCGGCGACGGCTCCGACATCGGCGGCGGCGCGTCCACCATGGGCACGCTGTCCGGTGGCGGCAACGTCATCATCTCCATCGGCGAGCGCTGCCTCATCGGCGCCGAGGCGGGGGTCGGGATCGCGCTGGGCGACGAGTGCGTGGTCGAGGCGGGCCTGTACGTCACCGCCGGCACCCGCGTCACCATGCCCGACGGGCAGATCGTCAAGGCCCGTGACCTCTCCGGCGCCTCCCACATCCTCTTCCGCCGCAACTCGGTCACCGGCACGGTGGAGGCCCGGCCGAACAACGCGGTGTGGGGCGGGCTGAACGAGGTTCTGCACAGCCACAACTGACGGGCGCGGTGCGCGTCGAGCGCCCGCCCGGGACCCGTGGTCCCGGGCGGGCGCTCTTGCGTCAGTCCTGTTCGGGGCCGCGGAGCCGTGGCAGGGGGAGGGGCTCGTCGGGCGTGATGGTGTGGGACAGGGATCGAAGCCAGGACGCCGAGACCATTCCGTCGGCGTTCGCGACGAGGGCCGCCAGATCCTCTCGGTCGATCCTTCCTCTGCTCGCCAGCCAGTTGATGAATTCCTTCAGCTCGCGGGCCTCCCGCACCGCCCTGCTGTCCGCCGTCGTCCGCGGGCCCGTGAAATGGCGCTGCATCTCCTGGACGGCCTCAAGGATGTCGGCGATCCCGCGCTCCTCGGCCTTGTCCGAACCCCGCAGCTGCTGAAGATCGAGCGCATACGTCATCGGCGTGTCCAGGGGCTTCTTGTCCTCGATGGCCTTGATCGCCTTGACTATGGCATCCCTCGCCTCGGCGGCGCTGTCCAGGTCGCGGTGGTCGAGCTCGATGACGCGGATGCCCTGGACATCGAACGGGACGGGCTGCCCCGTCTGGACGATGTGGATGAAGGGCTTGCGCAGCGCGTGCCGTACGGCGAGTTCGTAGTAGACGTTGGGGTTGTTGTCCGTGAGGTCGGCGATGATCAGATCGTCGTCGAAGATCCTCTGAAGTACCTGGGTCGTGATCAGTCCCGAGCCGTCGATCTGGTCGCCGCGCGTGGCGGAGTAGCCGCAGCTCTCGACCGCGGGCCTGACGACATGGCGCAGGATCTGGTCGCTGCGCAGCCTGATGTCGGAGCCGGGCATGCCGATGGGGGCGATGTAGAAGCACTGCTTCTCCGCCGGGGTGTCGTTCATTCGACCGCCCTCCGTACCGCTCGCATCCCTAACCGCCGCGCCAGCCACATCGTGTGCTCCCGGCTGATGGCCTGTTCCGCGGAGAGGACGAAGCGGGTCCAGTCCGCCTCGGTGGTGATGGACTCGCCGGTCTGGCGGACGAAGCCGAGTTCGGTGGCGGTGAGGGAGTAGGCGGAGGCGAGGTTGTCGTACTGCTTCACTTCCAGCCACGCGCCCGCGGCGGCGATGGCGGCGGCCACCACGCTGCCCACCTCGATGTCGGTGAGGTCCATGAGGCTCACCACGCTGGCCGCGACGCCGAGGACCTCGAAGGAGATCAGGACGGAGCGCCACTTCTGGGAGTTGCGCTGGCTCTGCTTGGCCTTGCTGGTGTACCAGGCCTCCTGGTCGGCCACCCGCAGCGCGAGATACGTGGCCTTGCGGCCCTCGTAGTCCAGGTCCCTGACCTCCGTCATCCGGTCGGTCACCTGGACGGTGCCGTAGGACAGGCCCGACAGGGGGTTGGAGTCGACCAGGTCGCGGATGCGGGTGAGGAGGACGCGGCGGGCGTCGTCGTTCGGGCGGTCGGGCGGGAAGGGCTCCGCGCCCGCCATGTAGCGCCACGCCAGAGTCTTGGCGGACTCGGCGAGCGCCCTGCCGTGGTACCAGCGGTCCTCCGGCTTGTCCCGCAGCAGATGGATCTCCGTGACCAGCGCGGCGATGAAGGCGACCAGGGCCAGCGCGGCCGCCGCCTTCTCCGTCCGGCCCTCGCTGCTGGCCGCCACGGCACCGAACAGGGCGGCGGCCAGGGCGAGTTGGAGGCGACCCCGGGTCCACTTGAGATATTCGCGCTGGGACTCCTTGGAGATGGCGTCCGCTGACTCGAACACCCCGGGAAAGTCCGTCTCTTCGAGTGGACTTGGTGTCGTCATCTACTGGTCCCCGCCCTGTGGAGTGTGCGCAGTCAGGTCAGGGTAACGTCTCGACGTGCCTGGCCACGGGGGGAGTTGTGATCGCCCATGGGCGGCGTCCGGGTGGTGCTCGACGGTCCGCGGGGATACGCGCCGCGCCGGTGGTGGCGCGCGGCCGTCACGCTCGACGACACCACGATCGTGCCCGTCGGAGTCGCCTCCGGGGCACGGAACCTGACCGCGCTGGTGACCCGCCTCGCGCGCCTGGCACGCCTGGCTCGAACCGCGACTGACCGGACTCGGGCGCCGTTACGACCGTAAGGCGAAGGCCGGGGAGGTCGTCCCCGGGGAAGTTAGTCACAGTCGGCCGCTGACGGGCTCTGAAGTGACGGCTGAGGCCCGGAGAAGGGGCCCTCACGCCGGCAGCGTCGTCGCGAACTCCCTCAGTGTCTCGAAGTCCCCCTCGCGCAGCCCGATCCGGGGATCCACAGGGTGGAGGAGGGCGGGGCCGGGGTGCTCGTCGGCGACGTACGTGTCGTCCGCCGGGCTCTGTTCGTCGTCCACCCACGCGAAGGGGCGCCCCTCGGCGTACGCCACGATCGCCGCCGTCTTCCAGTGGACGCCGTCGGGGCGGTGGGCGAACAGGGAGTCGCCGAAATCGACGTACGGGAGGGAGGGGAGGCCGACGACCGGGGCGATCCAGCGGTTGGCGGCGTCCATCCAGGTGGTCGCCCAGCAGAGGTCGTAGGGGAGGGCGAGGAGGGCCGGGCCGTGGGAGGGGTTGAGCCAGACCCGCAGGGGGCGGCCCGGGTGGAGGGCCACCCTGATCGTCGTGTAACCCTCGGGGCGGCGCTCCGGCTTCGCGGCGTACGGGTTGAGCGGGCCGTCGACGTCGAGGAAGAGGAGAGGGCGGCTCATCGGGTCACCGTACGGCAAGGACGTGCGCGGGCCCGGGGAATTGTTCCGCAGTCCCGCACCCGCAGGCATAGCGGTGGGCGGCCGCGCGCGTCACAAGGGGCACAGGGGGTGGACAGCCGGTCCGCCCCGGGGGAAGAGAAGGTGACGATGGATGCCGAAGCGCAGGACAGCTTCCGGGAGTTCGTGGCGCACCGGTCGTCCGCGCTGCTGAAGACGGCCGTGCTGCTCAGCGGCGGCGACCGGCACACCGCCGAGGACCTGTTGCAGAACGCGCTGATCAAGGCGGCCGGCCGCTGGCACCGCATCGACGAACCCGAGGCGTACGTACGGCAGATCCTCTACCGGCAGCAGATCAGCCGCTGGCGACTGAAGTGGCCCAGACGGGAGTTGAGCGTCGCCGAGCCACCGGAGGGGCGGCCCGACCCGGACGCCTCATCCGCCGCCGAGCTGCGTCTCGTGATGCGCGGCGCGCTCGCCCGGCTCACCGCGCGGCAGCGCGCCGTGCTCGTGCTGCGCTACTTCGAGGATCTGCCCGAGGCCGACGTGGCCCGCATCCTGGGCTGCTCCGTGGGGACCGTACGGTCCACCACCCACCGCTCGCTGGCCCGGCTGCGCGCCCTCGCGCCCGAACTGGCCGCGCTCGGCGGGCAGGACGAGGACCGGCGCCCGTCCCCTGACTGCACACCCGTGGAGGTACGTCCGTGAACGTCGAGGAACTCGTGCGTGACTCCCTGCGGGAGATCGCCGGTGAACAGCCGTCGGCGGGGGCGGAGTTCGCCGAC
This sequence comes from Streptomyces sp. NPDC046909, assembly GCF_040644695.1. Lineage (NCBI taxonomy): Bacteria > Bacillati > Actinomycetota > Actinomycetes > Kitasatosporales > Streptomycetaceae > Streptomyces > Streptomyces sp. NPDC046909. The sequence goes on along the minus strand of NZ_JBEYXC010000011.1, from coordinate 6,171 downwards.
CGGGTGCTCGCGGTACGCCGTCGCCGCCGCACCCGCCGGCTCGCCGCTGTCGCAGCGGCCACCGTCGCCGTCGTCTCCGTGTCGGTGGCGGTGCCGCTGCTGGACGGCGGCAAGGACGACGTGCGTCCCGCTGGGGTGACCCGGCAGGACGAGGTCAGCGCCCACCCCGAACAGTCCCCGCCGCGCGATCTGATCGCGGCCGGACGGACGGCGCTCGCCACGTACTACACGACGAAGACGGTGCCGCGGACGGAGAACGACGGGATCGCCGTACGCACGTACTGGCTGCTCGACCCCGAGACCGGCACATACCGGAAGGACACGCGATGGTCCTACGTCGCCGTCGCGCCCGGCCTCAAGAGGGCAGCCGTGCTGGAGCAGAGCCTGCCCGCCCGGCGGATCGGGCTGCTCGACCTCGCGAGCGGCAAGGTCGAGCGGTGGATCCCGGTCCAACAGGGCGTCGGCGGGGTCGAGTTCTCGCGTGACGGGAGCAAGCTGGTCGCCACGACCTACAGCGAGAATCCCGAAGCGCGGGAGTCGGCGGTGATGGTGGCGCCCGACGGGAGCGAGACCCACGAGTGGATGCCGACGGCGGAGAAGGTGCTTCGGACCGGCTTCTGTGTCATCGACGTGAGCGGCAGCGAGGGGTTCGCCTGGTGGCGGGTGGCGGCCGGCCCCCATGACGTCGGCCGGATGGACTTCGCCTTCACCCGGGACGGCAAGTACCTCTACAGCAAGGTCAGCCGGGACATGAACGACGAGCAGCAGTTCTACGATCTCTCCGGCGCCAAGGTCTCCGCACCCGCGAGCGAGCGGTACTTGACCACGCAGGTGTCGGCGCGACTGTCCCCGAACGGCAAGCTCGCCGCCCTCGGCCTGACGGAGGAGGCCGCCCACGGCAAGTCGTACTCCACGATCGCCGATCCGCGCACGGGCGAGGAGGTCGTCAAGGTTCGCGGCGCCCGTCTCCTCGCCTGGGCCGACGACAAGCGTCTCATCGCCTGGGAGGGGACCCCCTCTCCGGAGGGCGCGGCCCTCAACCAGCTCGTGCTGGTCACGATCGGCAGCGACAAGGTCGTCCCGCTGAGCGGCGTCAGCGATCTGAACAAGCTCGACGGTCCGGCGCGGTGGACGCCCGTCTTCGCCGACCGCTGATCAGCCGGCGGTCAGCTCCTCGTAGGCCGCCCGCAGCCCGTCGACCGCGTCCCGGTCGGCGGGCAGCAGGGGTGCGCGGACCGGGCCCGCGGGCAGGCCCAGCTCGTGGAGGAGGGCCTTGGCCGTGACCGTGCCGGGGAGTCCCGACGACATCATCAACTCGATGAGGGGGGCGGCCTGTTGCTGGAGACGGGCGGCTCCTGCCGTGTCTCCCGCGTCGAACGCGTCGAGGACCGCGCGGAGTTGAGACGGTACGACGTTCGCGACGGTGCTCACATATCCCGCACCGCCCACCGCGTACAGCGCGAGATTGTGCTCGTCGCAGCCCGCGTAGTACGCCAACTCCGTGCGGGCGATGACCTTCTGGGCGGCGAGGAAGTCGTAGGAGCAGTCCTTGACCGCCACGATCCGGGGATGCTCGGCGAGCCGGATCAGGGTGTCCGGCTCGATACGGGTGCCGGTACGGCCCGGGATGTCGTACAGGGCGATCGGCAGGCCGACGGAGTCCGCGATCTGGCGGAAGTGCGCCTCGACGGCCTCCTGCGGGGGCCTGCTGTAGTACGGGCTGACCACCAACAGGCCGTCCGCGCCCGCCTTTTCGGCCTCCAGGGCGAGTTCGACGGTGTGGCGGGTGTCGAAGGTGCCGACGCCGGCGAGGACCGACGCCCGTTCGCCGACCGCCTCCCGTACCGCCCGCACCAGCTCCGCCTTCTCGGCGTCCGTCGTGGTCGGCGACTCGCCCGTCGTACCGGACAGCACCAGCCCGTCGCAGCCCCCGTCTACCAGCCGCGCCGCGAGCCGCTGAGCGCCGTCGAGGTCGAGGGCGCCGCCCTCGGTGAAGGGCGTGATCATCGCGCAGAGGGCGCGGCCGAAGGGCGGGGCGGCGGAGTGGGGCATGGGGCCGGAGTAGGTCATAGGGGTAGTCTCGGCGGAGCCATCGTGAAGCTCCACTTAATTCTTCTACGAGGTATTGATAAGGGAATCTGAGAGATGGTCCTCGGACCGGCGTCCCCAGGCCCTATGTCCAAACCGGGGCTTCATGGGTCACCATGGCCAGAACGGTCAACAACCCTGGTCGTGGTCATGGTCATGGGAGGCGTCATGAAGCTCGGCAAGGCACTCGCCACCGGAGTCGCGGAGGAGCGGGACCAAGTGGAGGAACCCGCGCTCGAACTCCCCACGGAGATCGAGGAACTGAAGGCGCCCGAAGAGGTCCCGGCCGCCCGATGAGGCTGCGGCTTCCGGAGGAACGCCCGACGGAGCCGCCGACCGGATACAAGATCGCCCACCCGGTGCTGTCCCACGACGGCACCCGGGCCGGGTTCACCGGTGTGTCGCTGGGCGGCGCGCTGCCGTACGGGGTCCTGGCCGACGCGTCCTGCGTCTACGGCCTGCGCCACCGGGCACCGCACCGCCGCTGCGACTGCGGCTTCCACTGTGTGCACGACCGCTCGACGGCCGAGGCACTCCTGTGCACGGCCGAACACCGCGCCGCCGTCCTGCTGGAGGTCACCGTCCTCGGCCGCTACCTCCGCTTCGAACTCGGCTTCCGCTACGCCCGCCAGCGGATCCGGGTGGCCACCGTGGGCCCCTGCGCATGCGGCACGGTCGCGTCCGCCCTCGCCGACGCGGGCTGGGGCCGCCCGGGTTGGCGAGCGCTCGCACCCTCGTGCGCCGGGTGCCTGCGGGGGCGTACGTCGATCTCGCTCGCGTCGTTCGCGCGGCTGGCGGGGGAGGGGCTGCGGGTGGTGGCGGGGAGCGGGGTCGCGCCTGTCCAGGGGGACGACCTCGGCGTACCCGAACTGGCGGCGGAGGCAGCGCTGTTGCAGGCGCGGCTGGACTGGTTCCAGTCGCAGCTGGCGAGATTGGGGGAACAGGGGAAGGGCGGTTCCCATGACGCGCTCTGAAGGGGCGCGGGGCTGCATCGGTGTGCGGCTCCGCCGCGTAGGCGCGATCGGCTGCCGAGCACCCGGACCGAACTGAAGACATAGCGCTTGTCGGCCCCGCAAACGGGTACCCGTCCGCCTCGAAAGAGAGGAGGCGGACACCGTGACCAACCCCCCGGCCACCCACCACTCCGTCGGCGAGCTCGTCGGCCAGGCCACAGATCAACTCTCCCAGCTCGTACGACAGGAAGTGGCCCTCGCCAAGGAGGAGCTGACCGAGAAGGGCCGACGCGCCGGCCGCGGCGGCGGCATGCTCGGCGCCGCCGGCGCGATCGCCTACGCCGGTCTGCTCGCCCTCGCCGCCACGGCCACCGCCGCCCTCTCCCTGACGCTGCCCGTCTGGGCCGCGGCGCTCATCGTGACGGCGGTGCTGTTCGCGACCGCGGCCCTGCTCGCCGCGAACGGTCGCGCCCAGCTGCGCCACGCCGCACCCCCCACGCCCGAGGAGACCCTCGGCAGCGTCAGGGCCGATGTCGAGGAGATCAGGGAAAGGGCGCACCGATGACGGACAAGACGACGCCGGGCGTGACGGGCGGGGCCAAGGGCCCCGAGGAACTGCGCCGGCAGATCGAAGAGACCCGCGGCCAACTCGGTGACACAGTCGAGGAGTTGGCGGCCAAGGCGGACGTGAAGGGCCGAGCCGCGGCCCGCGCCGCCGACCTCAAGGACAAGGCCGGCGCGATGACGGTCCAACTCCGCAGCAGCGCGGCCCAGGCCGGTCATGCGGTCCAGGAACGGGCGAGCAGGGCGGGGCATGTCGTCCAGGAGCGGGCGACGGGAGTCGGCCACACCGTCCAGGAGAAGGCCACCGGGGTCGGCCACACCGTCCACGACAAGGCGACCCACGCGGGTCACGCCGTCGAACACAGCGTGCCGCGGCCTGTCCGCACCGTCGTCCAGGCGGGGTTGCGGCATCCGCGGCCGGTGCTGGTCGTGGGGGCGGTGGTGGGGGTTGTGGTCGTGGAGGAAGTGCTGCGGCGGCGGAACGGGCGGCGCTGAAGCATGGTTCCGTGAGTGCTGGGCTCACTGCTGGAGCGGTTGTCCCAACGGCGGGCAAGGTAACGTTCCGATAACGGGCTGCCTCCGGGTTCGAAGGGGCGTGGCCGATACTCGCCCATCGAGGCAAGGTGATGATCGCATACGCGGGGGTCTGAGGGGGACCTACCCTCAGATTCCCTTGCAAGGGTGACGAAATGGCCCGGTGGCTGAATGAATCCGCCTATCACGTAGTGGATTCCATGCCTCCGCCGAGCCTCCTTGACGTGTCCAGGTAATTCACAGTTAAGGTCCCCCTCACTTACGCAACTTGTGTAACTCGCAAGTGCAGGCTGTGAAGTTGAGGGCGGGGGACGGGTGTGACCGGGGGTCGTTCAAGCGGTAGATCAAGTGCGTCCGGCAGAGCCGGCAGAGCGCGAAGACCGTTCCTGGGGGTTGTCGCAGGCACTCTTTTAGCGAGCGTTGTGCAGCCCGTCGCCTTCGCGCCGCCGGCCGCAGCCACCCAACCGAAGTCTGTGGCGACGGCGGCCGCGGATGCCCCCAAGGCGGCCACCACGGTTCGGGCCGCCCAGAGCGCCGCTGAAGCCGGTGGTGCCAACGTGGAGATCACGTCTCTGCGCGGCGAGTCGACCGAGGTGTACGCCACTCCGGACGGCCAGTTCGAGGAGATCCAGCACCTCAGACCGGTGCGGACCCGTGTCGACGGGCAGTGGAAGGCGATCGACAACACCCTGCTCAAGCGCTCCGACGGCACGGTGGGGCCGAGCGCCGCGGCAGTCGGCCTTGCCTTCTCCGGTGGTGGCGACGGTCCTCTCGTCACGCTCGACCGCACTGGCAAGAAGCTGTCGTTCTCCTGGCCGACCGCCCTGCCCGTGCCGACGGTCGACGGGGACACCGCCACCTATGCCAACGTGCTCCCTGATGTCGATCTGACCATGCGGGCCGCCACGGACGGCTTCTCGCAACTGCTCGTGGTCAAGACGCCGGAGGCGGCCAAGGACCCCGCACTGGCTGAGCTGAAGTTAGGTGTCGAATCTCCGGGACTCGACCTGCGAGCCACGGATTCCGGCGGTCTCGAAGCGGTCGATGAGACAGTCGGCGGCACGGTGTTCCAGGCGGCCAAGCCCTTGATGTGGGACTCCACGAAGGCGCCTGCCGCGAGGTTCAGTGCGGCAGCGGCCGCCGATGGGGAGACCGACGGCCCCAGCGACGCTGCCAACATCGCACCCATTGACGTCGACGTCGCCGCTGATGGCAGCGAACTCAGGCTCACCCCGGATCAGGGTTTGTTGACCGACCCGGACACCACCTTCCCGGTTTACATCGACCCGCAGAGTTACACCCCGAAAGCCGGCGAGTGGACGATGGTCTCGCGGTACTGGGCATCCTCACCGCAGTGGCGGTTCAACGGTGACTCAGACGCCGGCGTGGGCTACTGCGGCTGGGACTACTGTGCGCCATACGACGTGAAACGGCTGTTCTACAAGTTCGGGACTGTCCTGAAGTTGGGTCTTCCAAGATTTTCGTAGGCGTTGATCGGTGCTGCTGGCGGTCAGTTGAGCAGGATGAGCTGGCGCAGGAGCGGGTGGCCGGCCCGGCCGTACCGTTGGCGCTTGAGTAGTTTGATCTTGCAGTTGGTGCCCTCGGTGCGGCCGTTGTGGTGGGGCAGGGTGACGGCGGCGTCGATGGCGGCGCGGTCACGTTCCAGGCCGGTGGCGAAGGAGTGCAGGAAGGGCAGGTCGGCAGCGCGGGTGGTAGCGATCCAGGCGGTCAGTCGCTCGGCGTTGCCCGCGGAGGGTACGAGGAGCGCGGCGAAGGCATGGATCTGATCGGCCAGCACCGTCATCTCGGGGCAGGCGCCGGCGAGCTGGTCACGCAGCGCGCTGTGCTTGTCGTTGAGGCGGTCGGGGTGACGGGTGAGCAGTCCGGCGACCTTGCGGGGGGACAGGGCCGCGTGGTCGGCCTCGACGCGGCCCTGATTGATGTAGCGGACCAGGAGGTTGGCGCTGCCGGTGTAGCCCTGCTCGCGGATCTCCGCGAGCAGGTGGGTGACCGGGACGGCCGGGTCCTCGGC
>NZ_JBEYXC010000010.1:0-370929 GCF_040644695.1 Streptomyces sp. NPDC046909 | reverse complement strand
GTCCCGTCCTTCGGGGGCTCCGCCCCAGACCCCGCTCCTCAAACGCCGGAGGGGCTGAGAAACCCAGCCCGTCCGGCGTTTGAGGACGAGGCCCCGGCGGGGGCGAGGAACCTCTGACCTGCGCGTTCGGGCACTCGGCACGCCATTGTCAGTGCCCTGCGATAGCTTCGGAACTGCTGGGCGCAAAGGCGCGACACAGAACGGCCACAGGGGTGGGTGGACGGACGATGACGGACAGCACTACTACAGCGGACCTCGACGTCAGGCTGGAGAAGCACCGGGTCGAACTGACCGGGTACTGCTACCGGATGCTCGGCTCGTCCTTCGAGGCGGAGGACGCCGTGCAGGACACGATGGTCCGGGCCTGGCGCAGCTACGACAAGTTCGAGGGCCGCTCCAGCCTCCGCTCCTGGCTGTACCGCATCGCGACGAACGTCTGCCTGGACATGCTGACGGCGGGCAACAAGCGGGCGAGGCCGATGGATCTGACCGAGTCGACGCCGCTCGCCCAGGCCGCGCTCTCCCCCCGCCCGGACCACACCTGGCTGGAGCCGATGCCGGACGCGCGGATCCTGCCGACCGTCGAGGACCCGGCGGAGGCGGCCGTCGCCAAGGAGTCCGTGCGGCTCGCGTTCATGGCGGCGCTTCAGCAACTCCCGGCCAAGCAGCGGGCGGTGCTCATTCTGCGCGAGGTGCTGGCGTGGAAGGCGAGCGAGGTCGCCGAGCTGCTCGGCACGACGGTCGCGTCGGTCAACAGCGCGCTCCAGCGGGCGCGCGCCACCCTCGCCGAACGGGACGCGGACGGGCAGCAGGGCGCGCGGGCCGCCGTGTCCGACCCGCTGGACGAGGAGCAGCAGAAGCTCCTGGAGCGCTATGTGGCGGCGTTCGAGGGGTACGACATGACGGCGCTGACGGCGCTGCTGCACGAGGACGCCATCATGACGATGCCGCCGTTCGACCTGTGGCTGACGGGCGTCGACGACATCACCGGCTTCATGACGACCCTCGGTGCCTCCTGCGCCGACTCCCGGCTGCTGCCCGTCCAAGCCAACGGTCTGCCCGGGTTCGCGCACTACAAGCCGGACGAGGAGGCGGGCGGCTTCACGCCATGGGCGGTGCAGGTCCTGGAGATCTCAGACGGGCGGATCACCGGGTTCCACTGCTTCCTCGACACCAAGCGGTGGTTCCCGCTGTTCGGGCTCCCGCTCCATCTCGACGCGGTCGATGACACCATCGCTGACCCCGTCGACGACGCTGTCGAAGCGGAGTCCGACCAGGTCGAGGAGGGCGTGTAGGGCCGGGTCGGGGTCTCTGAGGCGGATCCGTCCCCCGGCCCGCCGGGCGGCGAGCTGAAGTCGCGCCAGCAGATCGACGACGGCGAGCCCCGGCGGTCCGAGCCCGCCCACGTCGCAGTCCACGACCCCGGCCCCGGTCGTGTCCAGCAGCGCCCGCACGTCGTCGCACAGCCCCGCCACCTCGTCCCGGGTGACGGGGCCGGCCAGTACGAGCACGGCGGGTGTCATGGCGTCCACGATCTGTAGACCGGTCGCGGTGCCGGAACTCATCGCGGCGGGGCGGCGCGCGCCGGAGCGTTCCACGGACCGGGATCACATTGACCTGGGCATGCCCTTCCCCGGAGGGTTGGGTGTATGTCCCACGGATCAGCACCGCCTTGGATACCTGACGTCCTCCTCACCTCCGAGGAGGTTCCGTGCAGGGCGTGCTGACCGGCTTCGCCGTCATCGCGGTGGTCATCGCGGTCGGGTACGTGATCGGGCGGCGCGGCTACCTGGGCGACAACGGTCGCGAGGTCCTGACCAAGCTCGCCTTCCATGTCGCCTCCCCCGCCCTGCTCTTCACCACGCTCGCGCAGGCCGACCTGTCGGTGATCTTCTCCAGCCGCCTGGTCGTCACCGCGCTGAGCACGGCGGCGACGGCGGGCGTCTTCGTCGCGGTGGGCGCGGTACGCGGCTGGGGCGTCGGCCGTACGACGATCGGCGCCCTGTGCTCCAGCTACGTCAACTCCGGCAACCTCGGCATCCCGATCGCGGTGTACGTCCTCGGCGACGCCTCCCTGGTGGCGCCGGTACTCCTCTTCCAGCTGCTCCTTCTGACCCCGATCGCCCTGACCGTCCTGGACCTCTCGGCGAGGGACGGCAAGGACCCCCTGTGGCTGCGCCTCCTGACGCCCCTGCGCAACCCGATCGCCGTGGGCTCCCTGGCGGGGGTAGCGGTCTCGGCGACCGGCCTCCACATCCCCTCGGCCGTCCTGGACCCGGTCACCCTGATCGGCAACATGTCCGTCCCGGCGGTCCTGTTGGCCTTCGGCATCTCCCTGTGCGGCAGCACGATGCCGGGCCGGGGCCCGGACCGCCACCTGGTCCTGCTCTCGGTCGCACTGAAGTCGGTGGGGCAACCGGTGGCCGCCTGGGCACTGGCGGTGGGGGTCTTCGGACTGCACGGCCACCAACTCCTCGACGTGGTGGTGACGTCGGCACTGCCCGCCGCGCAGAACCTCTATACGTATGCGTCGAGTTACGGGGTGGGCGAGCGGTTGGCGCGGGACTCGATCCTGGTGTCGACGGTGCTGGCGGTGCCGGTGCTGGTGGTGGTCGCGGCGCTGCTCGGCTGACCGTGACTCCGAGAAGCGAACACGGGAAAGGGGCCGGTACCCGAAGGCACCGGCCCCTCTCGCGTCACGTCACCTCGCGTCAGGCGATCCGCTCCAGCACCACCGGCGATGCCGTGAAGTCCGTACCCGCCGCGGCGATGTCGTACGAACCCTCGACCGCCTCCAGCGCGTACTCGAAGCGCTCCGGGGTGTCGGTGTGGAGGGTCAGCAGGGGCTGGCCCTCCGTCACCGTGTCGCCGGGCTTGGCGTGCATTTCGATGCCCGCGCCTGCCTGGACCGGGTCCTCCTTGCGGGCGCGGCCCGCGCCGAGGCGCCAGGCGGCGATGCCGATGTCGTAGGCGTCGAGGCGGGTCAGGACGCCGGAGGCGGCCGCCTTCACCACGTGCTGTTCCTTCGCGACCGGGAGCTCGGCGTCGGGGTCGCCGCCCTGGGCCGCGATCATCCGGCGCCAGACGTCCATCGCGGAGCCGTCGGCCAGGGCCTTCGCCGGGTCGGCGTCCTTCACGCCCGCCGCGTCGAGCATTTCGCGGGCCAGGGCGATCGTGAGTTCCACTACGTCGGCCGGGCCGCCGCCCGCCAGGACCTCGACCGACTCGCGGACCTCCAGGGCGTTGCCCGCGGTGAGGCCGAGGGGGGTCGACATGTCCGTCAGGAGCGCCACCGTCTTCACGCCGTGGTCGGTGCCGAGGCCGACCATCGTCGACGCCAGCTCACGCGCGTCGTCCAGGGTCTTCATGAAGGCGCCCGAGCCGACCTTCACGTCCAGGACCAGCGAACCCGTGCCCTCCGCGATCTTCTTCGACATGATCGACGAGGCGATCAGCGGGATCGCCTCCACCGTGCCGGTCACGTCGCGCAACGCGTACAGCTTCTTGTCCGCCGGGGCCAGACCGTCGCCCGCCGCGCAGATCACCGCGCCCGTGGTGTCCAGGACGTGCAGCATCTCCTCGTTCGAGAGCAGCGCGCGCCAGCCCGGGATCGACTCCAGCTTGTCCAGCGTGCCGCCGGTGTGGCCGAGGCCGCGGCCCGACAGCTGGGGCACGGCTGCTCCGCAGGCCGCCACCAGGGGGGCCAGCGGGAGCGTGATCTTGTCGCCGACGCCGCCCGTGGAGTGCTTGTCCGCCGTCGGCAACGACAGGGACGAGAAGTCCATGCGCTCGCCGCTCGCGATCATCGCGGCGGTCCAGCGGGAGATCTCGCGGCGGTTCATGCCGTTGAGGAGGATGGCCATGTTCAGCGCGGCCATCTGGTAGTCGGCGACCTCCCCGCGGGTGTACGCGTCGATGACCCAGTCGATCTGCTCGTCGCTGAGCTCACCGCGGTCCCGCTTGGTGCGGATGACGGAGATGGCGTCCATGGCCATGTGAAGCATTCCTTCCGAGGGGCCGGGAAGTGCGCGGCCCCCCTGAGCGATCAAGCGATTCAGAGGGGCCGCACGGGAGTTACTTGGAGGTGAGATGGTCCGGGCCGAAGGCCTGCGGCAGCATCTCGGAGAGGGGCAGGATCCCTGCCGGGGTCTCCAGCAGCAGGTCGGGGCCGCCGAACTCGTACAGCAGTTGCCGGCAGCGACCGCAGGGGACCAGCACCTCGCCCCGGCCGTCGACGCAGGTGAAGTGCGTCAGGCGGCCGCCCCCGGTGCGCTGGAGCTCCGAGACGAGCCCGCACTCGGCGCACAGGCCGAGTCCGTAGGAGGCGTTCTCGACATTGCAGCCGGAGACCGTGCGGCCGTCGTCGACGAGGGCCGCGACGCCGACCGGGTAACCCGAGTAGGGGGCGTAGGCGTGGCTCATCGCCTCGCGTGCCACCTCCCGCAGGGTGTCCCAGTCGAAGCCGGCGGTCGTCGTCACTTGCCTTGGCCCTTCCGGTACGGCAGTCCGTCCGCCTTCGGCATCCTCAGGCGCTGTGCGGAGAGCGAGAGGACGAGGAGGGTGATGACGTACGGGCTGGCGGTCACGACCTGGTTCGGGACCTCGTTCGTGGTGGCGTACCAGACGAACATGAGGGACGAGATCGCGGCGGTGATGGCGGCGGGGACGTACTTCTTCTTCCAGATGAGGTACGCGACGCCGAACACCAGGAGGATCGCCAGGAGCAGGATCAGCGCGTGGACGTTGGTCGTGCCGCCGCGCAGCTTGAGGCTGTCGGTGTAGCCGAACAGGCCCGCGCCGAGGGCGAGTCCGCCCGGCATCCAGTTGCCGAAGATCATCGCGGCGAGACCGATGTAACCGCGGCCGGCCGTCTGGCCGTCGAGGTACACGTTGGACGACACGATCGACAGGAAGGCACCGCCGAGGCCGGCGAAGCCGCCGGAGATGATCACGGCGAGGTACTTGTACTTGTAGACGTTGACGCCGAGGGACTCCGCCGCGATCGGGTTCTCACCGCAGGAGCGCAGCCGCAGACCGAACGAGGTGCGCCACAGGACGTACCAGGTGGCGGGTACGAGGGCCACCGCGATGACGGTGAGCGGCGAGAGGTCGGTGATGAGACCGCCGACGAGACCGGCGATGTCGGAGACCAGGAACCAGTGCTTCTGGTTGAGGGTCTCCAGCCAGCTGGACAGGCCCGGGACGTCGAAGGTGCCGAGCGAGTCGATCGGCGGGGACTGCTTGGAGGAGCCCTGGGGGGCGTCCTCGAAGGTGAACTTCGACAGGTAGCGGGTGGTGCCGAGGGCCAGGATGTTCAGCGCCACACCGGAGACGATGTGGTTGACGTTGAAGGTCACCGTGGCGATGGCGTGCAGTACGGCACCGAGGGCGCCGCCGAGGATGCCGACGATCACGCCGGTCCAGGGGCCCCACTGGTAGCCGGCCCAGGCGCCGAACCAGGTGCCGAGGATCATCATGCCTTCGAGGCCGATGTTGACGACGCCCGCGCGCTCGGCCCACAGACCGCCGAGGCCGGCGAGGCCGATCGGGACGGCGGCGCGCAGCGCGGTGGACATCTGGCCGGTGGAGGTGATGCCGTCCGCGCCGGTGATGAGGCGGACGACCGACGTCAGGATCAGGACGCCCGAGATGACCAGGAGGAGGACGGGCAGCGACATACGGCGGCCGCCCTTGCCGGGCTGCTTCGCCGGCGCCTTGGCGATGGTCGCGGTGCTCATCAGACCGCCACCTCCTTCTTCGAGTTCTGGGCGGCGGCCGCGGCCAGCTCCTCGCCGACGCGCTTCTGCTGGCGGCGCAGGCCCCAGGTGCGGACGACCTCGTAGGAGATGACGACCGCGAAGACGATCAGGCCCTGCATGATCGTGGCGATCTCCTTCTCGTACGGCTCGGGAGTCGCGTAGTCGAGAGCGGGGGACGCCTTGTCGAGGAAGGCCCACAGCAGGGCGGCGAGCGCGATGCCGCCGGGGTGGTTGCGGCCCAGCAGGGCGATGCCGATGGCGGTGAAGCCGAGGCCGGCCGGGAAGCTGAGGCTGTAGGTGTGGACGTCGCCGAGCAGCAGCGGCAGACCGGAGATACCGGCGACGGCGCCGGAGATCAGCATCGCGGTGAGGACCATGCGCTTGGCGTTGACGCCGGAGGCCGCGGCGGCGGTCTCGGACTCGCCGGTGGCGCGCAGGTCGAAGCCGAAGCGGGTGCGGTTGAGGACCGCCCAGTAGCCGATGCCGATGGCGACGGCGAGGAAGACCAGGCCGTAGATCTCGCCGACGTCGGCGCCGAGGTTGATGCCGGAGACCCAGCCGGACTCCTTCATCACACCGGTGGTGACGTTGTCGCCGAGCGGCACGCCCCAGTTGTCGGTGAGGGTGAGGTAGCCGATGACGCTGGTGGCGATCGAGTTCAGCATGATCGTGGCAACGACCTCGCTGACACCCCGGGTGACCTTCAGGATGCCCGCGATACCGGCCCACATGGCGCCGGTGAGCGCGCCGACCAGGATCAGCAGCGGGACCTGGAGGAAGGACGGCAGCGCGACGTGCGCGCCGACGACCGCGGTCATCATCGCGCCGAGGCGGTACTGGCCGTCGACGCCGATGTTGAACAGGTTCATCCGGAAGCCGAGGGCGACCGCGAGGGCGGCGATGTAGTACATCGACGCCTGGTTGATGATCAGAACCTGTACGTCGGAGAAGCCGGCCTGCTCGATCATGAGCGTGTACGGCTCGATCGGGCTCTTCCCCGAGGCGATCAGCACGACCGAGGTCAGCAGGATCGCCGCGACGAGCGCCAGGGCCGGTCCGGCCACGGCGAGGAGCAGCCGCTCCTTGTCGAACTTCTTCATCGGGCCTCGTCCTCCGGGGCGCTGTCTTCCTCGACGTGCTCAAGGTGTCCGCTGGCGGCACCCGTCATGGCGGAGCCGAGCTCCTCCGGGGTGATGGTGGCGGGGTCGGCGTCGGCGACCAGCCTGCCGTTGTAGATCACCCGCAGGGTGTCCGACAGGCCGATGAGCTCGTCCAGGTCGGCGGAGATCAGCAGCACGGCCAGACCCTCGCGGCGGGCGTCGCGGATGCGGTCCCAGATCTGGGCCTGTGCGCCGACGTCCACACCGCGGGTGGGGTGGGCGGCGATCAGGAACTTCGGGTTGTGGCTCATCTCGCGGCCGACGATCAGCTTCTGCTGGTTGCCGCCGGAGAGGGAGGCCGCGGTGACGTCGATGCCGGGGGTACGGACGTCGTACTCCTCGACGATGCGGCGGGTGTCGGCCTGCGCGGCCTTCGGCGTCAGCCAGAAGCCCTTGGCGTTGGGCGTCTCGGTGACATGGCCGAGGATGCGGTTCTCCCACAGGGGCGCTTCCAGGAGCAGGCCCTGGCGGTGGCGGTCCTCGGGGATGTAGCCGATGCCGGCCTCGCGGCGCTTGCGGGTGACCCAGGGGGTGACGTCCTCGCCCTGGAAGAAGATGGCACCGGAGTCGGCGTTCTTGGTGCCGATCAGCGCGTCGATGAGCTCGGTCTGGCCGTTGCCCTCGACTCCGGCGATGCCCATGACTTCACCGGCGTGGATGGTGAAGGAGACGTCGTCGAGAGCCTTCTTGACGTCGGCGCCGGCCGCCGCGAGTCCGCCGGTGACGGACTCGGTGTCGACGCCGATGGAGGCGCCGCCGGAGGCGTAGACGGTGAGGTCCTTGACCTCGATGACGGCCCGGTCGGTGACGGTCGACTCGGCGGTCTCGGGGGTGGGAAGCTCGCTGCCGACCATCATCTCGGCGAGCTGACGCGGCGTGGTCTCGGAAGGAACGGCGGTGCCCACCGTCGTACCGCGCCGGATGACGGTGATCTCGTCGGCGACCGACAGGACCTCGCCCAGCTTGTGGGAGATGAAGATGACGGCCAGGCCCTCGGACTTGAGCTCGCGCAGGTTGTCGAAGAGCGCGTCGACCTCCTGCGGCACGAGGACGGCGGTGGGCTCGTCGAGGATCAGGGTCTCGGCGCCCCGGTAGAGGACCTTGAGGATCTCCACGCGCTGCCGTTCGGCGACACCGAGGTCCTCTACGAGGACGTCGGGGCGCACGTTGAGCCCGTACCGGTCGGAGATCTCCTTGATCTTCTTCCGGGCGGCGCCGCCGATGCCGTACAGCTTCTCGCTGCCCAGCACCACGTTCTCAAGGACCGTGAGGTTGTCGGCGAGCATGAAGTGCTGGTGGACCATGCCGATGCCGCGGGAGATGGCGTCGGCTGGGCTGGAGAAGGTCACCTGTTCGGTGCCGACGGCGATGGTGCCCTCGTCCGGCTTCTGCATGCCGTAGAGGATCTTCATCAGGGTCGACTTGCCGGCGCCGTTCTCGCCGACGAGGGCATGGACGGTGCCCTTGCGGACGGTCAGGTGGATGTCGTGGTTGGCGACGACACCCGGGAATCGTTTGGTGATCCCCGCCAGCTCCACCGCGATCGGCGACTGAGCTGTGAGCGGAGGGCTGCTGGTCGCTTCGATGGCGCACTCTCCTTGGGAAAGGGGCCACTCTACGCGCGTAGCGCCCCTGCTTTAAATAGTGCCCGGATCTGACCGTCGCTTTTCGGCCGACGATCCGTTCCGAGCATTCTGCCGCGCGAACGGGGCGTGCGTCCCTACCGTCGATCTCACGTCGTCCGCCCGAAGGGCGGGCCGCGCGGCGTCTGGTGCGTGCGGTCGCAAGGCGCCGGGGCGTCCTCGTGGCGGAGCCACGTGGGCGGTCCGGCAACGCGGCGAACGTGCGTGCCAGGCGTCGCGCGGCAGGCGGGAGATCGACGGTAGGGGCGCGGGGAGCCATCCTCCACGCACCCCGTTCCCGGGTCGTAACGCTGCCATTACGGCGCTTATTTGGCCAAGGCCCGTGACCGGATGGTCAGGAGGTCTTCACCGTGATGGTGCCGTCGATGATGCCCTGGGTGGCCTTCTTGATGGCGTCCTGGATCTTGGTGTTGTTCGCGAACTCCGGGTTGGAGTTGGAGACGCTCACGCCACCGTTGGACAGGGAGCCACGGACCACGCCGGTCTCCGGCTTGCCGTCGTGGACGGACTTGGCGAGCTCGTAGACCGCGCCCTCGACGTTCTTCATGGCGGAGGTCAGGATCGAGTCCTTGTACGCCTTGAGCGCGTCCTGCTTGTACTGGTCGGAGTCGACGCCGATCGCCCAGATCTTGTTGGCGCTGGCGGCCTTGATGACGCCCTGGCCGGACAGACCGGCGGCGGCGTACACGACGTCCGCGCCGTCGTCGATCTGACCCTCGGCGGCGCTCTCACCCTTGTCGGGGCTGGAGAAGCCACCCTCGGCGGCGGTCTCGGTCAGGTACTGCGACTTGACCGTGACACCCTTCTTGGTGTCCTGGACGCCCTGCTTGAAGCCGGCCTCGAACTTGTGGATCAGCGGCACGTCCACACCGCCGACGAAGCCCACGACGTTGGACTTGGTCGACAGGGCGGCGGCGACACCGGCGAGGTAGGAGGCCTGCTCCTCGTGGAAGACGAGGTCCGCGACGTTGTCGGCCTTGGTCTGCTCGTCGTCGACGATGCCGAAGGTCGTCTTCGGGTACTTCGCCGCGGCCTCCTTGACGGCCGGCGCGTAGGCGTAGCCGACGCCGATGACCGGGTTGTAACCCTGCTTGGCGAGGTTCTCCAGGCGCTGGACCTTGTCCGCGTCCGACTCGCCGTCCTGCGGCTCGACGGCCGTGGACTTGTAGCCGAACTCCTTGTCGGCCTTCTCCAGGCCGGCGGTGGCGGCGTCGTTGAAGGACTGGTCGCCCTTGCCGCCGACGTCGTACGCCAGGGCCAGGCCCAGGTCCTTGCTGCTGGAGGAAGAGGAGGACGACGTGGACGAGCTTCCGCAGGCGGAAACAGTCACGGCGAGAGCTGCGGTTGCAACGCCTGCAACCGCGATACGGGACACCCGGCGCATGGAACGAGACTCCTTTGTGCAAGCGCCCAAACCAGGCGCTGGTTCCGCCGCAGCGTAACGCGCGTAGACCAGACGGAAAACCCCTTCTGTCCGGTCCGTTACCGAGCTGTGGCCACAGATGCAGGACAGGTTACGGACAGCAGTACGCCCCTTGCGGTAGGCAAGGGGCGTACGACCTGGAACGGCGCCCGGGAGGGCGTACGGATGGGGCCTTACAGCCCTACCGGTTGGACCCTCTTACGAGGTCTTCACCGTGACCTTGCCGTCGATGATGTCCTGCTTGGCGGCCTCGACCGCCGCGACGACATCCGTCATGGCCTTGTACTTCGGGTTGGAGTCGGCGAAGCCCACGCCACCCGACTTCAGGTCACCGCGCACGACACCGGTGAGCGGCTTGCCGTCGTAGACCGACTTGGCGAGGTCGTAGACGGCGCCGCCGACGTTCTTGAGCGCGGAGCCGAGGATGTAGTCCTTGTAGTCCTTCAGCGCGGACTGGTTGTACTGGTCGGAGTCGACGCCGATGGCCCACACCTTCTTGGCGGCGGCCTCGGAGATCACGCCCTGACCGGAGAGACCGGCGGCGTGGTAGATGACGTCGGCGCCCTTCTCGATCTGGCCGCTGGCCGCCTCCTTGCCCTTGTCGGGGCTGGAGAAGCCGCCCTCGGCCGGGGTCTCGGTCAGGTACTGCGACTCGATCTTGATGCTCGGGTCGACGGACTTGACGCCCTGCTCGAAGCCCGCGCCGAACTTGTGGATGAGCGGGATGTCCACGCCGCCGATGAAGCCGACGTGCTTGGCCTTGGTGGTCTTGGCGGCGGCGACACCGGCCAGGTAGGAGGCCTGCTCCTCGGAGAACACCATGTCGGCGACGTTGGCGGCCTTGACCTGCTCGTCGTCGATGACCCCGAACGTGATGTCCGGGTGCTTGGCGGCGACCTCCTTCACGGCCGGCGCGTAGATGTAGCCGACGCCGATGATGGGGTTGTAGCCGGCCTTGGCGAGCTGCTCAAGGCGCTGGATCTTGTCGGCGTCGGACTCACCGTCCTGCGGCTCGATGTCCGTGCCGCCGATGCCGAACTCCTTCTCGGCCTTCTCGAAGCCGGCGTAGGCGGCGTCGTTGAAGGACTGGTCGCCCTTGCCGCCGATGTCGTAGGCAAGGCCGATGCCCTTGCCGGTGTACTTCCCGGACGCCGACGTCGACGCCTTGTCGCTGTCGGCCTTCGTGCTGGACTCACCACAGCCGACGGCCGCGAGGCCGATGACCGAAACGGCCACCACTGCTTGGGAGAACCTGGTCCTCCGAGATATGGAACGCACAGCAAGCACCCCTTCATCCCACGGCCCGTCGAACGGCCCGCTTCCCCAACTGAGCCGCCTCTGGTGGCTATTTCGGCGCACAGTAACGCGCGTAGAAGAGGAGGGGAACGGGGTTTCTCGTCGCCGTTATCGAACCGTGCCGCCACCGGGTTACATTCACGCGACCCCGGTTACACACGGGTGACACAAGGGGACGAAGGGGCAGCAAACCGGCCACCCCTTCACAAGATCTCCTGCGGACCCCTCAGGAAGCCCCATCAAGCAGCGCGGCGGCGGTGAAGAGCTCCACCCCGACCGTGATCGCCGACTCGTCGGCGTCGAAGTCGCCCTGGTGGAGGTCCCGCACGGTCCGCTCACCGGGCGTCCGGACCCCGAGCCGGGCCATGGCACCGGGCACATGCTCCAGGTACCAGGAGAAGTCCTCCCCGCCGAGGCTCTGCTCGGTTCCCTCGACGGAGGCGGCTCCGCGCCGCGCGGTCATGGCATCCCGCAACAGATCGGTCACGGCGGGGTCGTTGACGACGGGCGGCACTCCGCGGACGTAGTTGATCTCGGACTTGGCCCGGTGCAGATTGGCCACTTCGTCGATCGCGGCGACGACGACATCGGGAGCCTGCCGCCACGCGTCGATCGACAGGCAGCGCACGGTGCCGGAGAGCTCGGCGTGCTGCGGAATGACGTTGGGAGCGTGCCCGGACTCGATCCGCCCCCAGGTCACGGCGAGCCCGGCCCGGGTGTCGATTCGCCGGCCGACGATGGCGGGAACGTCGGTGACCACACGGGCAGCCGCAGTGACGAGGTCAGTAGTCAGATGGGGCCGCGCGGTATGCCCACCGGGCCCGTCCAGCGAGATCTCCAACCTGTCGCACGCAGAGGTGATGGCCCCGGCCCGCAACCCGATCCGCCCGGCATCCACCCGCGGATCACAGTGCACGGCAATGATCTGCCCGACACCTTCCAGCACCCCGCAGTCGATGGCATCGGCGGCCCCACCGGGCAGCACCTCTTCGGCGGGCTGGAAGACGAGCCGCACGGGCCGGGGAAGCAGCCCTTGCCGATGCAGATCGGCGAGAACCAGCCCAGCACCCAGCACCACGGTCGTATGCACGTCATGCCCACACGCATGGGCCCGGTCCGGCACGGTGGACCGATACGAGCAGTCACTCTTCGTGTCCGGAATGGGAAGGGCGTCGATGTCGGCCCGAAGGGCGAGGGCGGGCTGCCCCGCGCTCCAGTCGCCGATGTCACAGACGAGCCCGGTACCGACGGCCAGCACCCGCGGCCGAAGCCCAGCCTTCTCCAGTCGCGCCTTGATGGCGGCGGTGGTACGAAACTCCTGGTTGCCGAGTTCCGGGTGCATGTGCAAGTCACGCCGGAACGCGACGAGTTCGGCACGCAGCGACTCCGGCAGCGTGCCGGGAAGCAGAGCTTCCGCGGGGAGATCGGCCTCGGACTCCAGTGACATCAATTGCTTCACCCTCTGAAGGGTAGGACGTCGAAGTGGCCAACTGACCCTCGATCAACAAAAGTTCAACCCGTTAGGGGAAGAAAATCTGGCCGCTCGACGAATACGTATCGGCTGGGATGGGTAAACTCGCCCGACTTTCCGGCCGAGTGGATCATGAAATCCGCAGGTGCTCCACACCTGCCGACGGACCGAAAGCCTTCGGCCACACCCGACACGGCACCCGTCACTCATCCACTCCTCCACGGATACCACGCGCCGCACCGCCCCGTCGGCTCTGTTCACCTGTCGGGACCGCACTCCGCCGGGAATCCACCCTGCTACCACTGAGACGCTTGTTCCGGTCCCGGAATCATCACCGCCACGCGACGTTTCCGCCACGCGGAGCGACGACGGAGCCCACCCCGGGCAGACTCCCCCCATGACGATCTCGGCGCCGGACGGCTGGCAGGCATGCGGCTGCGGCGAGGACCAGATCCCGGCCCTGCTGGCAAGGCTGGGCTTCTTCGGCGTGACAGCCCTGGCCCTGGCCACCCTGCTGATCATGACCCTGACGGGCTGGGCCTTGGCGACAGCGGTATGGCTACTCCGCCGCCGCCACGAGAGCCGAGCAGGATCAGGGGCACCAATGGACCCCGCCTCGCCTTCCGGGGCGCCGGGGGCCTCCGGGGCGCCCGGGGCCTCCCGTGCAGCCGAGGCCTCCCGGACCTCCCTCGCGGATTTCACCTGGACGGTGGAGCCCCCTCGCCTGTCCCCGCCCGACTAATTGGCAGATCTGTTCCACCCAAGGGCACCCCCCACCTGCGCTTTTGCCACGCCCGCCCGGAACAAATCTGCCAATCACCGGGAACCCCTCCACCCACCCCGCCGCCCACCCCGCCGCCCACCCCTCCACCCACCGGCCGGCCACCCGCTGAGCCCACCCGGCGTGCTGGCGAGGCGCGACCGCGCACCCCCAACCCCGGCCCGCGACCCCACCCACCCGCACCGCGCCCTACCTGGCGGGCCCCCACTCCCCAGGGCCGCCCGTTCGCTTCTCCCCCGTGACACTGACAAAGAAGCGGGCGGCCCCGTCATCTCACGCCGCTAAGGTTCACCCCCGTGAGCGCCGAGAACCCCGACTTCATACGGGCGACCCAGACCTCGTACGACACGATCGCCGACGACTACGACAAGCGGTTCCCCCGAGATGGCCTGACCGGACTTCCCGTGGAGCGCGCCCTCTTCGGAACGTTCGCCGAGTTGCTGGGGCGGAACTGTGCCCCCGTAGCCGATCTGGGCGCCGGCCCCGGCCACATCACCGCGCACCTGAGCACCCTCGGGCTCCCCGTCTTCGGTGTCGACGTCTCGCCGCGCATGGTGGAGCTGGCCCGGCGTGCGCACCCTCAACTGCGGTTCCACGTGGGGTCGATGACATCGCTGGACCTGCCGGACGCGACGTTGGGCGGGATCGTCGCGCTGTACTCGATCATCCATGTGCCGGATGAGCATCTGCCGGCGACGTTCGCGGAGTTCCACAGGGTGCTGGTGCCGGGCGGGTATGTGCTGCTCGCTTTCCAGGCGGGGCGGGAGGAGGACACCGAGCACCTGCACCTGGCCGAGCGTTTCGGGCACGAGATCTCGCTCGACTACTACTGGCGGGACCCGGACGCCGTATCCGAGCAGCTGACGAAGGCGGGCCTGCTGCCGCACACGAGGGTGCTGCGCGAGCCGCAGGAGGACGAGGTACGGCCCAGGGCGTTCCTGCTCGCGCGCAAGGAAGGCTGACCCGGCGGCTTAGGGGATCCCGCCCCCCTAAGCCGTAACCACCACCGACACCGCCGACAACCGATGCACATCCCGAGCCGCCCCCGTAACCCCCGACAAGAACCCCTGCGCCCGAGGCGACGCATTCTCCGTGAGCCACCCTGGGTCGATGTCGCACACGGCGACCCGAACCTCAGTGCCGGCCAGCGCCAAGGGCAAGGTATGGACGACGGTCGACGGGAAGCTGAGGATCGTACGGCCGATCGGCCCCCTCCGGGCGATCAGCTCCAGCGGCAGATCAGGGCGGACGATCTCCAGGCCCGTCTCCGCGGCCAGCCGGTGGAGTTTCTCCGTGCTCTCGCGGCGGTGGGCGAAGTAGCGTGTCGCGCCGTGGGCCTTGGCGAGGTTCTGGACGGCCTCCAGGTAGCGGTCGCCGTCGACGACGCCGGTCTCGACGAGGGAGGTGCCGACCATGTCGGCGGTCTTGGTGATGCGGGGCGGGCCGAAGCGGGCGCGGGTCCAGGAGAAGTCGTGGGCGGTGACGGTGACGCCGTCGGGGATCTCGTCCATCGGCATGGAGGAGAAGATCTGCACGCGGCGGCGCTCGCTCGGCGTCAGTCTCCGGCGCGCCGAGGACGACACGGGGGCGAAGATCAGGTCCCGGGGTCCCGGGCGGCCGCCCTTGCGGTGCCAGCGGACGAGCCGCTCCCCGCGGGCGAGTTGGGTGACGAACTCCATCGTCGCCGTGCCGTCGTCCACGACGACGAGGTCGCGGGCGCGGGCGATGGTGAGCAGGAGCTGTACGTAGCGGGAGAACGGGTCGCCGAGCACCACCCGTTCCGCCTTGCGGAGCACTCCCGCGAGGCCTCCGATGGTCTGGAAGGGGGCCGCGGCACCGCCACGGGCCTCCTCCCAGCGCACTTCGTGCCCCTCGTCCCGGGCCAGTTCGGCCATGCGCCGGAGCTGGCCTCGGGTCATGGGGTCGGTCGGGGACAGCACGACGAGGGTGAGCCCCGCGCCGGGTGCGTGGGCGTGCGCCCACTCCAGCACGTTCAGGAGCTGTACCGGGCTCTCGACGAACGCGAGAGTGGAGTTGCTGCCGGCTGATCCGGCGCGGCGGCTCATCGACGTACGACCGTCTCCTAAGTAGGTCAACTCAGCTCTTCGGCCTCAGACCGAGACCGGCTCGCCGGCCGCCGCCGCGATCTCCGCCTCGGCGACGACGCCGGTGACGCGGCGCAGCTTCTTCATCGGGCCGAGCTCGGAGTCGTAGACCTTCTTGACGCCGTCGCCGAGGGAGGCCTCGATCGTGCGGATGTCGCGGACCAGGCGCTGGAGGCCCTGCGGCTCGACGGAGGCGGCCTGGTCGGAGCCCCACATCGCGCGGTCGAGGGTGATGTGGCGCTCGACGAAGGTGGCGCCGAGGGCGACCGCGGCGAGCGTGGTCTGGAGGCCCGTCTCGTGGCCGGAGTAGCCGATCGGGACGTTCGGGTACTCCTCCTGGAGCGTGTTGATCACGCGCAGGTTGAGCTCCTCGGCCTTGGCCGGGTAGGTCGAAGTGGCGTGGCAGAGCAGGATGTTGTCGCTGCCCAGGACCTCGACCGCGTGGCGGATCTGCTTCGGCGTCGACATGCCGGAGGACAGGATGACCGTACGGCCGGTGGCGCGCAGCTCGCGCAGCAGCTCGTCGTCGGTCAGGGACGCGGAGGCCACCTTGTGGGCCGGGACGTCGAACTTCTCCAGGAAGGCGACGGCCTCGGTGTCCCACGGGGAGGCGAACCAGGCGATGCCCTTCTCCTTGCAGTACTCGTCGATCTGGCGGTACTCGTCCTCGCCGAACTCCACGCGGTGGCGGTAGTCGATGTACGTCATCCGGCCCCAGGGGGTATCGCGCTCGATGTCCCACTGGTCGCGCGGGGTGCAGATCTCGGGGGTGCGCTTCTGGAACTTGACGGCGTCGCAGCCGGCTTCGGCGGCCACGTCGATGAGCTTGAAGGCGTTCTCCAGGTCACCGTTGTGGTTGATGCCGATCTCGCCGCAGATGTAGACGGGCTGGCCGGGGCCGGCGAGGCGCTCGGAACCGAAGGCGCGGAGGCGGGAGTTGGTGCTCATGGCAGGCGTTTTCCTTACTTGGTGAGGGAGTCGAGAGAGGGGCCGAGGATCCAGCTGGCGATCTCTCGGATCGCGCCGTCACCACCGGGGAGGGTGGTGACCGCACGGGCGGCGCCGCGTACCACGTCGTGGGCGCTCGCGACCGCCACGGGCCAGCCGACGAGGGCGAAGCACGGGAGGTCGTTGACGTCGTTGCCGACGTAGAGCACGCGCTCGGGCGCGATGCCCTGCTCCTCGCACCACTGCTTGAGTGCGAGGTCCTTCCGGTCGATGCCGTGCAGGACCGGGAGCTTGAGCTTCCGGGCCCGGGCGGCGACGACCGGGTTCTGCTCCGTGGAGAGGATCAGCATCTTCAGGCCGCTCTTGCGGAGGGCGGCGATGCCGAGGCCGTCTCCGCGGTGCACGGAGACGAATTCCTTTCCATCGGCGTCGATCAGCACCCGGTCATCGGTCTGGGTGCCGTCGAAGTCCAGTACGACCGCGTCGATGTCCTCGAAGGAGGGCAGGGCGCCGGGGCGGTCGGCGTCGAACAGCGGGGCCAACGCCCTTGCCCGCGCGAGGTCGTGGGGGTCGTCGATCTCCAACACCCGTGCGGGGTCGGTCCGTACGAGTTCGGTACGGCCGAAGAAGCGGTGCTGGTACTTGCGGAAGCCGGCGGCGTCCATCGCGTAGGCAGCGCCGGTCTCCAGGAGGTCCTGGGGGCGGTCCTGGCGGCGGGGGCGGTACGACTTGTCGTGGTTGACGCCGTAACCGCCCTGCTCCGCGGCCGAGTCGACCTCGTCGCGCCAGATGAACCCGTGGAAGGGGGCCACGGTCACCGCCGTGTCGGCGCCCTGCTCGACGACCGCCGCGGCGACCGCCTCGACGTCCTCGCGGACGATGAAGGGGCTGGTGCACTGCACGAGCATCACCACGTCGACGGCCGCCCCGTGCAGCGCCTCATGGGTGTCCATGGCGTGCAGCACCGCGGCCTCGGAGGTCGCCGTGTCCCCGGCGATGGCGGCGGGCCGCAGCACGACCTCGGCGCCGGCCTCACGGGCGGCGGCGGCGATGGCCTGGTCGTCGGTGGACACGACGACGTCGGTCACGAGCCGGGTGGCCCGGCACTCCCGCACGGCCCGGGCCACGAGGGGCACGCCGCCGACGGGGGCGAGGTTCTTGGCGGGCACACCCTTGGAGCCGCCGCGGGCGGGAATCACCGCGAGGACGCGGTGGACCGACGGGTTGGACATGGGTTCTGCTCCTTGGAGAGGGCCTGGAAAGCGAGAGCCCGGGGAGGGCGGGCCTGGGGAGAACGGGCCCGGGGAGGGCGGGCCTGGACGGGTGGTCACAGCTCCCCCATCCGCCGGATGACCGGAGCCACCCGCTGCACCCCGTGCCGGTACGCCCCCCGAGCCGCCCGCCGCACGATCTGCCGCACGGGCCCCGGCTCCTTGTCGGCCGCGGGCGCTCCCGGCAGCGGACTGCCGTCGGGGCCGAGGTGATGGCGGGCGAGAATGCCGGGCAGATAACCGGGCGCGGTGGCCGGCGTGTAGTAGGGCGTCAGCGGCCCCAACCCCCCGGGCCGGGCCAGCAACTTGGCGATCCGCTCCCGCGCCGCGTCGAACGCGGTCTCATAGGTTCCGTCGGCCACCACACCCTGCCGAGCCACCCACTCCGCGTCCGGCACCGGCCGATACCCGGCGTCCAGCTGATCCCAGGAGGCAAGGCACCCGGACCCGACGAAGTGGTGGTTGCCCAGGACCTCACGCACGCCCAGGTCGGTCAGCACCACCGTGGGGATGCGCCGGTGCAGCGACTCCAGCGCGGCCGTCGACGAGATCGTGACCAGCAGGTCGGTCCGGTCCAGGACCTCGCCCATGTTCCCGTACACCAGGCGGAAGTTGGCCGGTGGATCGAGCTTCTGGACCAGCTTCTGGTAGGGCTGCTCCTCGATGTGCGTGGTGTGTTCGCCGGGCTTGGAGCGCAGCTTCAGCAGCACCTCGCGTTCGGGGTGGAGCCGGGCGTGCTGGATGAGCCGGTTCAGCAGATAGTTGCGGTCCTTGCGGCTGTCCGGGACGGAGGGCTGCACGGCGAACACCACGGTGTACGGGTCGTGTTCCCCTTCGTAGGCGGCCCCGCCGAGGAACGGCAGCGCCACCTCCGTCACCGACGAGGAGTCGGCGCCCACCCCGTCGTACACGGCCCGGAAACGCTCCGCGTCCTGCCGGGAGTTGGCGAGGACGAGGTCGGCCCCGTGCCTCAGCAGCAGGCCGTCGGCGAGCTTCTCGTAGACGACACCGACGTAGCCGGTGACGACGACGGGGCGCTCGGCGCGGCCCTCCCACACCCGCTTGAGGCCGTGCAGCATCGCCTGGACGCCGCCGCCGACGAGGGCGATGACGACGATGTCGTACGACTCCTCGGCCATGGCCCGCAGGAACTCGACGGCCGTGACCTCCCGCATCGAGTCGGCGTGGACGCCGACCTCCGCCAGCTGGCGCGGGGTGGGGGTGGCGCGGCCGCGCAGCAGGAAGCCGCTGAGGGAGAGGGCCCCCGAGAGGACCTCTTGCGCTTCCTCGCGCGGGGCGATGCGATGGGCTGTCAGGGCACCCCATTTCCAGCGGGTGTCCGAGTCGGCCAGGACCGCGATTCGCGTCGGCGTCGTTGTAGTTGCTGGCGTACTTGCTGGCACGACGAAGACGCTAGGAAGCAATTTCTAGGTGCGGCCCAACCGCGAATCAACGAAAAGTTAACAACAGCCCACCGAGAGCCGAACTGGCCCGCCGAAGCTCGGAAAATACAGGGGATGCACCGTTCCGACACATTGAGTTCACCCCCCGTACGATCACCGTCCAGTTCCCCTGCCAGGCGGCCTTCTACCGTTTTGCGGGTGCCAAAGCTTTCCGTGATCGTGCCGTTCTACAACGTGCAGCAATACGCCCCGGACACCCTCAGAAGTCTGCGGCTCAACGCCCGGAGCGACTTCGAGTTCATCCTCGTCGACGATAAGTCGAAGGATGAGACACCGGCCATTCTCGAACGGGCGGTCGAGTCGCTTTCGGATGTCGCGCAGGTGAGATACATCCGCCATGAGGAGAACGGAGGACTCGCCACCGCCCGCAACACCGGACTGGACGCGGCAACCGGCGAGTACCTCACTTTCCTGGACGGCGACGACTGGCTCGCGCCGGGGTATCTCGCCGAGCTGGTGGCGGCCGTCGAGGGGCTGGGCTGCGACTTCATCCGTACCGACCATGTCCAGGCGACCGCCCGCGCCAGGACCGTGCACCGGGCCCCCGTCGGACTGCGGGACGTGGTGCTGAACCCGCGCGACGCGATCCTGCCCGCCGACCGGACGACCTCCGTGGACTACGCCTTCGCGTGGGCCGGCGCCTACCACCGCCGTCTCCTCGACAAGGGTCTGCTGCACTTCACGGACGGGCTGCGCACGGCCGAGGACCGGCCGTGGATCTGGAAGCTGCACCGCGAGGCGGAGTCGTTCGCCGTGGTGAACCTGCTCGGGGTGTTCTACCGGCGCGGGGTGGCCTCCTCGCTCACCCAGATCGGCGACGCCCGCCAGCTGGACTTCATCCGCGCCTTCGACCAGGTCATCGAGGAGACGGCGACGGACCGGGACGCCGACCGACTGCTCCCCAAGGCGGTGCGCACGTACTGCGCGATCATCGCCCACCATCTGTCCGACGAGGCCAAGTGGGAGCCGGGCGTGGCCAAGCGGCTCCAGGCGATGAGCGCGGCCGCCATAAAGCGGATGCCGCAGGACGCCCTCGGCGACGTACTCGACACCATGGATCTGCGCCGCTCGTCCAAGCTGCGGCGGCTGCGGCGCCGGGTCACCACAGCGAAGGCGGCTGCCTGATGTCCCCCACGACCCGTCTGTCCCCCACCACCCGTCGTACGACCCAGATCTTCTGCGCCTCCACGCTGTACGGCGTGGCCACGCTGGCCGCCGCGCTCGACTCCGACCTCTTCGACGAGGCGGAGCGCCGGGTCCTGCTGGTGTTCAACAACTCGGCGAACCCGGAGACCACTCCGGCACTCGACGAGATGCCGGGGTTCGAGCCGCTGCGCGAGCACTTCGACGACGTACTGTCCTGGAACGAGGCGATCCGCCCCTTCCACCCGGGCTCCTGGACCCCGCGCACCGACGACATCCCCCTGTTCGAGCGCTATCTGCGGCTGCTGTGGGGCCTCGGTGACGACCGGGTCGAGCTGGTCGTGGAGTCCATCCAGGTCACCCCGGCGCTCACCGTCGCCCAGCTGTTCACCGGCGCCCCCGTGCATGTGTACGCGGACGGCCTCATGTCGTACGGCCCGACCCGCAACAAGCTCGACCCGCTGGTCGGCACCCGCGTGCGCCGGCTGCTCCACCTGGACCTGGTGCCGGGTCTCACCCCGATGCTGCTGACCGAGTTCGACGTGCCCGCGCAGGTCGTGCCGACGGGCGCGTTCCTGAAGGTGCTCAGCGAACTCGGCGAGTCGGTGCCGGAGTTGCCCGCGCTGCCGGAGAACTCGGCGCTGCTGCTCGGCCAGTACCTGTCCGCGCTGAACATCCTCTCCGCCAAGGAGGAGGAGGATCTGCACGTACGGATGATGCGGGGCGCGGTCGAGCGCGGGCACCGGTCGATCGTCTTCAAGCCGCACCCCACCGCGCCGGCCCGCTTCAGCCGGATCCTGGAGACCGAGGCGGAGAAGCTGGGCGTGGACCTCACCGTCCTGGACACGCCCGTCCTCGCCGAGGTGCTGTTCGAGAAGGCCCGGCCGGGGCTGGTCGTCGGCTGCTTCTCGACGGCGCTGTTCACGGCGTCCGTCTTCTACGACCTTCCCGTCGCCCGCATCGGCACCGAGCCGCTCCTGGAACGCCTCACGCCGTACCAGAACAGCAACCGGGTCCCGGCGGTGCTGGCCGACGCGGTGCTGCCGGACCTGGAGCGGCGCAACGGCGAGGACCCGCTGCCGGCGGACGAGCTGGACGGCCTGGTCACCGCGGTCGGGTTCACCATGCAGGACCGGATCTACCCGGGCCGGCGCGAGGCGGCGGAGAAGTACCTCTCCCGGAAGCTGCGCCCGCGCACCCGGCGCTACTTCAAGAAGAAGCGCCTCACGTCCCTGGGCCTGCCCGGCGGTATCCCGGAGCGGCTGGCGTTCCTGCCGCACAACTCCACGGCACGGCGGGTGGTTCGGCAGGCGCGGGCGTTGAAGAAGGCGGTCAAACGCTGAGGCTGAACGACTGGCGGTGAACGACTGGCGGTGAACGGAAGAAGACATTAAGGGAAACTCCGGCCCGTAAGGGAAACGGGCCGGATACGCGCGGCTCTATCCTCGCGGGATGCGTACTTCCCAGCTTGCTGAATCCAATGCCCGGACGCTGGCTCACGCACCACTTGTCCGACCGGTTTCCACGGGCGACATCATCCGCACGCACCGCAAGAAGTTCCCTTACAAAGGCCTCGTGGAGATCGATTCCCCGTACTGTCCACCGTTCGTCATGTTCTGCGTCAACGACGAGGCGGTCGCCCTCGACACCGTGTGGAACGGGCGGTTCGGTTACGAGCCCGGCAGCCTGGCCACCTGGTCAAGGCTGGCCGCGAAGAGCGCGACAATAGCCGACGTCGGCGCGCACGTCGGCTATTTCTCGATGATCGCCGCGCTGGCCAATCCCAAGGCGAAGGTCCACGCCTTCGAGCCGGTGGACGAGATACACGCCCGGCTCGCGGTGAATCTGCGGATGAACAATGTCCAGAACGTCAAGCGCTTCCAGGCGGGGGTGTCCGCCGAGGCCGGCTGGGCCGAGATCAGCGTCCGTTTCGCGGGGAACCTGCTCTCGACGGGCTCGTCCCTGGAACACGGGGCGGACGACGCCCAGTTGAAGCGAATCCAGCTGCTTGCCCTCGATGACGTGTTCACCGGCACCAAGCTGGATCTGATCAAGATCGATGTGGAGGGCCACGAGATGTCGGTCCTCCAGGGCGCGCGCCAGGTGCTCAAGCGCGACCGCCCGACCGTGATGCTGGAGGCGCTGGTGGGTGCCTCGCTGGAACCCCTGCTCGCCGAGTTCGAGCCCCTGGGCTACGACTGCCACTGGGTGGCCGAGGCCGACGGTGAGCTGATCCCGTCGTCCGCGGCCCGGCCGCGCGGGACGCGGAACCTTCTGTTCACGCCGCACGCGTAGGCGTCGGGCCCCTCACTGCCGTACGACCGTGAGGGGCCCGACTCCCTGTCTCAACTCCCCAGGATCACCCGGAGGTCGGCCGCGTTGGCCTCGGTGACCTTCCACAGTTCCTGCTGGCGGCCGTGGACGTCGGCGACCGTCTTGGCGTGGTCGGCGAGGAGGTCCCTGGCGCGCTCGAACAGGCGGGCGGCGAGGTGGCGGTCGTGGACCGAGACGCCCCACTCCGGGCGCTCGATGTCGCGCAGGAAGTACGCCATCTTCGGGTGCGAGATCAGGCTGATGATGGGCGTGCCGACGCCGAAGGGGATCATCCCGGCGTGGCCGCGCATGCCGATCACCAGCTTGGTGCGGGCGTAGAGCTCGCGGATCTGGTCGTTCTCGAAGTCGTACATGGGGATGACGGGCATCGAGACGCCGTGCTCGCGGCGCAGGTCGAAGGCGATCTTCTCGT
Organism: Streptomyces sp. NPDC046909; assembly: GCF_040644695.1. Lineage (NCBI taxonomy): Bacteria > Bacillati > Actinomycetota > Actinomycetes > Kitasatosporales > Streptomycetaceae > Streptomyces > Streptomyces sp. NPDC046909. Next base: position 347,720 of record NZ_JBEYXC010000010.1, on the reverse strand, counting down.
CGTCGAGGGAGTGCGCCACGCAGTGCACCTCGGCCAGCTGACCCAAGTCCCGGACGGCCTGGGCCATTTGGGCGAGGAAGTAGCCGTAGTCGTGGCCGAAGCGCAGGCCCGCTCGGTCGTAGGCCGCGTTGATGAGGATGGTGTTCTCGCGCTGCGCCGGGTCCTGCCAGCCGTCGACGAGCTGGCGCATGACCGTGGTGGGGCAGGGCTGGAAGCGCACCTTGTCGTGCAGGCGGGCCGGGAGCATCGCGCGGACCTTCTCGATCGAGCCGTGGTTGCGCAGGCCGAAGAAGGCGGAGCGGTCGACCAGTTGGAGCAGTGACTCGCGGAAGCGGTTCGCCCGGTAGGACTGGCCGTCGAAGGCGTTGAAGCCCACGGCGAAGACCGCGATCGGGACGTCGATGCGGTTCAGCAGCGCGTCCGGGACGTTCCACTGCCAGGCGCTGTTGCCGTTCGGCATGGTGTCCGGGATGAAGAGCCCTCCGCCGCCGATGACCAGGCCCCGGCGGGCGTTGACGCGCTCCAGCGCCGCCTCGTCGAACAGCCGGTGCGCGTGGACGGAGTGCCAGCGCCGGGAGGTGGTGTCCGGGCCGAAGGCGAGGCGGACCGTCTCCGGGAGGAGCTTGTCGCCCGCGTTGCCCTGCCGGTCCATGTAGAAGGCGACGTGGGCGAGTTGGTCCTCGGCGCTGCCCCGCTCCTGCGAGGGCACGGCGGCCGCGCGCTGCGCCCAGAGGCGGCTGGGGCGGTGGGTCGGGTCGACGGTGATGCCGGCGGTGGCGTACCGCAGCGCCTCGGTGTTGTCGCCGTGCACCCAGGCCATCTGCGCGAGCCGGGCGTATGCCGTCGCGGCCCGGTTGGGGGCGGCGGTGGCCAGGAGCAGACGGGCCTTGGCCTCCTCGTAGCGGGAGACGCTCATCAGGGCGTGGCCGAGGACCTCGTGCGGCCAGGCCTCGTCGAGCGGGATCCGGACGCCGGAGAGGAGGTCGACGGCGTCCTGGTAGTCGCCGTTCGCGATGTGCGCGGCGGCGACCTTGCGGGCGGCCTCGACATCGCCGGTGCGCTTCACGTGCGGGGTGCCGAAGTGGACGACGAGTTCATGGTGGAGGCCGCCCTGCTTCTCCAGGTAGGCGGCCTGGAACTCGGCGTCCGGCAGCTCGAACTCGCGCCAGCGGTCCTCGGCCTGCGTGTATCCGGCCTCGCCGCCCTGCCAGGGCTTGTGGCGGCCGGTGAAGTGCAGGATCGCGGTGTCGTCGGGGACCGGGAGGTCACCGGACAACCGCCGCTTGACGAAGTTGTAGCGCGGGTCGAGGCGCACGAAGTCGCCGTCGAGGACGGCGTTGAGGATGCCCTGGTCGTGCTTGTCGAGCTCGTAGTCGCCGGAGCGCCCGCACTTGTCGAGCCTGGCGCAGAACGCGTCGCTCAGGTACTCGCGCTGGATGACGAGGAGCCCCGAGTTGAGCTTGTGCTGCCCGTAGAAGAACTGCGGGACGGCCGCCAACCCCTCGCGCAGTTCCAGGAGTTCGCTGAGATCACCCAGAACGACCATGTCGGTGTCGAGGGTGATGATGGTGTCGTACTCGCGGATCCTGAACACGTCGAGGATGAAGTACGCCTTGCGGACCAGGTAGTTGTCCTGGTCGCCCTTCTTGTACGAGTCGTAGTGGGTGTCGCCGACGCGCTTGAGGACGATCCGCGGGTGCAGGGCCCGGATCTGGGCTATGGACCCGGGGCGAAGGTCGTCGTAGAGGACGACGAAGTCCTCGCACACTCCGGGGTTGGAGAGCGCGAGGCTGCGCAGCAGGGTGAGGAAGCCGGGCAGGTAGTTCTCGTCGACGTAGGACGCGAAGGCGATGCGGCGCTTGCCGGTGAGGGCGTGCGCGTCGGTCACGGGGGCCTGGGTCGCAGGCGGGGCGGTGGTCATCGCAGGGAGATCCTCAGGTCGGTCACGCTCTGGGCCCGCTGCATGACCCAGTCCTTCTCGCTGGTGTATTCGTGCACGGAGGTGATCGCGAGCTTCATGGCCTCCGGGACGCGGTAGGCGCCGCTCTCGTAGAAGTCGAAGCCGATCAGGTCGAGCTTGGGGCTCACGTCCAGGAAGTCGAGCAGGTACAGCATGTTGAAGCCGGTGGTGGGGATGCCGGACCAGACGTCGGTGCCGAGCTTGCCGATGTTGCGCACGGGCCAGCGCAGCGACTCGTCGCCGAGGCAGGTCTGGGCGCCGGGCACCAGCCGGTTGCGCAGGGAGTACTTCCAGTCGCCGGAGACCCCGCCGAACACCAGCCGGGTGGTGACCTGTTGGTCCCAGTTGAAGCCGTGCTTGTGGATGGTGGCGTGGATGTCGGTACGGCTGCCCGTGTGCCTGGGGTCGATCCGGTACGAGTTGAAGCGGACGACGAGGTCGTACGCGTCGATCTCGGCGCCCGCCGAACTGGCGCCCACCCGGCCGGAGTTGGCGATCAGGCAGACCGACTTGCCGGCGATCTGGTTGCGGAACTCGCCGAGGCTGATCCACTGCACGCCGCCGACGGTGGGGTCGGCGACGGGTCCGCGCATGCGGTTGCGGCGCTGCTCGGCGTAGAGGGCGAGGGCCTCGGTGAGGGCGGGGAGGTCCGTGGACTCGGTGGTCCTCAAGTCCAGGTACTGGCTGAGGAGTTCCTGCCGGTCGGCGACCGGGGCGTCCTCGGCGGCCAGCGTGAGGAGCGCTCCCACGAGGCGCGGCTCGGCCTCGGTCCAATCCCCCACCGCCTGGGCGGCGAGGCCCTCGGCCCAGACGTCGGTGGCGGCGCGGCGGGTGAACTCCTCGGCGCGCGGGTTCTGCCGGCGCAGCAGGGCGAGCAGTTCCCGCTCCTTGTCGGCGGCGACGCGCAGTCCGGCGATCCGGGCGCGGACACCGAAGCCGTCGTCGTCGGTGAGGTCGAGGTACTTCTCGTACGCCTCGACCGCCTCGGCCTCCTCGCCCAGGGCCTCCAGGAGACGGGCGCGCAGCCGCCAGCCGGCGCGGGAGTTCTTGCGCTGGGCGAGCACGGTGTCGCTGATGACCAGGGCGAGGTTCAGCTCGTCGTCGTAGCCGCACTCCAGCGCCTTGTTGGCGACGGCGAGCAGGGCGTCGAGGACCTCGCCCGGGATGGCGGAGGCCGGGGTGGCCGCTCCCTTGACGGCCCGCTTGAGCAGGGCGGTGGCACCGCCGGCCGGGGCGGGCGCGGGCGCGGAGCCGGCCGTCGTGCCCCACACGACGAGCAGTTTCCGCAGCTGTTCCGCGAGTTCGACCCGGCGCCGGTCGATGCTGCCGACGACCTTCCCGCTGTGCACCGCGCACGCGCGCAGGCAGTCGTCCAGCTCCCCGCCACGCGCGCGTGCACGCCTCTTCTGGACCGTCGTCATGGCACTCCTGGTTTTCTTACCGAAACTGAGGCGAGTTCATGGGTTTATCGAGGCGTGGGGGGATTCCGGGAAAATTTAGGAATCCAAAACGACATCCAGGTGAACTGGCCGGGACCGGACGGCTAATCGTTGGCTGGTCAACCAAGACATCCCTGTGATTCGGACTAATGTGCCTGTGTGCACCCTTAGGGGCACCCGTAGAAGCACTGGCAGTCGAGGGGATTTCCGTGACCACGATGACCGTCCGCGAGGTCACCGAAGCACCGCCGCGGCCGGAACGGGCGCGGCCCCGGGAGAGCCGGCTGCGCGCCCTCGACGGACTGCGGCTGGTGGCCGCGCTGATGGTCGCCGCGTACCACTACGGCGGCCGCGGCGGTGAAGTCACCGCGGCCTGGGGGACTTCCGCCAAAGATCAGTTCCCGACGCTGAGCCAGTATTTCTCGTACGGCTGTCTCGGCGTCCAGGTCTTTTTCGTGATCAGCGGATTCGTGATCTGCATGAGCGGCTGGGGCCGCCCGCTGAAGTCGTTCTTCGCGTCCCGCGCGTCCCGGCTGCTGCCCGCTTACTGGGTGGCGGTCCTGCTGGTCACGGCGGTGTTCGCGCTGCCGATGGTCGCCTACAAGACGGTGTCGCCGAGCGACGCGCTGGTCAACATGACGATGCTCCAGCAGCCGTTGGGCGTCGACCGGGTGCTGGGCGTCTGCTGGACCCTGTGGGCCGAGGTCCGTTTCTACGCCCTCTTCGCCCTGTGCGTCGTCCTGCCCGGGGCGACCCGGCGCCGGGTCATCCTGTTCTGCGCGGGCTGGACCCTGGCCGCGGCGATCACCCAGGCGTCCAAGGAGCCCCTGCTGGACGTCGTCCTGATGCCGGAGTACGCCCCCTTCTTCATCGGCGGCGTCGGCCTCTACCTCGTCCACCGCGACCGGCGGGACGTCTACGCCTGGGGCATCGTCGCCGTCAGCTTCCTCATCGGGCAGCACTACGCGGTCCGCAGCCTCTGGAACGCCACCGACCCCAACGCCTTCGCCCACCGCACCACGCTGGGCATAGTGGCCGTCGTCGCCTTCGGCTTCCTCGCCGTCGCCGCGATCGCCCTGGGCTGGCTGAACTGGGCGAACTGGCGCTGGCTCACGGTGGCCGGGGCCCTGACGTACCCCTTCTACCTGGTCCACGAGCACCTCGGCTGGGTGGTGATCCACGGGCTGCACATCGGGCTGGGGCTGCCGTCGGCGGAGACCTTCGCACTGACCGTCGTAGCGATGCTCGTACTGGCCTGGCTGATCAACCGGTACGTCGAGAAGCCGCTGACTCCGAAGCTGCGTTCGGCTCTGGCCAAAGCTCGCTGAGCTTGTTCACTTGACGTTCAACGCGGGGCCAGTTGGGGCGGGCTGAAGCGAGAAGACTCGTTTCATGGCCAACCCACAGCAGACGTACACCCACCCCGGCGAGCTCGGCGACGTACCGGGATGGTTCCCGCCGCTCGACCAGCTCCTGTTCGGCTGGTTCCTCGAACGCCAGGAACGCGAGGGCATGCCGGGGGATCTGTTGGAGCTCGGTGCCTATATGGGCAAGAGCGCGATCCTCCTCGGCCGGCACCTTCGCGAGGGCGAGCGGTTCACGGTCTGCGACCTCTTCGGCGGGGACGCCCCGGACGGCGCGAACCGGGCCGAGACGGCGAAGTCGTACGCCTCGCTGACGCGGCAGGCCTTCGAGCGGAACTACCTCTCCTTCCACGACGAGCTGCCCCGGGTCATCGAGGCACCGAGTTCGGTCATCTCGTCCGAGGTCGCGGCGAAGAGCTGCCGGTTCGTCCATATCGACGCCTCGCATCTGTACGAGCATGTGCGGGACGACATCGGGGCGGCGCGGGAGATTCTGCTCCCGGACGGTGTCGTCGTCCTCGACGACTTCCGGTCCGAGCACACTCCTGGGGTGTCCGTCGCGACCTGGGAGGCGGTACTGAACCGGGGGCTGCGGGTGATCTGCCTCAGCACGCAGAAGCTGTACGGGACCTGGGGGGATCCCTCGGCTGTGCAGGAGGAGTTGCTGGAGATGCTGAGGGGGCGGGGGGACTGCGGGCTGAGTGTGCAGGAGGCGGCGGGGCAGCGGTTGGTTCGGGTGCGGGCGAAGGGGATGCGGGCGCCTGAGTTTCCGCGGTCGCGGCACTATGTGGAACCGGAGCTGATGGTTCCGCCGGTTCCGCAGGTCAGTCGGTCACGTGTGCGCCGTATCGGGGTGGATCTGCTGCCGCCGGTCATCACGCGGGCGGTGCGGAGGGTTCGGGCTCGTCAGGTCTGAGTTCGGCCGCGGGTGTGTGGGGGCTGGTCGCGCAGTTCCCCGCGCCCCTTACGGGGCGCATTCGATGCCCTTGATGATGAGAGCCAGGCCCTCCTCGAAGTGTTGGTCGTAGTCCTCGAAGATCTCTGCGCCCGCCGCTGCCGACAACGGATAGTCGGCCATCTGACGAGCTCGCTCGTCCACGTCGAAGCCCTCCCTGCGTTCACCTGCGACGGGGATCACGCCCTGTTCCTCGATGACGAAGCCGAGGGTGTAGAGGTAGGTCGTCGACGCGGCCCTGACCGCCTGGGCGAGGGTGAAGCCCGCTGAGGTGAAGAGTCGGAGGTTGTCCTCCATGGCCTCCACGTGGACGAGGCTCGTGAAGCGGGAGCCGCTGAAGACTCGCGCGCCGTCGCGGTAGCCGAGCAGGGCGGTCCGCAGGCCGCGGTTGGACTTCAGCAGGCGTTCCTGCCAGGTGTCGGCGGGGTCGAGGGCGGCGCCGGCGACCATGCGGCGGTACATCTCCGTGGCCATCTCGTCGAGCAGGGCCTGTTTGTCCTTGAAGTGCCAGTACAGGGCCGGGGCCTTGACGTCGAGTTCCTTGGCGATGGCGCGGAGGGTCAGGCCGTCGAGGCCCAGTTCGTTCAGGAGCTTGAGGGCGGTGTCCGCGACGCGGATGCGGTCGAGGGGGGCGCGGCGTTCCGTAGTCACGCTTGACAGCTTAACGGCGTTAAGGGCACTCTTCTAGGCAACGGCACTTAACAACGTTAAGGAGAGTGATCCGCATGGGTACCGAAATGCACACCGACGTCCTGATCGTGGGCGCGGGCCCGACCGGTCTCGCCCTCGGGATCGACCTCGCCCGGCGTGGCGTGGACGCGGTCGTGGTGGAGAAGGCGGACCGGCTGTTCCCCGGCTCGCGGGGCAAGGGCCTCCAGCCGCGCACGATGGAGGTCTTCGACGACCTCGGCGTCCTGGACGCGATCCGCGCGGCCGGCGGCAGCTACCCGGTCGGGATGATCTGGCAGGACGGCGAGCAGGTCGGCGAGCACCAGATGTTCGACCCGGCCGAGACGACGGAGGACTCGCCGTACACCGAGCCCTGGATGGTCCCGCAGTGGCGGACCCAGGAGATCCTCGGGGCACGGCTCGCCGAGCTGGGCGGCGAGGTCGTCTTCGGGCGGGAGCTGACCGGGCTCACGCAGGACGAGGACGGGGTCACGGCCCACTTCGCCACCGGCGCCGACGTCCGCGCCCGGTACCTGGTCGCGGCCGACGGGGGCCGCTCCGTCGTCCGGCGCGCGCTCGGCATCGCCATGACCGGCGAGACGGTCGACCCCCACCCGATGCTCGTGGCCGACGTACGCGTGACCGGCCTCGACCGCGACTACTGGCACGTCTTCCCACCGCGCGGCGAGGGCGACGGCTTCCTCGCGATCTGCCCCCTCGCGGGCACCGAGGACTTCCAGATCGCCGCCCGGTTCCCGGAGGGCAGCGCGGTGGACGTGTCCCTCGACGGCGTCCGCAAGGTCGTCGCCGCCCGCTCCCACCTGGCCCCCGACGCCATCACCGAGCTCCGCTGGGCCTCCGACTTCCGCCCCCGCATGGCCCTCGCGGACCACTTCCGCTCCGGCCGCGTCTTCCTCGCCGGCGACGCCGCCCACATCCACTCCCCGGCAGGCGGCCAGGGCCTCAACACCAGCGTCCAGGACGCCTACAACCTGGGCTGGAAGCTGGGCGCGGTCCTGCGGGACGGGGCGCCGGTCTCCCTCCTCGACACCTACGAGGAGGAGCGCCGCCCCATCGCCGCCGACATGCTGGGCCTGTCGGCGAGCGTCCACCGGGGCGAGACACGGCGGGGGGAGGCGACGCGGCAGCTGGGCCTGGGGTACCGGGACTCGTCACTGACACGGGAGACCCGCGAGGCCCCGACGGGACTGCGAGCGGGAGACCGCGCACCGGACGGCTCGCTGAACGGCGTACGGCTCTTCGACGCCTTCCGGGGCCCGCACTGGACCCTGGTGGCGGTGGGAACGGAAGCGCCGGAGGTACCGGGGACGATCACAGTCGTACGAGGAGAGGCGCAGGAGTCGTACGGGAAGGGTCTGTTCTTGGTGAGGCCGGACGGCTACGTCGGGTGGGCGGGCGAAGCACCGGGCGCCTTGACGGAGTACCTCGCGCGGACGTGCTTTTAGTTTTTAGGGGCGCGGGGAACTGCGCGACAAGCCCCCACCGGCCCGCAGCCGACGTCAGGCGCTGGCGAGCGACAACTTCACCGCAAACCCGAGAAACAACGCCCCCGCAGCCGACGTCGCCCCCGCCGACAACCGCCGCCGCCTCCGGAACGCATCCGCCAACCGCGTCCCACTGAAGATCAGCGCGGTGAGGTACAGGAAGCTCGCGGCCTGCGCGAACGCCCCCAGCACCACGAAGGACAGCGCCGGATACGCGTACCCGGGATCGACGAACTGCACGAAGAAGGCGACGAAGAACAGGATCGCCTTGGGGTTGAAAAGGCTGATGACCAGGGCCCGGCGGTAAGGGCGCTCATAGGAGCCCCCCTCGGACGCGTCCGCGGCGGTCGCTTCCTTCCTCGACCGCCACATCCCCCACGCGGCTCGCAGCATCCCCACGGCCAGCCACGTCAGATACCCGGCGCCCGCGTACTTCACGATCCCGAACAGCACGGCGTTGGCCTGGAGCAAGGACGCCACCCCCGCCGCCGACAGCGTCATCAGCACGGTGTCCCCGCACCACACGCCCGCCGCCGCGGTGTACCCGGCCCGCACCCCGCGCCGGGCGGCGACGGACAGGACGTACAGCGAGTTGGGACCGGGCAGCAGGACGATCAGGACGAGTCCGGCCAAGTAGGTGGGAAGGTCTATGACACCGAGCATACGAACGAGTTTCGCACGCTAGAACGCATCCACCGGTACATAGGTCCCCCACACTTCCCGCAGCGCGTTGCACACCTCGCCGACCGTCGCCCGCGCCCGCAGCGCCTCCTTCATCGGGTACAGGACGTTGTCCTCCCCCTCCGCCGCCTTCCGGAGGGCGTCGAGGGCCGAGGTCACCGCCGCCTCGTCCCGTTCCGCCCGCAGCCGCGCGAGCCGCTCCGCCTGCTGGGCCTCGATGGCCGGGTCGACGCGCAGCGGCTCGTACGGTTCCTCCGCGTCCAGCTGGAAGCGGTTGACGCCTACGACCACCCGCTCGCCGGAGTCCGTCTCCTGGGCGATCCGGTACGCGTTCTGCTCGATCTCGTTCTTCTGGAAACCGTGCTCGATGGCGGCCACCGCACCGCCGAGGTCCTCGACCCGGCGCATGAGGTCGAGGGCGGCACCCTCTACGTCGTCGGTCATCCGCTCGATGACGTAGGACCCGGCGAAGGGGTCCACCGTCGCCGTCACGTCCGTCTCGTACGCGAGCACCTGCTGGGTACGCAGGGCCAGCCGCGCCGACTTGTCCGTGGGGAGCGCGATCGCCTCGTCGAAGGAGTTGGTGTGCAGGGACTGGGTGCCGCCCAACACCGCTGCCAGGGCCTGGACTCCGACCCGGACCAGGTTCACCTCGGGCTGCTGGGCGGTGAGTTGGACGCCGGCCGTCTGGGTGTGGAAGCGGAGCATCAGCGACTTGGGGTTCCTCGCGCCGAAGTCCTCCTTCATCACGCGCGCCCAAATCCTGCGGGCCGCGCGGAACTTGGCAACCTCCTCCAGGATCGTCGTACGCGCCACGAAGAAGAAGGACAGACGCGGGGCGAAGTCGTCGACGTCCATGCCCGCCGCGACCGCCGTGCGGACGTACTCGATGCCGTCGGCGAGGGTGAAGGCGATCTCCTGTGCGGGGGACGCGCCCGCCTCGGCCATGTGGTAGCCGGAGATCGAGATGGTGTTCCACTTGGGGATCTCGGTGCGGCAGTACTTGAAGATGTCGGCGATCAGACGGAGGGAGGGCTTGGGCGGGAAGATGTACGTTCCCCGCGCGATGTACTCCTTCAGGACGTCGTTCTGGATCGTGCCCGTCAGACGGTCGGCCGGGACGCCCTGTTCCTCCGCGACCAGTTGGTAGAGGAGCAGGAGCAGGGCCGCGGGGGCGTTGATCGTCATCGACGTCGAGACCTGGTCCAGCGGGATGCCGTCGAACAGCACCCGCATGTCGTCGACCGAGTCGATCGCGACGCCCACCTTGCCGACCTCGCCGTGGGCGATCGGGGCGTCCGAGTCGTGGCCCATCTGGGTGGGGAGGTCGAAGGCGACGGAGAGGCCCGTGGTGCCGTGGGCGATCAGCCGGCGGTAGCGGGCGTTGGACTCGATCGCGGTGCCGAAACCGGCGTACTGGCGCATGGTCCAGGGGCGGCCCGTGTACATCGACGGGTAGACACCGCGGGTGAAGGGGTACGCGCCCGGCTCGCCGAGCTTCCGCGCCGGGTCCCAGCCGGCCAGGTCCGCGGGACCGTAGACCGGTTCGATGGGCAGTCCGGACTCCGACTCGCGCGTCATGGTGTGCCGCCTCCCGCTCGCTGGCCCCCATCACCCTCATCACAATCCCGCGCTGTTCGCAACCAGTCATCCGCGGGAAGCCATCTGTGGTGACACCAGTGCACATCGGTGGTGAGAAGGCGGGGGCTCGGATGCGTACAGAGGGCATGGGGAGAGTGATCGCCGCGTTGGTGGCGGTGGCGGCCGTGGGCGGCTGCACCGTGCACGCGGCGGAAGGCGACGGGAAGAGCCCGGTGCGGGTCGAGCTGCCCAAGAGCTCCCCCTCCGCCACGCATGACGACAGCAACGACGGCGACGGCGACGACAAGCCGAGCGCGCCGCCGTCGAAGGCCGCGCCCGAGGTGCTGCTCTCCCCCGGTGACACCGGGCGTGACGTGCGGGAGCTCCAGGCCCGGCTGCGTCAGGTCGCCTGGATCTTCGAGGGGCCGACGGGGACGTACGACGACGCGACCGAGGAGGCCGTCAAGGGGTTCCAGGGCAAACGCGGGCTGCCGAAGACGGGCGAGACGGACACCGTCACCTGGCAGCGGCTGCTGAAGATGACGCACGAGCCCGGCAAGTGGGAGCTGTATCTGATGGGCGGGCAGCCGGCCGCCGCGCCCGACCCGCGCTGTACGACCGGGCGGGTGCTGTGCATCAGCAAGTCGAGCCGGACCTTGCGCTGGATGGTGGACGGGCGGACCGAGCTGACGGTGCCGGTGCGGTTCGGCTCGGAGTACACACCGACCCGGGAAGGCGTCTTCAGCGTCTACTGGAAGTCCCGCCACCACGTCTCGACGCTGTACGACTCCCCGATGCCGTACGCGATGTTCTTCAGCGGCGGCCAGGCGGTGCACTACTCGTCCGACTTCGCGGCCCGGGGTTACGCGGGCGCCTCGCACGGCTGCGTCAACGTACGGGACGAGGCGGCGATCTCGGAGCTGTTCGACGAGGTGCGCAGCGGCGACAAGGTCGTCGTGTACTGGTGACTCCGTGACCAGGTGACCCTGTGACCTGTGGGGGACCTGTGGGGCGCGGACGGGACCGGGGGAACGTGTCCCGCCCGCGCCAGGTGCACGAGCCGTGGGTACGGGGGGAACCCCGGCTCTGTGCGACGGCCGATGACCAGTCGGCTCACTCATGTCAGCGCCGGTCCGGGCGAAAACGTCACACCCGGCGCGAGAAAAGTTTCAGGCGTGACAAAAGCGCAGCTCAGAGGGCCGAATACGTCGGGCTGGGCGACGGGTCGGGTGCGGTCGCGGCGTGCCTGGGCAGCAGCGAGGCGGCTTCCGAGGAGGACGGTTCCGGGAGCGGGGACGGGGTGGTGAAGCCCCCGTTCCGGCGGTGGTCGTTGCCGCGGCCGGGGGCTCCGGGGTGGCTTTCGTCGTCGCCGCCCTTGCCGTCCTTGTCGCCCTTGCCGTCCTGGTCGTCGCCCTGGCCCTGGCGGTCGTCGCCCTGGCTCGGCCGGCCCTCGGTGTTCGGGTCCGTGTTCGCCAGGATCTCGTGGCAGTACTTCCACACCTGCGAGGAGCCGCCCGCGAACCCGTCCAGGGCCCGTCTGCGGTCGGCCGACAGCTGCTTGCCGTCACGCAGGTCACGGCAGGACGACAGGGCGCCGCTCCACCAGGAGCCGTAGCCCTTGTCCTTGTCGGCCGTACCGGAGCCGGGGTTCGTGCTCGGGTTCGCGCTCGGGTCCTTGCCCGCGTCCTCGCGGGAGGCACCCGGGTCGGCCGAGCCGTCGGGCGTCGGCTCGCCCTCGGCGCCGCCGCTGGGCGACGGGGACGACAGCGGGCGGTCCGGGGTCACGGCGGCCGAGACGGAGGCGTTGGGGCCCGGTTCGCCGTCACCGAACGGGCTCGGCAGGATTCCGGTTCCCGCCGCCACCGCCACTCCGCCGGCCATGCCGAGGGCGAGCGCTGCGGCGAGACCCAGGCGGACCGGACGGCCGCGGCGGGGGCGGAGGGAGCGGGAGGCGCGGTGACCGGGCGTGTGACGGCCGGGGGCGCGGTGGTCCGGGGCGCCGATACGGATGAGACCGGCGTCGGAGAAGCGCTCGTCGGCGCCGGGGGCCGGGTGGGTCGTACCGGAAGCGGTGGAAGGTGCGCCGGAAGCCGCGCTGGAGGGCGTGGCGGCCGCGCCGGAGGTTCTGGCGGTCGCCCCGAACGCCGTGGTCGTCGCGGGGGCGCGGTCCGCCCGTACCTTGCGGAAGGCGGCCAGTGCGGCGGCCTCGCCGGGGAGTTCCACGCCGTTCGGCGGGGGGTCCGTGGTGAGCGCGCCGAGGGTCTTGGCGAGGCGTTCGGCTTCGTCGCGGGCGGCGGGCTCGACAGCGTTGTCCAGTGACTCGCCGCGCAGCAGACGCTCCGCCGTTTCGGCGTTCAGCCACTCGTTGTTGTCGGCGTTGTCGGCCATCACATGTCCTTCTGCGTCCGCGGACGCGTATGCGTCACACTCGCGGACGTCACCGCGCGGCTGTGCGGTTCTCGCTGCGGTTCTCGCTGGGGTTCTCGCTGGGGCGGGAGCGCGTCGAGGACACCGGCCGATTCCGGATCGCCCGCGATCAGTTCGGCGAGCTTCTTCAGGCCGCGGTGCGCGGCGGTCCGTACGGCTCCCGGCCGTTTGCCCAGCGTCTCGGCGGCGGTCTTGGCGTCGAGGCCGACCACCACGCGCAGGACGACCGCTTCGGCCTGGTCCTGCGGGAGCCGGGCGATGAGGGAGAGGGTGCTGTCGGTGGCCAGGGCCTCGATGGCCTCGCCCGCGGTGTCGGACTCGGCGGCCTTCCCGGTCAGTTCGGTCTCGTCGCCGCCGATCGCGGGGCGGCGGCCGCGCATCCGTATGTGGTCCAGGGCGCGGTTGCGGGCGATCCGGGCGGCCCAGCCGCGGAAGCGGTCCGCGTCCCCGCTGAACCGCTCCAGGTCACGGGCTATCTGGAGCCAGGCCTCGGAGGCGACGTCCTCGGCGTCCGGATCGCCGACCAGCGTCCGGACGTAGCCGAGCAGCCGCGGGTGCACGGTGCGGTACACAGTCCGGAACGCGGTCTCGTCCCCGTCCTGCGCCGCAAGCACCGCGGCGGTCAGCTCCGCGTCATCCCCCAGCACGCATGGTTCCTCAGTCGATGGTCGCGGCCCCGGGGCCGCCTGCGATTGCGGTGATCCTTCGCCTCCGCGCTCGGCGCGAAAGGCACGTTACGACCTGAAACCGCTGCTCGTCCATGTCCGTACAAGATGCAACTACCTCGTGAGGGGGTCGGTACGCCTCCGGGTGTGACAGAAAACGCATCCACGGCGCTGAAGAAAGTACGGGCCGCCGCGCGGCCCGTGCCGCGCGACGGCCGGGGCCTCTCCTGTGGGGGGTGGCGGCCCCGGCCGTCTCCGCGTGACTGACTCACTGCCGAGGGGCTCACTGCCGAGGAGTTACCGCAGGAGTTACTGCTTGTCCTTGCCGGAGGCCTTGTCGGCCTTCTCCTCGCTGCTCTTCTCTTCGCTGCTCTTGGTCGCGCCCTTGCCGGGGCTGTCCGGCTTCTGCGTCGCCTTGCCCTGGCCCTGCTGGTCCGCCTGCTCCAGCTGCTCGGCGCAGTAGGCCGCGACCTTGCTCTCGCCGCCTGCCGCCTCGACGAGGCGCTGCCAGGCGGTGGAGTTGAGGGCGTTGCCGCGACCGCTGACGTGCTCGTAGGCACGGCAGTGGGCCTCGGTGTCCTGGGCGGTGACCGGGCGGTCGGAGGCGCCGGAGGAGGAACCGGCGGAGGCATCGGCGGAGGGCGTGGTGGTCGGGCGGGCGGGCGCGGAGGTGTGCGGGCCGGCCTGGTCCCCGGTGCCGGACGACGAGCCGACCGTGCCGATCGCGGCGAACGCGACCCCGCCGAGGGTGAGGCTCGCCACGAACACGGAGAGCGTGGCCTTCAGCGAGCGCGACAGGCGGCGCTGCTCGCGCGGCCGCCAGTCGTCCCGGCGGCGGGTGCGGGCGGGTGCCCGGTGCGCCCCGGCGTCACGGGCGGCACGGAACGCGGCGACGGCCTGCTGCTCGCCCGCGGCACCTGCACCGGCACCGCTGTCGTGGGTCTCGCGCATGGCGGCGGCGAGCAGCGTCTCCAGCTCGGCGCCGGTCGGAGAAGCGGCGTCGCTCGGAGAACCGGCACCGTTCGGAGAACCGGCGCCGCCAGGGTGCACACGCCGACGGCCGGAAGCCCCGCCGCCGCTCTGCCCTTCACCCATGCCCGATCCCGTTCCCGTCCCTGTCCTGGTCCCGGTCCCTGTCCGGCCGGTCGCCGCCGCCGTTCACCTCGACTTCGTTCACGTCGTGCGCTTCGGCGTTGTTCATTTCGACTCCCCCAGCGTTCGGGGGCCGTCATCCGTCACACTCTCGATGCCCAGCTGCTGGGCGAGCCGCTTCAGCCCCCGGTACGCGGCGGTGCGCACCGCGCCGGGGCGCTTGCCGAGGACGCGGGCGGCGGCGGGGCCGTCGAGACCGACGACCACACGCAGCAGCACGGCCTCCGCCTGATCGCGCGGCAGCCCCCGGACCAGCTCCAGCGCGTACGCGGTGGAGAGGGACTCCAGTGCCTGGTCGTGGGTGCTGTGCGGGCCCGGCAGATCCAGTACGTCCTGCTCCAGCGCCGCCGACCGGGGCCGTACCTTCTGCCGCCGCAGATGATCCAGCGCCCGGTGCCGGGCGATGGTCGCGCTCCAGCCCCGGAAGCCGGCCCCGTCGCCCTTGAACCGGCCGAGGTCGCGGGCGATCTCCAGCCAGGCGTCGGAGGCCACGTCCTCGGCGTCGTCCCCGACGATGCCGCGCAGGTAGCCGAGCAGACCTGGCTGCACGAGCCGGTACGCGACCGCGAAGGCGGCCTCGTCGCCTTCCTGGGCCCGCGCGACAGCCGCGCCAAGCTCCCCGTCGTACGCCTGCACGCGGCGGGGTTCCCCTCCTCGACCCAAGAACTGTCCTCGTCCGTACTGGTTCATGGCGGTTTCATGCCGTGCGGCACGACCGCCCTTGCGGGGTTTCCCCCACGGTCAACAGCGCCTGGCGGCACAGAAGTGTCACTGTGTCCCACCCGGTCGTACGACGACGTCCCGCCCGGTCGTACGACGACGTCCCACCCGGTCGTACGACGGCGCCCGTCAGGCCCCGCCCCTCACCGTCAGGCCGCGCTCCTTCTGCGGGCCCGCCCGTGCAGGGTCAGATAGAAGGTCTGGAGGGACTCCTCGGGGCCGCCCGCCTCGAAGCGGTTGAGGACCTTGCCGAGCGGGTTCCAGACCCGGCCGTCGGGCATCCGGACGCCGACCGGCTGGCCGAAGTACGCGCGCTGCGTCTCGTCCAGTTCGACCCACACCGCGCCCGCCCGGCGCACCAGTACCTCACCGACGTAGGCGCCGAGGGCGAACAGCGGCTCGCGGACCCGTTCCTGGTCGGCGCCGCCCTTGCGCAGCCCGTCGACCAGGAAGTCGACGACCCGCAGGCTGGCCACCGAGTAGTCCAGCGGCAGCCGGTTGCGGGCGGTGACCCGCGTGACGAACTCCCCCGCCGCCCCGCGCATCCCGCTCGCCCCCACCACACGCCCGGCCTGCTTCCCCATGGCCCCCACCCCTTCGTTCGGCTCGCACTCCCCGCTGTCCCAGCGGATGGAGCGCCGGGAGCATCACGGGTCACGGGCGTGGCGATTCCCACACAGGAAAACCACAGCGGCCGTACAACCCTTTGCGCCGGTGATGTTTGGCCAGAGCTGTGCGCTGTGTCTATGTGCTGCCCAAGTGGCAGGAGATACGACCGAGTTCATTTCACAGGGGTGGGGTAGTTGAGTCCTCGCAGGAGCCGTGCGTACAGACCTCTCAGTCTCAGGAGACGGGCCTGGCTGACCGCCGGGGCCGTCGTGCTGAGCGGCGCGGGCATCGTCACGTACGCCATGGCGGACCAGGGCGCGCAGTCCGACGGCAAGGCGGGGACGCGCAAAGCCGCCGTCCACACGCTGAAGCTCCAGAGCGAGGGCGCCGGCCGCAAGGGCCTCGCCAAGCGGGACACGAACCGGTTCAGCGCGCTGCTGGTGACCTGGGACGACGCCGACGCCAAGGCCAAAGGCACGCCCGAGGTGCGCACCCGGGACCTGGAGACCGGCAAGTGGTCCGGCTGGCAGAAGCTGACCGTCGATCCCAGCCAGGCCGACGGCGCCGAGGGCGAACGGGCCGCGCTGCGCGGCGGTACGGAGTCCCTGTGGACCGGCGACTCCGACGGCGTCGAGGTACGGGTCGTGAACGCGGACGGCACGGAGGCGGGCGGGCAACCGGCCGGGATGGACGTCAAGCTGCTCGACCCGGGGACGGATCCCGGGGGCAAGGGCGGGGTGGAGCCGGCGGGGTTCGTGGCGGAGACGGTGACGCCGTCGGCATCGGATTCGGCATCGGGGGCGCCCACGGAGTCGGTGTCCCCGTCCGGATCTCCTACGGAGACGGTGTCAGCGTCCCCGTCGGCATCGGCATCGGCATCTGAGTCGGTGTCCGCGTCGCCATCCCCCTCCCCCACCTCCACCGTCCCGGCCCCCCGACCCTCCACGGTCGTGAAGCCGCCGGTCATCACCCAGGCCGAGTGGGGCGCGTCCACGGACTACGACGGCACCCCCTCCTACGGTGCCGAGATCAAGGCCGCCGTGATCCACCACACCGGCGTGGACAGCGACAACACCCTGTCCTGCGCCGACTCCCGCGCCCGTCTCCGCTCCATCCAGCAGGAGCACTTCGCGCGCGGCTACTACGACATCGGCTACAACTTCGTCGTCGACAAGTGCGGCCAGATCTTCGAGGGCCGCAGCGGGGGCATGGACCTGCCGGTGGTCGGCGCGCACGACATCGGGTTCAACACCAACACGGTCGGCATCTCGTACATCGGCAACTACGAGTCGGCCAAGCCGAGCAAGGCCGCGCTGGACGCCATCGCGCGGATCGTGGCGTGGAAGTTCGGCATGTACGGCATCGACCCGACCGGCAAGGTCACCCTGGTCTCCGGCAGCGACGCGGGTGTCGACGGCAACAAGGTGGCCAAGGGCAGCTCGATCACCCTGCCGCGCGTCTTCGGGCACCGCGACACCAACGCCACCGCCTGCCCCGGCGCCAACCTCTACTCCAAGCTGTCGCGGATCGCGGCGCTCGCGAAGACGCCGGGCATCTCGCACGCCCTCGCAACCAGCGACTACAACCGGGACGGCGTGACCGACCTGGTCGCGGGCGTGCCGAAGGCGAACGCGGTGAAGGTGGTGCCGGGCAGCGTCAACGGGCCCGTCACGGCGGGCAAGGTGACGCTGACTCAGAACAGCGCGGGTGTCCCCGGCGGCACCGAGACCGGTGACGCCTTCGGTGCCGCCACCGCCTGGGGCGATGTCAACGGCGACGGTTACGCCGACCTCGCGATCGGCTCCCCCGGCGAGGACGACACGGTCGGCACCGATCGCGGCAATGTGACGGTGATGTACGGCCCGGCGCTCAACACCGGCTTCTCGTACAGCACTTCGGGCGTCACGGCGACGGGCGCCAAGCTCGGTTCGACCGTCACCGTCGGCGACTTCAACGGCGACGGCAAGGCGGACGTCTTCGCGGCGGGCGCGGGCAAGGGCGGCAACTGGAACGTGCGTCTCGGCGCCGGCAAGTACCAGTACGGCACGCTGACCTCCGCCACCGGCGCGGTCGCCTACCTGGACGCCGCGACCGGCGATTTCAACCGGGACGGGTACGCGGACGTCGCCCTCAACTACCGCGACACCGGCGGCATCGGCCGCGTGGTCCGCTTCGCGGGCTCGGCGACGGGCCTGACGAAGGTGGGCGTGATCTCGGTCAAGGGCGGCCGGTCCGTCGCGGCCGGTGACGTCAACGGCAACGGTTACGACGACATCGTGATCGGCCAGCCGGTGGCCTCGGAGTCGGGCGGTGTCTCGGGCGGCCAGATCACCATGGTCCCGGGTACGTCCACAGGCTTCACGACCACGGGCATGACGACCATCCACCAGGACACGGCGTCCGTCCCGGGCGGCAACGAGTCCGGCGACGCGTTCGGCAGCTCGGTCTCGATCGGCGACTACAACGCCGACGGCTACGCGGACGTCCTCGCGGGCGCCCCCGGCGAGGACCTGGTCCGCGACGGCGTGAACCGCACCAACGCGGGCGACGCGATCCTGGTCAAGGGCGCGTCGACCGGCCTCACCGGCACCGGCTCGATCGGCATCTCCCAGGACACGTCGACGATCCCCGGCGCCACCGAGACCGACGACCGCTTCGGCTCCTCGGTCACCCTCACCGACCTCTCCGGCTACGGCCGCGCCGACCTCACCTTCGGCGCCGACAACGAGGACACCGGCGACGGCATCCTCCTCCACGTCCCGAGCAACAGCACGGGCCTGGGCTACGCGGAGGCGGCGATCTACAGCAAGACGGCCCTGGGCACCCCGACGGACGCCCGCCTGGGCCAGGTGCTGACGCCGTAAGGCGCAGGAACAGCGGCCGGGGTCTCCACCACTGCCGGAGACCCCGGCAGTCACCCCCGCAGATCCACCGGCTCCGCCTCCTTCGCCCCGGCCGCCCCCGGCGGCGTCGGCGCGCTCCGCGCGTTCACCACCACCCCGGCGACCAGCGCGGCCAGCAGCAGCGCGGCCATCGCCCACCAGGTGGCCACGTTGAACCCGTGCACGGTCGCCCGGGCCGCCAGCTCCCGCCGGTCCACGCCGGGCCCCGCGTGCGCGGTCGCATAGCGTGCGGTCACGCTCGCGGCGATCGTGTTCAGCAGGGCCGTACCGATCGAACCTCCCACCTGCTGGGCGGTGTTGAAGGTCGCCGAGGCGGCACCGGAGTCCTGCGGCGCGACGCTGCCGGTGGCCAGGGACACGGACGTCATCATCGCGGTGCTCATGCCGAGCCCGAGCATCAGCATGCCGGGCAGGACATGCGAGGCGTACGCCGGTTCGACCCCGACCTGCGCGATGACCGCCAGCCCGCCCGCACCGACGAGCAGCCCCGGCACGATCAGGAACCGCGGCTGCACCTTGCCCAGCAGCCGTGCCGCGATCTGCGTCGACCCGACGATCATCGCGGCCGTCATCGGCAGATACGCGCACCCGGTCCTCAGCGGCGACCAGCCGAGGACGCCCTGCAGGTAGTACGTGAGGAAGAGGAAGACGCCGAACATACCGATCGTCACGAGCAGCACGGTGAGGAAGGCCCCGACCCGCTGCCGGTCCTTCACGACGGTCATCGGCAGCAGCGGCACCCGCGCCCGCGTCTGCCACACCCCGAAGGCGGCGAGGAGTGCGACCCCGCCCACCAGCAGCGTCACGACCAGTCCGTCGCCCCAGCTCCGGGACTCCGCCTCGGAGAAGCCGTAGACGATCGACAGCATCCCGGCCGAGCCGAGCAGCGCGCCCGGCACGTCGAGACGGGCGTCGGGATGCCGTTCGCCGGGGGCGAGGATGACCCAGGCGCCGGCGAACGCGATGAGCGCGACGGGCACGTTGACGTACAGGCACCAGCGCCAGTCCAGATACTCGGTGAGCAGTCCGCCCGCGAGCAGCCCGATCGCCGCGCCCGCCCCGACGATCGCCCCGAACACCCCGAAGGCCTTCGCCCGGTCCTTGGGGTCGGTGAACGTCGTCGCGAGCAGTGCCAGCGCGGAGGGTGCGAGCAGCGCGGCGAACACACCCTGGAGCGCCCGCGCCCCGAAGAGCGTCGCGGAGCCCGTCGCGGCCCCGCCGAGCGCGGAGGCGGCGGCGAAGCCGAGCAGCCCGATCATGAAGGTGGTACGGCGTCCCGCGAGGTCGGAGATCCGGCCGCCGAGGAGCAGCAGTCCGCCGAAGGCGAGGGTGTAGGCGGTGATCACCCACTGCCGGTTCCCGTCCGACATGTTCAGGTCGGCCTGGGCGGACGGCAGGGCGATATTGACGATGGTCATGTCCAGCACGACCATCAACTGGGCGAGCGCGATGACGACGAGCGCCCACCAACGACGGTTGTCGGCCATGGCCCCATCGTGCTCCCGCCACCCACTGCTTGGGAACGCGAGCGTCTCTTATTACGGCGTTTTTACCGCCGTTCGAAACCGGCCCCCGTCGCGTCCCGGCACAGCAACCGCAACGACCCGTCCCCGGCGAAACCCCGCCGCGCCTCGTCGATCGGATCCCACAGCTTGCCGTCGGGCGTACGGATCCAGTGGTCGCCCCCGCTCGCCCACCACTCGGCGCCCGACTGACGGACGATCACCTCACCGGCGTACGCCCCGAAACCGCGCAGCACCGCCTCGACGGCGCCGTACGGTGTGCCCTCGCGGCGCAGGTCCTCGATCATCCGGTCGACGCTCCACAGGCTCTGCGCCGAGTAGTCGAGCCGCACCCGCGCGCCCTCGCGCATCGTCGCCACCGCGTCCGCCGCCCAGCGCATCGGCTTCGTCGCCGCGGAGGGCCGGGTCACGGGCTGTGTCGTCACATGAGTCGTCACATCCCCAAGAGCGTGCCGGAGTGCGCGATCGTCACCGTTTCCGGCCGGATCCGCGAGACCGGCGCAAGACCGCCCCACCTCCGCCGCACGACGGTCACGCACCGTTCTCAGCTGGGCGTTTCGCCCGGGAGTGACGGTTCGCGGCCCCTGTGCGCTCCTGTCACTGATGAGCATGTACTTCCACTTCCGCGCCATCCGGCCCGCCGCGCTCCGCAACAGTCCGGCCTGGCTGGAGAAGCTCTTCGAGGACGACTGGGACGCCGTACGGGAGCGGATCGGCAGGCACCGGGAGGAGGTGCTGGACAAGGGCTACCTCGACCACGAACTCCTGTACGCCGGCACCGAGGGCGGCGACAGCCCGGCCGCCCAGGTCGTCCTCGGCGGCCGCCCCCTGCCCCACCCGGACCCGGCCCTCCCGCCCTTCGTGCTGCTGACCGCGGCCCAGGCCGGCCGAGTCGCCGCGTATCTCGCCGCCGCCGACTTCGACGACCTGTGGCTGGACGCCCGCGACCTGCTCCTGAAGTCGTACGGCGGCCAGGAGGCCGAGCCCGAGATACACGGCGCCTTCGCGGCGGCCCATCGCGACCTGACGGCGTTCTACGGGCAGACGGCGCACTACGGCGACGCGGTGGTCAAGTGGCTGGTGCCGTAGGGGCGGTCCAGTGGTGTCAGCTGCGCCCCCGCGCCCGCCGTGACACCACCGCGCGCAGGACCCGGCGCCCCTCCACGGACACTTCGAGCGCGCGCCGCAGCCCCGCCGTGCCGTGCCCGGCGACCACCTCCAGGACGGTGATCTGGCGGCGCAGTTCGGCGGCGACGAGCGGGGGCACGCCGTCCGTACGGCCCTCCCGGCAGGCGTCGACGGGGGTGCCGGCGGAGGCGGGGTCGAGGAGCCGGTGGATCTGGAGCGAGGCGACGGAGCAGGCGTCGGCCCACACCCGTACCTCGCCGGCGTCCGGAGCGGCGGGCGCGGCGTCGAGCATCCGGCGGGCGAGCACGGCGGCCTCGTCCTCGCCGGCGTCCTCCCCCGCACCGAGCTTGCCGCGCGCGGCCTCAAGCCCCGCGCCCCAGTCCCCGGTGTCGGCGAGGCTCGCCCACAGCGGCCGCAAGAGCTCGTCGTCGCCGCCCAGCAGGGGCACGCACCGATCCAAACAAGCCAACCCGCTGGCGGCCAGTCCGCGTTCGTCGGCCTGAGCGATCAGCTCCACCAGACTCATCCACGCCTCCATCAGGGCGGTGCCGTCTGCGGTCTTCCCTAACGGAGCCCGCACTTCCCCTTACTGCGTGCGACGGCGCCGGAGTGTCACAGGGGCACTACCGCCAGCCGGTCGAGCAGCCGGAAGAACAGGTTTTCGGCCAACGGGTCGGCCTCGGCGGTCAGTACCTCCAGCACGGCCCCGGCCTCGACCGCGCACCCCGCCTCCTCGGCCCAGGCGACGGCCCGTTCGGCCGCGTCCCCCGGTTCCAGGAAGTAGTCCTCAAGCGTGAGGCCCTCTTTGTCGGCACCGATGTACTGAGCCATCGCGGTCCGCGCCAGACAGGTCGTCCACGCCCCGCTCTCCGGCCCGGCCGCCTCCACGACCACACAGTCGCTGTCCATCACATACCCGAATAACGCGGGCGCCCCGGTCTCCTGGGCCAGCGCGTTCATCGACCCGACGTCCCCGTCCCCGCTCGGGTACTCCCACACCTGCCATCCCCCGGGCGCCTCCGCCCGCAGGCTCAGCCCCTCGGCCCCGGCCAGCGCGTCCAGCTCACGGAGCGGCCGCGCACTGCGGCCCACGACGTAATACCCCCAGTAGCCCATTCCCGGCTCCCCCCCGGCGTCTCGGCTGCGGCTCAGCTGTGACTCGGGGCCGAATACACCACAGTCGTACGGCAGTTCGCAGCCGGATCGGACAATCCGGGACCTCAGACGGCTACGGGGGCGGGCCCGCCCAGGGCCTTCTCGTTCTGCATGCGCGTCAGCCGCAGGACCACGGCGATGGCGAGAGCGGCGGCCACGATGTCGACGACGTCGGCGAACAGCGTCTGCCCCGCCGCCATGTGGAGGGTCTCGGCGGTGTCGGCCCTGCGCCCGGCGCTCTGGGCGAGCCGTCCGGAGACCAGCGCGATGATCCAGAACGTCCACCAGGTGTTGACCAGCCCATGCGGCCGCGGCGCGCCCCAAGGGCTGCTGGTGTCCCAGATCTCCAGCGTGATCCGGCGCGGGAACCAGAGGTTGACGACCGGCACGAACCAGCCCCAGACCGCCCAGTGCCCCTTCATGCTGTGCCCGGACGGATCGAACACCTGGGCGTTGACCCGCACCCGGTGGAACCAGCACAGGTAGAGAACGACGGTAGCGATCAACGCGACCGTCTGGACGGTGCCGGCGACGGCGTACAGCCGGTCCGCCCGATCGGCCCGCTCGGTGAGCACGGCACCGAAGCCGTCGCCCATGAGGTCGCCCGTCACGTCGTACATGACGAAGTCCGCGTAGATCGCGAACAGGTCGGTGGCGATGACCGCGCCGAGCCCGGCGACGGCGGCCCACCCGAGCCCGATCGGCGACCGCAGCCAGACGGCCGGTGCGGGGCTGAGGTGGGCGTGCGGATTCTCGATCATGGTGAGGCGATCCCCCGAAGTACTGACTGGCAGTACTGACCAGAAGTCTGGAAGTACTGACTGGACGAACGGAACACCGCGCCCGGTCCTCCCCAGAACCTCACGCGCGGCATGCGGAACATACGGTTCACCATCCCCGTACGTCCACCCCATGCGCAGCGGTCAGCCCAGCCGATCCGCCAGCACCTTGAACTCCGCCCAGGAAAGGGACGGCTTCCCCGCGTGCCACAGCTTCTGGACCGTCGCCCGCAACGGCATCCGGACACCGGCCGCGATCTGGTCCTGCGTCTGGGCGTTCGGATAGTCGCCCCACACCGCGAAGGTCCCGCCGAGGATCTGGTCGTCGTACTTCGCGTCGACCGCCAGCGTGCCCCGCACCACCCGCGGCGTCCACAGCTCGTAGATCCGCTCCCCCGTCGGATAGACGAAGTTGTTGGGCTGCCCGAGGACGTAATAGAGGAACAGGTCGTTGTAGTTGACCAGTTCACGCCCCGCGCTCAGATACGCCACGGGCTGCCGCGCCCCGATCTCCTTACCGGTCCAGTACCCGACCCGGATGTCGGCGGCGGGCTGCACGGACGTGTCCGCGAAGAAGCCGTCGTTCCAGGCGAGCAGGGCCTTGTCGTGCGCGCGGACGGTGGTGGCACGGTCGTTGAGCCACTGAGTGGCGAGGTCCGCGATGGTCGCCCCCGCCCCGAGTTCCGCCTTCGCGGCGGCGGCCAGCTGCGGATACGTGGCCTCGGGGTTGCTGACCATCAGCGCCCGGTACTCGTCGCCGCCGAGGTTCCACTGCCCGCCGGGGAAGAGGTCGGCGTACTCGTCGAGCAGCTCGTCGACGATCGTGGCGGCCCCGTCCTTCGAGATGTCGACCGCGCCCCGCGCCGCCACGCCCTGCCCGCTGTACAGCTGGAGTTCGGGGTGGGCGGCGATGACCGCGCCCAGATGCCCCGGCGAGTCGATCTCCGGCACGACGGTGATGTGCCGCTCGGCGGCGAGCTTGAGGATCCGCTCGACCTCGGCCTTGGTCAGATGCGCGTCGGAGACGACCTCGGGATGCGAGGTGGACGCGATCCGGAACCCCTGGTCGTCGGAGAAGTGAAGCCCCAGCTGGTTGAACTTCAGGTCCCCGAGCTCCCGCACCCGGTCCTCGATCCACCCGGCGGTGTAGTACTTGCGCGCGATGTCGAGCATGAACCCGCGCACCGGCTTGGCGGGCGCGTCCCGCACGACCCCTTCCGGCGCGGTACCCCCACCGTGCACCTCCTGCTTGAGCGTCCGGGTCCCGTAGAAGACCCCGGCGTCGCCGGCCCCGCTGACGGCGACCCGCCCCCCGCGCACGGTGAGGGTGTACGACTCCGGGTCGGCCTTCTTGTCGTCGGTGAGCGTCAGCCGCAGATCCCCGGCCTTGTCGTCCGCCTTCACCCCGGCGTACGTCAGCCCCAGCTCCCCCGCGACCAGTCGCCCCTCGTCGGCGAGCGCCGCGTCGTTCACGACGACCCGCGCCCCGCTCCTCGGCCGCCACCCGGGGCCGCGCTCCGGGGTGTGCGCCTGTACGGCGGGAATCGTGCGCGGGGTCTGTGACAGGGGGTAGGAGCGGGTGGGTGTCGGGGTGGGCGTGTCCTGCCGCGCCGAGGCGGCGGCCTCGCTGCTGGACTCCCCGGCGGAGGGCTGCCGTACCGCCGAGCCCGTGGGCCCGCTGTCGTCGCCCCCGTCCCCGGAGGCCCACAGCCCGAGCCCCACGCCGGCCGCGACCGTCACGGCCACCGCCGTGAGAACGACCACCCGGGTCCTCACCTGCCGCGTCTTCTCCGCCGACGCCCGACGCCTGTGCTGGCTCACCACGCCAACCTAGACAGGTCCAGTGGCCGGAAGTGTCCACCAGACGCTCCGAAACTCTGCCGTTCGAGTGAAATTCGGGCATCCGTCGGACACGTCACGCCCACTCTCGATAACGTGACGCAACACCTCACACAGCTTCCCCTGCTCCCACAGCTTCCCCTGCCGAAACACACGTGACGCCCACACACCTTCCCGGCCGAGTCGCCATACCGGCGCTGCCCGAACAGACTCGTACCCCACCGTCGCCGAACCTGCTGGACGCCTTCAACACCGCGTCCGCGGAAGACGCCCACCACCTCCTCCTGTCCTGCCTCCGCAGCCTCCGCTGGGCCCGCCGAGTCGCAGACCACCGCCCCTACCCCGACCTGGAGTCCTTGCAGGCCGCGTCGGACGAGGCGGCGTACGACCTGTCCCCGAGTGACCTCTCGGAGGCGCTGGCGGGAGAGACACTGCCGACGCTTCCCGACGGTACGTACGGCGCCGCACATATGGCCCTCGACGCCGCACATGCCGCATACGAGGCCAAGTTCGGCCACGCCTTCGTCATCTGCCTCGACGGCCTGTCGAAGGGCGAGGCGTTGGACCACGTCCTGGCAGGCATCCGGTCACGATTGACAAACGATCCGGAGGAGGAGCGGGTGGTGGCAGCGGAGGAACTGCGACGCCTTGCAAAGGGACGGTTGGTAGACGTCCTCAGGGGCGCGGGGAACTGCGCGACAAGCCACAACGCACCCGCACCCGGCACACAACAGAACCACCCACCCCAGTAGCCCGTCCGTGCAACTTTGATCACATCGGTTGGGCCGCTGTAAGCATCCCGACAACACGTCGCTACGATGCTGGGGGCCGGTGGACCGTACCCGGCCGGGCCCGACCGACACCCAAAAGCCGGCGCGGCCCCAATCCCCGCTCCCGGAGGGACTTCCGTGCCGGCTGGAACGCTGTACCGCGGCCGGGAAGGAATGTGGTCCTGGGTGGCTCACCGAGTCACCGGCGTCCTCATCTTCTTCTTCCTGTTCGTTCACGTGCTGGACACCGCTCTCGTCCGTGTCTCCCCCGAGGACTACGACAGGGTCGTAGCCACGTACAAGACCCCGATCGTCGCAGTGCTGGAATACGGCCTCGTCGCCGCGATCCTCTTCCACGCACTGAACGGCCTGCGCGTCATCGCCGTCGACTTCTGGTCGAAGGGCCCGCGCTTCCAGAAGCAGATGCTCTGGACGGTCGTAGGCCTGTGGGTCGTGCTGATGATCGGGGCGATCTACCCCGTCCTCGGCCACGCCGCTCGTGAACTGTTCGGGAGCTGACGCGTATGTCCACCACTGAGAAGACCGCGACCGGGATCGGCCCCGTCGAGGGCGAGTCCCTCTACGACGTCGACAACCCGGCCCCCCTCATCGAGGCCCCGCGCAAGCGCACCAAGAAGACGCCGCGCTCGACCCGCGGCAACTTCGAGATGGCCGCGTGGCTGTTCATGCGGCTGTCCGGCATCGTGCTGGTCGTCCTGGTCCTCGGCCACCTGCTGATCCAGCTGGTGCTGGACGGCGGCGTGTCGAAGATCGGCTTCGCCTTCGTGGCCGGCCGCTGGGCGAGCCCCTTCTGGCAGGTCTGGGACCTGCTGATGCTGTGGCTCGCGATGCTGCACGGCGCCAACGGCCTGCGCACGGTCATCAATGACTACGCGGAGCGCGCGAACACCCGGCTGTGGCTGAAGGGCCTGCTCTACACCGCCACGGTGTTCACCATCCTGCTGGGCACGCTGGTGATCTTCACCTTCGACCCGAACATCCGCTAGGCACGGGGCTGAGGAATTCCTGATGAAGATCCACAAGTACGACACCGTCATCGTCGGCGCGGGCGGCGCCGGCATGCGCGCCGCGATCGAGTCGACGAAGCGCAGCCGTACCGCCGTGCTGACGAAGCTGTACCCCACCCGCTCCCACACGGGCGCCGCGCAGGGCGGCATGGCCGCCGCGCTGGCCAACGTGGAGGAGGACAACTGGGAGTGGCACACCTTCGACACGGTCAAGGGCGGTGACTACCTGGTCGACCAGGACGCCGCCGAGATCCTGGCGAAGGAGGCCATCGACGCCGTCCTCGACCTGGAGAAGATGGGCCTGCCGTTCAACCGGACGCCCAACGGGACGATCGACCAGCGCCGCTTCGGCGGTCACAGCCGGAACCACGGCGAGGCCCCGGTCCGCCGCTCCTGCTACGCGGCCGACCGCACCGGCCACATGATCCTCCAGACGCTGTACCAGAACTGCGTGAAGGAGGGCGTGGAGTTCTTCAACGAGTTCTACGTCCTCGACCAGCTGATCACCGAGGTCGACGGCGTCAAGAAGTCGGCCGGTGTGGTGGCGTACGAGCTGGCCACCGGCGAGATCCACATCTTCCAGGCGAAGGCCGTGATCTACGCCTCCGGCGGCACCGGCAAGTTCTTCAAGGTGACGTCCAACGCGCACACCCTGACCGGTGACGGCCAGGCCGCCGTCTACCGCCGCGGTCTGCCGCTGGAGGACATGGAGTTCTTCCAGTTCCACCCGACCGGCATCTGGCGCATGGGCATCCTGCTGACGGAGGGCGCCCGTGGTGAGGGCGGCATCCTCCGCAACAAGGACGGCGAGCGCTTCATGGAGAAGTACGCGCCGGTGATGAAGGACCTGGCGTCCCGGGACGTCGTCTCGCGCTCCATCTACACGGAGATCCGCGAGGGTCGTGGCTGCGGCCCCGAGGGCGACCACGTCTACCTCGACCTCACGCACCTCCCGCCGGAGCAGCTGGACGCGAAGCTGCCCGACATCACGGAGTTCGCGCGCACCTACCTCGGTATCGAGCCGTACACGGACCCGATCCCGATCCAGCCCACCGCGCACTACGCGATGGGCGGCATCCCGACGAACGTCGAGGGTGAGGTCCTGAGCGACAACACGACGGTCGTCCCCGGCCTGTACGCGGCCGGCGAGGTCGCGTGTGTGTCGGTGCACGGCGCGAACCGTCTGGGCACGAACTCGCTGCTCGACATCAACGTGTTCGGCCGCAGGGCGGGCATCGCGGCGGCGGAGTACAGCCACACCGCGGACTACGTCGAACTGCCGGAGAACCCGGCGGAGTTCGTGGTCGAGCAGGTCGAGCGGCTGCGCAACTCGACGGGTACGGAGCGCGTGTCGGTCCTCCGCCGCGAGCTCCAGGAGACCATGGACGCCAACGTCATGGTGTTCCGCACCGAGCAGACGATCAAGACGGCGGTCGAGAAGATCGCGGAGCTGCGCGAGCGCTACAAGAACGTCGGGATCCAGGACAAGGGCCGTCGCTTCAACACGGACCTGCTGGAGGCGATCGAGCTCGGCAACCTGCTGGACCTCGCCGAGGTCATGGCGGTCTCCGCGCTCGCCCGCAAGGAGTCCCGCGGCGGTCACTACCGCGAGGACTACCCCAACCGCGACGACGTCAACTTCATGCGCCACACCATGGCGTACCGCGAGGTCGGCGACGACGGCACCGAGTCCATCCGTCTCGACTACAAGCCGGTCGTCCAGACCCGCTACCAGCCGATGGAGCGTAAGTACTGATGGCTACCCCTGTTCTGGACAAGGTCGAGGCGGAGTCCGCGGCCTCTCCCTACATCACGGTCACGTTCCGAGTCCGCCGCTTCAACCCGGAGATCTCGGCCGAGGCGACCTGGGAAGACTTCCAGCTGGAGATCGACCCCAAGGAGCGCGTCCTCGACGGCCTCCACAAGATCAAGTGGGACCTGGACGGCACCCTCACCTTCCGCCGCTCCTGCGCCCACGGCATCTGCGGCTCGGACGCGATGCGGATCAACGGCAAGAACCGCCTTGCCTGCAAGACGCTGATCAAGGACATCAACCCCGAGAAGCCGATCACGGTCGAGCCCATCAAGGGCCTGACGGTCCTGAAGGACCTGGTCGTCGACATGGAGCCGTTCTTCCAGGCGTACCGCGACGTCATGCCCTTCCTCATCACGAAGGACACGAACGAGCCGACGCGCGAGCGTCTCCAGACGGCCGAGGACCGCGAACGCTTCGACGACACGACGAAGTGCATCCTCTGCGCGGCGTGCACGTCCTCGTGCCCGGTCTTCTGGAACGACGGCCAGTACTTCGGTCCTGCCGCGATCGTGAACGCCCACCGCTTCATCTTCGACTCGCGCGACGAGGCCGGGGAGCAGCGCCTGGAGATCCTCAACGACCGTGACGGTGTCTGGCGCTGCCGCACCACCTTCAACTGCACGGACGCCTGCCCGCGTGGCATCGAGGTCACGAAGGCGATCGCCGAGGTGAAGAAGGCGCTGATCACGCGCCGGTTCTGAGGTCGTTTTCGGTACGGCTGTGAGGGCCCCGTTTCCTTTGGGAGCGGGGCCTTCTCGCGTATGGACACCCGTATGGGTGAACGTGATCGTTAAGGACATGGCGGTGGGGGCGGCCTACGATGATGGTCTCGACACCAGCCCACAGGAGGCACCTGATGTCCGCAGCAGCTGTCGAGCGGCCGCATGAGGACCGTCCGTTGATCGCGGAGGCGAACCGGATCATGGATCGTCTCCCGGGCTACCGCGTCGAGATCATCGGAGGCCAGATCATCGTGTCCCCGCCACCGGACGGCCCACACGGCG
Organism: Streptomyces sp. NPDC046909; assembly: GCF_040644695.1. Lineage (NCBI taxonomy): Bacteria > Bacillati > Actinomycetota > Actinomycetes > Kitasatosporales > Streptomycetaceae > Streptomyces > Streptomyces sp. NPDC046909. Next base: position 318,048 of record NZ_JBEYXC010000010.1, on the reverse strand, counting down.
AAGCGTTGACCGACCTCGTGTTGCCTTTCGCGGCTTCCGGTCTGCACGGGACCGAGTCGAAGGTGATCCAAGGCACCGGCCTCTGGCTGCCGACCGGCACCGAGGACTACGCGATCCCCGACCTTTCGGTGGTCGACGCCGACTATCGGGACCACTACGTCGAGAACAACTGCTACGACCCCGTCTGCTTCCGCTTGGTCCTAGAGGTCACTTCCAGCAACTATCGGACCGATCTACGAGACAAGGTGAAGGCGTACGCTGCCGCCAAGATCCCGGTCTACGTGATCATCGACCGTAAACATCAGCGCCTTCATGTCCTGACCAACCCCACCGGGGACGACTACGAGAGCCACCGGCCGCACTCCCCCGGCGAGACGGTCACCCTCCCCGACTCCATCGGCGCCGAGGTCACCCTGGACGTGGCGGAGATCCTCAAGGCAGGCCAGCCGAAGAGCGGCTGAGATCCAGCCAACTCCCCTGTGACACCTGAGACTTGTGTGTCCTCAGTTGCACAATGCCCCCATGCCCCTCCTGAAGAAGGCCGCAGCCACCCTCTCCGCCACAGCGGCCCTCCTGCTCGCGCTCCCCACCCCCTCCTCGGCGACCCCCGCCCCACACGGCACCCTCGCCCGCGAGACCTTCGACCGTCTCCCCCTGGGCCCGGTGACCGCCGGCCACGGATGGACCGCCGACACCGCCAACGGCAGCCTCACCGTCGCCCCCAGCTCCACCGGCCACAGCCGCGAACTCCGCCTCCACACCGAGGGCAACGGCCGCGCCTTCCTCGTCTTCCCGGACCTGACCGCCCCCGGCAACAGCTACTGGGCCCGTCTGCGCCTCCGCGTGGACGCCTTCCCGACCGCCCCCGACTGGGCGCACTGGACGATCGCCGAGGCCTCCGGGTCCGACGCCCCCACCCTGGTCCGGCCGCTCGGCGGCCAGTACGCCCCCACCGACAACGGCAACTTCTGGGGCGTCGGCTCCGATCTCGGTCCCACGGGTGACTGGACGTCGTGGAAGACCTCCGCCCCGGCCGTCGCCGGTGCCTGGCAGTGCGTCGAGTTCCATCTGGACGCCACCGACAATCGCGTGACGGTGTACTTCGACGGCGTCGAGCAGTCCGATCTGACCGTGTCCACTAGGCAACACGGCGGTACGGGCGACGACTTCACGTTCCCGGCCTTCGACGAGCTGAAGCTGGGCTGGCAGCTGTACCAGGCCGACCCGACCCCGTCGTCGTACGACCTGGCTCTCGACGACATCGCGGTGAGCACGCGCAGGGTGGGTGGCTGCGGAGCCTGACGCGGCGGCTCGGTGTTCCGCCGGGCTTGGCCGGGCCTCGGTGGCTGTGATCAACTGTGCCGCCATGTACACAGCAGCTTCTGGGGAGAGGCTGCGAGGAGGGGGAGGGTGCGCCGTTGCGTGCCGTCGAGGAGCAGGTCGTTCAGCCGTGCCCGCAGTGCGGGGTGGAGATCCGTGGGGACCGCAGGTTCACCCTGTGGTGCGCGGAGTGCGAGTGGAACGTGGATCCGTAGGGGCCGGGCGAGGAGAAGCAGGGCCGGCTGGAGCGTTGGCGGCGCAGAGCGGCCGAGGAGTACGGCGAGCGGCTGCTGGGGGACCTGGCCGCCGAGGCCCGGCGCCCGGCGCGTGAGCGGCCCGGACGGTCGGCGGCGGGTGTGGCGGCGTACGCCATCGCGCTGCTGGTGCATGGCGTGACCCTGGTCCTGCTCGCGGGCGGGCTGTGGCTCCTGATCGGCGGCTGGGGCGGCTTCGGCATGGTGCCCGGGCTGTTCCTGCTGGCGCTGGCGGTGACGCTCCGCCCGCGGCCGAACCGGCTGCGCGCGGGCGCCCACACCGTGTCCAGGAGCACCGCACCCGAGCTGTACGCCCTGGTCGACGAGGTCGCGGCGGCGCTGGGTACCCGAAGCGTGGACGTCATCGTGCTGAATGCCGAGGCCAACGCGAGCGTCACGCACCTCGGTGTCCGCCGTCGGGTTCTCGCCCTGGGGCTGCCGCTGTGGGAGGTGCTGTCCCCGCAGGAACGGATCGCCCTCCTGGGCCACGAGTTCGGCCACTTCACCCACGGCGACACCCGGCACGGCATGGTCGTGGGCACCGCCTACGGCTCGTTGACCACCTGGCACTACTACCTGTCCCCGATCGAGGACCCGGACATCCACGGGTACGTCATCAACCTGTTCTACCTCCTTCCCCGTTGGCTGATCAGCGGTGTCATCATGCTGCTCGACCTCCTGACCACGCGCGCCTCCCAGCGCAGCGAGTACCTCGCCGACGCGGCGGCGGCCCGGGTCGGCTCCACCGAGGCCGCGGTCGGGCTGATGGACCGGCTGATGGTCGTGGAGTCGATCGACACCACGCTGTACCGGGAGGTCAACGGCCGGAAGATGCGCGGCTCGGCACGGGTGAGCGCGAAGGACGCGGAGGGCCTGTGGGAGGCGCTCGCCACGCATCTCGACTCGGTCCCGGCGTCCGAGCACGAGCGCCGCCGCCGGGTCAGCGCCCGCCGCGGCCACAGCGTCGACGCGATCCATCCGCCCACCCATCTGCGCCGCGCCCTGCTGCTCCACCTCCCGCCCCAGGAGGCCTCGGTACGGGCCGACACCGACCGCACCCACCGCATCGCCGGCGAACTCACCGACCCGCGCGCCGCCGTGGCCCTGGAGCTCGTACGGGACGGCCTCGACGGGTGAGACGGCCCGCTGGACATGGCCCGTCGTCAGCCACCCACCAGCGGCACGAGCTTCAGGAACGTGACCTCCGTGCCGAGTGCCAGTTCGAGCTCCTCGTCGGGGTCGGTGACCTGGCGGTCGCCGACGAGGACGAGGAAGCCGTTGCCGGTGAACGCCTTCAGCGCCAGGGCGGTCTGCTTCTCGGGGTCTATTCGGCGGGGTGTGCGCAGGGCGTAGCCGTTCAGGACGCGCTCGGTGTTCTCCGGCTGGACCAGGCCCTGGAAGACCTCGGGCGTGCGGGCGTTGTACTCGGCGACCTCCTGGAAGACCCGGCGCCGGATCAACTCCCGTACGCTGAGCCGCTCCTCGGCGATCTCCAGACCCCAGCCGTCGCTCCGGCCGCCGCTTGTCGTCTCGTCGACGAACGTCACGATTCCCATGCCGCCGACAGTACGACCCACCACTGACAACGGCCCCGGTCTCAGCTCAGCACCGGCCTGCGCCACTCCCGTGCCCCCGCGGCCCGCATGAGCGCGACGGCCGGCTCCAACTCGCCGGAGACCAGCGGGTGCACCAGCTCCAGGCAACGGACCTGCTCGGCCAGGGACTTCCGCAGCTGCCGCAGGCTGCGGGCGCCGAACGACACCCGGCCCCCGGCCACCACCCCCGCGGCCACCGCCAGCTTCCCGATGCCGACCTTGCACTCGGTCGGCCCGGTCTCGCGGCACGCGTGGATCTCGACGTCGCCGTCCCACAGGCCGAGGACGACCCGGTAGCGCACCCCGGCGCCGGTGTAGGTGGCCACGGCGAGGTGGCGGTCCCGTTCCTCCTCGCCCGGCCCGGCGAGGCCGTGTCGCTCGGCGACCTCCGCGAAGGCCGCCCGCACCTCGTCGAGGAAGGCCTCTGTCCCCGGAACCATTCCCGCCCCCTCCGCCGACGCGGCACTGACGAGGGCTCAGCGTACCGACGGAGGCGGTCCCTTCTCGGCTCAATGAGTGACCCCGCGGAAACGCCGTCCCGCAACCGTCGCCCCCGCACCTAATCTGATGGCATGTCAGATGAACAGTCGTACGAGCTGCTCGGATTCGACAACCTCCTGCTGCCCGTCGGCGACCTCGGCGAGGCCGTCGGCTTCTACGAGCGCGCCGGGTTCGCGGTGGCGTTCCGGCTCGACGAGGCCGGGATCGCGCTGCTGAAGGTCGGGGGCGAGACGCCGGGGATCCTGCTCCGGCAGGAGGAGGCGATCGGCCATCGCCCACCCCCGTGGCCCTCCCCCCGGGTCTGGCTGGAGGTCCCGGACGCGCGCGTGGCGGCCCGCGAGCTGCGCAAGGCAGGCACCCCCCTCCTCGACGAGCCCTTCCCGGTCGCCACCGGCTGGACCGTCGAGGTCGCCGACCCCTGGGGCAACGTCATCGGCTTCACGGACTACACCAAGCGCCCGGAGCTGGGACGCCGCCCGTGACGCACCCCATCACCCGCCCGCGTTGAACGCGTTCAAATGCAGGTCTAGAGTCGCTCCTGCCGGGCTCCTGCCGGCTGTGAACGCGTTCGGGAAGGGGAGACGCATGGACCCGCTGGCCATCGTCTACATCGTCTATGTGGCCATCGCCATCGGGCTGGCCGTCTGCCTGGCCCGCGCGCTCAGCCGGAACGGGTGACGGCGGAGTCCACGCCACTGGTTAGGCTCTTCGCCGTGCCCGCGAACAACGAAGAGGGCGGTACGCCCAGCAAGTCCGAACCCAGCAAGTCCGAGCAGACCCGTGCGCTGATCCTGGAGACCGCCATGCGGCTGTTCCAGGAGCGGGGGTACGACAAGACGACGATGCGGGCCATCGCCAAGGAGGCCGGGGTCTCCGTCGGGAACGCGTACTACTACTTCGAGGGCAAGGAACACCTGATCCAGGGGTTCTACGACCGGATCGCCGCCGAGCACCAGGTGGCGGTCCGGGAGATCCTGGAGCGCGAGACCGACCTGGAGGCGCGGCTCGCGGGTGTGCTGCGGGTGTGGCTGGACATCGCGACGCCGTACCACGAGTTCGCGGTGCAGTTCTTCAAGAACGCCGCCGACCCGGACAGCCCGCTCAGCCCGTTCTCCCCCGAGTCGGAGCACGCGCGCGTGGAGGCGATCAGCGTGCACCGCGCGGTGCTGGCGGGGACGAAGACCAAGGTGCCGGAGGAGCTCAAGGACGTGCTGCCGGAGCTGATGTGGCTCTCGCAGATGGGGCTCGTGCTCTATTGGGTCTTCGACCGGACCGACGGGCGCGAGCGGAGCTACCGGCTCGCCGAGCGCGGCGCCCGCCTCACCGCGCGCGGTGTCGCGCTCGCCCGGTTCCGGGTGCTGCGGCCGCTCGTACGCGAGGTGCACGAGCTGTTCACGGACTTCCTGCCGGGGATGACGAAGATGATGCCGAACCCCGGCAAGAAGCCCTAGTCACCAAGCCCTGGTCACCAAGCCCTGGTCACCTCAATTGACGGCGTCGACCTCGCCCTCCGCCAGCTCCACGTCGTACACCAGCGGGCCCTCACCGACGACCACGTGCCCCGCGCGCGAGGCGTACGAAGGTGCCGAGGCCGCCAGCAGATACGTGCCCGGAGTCGGTACCGAGACGATGTACGAGCCGTCCGCCAGGGACACCACCCGGTCCAGCTGACGGCCGCCCTTCGTCAGCAGCGTCACCGCCGCACCCGCGACCGGCTCGCCGTCGGCGTCCCGGACGAACCCGTGCACGGCGGAGGCGGGCCCGTCCGTCGCGTCGGGCGCCTCGGCGACGGCCTCCTCCCGCGGCTCCACCGCCAGATGCGGCAGCCGCCGCTCCAGGCCCTCCGGCAGCCACCAGTTGGAGTTGCCGAGGAGATGCATCGCGGCCGGCACCAGGGCCGTACGCAGGATGAACGCGTCCAGGGCGACCGCGGCCGCGAGGCCGATGCCCGCCATGGCGCCCTCCATGTCGCCGCTCAGCACGAACGCGCTGAACACGCAGATCATGATCAGGGCCGCGCAGTTGATGACCCGGCTGGTCTCCGCGAGGCCGACGCGCACCGCGCGCGCGTTGTCCTTCGTGTGGACCCACTCCTCGTGCATCCGGCTCACCAGGAACACCTGGTAGTCCATGGAGAGGCCGAAGAGCAGGGAGAGCATGATGACCGGCAGGAACGCGGTGATCGGGCCCTCCTTGCCGATGCCGATGAGCTCCGTCCCCCAGCCCCACTGGAAGATCGCGACCAGTACGCCGAAGGACGCGGCCGCCGCGATCAGGTTCATCAGGGCGGCGGTCAGCGGGACCACCAGCGAGCGGAAGGCGATGAGGAGCAGCAGGAAGCCGAGCGAGATGATCGCCGCGATGAAGTACGGCAGCCGCTCGCCGGTCACCGACGCGAAGTCCTTGAAGACGGCTGTCACGCCGCCGACATGGGCCTCGGCGCCGGAGGCGGGGATGACGTCGTCGCGCAGCCGGTCGATCAGCTGGTCGGTCTTCTCGGACTGCGGTGAGGTCGTCGGGACGACCTGGATGAGCGTGACACCGTTCGCGGGCGGGACCGCGGCTACCTGTGCGACGCCCTCGGTGGCCTCGATCCGGGAGACCAGCCCCTGGGCGTCGCCGTCGGACACGACGACCTGGAGCGGGCCGTTGAAGCCGGGTCCGAAGCCCTCGGCGAGCAGGTCGTAGGCCTGCCGGGTGGTCGTCGACTCCTGGTGGTTGCCCTGGTCGGTGGCGCCCAGCCGGATCGACAGCACGGGCAGCGCGAGGACCAGCATCACCAGCAGGGCCAGTGCGGCGACCGAGCGCGGCCGCCTCTCGACGTACGACGACCAGCGCGCCGCCAGTCCGCTCGCGTGCTCCGGCTCGGGGCCGGCCGCGGCGAGCCTGCGCCGCTGGCGGCGGCTGAGGACGCGCAGGCCGAGGAAGCCGAGGAGCGCCGGCAGCAGGGTGACGGCGGCCAGGACGCTCAGGACGACCGTCAGCGAGGTCGCGATGACCACGCCGTCCAGGAACCTCATGTTCATCACCAGCATGCCGGCGAGCGCGATGCACACCGTGCCGCCCGCGAACAGCACCGCGCGGCCCGAGGTGTTGAGGGCGGTGACCGCGGACTCCTCGGGCTTCATGCCGCGCAGGATGCCCCGCCGGTGCCGGGTCACGATGAACAGGGCGTAGTCGATGCCGACGCCGAGGCCGATCAGCGAACCGAGCAGCGGGGCGACTTCGGGCACGTCGGTGACATGGCTGAGCAGCGAGGTCGCCATCAGGCCGGTGCCGAGGGCCGCGATGGCGACCACGAGGGGCAGCAGCATCGCGAAGAGCGAACCGAAGGCCAGGAACAGCACGACCGCCGCGGCGACGATGCCGACCATCTCGGCGATGCCGGTCGGCGGCTCCTGGGTGCGGGTGATCGCCTGACCGCCCAACTCGACCTGGAGCCCGTTCTGTTCGGCGGCCTGCGCGGTGTCGACGACGTCCTCGACCAGCTCCTTGGGCACGGCGTTGGCCTGCTCCACGAAGGTGACCTGGGCGTACGCGATCCGCCCGTTCTCACTGATCTGGGCCGCGCCGCCCGCCCCCGCGTAGGGGCTGGTGACCTCGCCGACCCCCTTCATCGCCGCGATCTCCTTGAGCGCGGGCTCGATCCGGGACCGTACGGACTGGTCCCGTACCGAACCCTCGTCGACCTTCCACACCACCGTGTCGGTGTCGCCCGCGCTCTGCGGGAAGGCCTTCTCCATCAGGTCGTACGCGCGCTTGGAGTCCGTGTCCGGGAGGGAGAACTCGTTCGCGTAGTCCGTGCCCGCGGCCGAACCCGCGTAGCCCAGACCGAACACCGCCCCCACCCACAGCAACAGGACCACCAGCCGGTGCCGATAGCACCACCGTGCCAATGCCGCCACGCTCAACACTCCCCAGTCGGTTGTCGGTTGGTCCCCCAGGTCCTGGGCAACAGCATTGGCGGCGGCACGCACGCGTGGACACCGGATACGAGCGACTCTCAAGGAACTCCAAAGCACCGAACCCGCCCGACTGTCAGTGGGCCCGCCGATACTGGGGCCATGACGACGGTTCCAGGCACTGTGCTGGTCGTGGAGGACGAGGAGAGCATCGCGGACGTCCTCGCCATCGCGCTGCGCTACCACCGCTTCGAGGTGATGATCGCGGGCACTGTCCACGAGGCCCTGGCGCTGGCCGAGCGCACCCGGCCGGACGTGGCGCTGCTCGACGTCATGCTGCCCGACGGCGACGGCCGGGCCCTGGGGCGCAGACTGCGCGCCGAGCAGCCGGAGATGGCGCTGGTCTTCCTCACCGCGCGCGACGCGCCCGCCGAGATCGTCGGCGCCCTCGGCTTCGGCGACGACTACATCACCAAGCCGTTCAACATCGACGAGGTCGTCGCCCGGATCACCGCCGTACTGCGGCGCACCCGCCGCGCCGACGTGCTGCCGCAGCGGCCGCCGCTGACGTACGGCGACCTGGAGCTGGACGAGACGACGTACAGCGTCCACCGCGCGGGACGGACCGTCGAGCTCACCCCCACCGAGTACGCGCTGCTGCGCTTCCTGGTGCGCAACGGCGGGCGGATCGTGCCCAAGGAGCAACTCCTGCGCCATGTCTGGCAGTACGAGCACAGCCCGGCCGACTCGACCGTCGTGGAGACCTACATCAGCTATCTGCGGCGCAAACTCGACGCGCTGGGGCCGCCGGTGATCACCACCCGGCGGGGCGTGGGATACGGGCTGGCATGAGGTTCGGCTGCAAGCGCGGTATCCACTCGTTGCGGGTCCAGCTCACCCTGGCCAATGTGGTGCTGCTCTTCCTCGGGATCGTCGCGGCGACCGCGGTGAGCGTGATGGGCATGCGGTACTACCTGCTCGACCAGATCGACTCCGAGCTCGCCAAGACCCGTGACTCGCTGGGCGGTTCACAGCTCACGATGGAGATGATCGACGGACTGAGCGAGCTGGCGATCGTGCGGGAGCGGTTTCTCCAGCAGGACGACGAGCAGGCGCGGCCGGACCAGATACTCGCCGTGGTCGACGGACGGGGTGACACGGTCTCCCTGGCCGGATTCACCCCGAGCGACGTGCAGAAGGACTTCGCGTCCGCCGTGGCCGACCCGCGCGCGCTGGCCGCCGACGCCGAACCGCATGACATCCGGGTGCGCGGGGACGCCTACCGGGCGACCGCGACACGCCTCACCGACGGCACGTACATCCTGCTCGCCACCTCCACGGAGGCCGTCCACCGAGGCGTCGCCAAGGCCATCCGGCTCGATCTCGCCATCGGCACACTGCTGCTGGCGCTGCTGGCCTGTCTGACGATGGTCAGCGTGGGGCGCCGGATGCGGCCGCTGGAGGACATGGTGGAGACCTCGTCGGCGATCGCCGAGGGGGACCTGACCCGGCGGGTGCCGTCCAGCCGTGAGGCCACGCTGGAGGTGGAGCAGCTGCGGGGCGCCCTCAACTCCATGCTTCAGCAAGTCGAGTCGGCGTACCGCACGCGCGAGCGCAGCGCGTCCCAGCTGCGCCGGTTCGTCGCCGACGCCTCGCACGAGCTGCGCACCCCGCTGTCGGCGATACGCGGCTATCTCCAGCTGTACGACAAGGGCATGCTGCGCGAGGAGGCCGAGCGCAAGCGGGCCTGGGCGCGGGTGATGGCGGAGACCGACCGCATGGGGCGGCTCGTGGACGAACTGCTCACCCTCGCCCGCCTCGACCAGCAGCCCGAACTCCGCTTCCGCAACGTCGACCTGAGCCGCCTGGTGCGGGACGCGGCGGAGGATCTGCGGATGCAGCAGCCGGAGCGTCCGGTCAGCGTCGGCGCCGACGGGGCGCTGCTCGTGCACGCCGACGAGTCGGGGCTCCGGCAGGTGCTGGGCAACCTGGTGGGCAACGTACGCACCCACACCCCCGCCGACGTACCGGTACGGCTCGGTGTGGAGCGCGCGGACGGCGTCGTACGGCTGTCCGTCGCCGACGAGGGACCGGGGCTCTGCGAGGAGGACGCGGCCCGCATCTTCGACCGCTTCTTCCGAGCCGGCGGCGGCGCGGGCAGCGGGCTCGGGATGGCGATCGTGCAGGGGGTCGTCCAGGCGCACGGCGGACGGGTGGCGATACGAACGGCACCCGGCGAGGGGGTGGCGGTGACGGTCATCCTGCCGGCGCGGACGTAATCGCGCGGCGGGGGGCTCGGGTGCCCCGGCTCCCGGTGAGGACCGCCCACACCGTCAGGTGTTCGCCAGCACCAGCGCCCACACCGTCTTGCCGTGCCGCCCCCTGCTCCACACCCCCCACGCGGCGGCCACGTTCTCCACCAGGTGCAGTCCGCGGCCGGACTCCTCCCACTCGCCCACCAGCCGCAGCCGGGGCTCCAGTTGGCCCTCGTCGGAGACCTCGATGAGGCAGGAGCCGTCGGCGAGGGCGGTCACCGCTACCTCGAACTCGCGCTCGAGGAGCGGCCCGTGGCGTACGACGTTGGTCGCCAGCTCGGACACCAGGAGGACGGCGTCAGCGAGCGCCTGGTCGTCGGATCCGTGCCCCCAGTCGGCCAGATGGTCCCGGACCCGGCGCCGGGCCAGGCCGACGGAAGCCGGGTGCCGGGGCAGCCGGAAGGAGTTGCGTCTCAACACGTTTGCTCCTCACCCCGCGCACACCTCCGTCACATGGTGCTGCGTAGGGCTACTGCCCCGCGTCACTCCGGCGAATGCCGATGCCGCCGGATCGGGTCAGATCCAGTTGAGCCGCCAGAGGCGGAAGACGCCGGTACCGTCCGACAGATACTGGCCACCGCCGACGTCCTCGCTGGTCACGACGTATTCCTTGGCCTGCCAGAGCGGGATGACCGGAACATCTCGGGCAATGGCGTCCTGCATCGAGCGGAAGTCCTCGGTGGCGTCACCTCGCTCCTCGAACTGCTGACTGGCCTGAATCAGGCGGTCGACCTCTTTGCTGCTGTACCCGGTGTTCATGGTCCCGTCGCTGCCGACGAGCGGCCCGCCGTAGGTGTCCGGGTCGGGATAGTCGGCGACCCAGCCGACGGCGTACGCGTCGAGCTTGCCGGTGGCCCAGCGCTTCTGGAAGTCGGTCCACTCGTAGCCCTTGACGGTGACCTTGAACAGGCCGCTCGCCTCCAGTTGCCGCTTGAGCTCGGCGGCTTCGTCGGCGGCGGAGGCGCGGCCGGTGCCGTAGCCGTAGGTGAAGCGGACCGGCAGGGACACCCCGGCCTCTTCGAGGAGGTCCTTGGCCTTCTTGGCGCTGCGCTGCGGATAGGCGTCGAAGAACGACGTGGTGTGCCCGGTGATGCCCGCCGGGATCAGCGAGTAGAGCGGGTCGACGGTCCCCTCGTACACCGTGGCCGCCAGCCGCTCGCGGTCGATCAGCCAGGCCATCGCCTGGCGGACCTTCTCCTCGTGCAGCGGCGAGGAGGAGCGGGTGTTGAGGTAGAGGTTGCGGATCTCGGAGCTGTCGGCCTCGGAGACGCGCATGGTCGGGTCGCTCGGGTTCAGCTCGGCGAGGGTCTTCGGCGGCAGCTGGCGGGCCGCCGTGTCGATCTGCTTCTTGTCCCAGGCGCTGTTGAGGGCTTCGGCGTCCTTGTAGTAGAGGAGCTCGACGGGCCGCCCCGCATCCTTGACGGCGCCCTTGTAGTGCCCGTTGGGCGCGAGGACCGCCTTGGTCTCCTTCGTATACGCCGTCAGCTCGTACGGGCCGGTGCCGTCGACGCCGCTGTCGGTGCGCAGGCCGTCCGCCGGGTACTTCTCGCGGTCGACGATCGAGCCCGCTCCGGTGGCGACCTTGAACGGGAAGGTGGCGTCCGGCGAGGAGAGATGGAAGGTGACGGTCAGACCCTTCGCGGTCACCGACTTGAGGGTGTCCAGGAGGGAGGACGGACCGACGTCCGACTTGATCTTCTTGACGCGGTCGAAGGAGTACTTGACGTCCTCGCCGGTCATCTCGCGCCCGCTCGGGAAGGTGATCCCCTCCCGCAGCTCGCACTCGTACGTCTTCAGATCGCTGCCCTTGACGAACGCGCAGCTCTCCGCCGCGTCGGGCACCGGCTTGGCGCCGCCCGCGTCGAAGGTCAGCAACGACTGGAAGACGTTGCTGAACAAGGCCCAGGATCCGGCGTCGTAGGCGCCGGCCGGGTCGAGGGACGTCACGACGTCCGACGTGCCCACCTTGATGGTCTTGCTCGGATCCTCCTGCGACGGCATCAGCTGCCAGCCGCCCACTCCGACGGCCGCCAGTACCAGCAGCGTCGCGAGAATCCGTATGCGAACCGATCGCATCGGTGCCCTCCCCGGGCCCCTGTGGCCCCAGCGCATATGCCACTCCCCTAGTGGCGCGGCTCACCTAACCACAAGCGTTTCAGCCGGGGGAAGAGGGATCTTGAGAGTTGAGAAACTCATTGCCGCAAGGTGTTACCACCTCGTTTCACAGGGCCCACACAGGGTTCTCGCGGAAAGGTCGCGGAGCTGCTCCTCAGGCCTGCTTCGACGCCAGTTCGATCACCGTGATGTCGGAGGGGGCGCCCACCCGGGTCGGCGGCCCCCAGGCGCCGGCGCCGCGGCTGACGTAGAGCTGGGTGTCGCCGTACCGTTCCAGCCCCGCCACGGTCGGATTCGCGGCCTCGGCGAGGAGATTGCCGGGCCAGAGCTGGCCGCCGTGGGTGTGGCCGGAGAGCTGGAGGTCCACGCCGTGCTCGACGGCGTCGTCGATCTGGACCGGCTGGTGAGCGAGGAGCACGCACGCGCGTGCCGTGTCCCGGTCGCCGAGCGCCTTGGCGAAGTCGGGCCCCTGGCCCTCGCTCTCGCCCGCGATGTCATTGACGCCGGCAAGGTCGAAGTACGGCAGTTCCGTACGGTCGTTCTCCAGCGGGCGGATGCCGAGCCGCCGTACCTCCTCGACCCACTGCTCAGCGCCGGAGAAGTACTCGTGGTTGCCGGTGACGAAGAACGAGCCGTGCCTGGCGCGGAGTTGCGCCAGGGGCGCCGCCGCCGGACCGAGGTCCTTCACGCTGCCGTCGACCAGGTCGCCGACGACCGCGATCAGGTCGGGCTGGGTGGAGTTGATCGTGTCGACGACCGTCTGCGCGAAGCCCCGGCCCAGGACCGGCCCGAGATGGATGTCGCTCACCACGGCGATCCGGTAACCGTGCGCCGCGCGCGGCAGCTTGGCCAGGGGGACGGTGACCCGCTTGACGCCCGGCCCGCGCAGCACGCCGTACGTGCCGTAGCCGACCGTCCCGAGCGCGGCGGCGGCGACGGTGCCGCCGACGACGCGGGAGACGAAGAGACGGCGGGAGGGGGCCGCCACAAGGCGCGGCAACTCGTCGGGCCCGGGGTCGACTTCCCGCGGTTCCTCGGGTGCGGCTCCGGCCGGTACGGTCGCCGGCCGCCGTACGTCCGCCTCGGCGGGCGCCCGTCGCCGGTCCCGGCGTTCGAGGAAACGTCGCAGCAGGGGTCGTACGACCTCACCCGCCACCACGCCCAGCAGCAGATAGATCGACAGCGCCAGCCACAGGAAACCCGGCCACGCCAGCACCTGCTGAAGCCAGAAGGGCGCCCCGGTGCGCTCGCCCACGAGGGCGCCGATCGCCATCAGCCAGCCGCCGGCGATCAGCGCGGCACCCGCGCGGCGGACCCACCCCGGCCGCTCGGTGGTGTCCCGGAACAACCGGCGCCACAGGTACCAGTTGCCGGTCACCAGGACGGCGAGGGCGAGCAGCGCGAAGACGATGATCACGGAGTCGTATCCCCTTGTTGTCGGTGGTGGCGCCGGTCGCCGGTTATGACGTGCGGCGCAGTGCGCGCACCCCGCGCAACCCGATGGACCCGACGACCGTCCCCAATACGAAGGAGACGACGGCCAGCGTCAGGTGCACCCAGAAGTACCCCGTCGGGTCGCCCGCGTCGTCGAACGCGAGCCCGCTGGCGTCCTTGACGAGGTTCTTGACGAAAGTGATCCAGATGAACCAGCTCCACACCCCGAAGGCGAGCAGGAACCAGGAGACGGGGCGGCTGAGCTTCACAAGAAAGGACCTTTCAAAACAATTCCGGGCATCCGCCACCAACCCAATCGGCCGGGGGTCCGGGGGTTGTCCCCCGGGTGAGCACGGCATACGTCCAGTATCTCCGCCGGGTGTCCGGTTCCGTCGCCGGGGTGGGGAGGGCGGCGGGACTTACCGGCCCGGGGCAGGTACGTTTCCCTCCGTGCCCGCACCCAAGAAGACCGCCAGGCGATCCCTGCTGGTCACCTCCGCCGTCGTGTCGTCCCTCGCACTGACCGCCGTGTCCGCCGTGTCCGCCGCGCCCGCGTTCGCGGCGCCGAGTCCGTCGCCGTCGGCCTCGCCCTCGGCCACTCCCCCGGCGAACATGTCGACCGTGGGCGGTGCCCGGCTCGGGCAGGCCGGGACACAGGCCAATCTCGCGACCGGGGTGCCGGTGCTGCCCAAGGACATCTCCGCGCGGTCGTGGATCGTGGCGGACGCCGAGACCGGTGACGTGCTCGCCGCGCACAACGCGCACTGGCGGCTGGCCCCGGCGAGCACCCTGAAGATGCTGTTCGCCGACACCGTCCTGCCGAAGTTCCCCAGCACCACCGAGCACAAGGTGGTCCCCTCCGACCTGGCGGGCGTCGGCGCCGGCTCCAGCATGGTCGGGATAAAGGAGGACGAGACGTACACCGTCCACGACCTGTGGCTCGGTGTCTTCCTGCGCTCGGGCAACGACGCGGTGCATGTGCTGTCCGCGATGAACGGCGGCGTGAAGAACACCGTCGCCCAGATGAACGAGCACGCCGAGGAGCTCCAGGCCCTCGACACCCACGTGGTCAGCCCGGACGGCTACGACGCCGAGGGACAGGTCTCCAGCGCGTACGACCTGACGCTGTTCGCCCGCTCCGGGCTCCAGAAGAAGGACTTCCGCGAGTACTGCTCGACGGTCACCGCGAAGTTCCCGGGCGAGACGAAGAAGAACAAGAAGGGCAAGAAGGTCCGCGGGTCCTTCGAGATCCAGAACACCAACCGGCTGCTGTCCGGCGACTCCGACATCGACGTCTACCAGGGCATCGCGGGCGTCAAGAACGGCAACACCACCAACGCCGGCGCCACCTTCACGGGCGTCGCCGAGCGCAACGGCAAGGTGCTGCTCGTCACCGTCATGAAGCCGGAGAAGGACGAGCACAACGAGGTCTACAAGGAGACCGCCAAGCTCTTCGACTGGGGCTTCAAGGCCGCGGGCAAGGTCGAGCCGGTGGGCGAGCTGGTGGCCCCCAAGGGCACGCAGCCCAGCGCCCAGCCCGGCGCCAACGACAACGGCCAGGCGGGCGGCGCGTCGGCCTCTCCGTCCGTCTCCGGCAAGCCGGTGGCCGCCCAGGTCGACGGCGGCTCCGGCGGCATCGGCATCGCGCTGGCGATCACCGGCGGGGTGCTCGTGCTGCTGGCGGGCGGCGTGTTCCTGGTCAACCGCCGGTGGCCGCTGCCGGATCTGGTACGTCGTCGGCGCTGACGTCCGGCAGTTCGTCCTCCTTGCTCTGCGTCGCCGTCCACGCGGCGCAGAACAGCACCAGTTTCGACGTGAAGTTGATCCACAGCAGCAGGGCGATGGGCACGCCGAACGCGCCGTACATGCTCTTCGACGCCACGCCCTGCATATAGCCGCTCAGCAGCAGCTTCAGCAGCTCGAACCCGACCGCCCCGATCAGCGCCGCCACCAGCAGCCGGCGGCGCCCCGGCTGGACGCCGGGCAGCAGGGTGAGGGCGTAGAGCAGCAGCAGGAAGTCGGCGAGTACGGCGATGAGGAGCGCGGCGGTGCGCAGCAGTACGGCGCCCCAGCCCTCCCTGTCGATGCCGATCTCGTCGCTGATCCAGCCGACCATGGCGGAGCCGACGGTCGACGCGGCGATCGTGATCAGGAGCGCGCCGCCGAGACCGAACAGCACGCCCGCGTCCTTGGCCTTGCTCAGGAGCGGGTTCTCCTCCTCGTCGGGCAGCTCCCACACCGCGCGCAGGCACTCGCGCATGTTGCCGACCCAGCCGATGCCGGTGAACAGCAGGATCGCGCCGGCGATCAGACCGATGGTGCCCGCGTTGGCGACCAGACTGTCGATGTCGAGCTGGTCGGAGATGCCGGGCACCTGGTCGGCGATCTTGTTCTGAAGCTCGTCCTGCTGCGACTCGCTGAGCGTCGCGGCGGCGACCGCGGCGGCGACCGTGAGCAGCGGGAACAGCGCGATGAAGCTGATGAACGTCATCGCGGCGGCCAGCCGGGTCCACTTCACCCGGTCCAGACGCTCGTACGACCGCCACGCGTGCGTGGCCATCAGCCGGGTGACGGCCGGCCCGACTACGGGGAGTTTCTTCAGCCAGTCCATGATCTGACTCTTCCCTCGATGACCTAGGTGCGGAACGTACGGAAGACCAAAGTGCGGGTACCCCAAAAGCGCAGCACAGTGGCAAGCGCCATGCCGACTCCCGCGCCGGAGACCGTGTCGGCGGTCTGCGAGGTGAGCCCGAGGCCGTAGTGACTGACGGTGAGACAGGCGAGCTGGACGAGGGCGCCGGCGAGGTTGACCGCGAGGAACGTGGCGTACGTCCTCGGGCCGCCCCGGTGAGGGGTGTGCCGGTACGTGCCCAGCGCGTTGCCGGCGTACGCCACCGAGCAGCCGGCGAGGAAGGAGAGGGCCTTGGCGGTGAGGGGGTCGAGGGCGGCGGGGCCACGGAGGCAGGTGAAGAGGGCCAGGTCGGTGGCGTAGGCGAGGAGGCCGGCGGTGGCGAAGCCGAGGAGTTCCTGACGGGTGGTCCACGCGCGTGTGCTCGCCGACGCGGGTGGGCTCGCTGACGCGCGTGTGCTCACCAATGGGCCACCGCCATCCCGTACATGGCGAGCCACACCAGGCCGATGACGGCGAGGGCGCGGTCCCTCAAGACGACCTCCTCGGGCTCCCCGGCCGTCCCTCGGTCGGCGAAGACGGCGTATCTGAGGACCGCGAGGATGAAGGCCACCACGGAGAGCTGCCGCCAGGGCAGGACACCGGCGTCCGTCGTGCTGTGCGTGCCGCCGTCCTCCAGCGCCCACAGGCAGTACCCGAGGACCGCGACTCCGGCCGCCAACTGCCAGACGAACCGCAGGTATCCGGTGGTGTACTCGGTGAGCAACGCGCGCGTGGCGCCCGCTTTCCCCTTCCCTGCCATCTGCACGGCTTCCGAGTAGCGCTTGGCCGCCACCATGAACAGCGCGCCGAACCCGGTCGTGATCAGGAACCACCGCGACAACGGGATCCCGAGGGCGAGTCCGCCGGCCATCGCCCGCATCAGGAACCCCGTCGTGACGACGACCAGGTCGACCACGAGGACGTGCTTGAGGCTGACGCAGTAGGCCAGTTGCATGCCCAGGTAGGCCGTCAGCAGGGCCGGGACGAGGGGCGGGGTGAGCCAGACGGCGACGGTCGGCGCGAGGACCGCGAGGGTGCCTCCGACGGCATAGGCGACCGGTACGGGGACCTGGCCGGAGGCGACCGGGCGGTGCCGCTTGGTGGGGTGCGCGCGGTCGGCCTCGGCGTCCCTGGCGTCGTTGATCAGGTAGACGGCGGCGGCGCACGCCGCGAACAGGACGAAGACCAGGGCGAGTCGGGTGAGGGCGTGCGGGGTGAAGAGCTGCCCGGCGGCTGCGGGGGCGGCGACGACGAGGACGTTCTTGACCCATTGCTTGGGGCGGGCGGTGCGGAGGAGCCCGAGGAAGAGGAGGAAGAGGGGGCTGGGGTGGGGTGGTGGGGTGCGTGACGGGGGCGTGCGCTGCTCAAGAAGCGCCGCGTTCGGGGTGCGCGCGGTGTTCGGGGTGTGCGCGGTGTCGGTGAGCGGCGCGGTCTCAGTCACGCGCGCCCCCTCTCATCCAGCGCGCTCCCACACGCGCCGTGAGCGCCCCCAGGACCGCGCCCGCCGCCACGTCGGAGGGGTAGTGGACGCCTACGACGAGGCGCGAGAGGCACATGGCGGCGGCGAGGGGCGGGAGGGCGCGGGTGGCGAAGGTGGGGACGGCGCGCGTGGCGAGCGGTGCGCGCCGGGGGCTTGCGTTGAGGGAGGTTGCAGCGCGGGAGGTTCCGCCTCGCGCCCCGCGCGCCCCCAGCCCTCCGAAGGCGACCGCGGCGGCCACGGCGGACGTCGCGTGCGAGCTCGGGAAGGAGTGCTGGCCGGCGGTGTGCGCGAGAGGTTCGATGTGCGCGGGGCGGGGGCGCCGGACCACTCTCTTCACGCCCATGCTGACGGCGTGCGCGCCCGCGACGAGCGCCGTTCCGCGCAACCAGGCGCCGCGTCGCGCGCCGTCCACGGCGGCCCCCGCGAGGCCCGCCGCGAGCCACAGCGCCCCGTGCTCACCGGCCAGGGACAGGGCGCGCGCGGCGCCGCCGACGCGCGGGTCGGCGCCGCACGCCCGGAGCGCCGAAAGGATGCGGTGGTCCATGTCGCCGAGGTGGCCGGGGGCGTCGCGGTCGCCGGAGGCGCCGTGGTGGCCGAGGTCGTCGAGTGGGTCCATGTGGAGTCACTGTTCACGTCAACACCGCGATAACTCCGGCAATATTGAGCGACATCCCATTAATCACCCATTTCGGGGAGAGGATGAATGTCCCGGGATGTTTGAAAACCAATCGCCCGCTTAAGGGCGATACGGTCACCGGCATGTCTGCCGAGACCGTTTCCGTCACGGGATGGGGCCGCACGGCGCCCACCGCGGCCCGTCTGATCCGCCCCCGGACCTACGAGGAGGCCGCGGCCGCCGTCCGGGGCTGCGGGGCCCGCGGCGGCATCGCGAGGGGCCTGGGACGGGCGTACGGGGACGCCGCGCAGAACGCCGGCGGTGCGGTGCTCGACATGACGGGGCTGGACCGCGTCCATGTGATCGACGCCGCCAACGGCATCGTGCTGTGCGACGCGGGCGTCTCCCTGCACCGGCTGACGCGGGTGCTGCTGCCGCTCGGCTGGTTCGTGCCGGTGACGCCCGGCACCCGCCAGGTGACGGTCGGCGGGGCGATCGGCGCCGACATCCACGGCAAGAACCACCACGTCTCCGGCTCCTTCTCCCGCCACGTGCTGTCCTTCGAACTCCTCACCGCCGACGGCGAGATCCGCACCGTGAGCCGGGGTACGCCCCTGTTCGACGCGACCACGGGCGGCATGGGGCTGACGGGGGTGATCCTGACCGCGACGGTCCAGCTGCAACCGGTCGAGACGTCCCTGATGTCCGTCGACACCGAACGCGCCCGGGACTTGGACGACCTGATGGCCCGGCTGTCGGCCACCGACCACGACTACCGCTACTCCGTCGCCTGGATCGACCTGCTGGCGCGCGGCGCGTCCATGGGGCGCGCGGTACTGACCCGCGGCGATCACGCGCCCCTGGACGCACTGGGCCCACGCGCGCGTAGAGAGCCGCTGGCCTTCCGCACCCCCCGGCTCCCGGCCGCCCCCGCCTTCCTCCCGGAGGGCCTGCTCACCAGGACGACCGTGGGCCTGTTCAACGAGCTCTGGTACCGCAAGGCCCCACGCGCGCGTACCGGCCAACTGCAGAGCATCTCCGCCTTCTTCCACCCCCTGGACGGCGTCCCGCACTGGAACCGCGTCTACGGCCGCGGCGGCTTCGTGCAGTACCAGTTCGTCGTCGCATACGGCCAGGAGGACACCCTGCGCCGGATCGTGCGGCGCGTCTCGGAGCGCCGCTGCCCGTCCTTCCTGGCCGTCCTCAAGCGCTTCGGCGACGCCGACCCGGGCTGGCTCTCCTTCCCGCTGCCCGGCTGGACCCTCGCCCTGGACCTCCCGGCGGGCCTGCCCGGCCTCGGCGCCCTCCTCGACGAACTGGACGAGGAGGTGGCCGCCGCCGGAGGGCGCGTCTACCTCGCCAAGGACTCCCGCCTACGCCCCGAACTGCTCGCGGCCATGTACCCGCGCCTCGACGACTTCCGGGCGCTGCGCGCGGAGTCCGACCCGCGCGGGGTGTTCGTCTCGGACTTGTCCCGCCGTCTCTCCCTCTAGCTCTGGGCATTCCAGGCAACCTCTAGGAGCTGCTGTCGTGAAGGACGCCTTCGGCATCCCCCAGTCCCTGCTCGTCCTCGGCGGCACGTCCGAGATCGCGCTGGCCACCGCCCGCCGCCTGATCGCCCGCCGCTGCCGCACGGTATGGCTGGCGGGCCGCCCCTCCGAGGCGCTGGAACGCTCCGCGGCCGACTTCCGCGCCCTGGGCGCCGACGTCCACACCGTCGCCTTCGACGCCCTCGACCCCGAGTCCCACGAGACGGTCCTCGGCAAGGTCTTCGCGGAGGGCGACATCGACATGGTGCTGCTCGCCTTCGGCATCCTCGGCAACCAGGCCCACGACGAGCGCGAGCCGGTCTCCGCGGTACGTGTCGCGCAGACCAACTACACGGGCGCGATGTCGGCGAGCCTCGTCTCCGCGCGCGCGTTGCAGGTCCAGGGCCACGGCTCCCTGGTGGTCCTCTCCTCGGTCGCCGCCGAACGCGCCCGCCGCGCCAACTTCATCTACGGCTCCAGCAAGGCCGGCCTCGACACCTTCGCCCAGGGCCTGGCCGACGCCCTCCACGGCACCGGCGTACACGTCATGGTCGTACGCCCCGGCTTCGTACGGTCGAAGATGACGGCGGGCCTCCCGGAGGCGCCCCTGGCGACGACACCGGAGGCGGTGGCGACGGCGATCGAACTGGGGCTGCGGCGGAGGTCGGAGACGGTGTGGGTGCCAGGGGTGCTGCGGTGGGTGATGTCGGCGCTGCGGCATGTACCGCGGGAGGCATTCCGAAGGCTGCCGATCTGATCGGTCCCATCGAACGCAGGCCCAGCTGAACGCGCCCCTTCAGGGGCGCGGGGAACTGCGCGACCAGCCCCCACCGGCCCGCAGCTACGCCACGACCTAGGCCTTTTGCTCCACCGGCGCCGAAGCCTGCGGCGGCACCACAGCCCCACCGAACGCGTACTCATGCAGCTTCCGCCACACCCCGTCGGCCCCCTGCTCATAGAGCGCGAACCCGGTGCACGGCCACTCGGCGACGTACTCGGACAGTTCTTCGAAGGCCCGGTCCATCGCCTCGTCGTCGATGCCATGGGCGACGGTCACATGCGGGTGATAGGGGAACTGGAGCTCGCGCGCGACGGGCCCGGACGCGTCACGAACCTGCTTCTGCAACCACGTACAGGCCTCGGCCCCCTCGACGACCTGCACGTACACCACGGGCGACAGCGGCCGGAACGTCCCCGTGCCGGACAGCTTCATCGGGAACGGCCGCCCCGCCGCGGCGACCTCGGTGAGGTGCGCCTCGATGGCCGGCAGCGCGCCGTCCTCGACCTCGGTCGGCGGCAGCAGCGTGACGTGCGTGGGGATGCCATGAGCCGCGGGGTCGCCGAAGCCCGCGCGCAGCTGTTGGAGCAGGCTGCCGTGTGGCTCCGGGACCGCGATCGACACGCCGATCGTTACGGTCCCCACGTCGTCTCCTGTCTTCCCTCTCGGGCTTCCTGTCGGGTTCGGTCCCGGCCGTCCGGCTATCGACTGTACGGCCACGGCTGTGCTGTGGGCAGGCGCAACCGTAGTGATGTGCAGCGCTCTGTCCAGTGGTACGTGTGTGCGGGCTCAGACCTCAGTGCTTGGCGGGCAGAAAGCCGACCCGGTCGTAGGCCTGCGCCAGCGTCTCCGCCGCGACGGCGCGCGCCTTCTCCGCGCCCTTGGCCAGGACCGAGTCCAGCGTCTCCGGGTCGTCCAGATACTGCTGGGTGCGCTCCCGGAACGGCGTCACGAACTCGACCATGACCTCGGCGAGGTCCGTCTTGAGCGCACCGTAGCCCTTGCCGTCGTACTTCTGCTCCAGTTCCGCGATTCCCGTACCCGTGAGGGTCGAGTAGATGGTGAGCAGGTTGCTGACGCCCGGCTTGTTCTCGCTGTCGAAGCGGATGACGGTGTCGGTGTCGGTGACCGCGCTCTTAACCTTCTTGGCGGTGGTCTTCGGGTCGTCGAGCAGGTTGATCAGGCCCTTCGGCGTGGAAGCCGACTTGCTCATCTTGATCGACGGGTCCTGGAGGTCGTAGATCTTCGCCGTCTCCTTGAGGATGTACGGCTTCGGCAGCGTGAAGGTCTCGCCGAAGCGGCCGTTGAAGCGCGTGGCGAGGTCACGGGTGAGCTCGATGTGCTGGCGCTGGTCCTCGCCGACGGGGACCTCGTTGGCCTGGTACAGCAGGATGTCCGCGACCTGGAGGATCGGGTACGTGAAGAGGCCGACGCTGGCGCGGTCGGCGCCCTGCTTGGCGGACTTGTCCTTGAACTGGGTCATGCGGGAGGCCTCACCGAAGCCGGTGAGGCAGTTGAAGACCCAGGCGAGCTGCGCGTGCTCGGGGACGTGGCTCTGCACGAAGAGCGTGCAGCGGTCCGGGTCGAGACCGGCCGCGAGGAGCTGGGCGGCGGCGAGGCGGGTGTTGGCCCGCAGGTCCGCCGGGTCCTGCGGGAGCGTGATCGCGTGCAGGTCGACGACCATGTAGAACGCGTCGTGGGACTCCTGCAGGGCCACCCACTGGCGGACGGCGCCGAGGTAGTTGCCGAGGTGGAACGAGCCTGCGGTGGGCTGGATTCCGGAGAGCACGCGGGGACGGTCAGAGGCCATGCTCACCATTCTCTCAGGTGTCGGGGTGCGATCCGGAACTGGTCGGAAACAGATGGGAACCGATCCGTCTCCTGCGGTGTAACAAGAGTGTGAGAACGCGGGAGGGGGGCCGCATCGTCGATGAGGCCGCGGTGATCGCACGTGTACGCGCCGGGGAGCCGGACGCGTACGCGGAGCTGGTGCGTGCCCATACGGGCATCGCGCTGCGGGCGGCAGCGGTACTCGGGGCGGGTGCGGACGCGGAGGACGTGGTGCAGCAGGCCTTCGTCAAGGCGTACTGCGCGCTGGGCACGTTCAAGGACGGCTCGGCGTTCAGGCCGTGGCTGCTGTCGATCGTGGCCAATGAGACGAGGAACACAGTGCGTACGGCGGCGCGCCAGCGCACGCTCGCCGGCCGGGAGGCGGCCTTCATAGAGGCCGAGCCGTTGATACCGGAATCGGCGGACCCGGCGGTGGCGACGCTGGACGCGGAGCGCCGCGCGGAGCTCGTGGCCGCCCTGGAGCTGCTGAGCGAGGAGCATCGTCTGGTCGTCACCTACCGCTATCTGCTGGAGATGGACGAGTCCGAGACCGCCCAGGCCCTGGGCTGGCCCCGGGGCACGGTGAAGTCCCGGCTGAACCGCGCGCTGACGAAGATGGGCCGGCTGCTGCCGGATTTCAAGCCTGGGGAAGGAGGTGATGAGCGTGAGTGAGGGACGAGAGTCGTACGGCGGTGAGGGCGCCCGGGGGCCCGAGGGCGCCGGGGGCCGGGGGCCGCGTGGCCGTGGCGGTGACCGGGGTCCGGGTGCGCGGGGGCATGACCGTGAGCGAGGGTCCAAGGGGGGTGTATCCGGCCTTCCGGAGGAGCTGCGGGCGCTGGGCAGATCGCTGGACGCGCCCGGGGTCGACGGTGCCGGCGGGCCCTTGGGCTCCCCGGGTTCCCTGGACTCCGAGACGATGGTGGAGCGGGTGCTGGGGCAGATACTCGCCGAGCGTCTGCCGGTCCCGGTGGCCGAGCCGCCGGGGGTCCGTGGGCGGCTAAGGGCGGTGCGGCGCTGGACTCGGGTGCGGTGGCGTTCCCTGACGGCGACCCTGTGCGGGCTGCTGACGGTGCTCGCGCTCACGCCGCCGGTGCGGGCCGCGGTCGTCGACTGGTTCGACTTCGGCGGGGTCGAGGTGCGCTACGACCCGTCGGCGATGCCCTCGTCCGGTGCCGAGGTGCCCGGCTGCGGGCGGTCGGTCTCGCTGGCGCAGGCCGAGCGGAGGGCCGGGTTCGCACCCTTGGTGCCGGACGCGCTGGGCGCTCCGGACGCGGTGGCGGTGACCGGTGAGCCGCAGGGGCGGTTCCTGGTCAGCCTGTGCTGGCGGGAGCGGGGGGCCACGGTCCGGCTCGACGAGTTCGCGGCGGACCTGGACCTGGCCTTCGCGAAGACGGTGCGTGAGCAGCCCGAGTGGATCTCCCTCAGCGGCTCGGACACCGGCCCCGCGTATGACACGGCGCTGTGGTTTCCCCGCCCTCATCTGCTGAGCTTCTGGCTGGTGGACGCGGACGGGGAGCGCTACACGCGGAAGGAGCGAACGGCCGGGCCGACGCTGCTGTGGAGCCATGGGTCGGGCGCCGAGGAGGTGACGCTGCGGCTGGAGGGGGTGGCGTCGAAGGCGCGGGCGGTGGAGATCGCGAAGTCGCTGGAGGAGCCTCTCGATTAGTTCCGGCCGAGTGGGAACCCCGGCGGGTCGAGCGGTGTACCAGAAGTGACAGACGGCTCGCGGGGGTGCTGACGGGCCGTACGGCATCGGCAAGTTGGGGGCTCAGGATGCGCAGGTGTGCGGTGGATCGGAGGGACGGCTGTCGTCGACTGGCGGCGCTGACAGGGGTGTTGGGGGCCGCGGTCGGGCTCACTCTGGCGGGCGCCGGGTCCGCGTCGGCCGGTGGTCCGACCAGCGTGCTGATCGTGTCGCCGGAGAGCTCGGAGACGGCGTCGCTGTACTACTCGGACCGGCAGTACGGCGCGTTGGAGCGGCTGCTCGGGGACACGGCCATGGGCACGGCGGTCAAACCGCCCGAGGCCGACCTGGTCACCGGCCCGCAGATCAACGTGACATGGATGCTGCACGATGTGTCGCCGTGGCGGGTCGACAGGGTCTACCCGGGCGTGGGCTCCCAGGACGTCTGGATCCATACGGCGGCGAACCTGGACGCGACGACGAACGGCACCTGGCATCGCGCCGGCCGACCCACCGTGCTCCGCAACCTCCTCAAGGACCTCGGCGTGATGGGCAAGGCGTCCGGGGACGGGAACGCCGTGGAGTATCCACCGCCCTGGGACATGGACGCCGACAGCACGGGCACCGGGGCGCCGGAGTCGGCACCCGCGACCGCTCCGGCCCCGGCCCGGCGGGCAGAGTCGGCGGACGGCGCGGACTGGGGGTGGGCGGCGCCTGGTCTCGCCGTCGGGGTGGCGGCCGGTGTCGGCGGGACGGTGCTGATACGCCGCGCGGCGGGCCGGCTGGAGGCCGGACCGCCGCGGGAGGAACCACGTCAGGAACTCATTGATCTATGAGAGTCGCTGATCTTTGACAACTCAACAGAGGGCGTGTGTCAGCCCAGGTCGATCTCCGGGTACAGCGGGAAGCCGGCCACGAGGTCGGTCGCGCGGTGGGAGATCTCTTCGGCGACCTTGGGGTCGAGGACGTGGGCGGCCTTGGAGGGGGCGCCGGACTTGGTGGTGCCGGGCTCCGTGGTGGTGAGGACGCGGTCGATGAGCGCGGCGACCTCGTCCATCTCGGCGGTGCCCAGGCCACGGGTGGTCAGGGCCGGGGTGCCGATGCGGATGCCGGAGGTGTACCAGGCGCCGTTGGGGTCGGCCGGGATCGCGTTGCGGTTGGTGACGATGCCGGAGTCGAGGAGGGCGGCCTCGGCCTGACGGCCGGTGAGGCCGTAGGAGGAGGCGACGTCGATCAGGTTGAGGTGGTTGTCGGTGCCGCCGGTGACGAGGGTCGCGCCGCGCCGCATCAGGCCCTCGGCGAGGGCGCGGGAGTTGTCGACGATGCGCTGGGCGTAGTCCTGGAAGGCGGGCTGCCGGGCCTCGGCGAGGGCGACGGCCTTGGCTGCCATGACGTGCGGGAGCGGGCCGCCGAGGACCATCGGGCAGCCGCGGTCGACCTGGTCCTTGAGGGAGTCGTCGCACAGGACCATGCCGCCGCGCGGGCCGCGCAGCGACTTGTGGGTGGTGGTGGTGACGATCTGGGCGTGCGGGACCGGGTCGAAGTCACCGGTCAGCACCTTGCCCGCGACCAGACCGGCGAAGTGCGCCATGTCCACCATCAGGGTCGCGCCGACCTCGTCGGCGATCTCGCGCATGAGGCGGAAGTTCACCAGCCGGGGGTAGGCGGAGTAGCCGGCGACGATGATGAGCGGCTTGAACTCACGGGCGGAGACCCGCAGCGCCTCGTAGTCGATGAGGCCGGTGGCCGGGTCGGTGCCGTAGGAGCGCTGGTCGAACATCTTGCCGGAGATGTTCGGGCGGAAGCCGTGGGTGAGGTGGCCGCCGGCGTCCAGGGACATGCCGAGCATGCGCTGGTTGCCGAAGGCCTGGCGGAGCTCGGCCCAGTCGGCGTCGGTGAGGTCGTTGACCTGACGGGCGCCGGTCTTCTCCAGGAAGGGGACCTCGACGCGGGCGGCGAGGACCGACCAGAAGGCGACGAGGTTGGCGTCGATGCCGGAGTGCGGCTGGACGTAGGCGTGGCGGGCGCCGAAGAGCTCCTTGGCGTGCTCGGCGGCGAGCGACTCGACGGTGTCGACGTTGCGACAGCCGGCGTAGAAGCGGCGGCCGATGGTGCCTTCGGCGTACTTGTCGCTGAACCAGTTGCCCATCGCGAGGAGGGTGGCCGGGGAGGCGTAGTTCTCGGAGGCGATCAGCTTGAGCATCTCGCGCTGGTCGTGGACCTCCTGGCCGATGGCGTTGGCGACGCGCGGCTCGACGGCGCGGATCACGTCGAGGGCGGCACGGAAGGCGGTGGACTCGGTGGAAAGGGGCTGCTGGTCCGACATGTGCGGCCTCCGGATGGCGTGGCGGGTTGCGGTCACGATTCACGGTTCGGCCCAGGCGCACGGCACTCGGTCACTCACAGGCCGCTCCCCGATGGTCCGTCCCATCCCAGCGCGCCAGTCACGGCCCGCCGGTCAGCCTACCGGGCGCGCCGGACGGGAAAGGTCCTGCGTCCACCATGCGAGCGACGATAGGAAGGAGGCCACCTCACCCCTGGGAGGATCC
This sequence comes from Streptomyces sp. NPDC046909, assembly GCF_040644695.1. Taxonomy (NCBI): domain Bacteria; kingdom Bacillati; phylum Actinomycetota; class Actinomycetes; order Kitasatosporales; family Streptomycetaceae; genus Streptomyces; species Streptomyces sp. NPDC046909. The sequence goes on along the minus strand of NZ_JBEYXC010000010.1, from coordinate 291,475 downwards.
CGTGAACGCCACGGAGAGACTCATCGGCTCGGTCGATGCCCACAGTGCGCACACCTACCATCCGCTGCCCGTGGTCGTGGCCACGGCGGACGGGGCCTGGATGACGGATGTCGAGGGCCGTCGGTATCTGGATCTCCTGGCGGGCTATTCGGCGCTCAATTTCGGGCATCGCAACCGACGGCTCGTCGAGGCGGCCAAGGCGCAGCTGGAGCGGGTGACGCTGACGAGCCGGGCCTTCCATCACGACCGGTTCGCGGCGTTCTGCGAGGAGCTCGCGGAGCTGTGCGGGATGGAGATGGTGCTGCCGATGAACACCGGCGCGGAGGCGGTGGAAACGGCGGTGAAGACCGCCCGGAAGTGGGGGTACCGGGTCAAGGGCGTGCCGGCGGAGATGGCGAAGATCGTGGTGGCGGGCAACAACTTCCACGGCCGTACGACGACCTTGATCAGCTTCTCCACGGATCCGGAGGCGCGGGCGGACTACGGCCCCTACACACCCGGCTTCCAGATCGTGCCGTACGGAGATCTCACGGCGATGCGCGCGGCGGTCACGGAGAACACGGTCGCGGTGCTGCTGGAGCCGATCCAGGGCGAGGCAGGGGTGCTGGTGCCGCCGGCGGGTTATCTGCCGGCGGTCCGGGAGCTGACGCGCGAGCGGAACGTCCTGTTCGTGGCGGACGAGGTCCAGTCGGGTCTCGGCCGGACGGGCCGTACCTTCGCCTGCGAGCACGAGGGCGTGGTGCCCGACATGTACGTCCTGGGCAAGGCGCTCGGCGGCGGGGTCGTCCCGGTGTCGGCGGTGGTGTCGAGCGCGGCGGTCCTGGGAGTCTTCCGCCCCGGCGAACACGGCTCCACCTTCGGCGGCAATCCCCTGGCCTGCGCGGTGGCCCTCGAAGTGATCGCGATGCTCCGCACCGGCGAGTACCAGGCCCGGGCCGCCGAGCTCGGAGACCACCTCCACCGCGAACTGTCCCTGCTGACCGACACCGGCCGCGTCACGGCGGTCCGGGGCCGCGGCCTCTGGGCGGGCCTGGACATCGCCCCCGCCTATGGCACCGGCCGCGAGATCTCCGAGAAACTCATGGACCGCGGCGTCCTGGTCAAGGACACCCACGGCGCGACCATCCGGCTCGCACCGCCGCTGGTGATCTCCAAGGAGGACTTGGACTGGGGGCTGGCCCAGTTGCGAGGGGTGCTCGGCGTCTAGCCGTTCATGATCGCCGCCGCGCGTCAGAGGATCACATTCAGAGGATCACATGGGGCAGGAAGCGGGCGTACTCGTCCGTGATCAGGCCGGAGGATTCTCGGATGCCGAGGCCCGCGGACTCGTTCTCGACGACCCAGGCGCCGAGGACGACGTGGTTGCCGTCGAAGTCGGGGAGGGGGGACAGCTGCTGGTAGCAGCAGGGCTCTTCGGGGGTGGGCGGGGCGGTGTTCGGGGCGTGGAGGGTGACGCCGGCGCCCTCGCGGCCGAGGAGGGGCTTGGCGACGTAGCCGGTCGTGGTCGCCAGTTCGCGGGGGCCGTCGAGGTAGGCGGGGAGGAGGTTGGGGTGGTTCGGGTGGAGCTCCCAGAGGATGGCCAGGAGGGCCTTGTTGCTGAGGAGCATCTTCCAGGCGGGTTCGATCCACAGGGTGCTGCCGGTGCCGCCGCCGTTGTCGAGGGTGTCGAGGACGTGGTCGGCGAAGCGGTCGGTGGTGAGCCATTCCCAAGGGTAGAGCTTGAAGCAGCTGCGGATGAAGCGGAGTTGCTTGTCGACGAAGCGGCCCGACAGGCCTTCCCAGCCGATCTCCTCCATGGAGATCCAGGCGGTGTCCAGGCCCGCCTGTTCGGCGGTCTCCTGGAGGTAGGCGACGGTCATGAGGTCCTCGCCGAGTTCGTCGGCCGAGGAGTACGCGAAGTACAGGGGGCTGCCGGGCGGGAGCAGGGCGGCCTGGTTCTTCCAGGCGGCGACCAGGCGCTCGTGGAGGGAGTTCCACTGGTCGGCGCCGGGGAAGCGCTCCTCCATCCAGAACCACTGGGGGGAGGCGGCCTCGACCAGGGAGGTGGGGGTGTCGGCGTTGTACTCCAGGAGCTTGGCGGGGCCGGTGCCGTCGTAGCGCAGGTCGAAGCGGCCGTAGACGGAGGGGAGTTCGGCGCGGCGGTGCCAGGCCTCGGCGACGGCCTTCGCGATGCGCGGGTCGGTGATGCCGAGGTCGGCGAAGCGGTCGGTCGTGACGATGTGGTCCGCCGCGCGCAGACACATGCGGTGGAGTTCCTCGACGACCTCCTCCAGGGCCTCGACCTCGTCGAGGGAGAAGACGTAGTAGGCGCTCTCGTCCCAGTAGGGGCGCAGTGAGTCGTCGGGATAGCGGGTGAGGGGGTAGACGAGCCCCTGCTCCTCGACGGTCTGCTGCCAGCCGGGGCGGGGCTCGATGGTGCGGCGTTCCATGCTTCTGGTCCTTCGGTGCCTACGGTCCTGCGTTCGCTCAGCCGCCGCCGCTGCCCGAGCTGGAGCAGCCGAAGCCGCCGCGGTCCACGGCCTCGCTCTTGCTGAAGGTGCCGTAGTCGGCGCGGCCGCCGCTGACGTCGGAGTCGTAGTACCAGGCGGCGTCGGCGCTCGTGCCGGTCTTCTTCTTGCCGCTCTTGCCGTACGAGGACGTGGAACCAGAGGAGCTGGAGCTGCAGTTCTTGTCGGCGACGACCTTGTAGCCCTCGTAGGTGTAGCTGTCGCGGTCAACGCAGCGTCGGTCGGGGTCGGAGCTGCAGGATGTCAGCGCTGCCGCGACGACTCCCATGCCACCGAGTACGACGGTGCTCGAACGCAGCCGTCGCTTGGTTTCCGCCATTGCCTGTCTCCCCGTTGTCCGTTGCCGTGTCGTTCGTCGTGCGGTTGTCCGGCGGTCAGCCTAGAGATCGGTAATAAGCGCCGTGCAGGCACCCCGCCCGTCTGCACGACTCCCCTACAGTCGCTTTGTGCTCTTTGGGATGCTGTGTGCGCTTGGTGCGGCGGTCTGTTTCGGTACGGCGACGGTGTTGCAGGCGGTTGCCGCGCGGGCGGCGGGCACGGCCGACGGCTCCGGCGGGGAGGCGGCGCTGCTGTTGCGGGCGGTGCGGCAGTGGCGGTATCTGGCGGGCCTGGCGCTGGACGGGCTGGGGTTCCTGTTGCAGGTCGCGGCGTTGCGGTCGGTTCCGATCTACGCGGTCGGGGCGGCGTTGGCGGCGAGCCTGGCCGTGACGGCCGTGGTGGCGGCGCGGCTGCTCCGGGTGCGGTTGAGCGGGGCGGAGTGGGGCGCGGTGGGGGTGGTGTGTGCCGGGCTCGCGATGTTGGGGGTGGCTTCGGGGACGGAGGGTGAGCGGAGCGGGCCGGGGGCGCTGAAGTACGTGATGCTCGCCGTCGCCGTCGGCGTGCTGCTGCTCGGCCTCACCGGAGGGCGGCTGCCGGAACGGGGGCGGGCGCTGCTGCTGGGGCTAGGGGCCGGGTTCGGGTTCGGGGTCGTCGAGGTGGCGGTACGGCTGATCGACTCCCTCGCGCCGTCGGATCTGCTCGCCAACCCGGCGTCGTACGCCCTGCTGCTCGGCGGGGCGGCCGCGTTCCTGTGTCTGACGTCGGCGCTGCAGCGGGGGTCGGTGACGACGGCCACCGCGGCGATGGTGATCGGGGAGACGGTCGGGCCCGCGCTGGTGGGGGTGGTGTGGCTCGGGGACCGTACGCGGGAGGGGTGGGGGTGGCTCGCGGTCGTGGGGTTCCTCGTGGCGGTGGCGGGGGCCTTGGGGCTGGCGCGGTTCGGGGAGGCGCCGGCGGAGGAGTCAGTGGGGGTGTGACGGCGGGGTCTTGGGTGCCGTCGGCTGGTTTCGCCCCCGCCACCCCTGCCCGTCCGCTACGGCATCACCCGGCACAACGCCTCCAACGCCCCCGTCCACCCCCGGTCCGACGGGGTGCCGTATCCCACCACCGCCGCGTCCAGGTGTTCGGTCACCGCCTGGGGGTGGCGGAAGTAGGAGAGGCCGTGGAAGGCGACGCCCTGCCAGGAGGCGGACTGGGTTACGGACTGTTCGGTGTCGGGTGGGAGGCGGAGGACGGCGTGGAGGCCGGCGGCGATGCCGGTGACGTGGACGTCGGGGGCGTGGTGGGCCAGGGCGGTGACGAGGGCGTCTCGGCGGCGGCGGTAGCGGAGGCGGGAGGCACGGACGTGGCGGTCGTAGGCGCCGGAGGTGATGAACTCGGCGAGGGTCAGTTGGTCCAGGACTCCGCAGGTGTCCACTTTCCCCTTGGCCTCGGCTGCCTCGTCCGCCACGCCTGGTGGGAGGACCGCCCAGGCCAGGCGGAGGCCGGGGGCGAGGGACTTGCTGGCGGTGCCGAGGTAGACGACGCGGTCGGGGTCGAGGCCCTGGAGGGCGCCGACGGGCTGGCGGTCGTAGCGGAACTCGCCGTCGTAGTCGTCCTCCAGGACCAGGCCTCCGGTGCGGCGGGCCCAGTCGACGACCGCGGTGCGCCGGTCGCGGTGGAGGGGGACGCCCATCGGGAACTGGTGGGCGGGGGTGAGCAGGACGGCTCCCTGGTCCGTCAGCTCCGTCGGGTCGGTGCCTCGTTCGTCGAAGGGGAGCGGGGCAGCGTGGAGGCCGGCCGCGGTGAGTTGGTTCCAGTGGACGTCGAGGCCGTACGACTCCACGGCGACGGAGCGGGCGCCGCGGGCCCGGAGGACGGTGCCGAGGAGGCGGAGGGCGTGGGCGCAGCCCGCGGTGATGAGGATGCGGTCGGGGTCGGTGCGGACGCCGCGGGCTCGGGCGAGGTAGCCGGCGAGGGCGGTGCGGAGTTCGACGCGGCCTCGGGGGTCGCCGTAGCCGAGGGCGTGGTGCGGGGCGGCGAGGAGGGCGCGGCGGGTGGCCTTGAGCCACTCGGTGCGCGGGAAGGCGGTGAGGTCGGGGTGGCCGGGGCGGAAGTCGTGGGCGGGGCCGTGCTGTTCCCGGCGGCCGGGGCCGGTGCCGGAGGGCAGGACCACGGCGCGGTCGGCGACCCGGGTGCCGGAGCCCTGTTTCGCGGTGAGCCAGCCCTCGGCGACGAGGTCGGCGTAGGCGTCGGCGACGGTGTTGCGGGCGAGGCCGAGGTCGACGGCGAGGGTGCGGGAGGAGGGCAGCCGGGTGCCGGGGGCGAGGCGGCCGGTGCGGACGGCTTCGCGCAGGGCGTCGGTCAGTCCCCGGCGCAGGCCGGGGCCGGTGGGTTCGAGGTGCAGGTCGACGCCCAGAGTGGCCCAGGATTTCGGCATGGGAATGGACCATACCGGTGGGCAGCCTCACTCGTAGTGTCGACAGCATGACCATGAACAACGACGGCACCACCTCGACCGTGGAGTACGCCCCTGAGCACCTCCCCCGGCTGAACTGGGCCGAGCAGGCCCCCGAGGTCTTCAAGGCGATGGTCCGGCTGGACGCGGCCGCGCGGAAGGGCCTCGATCCGAAGCTCCTTGAGCTGGTGAAGGTCCGGGCCTCGCAGATCAACCACTGCGCGCTCTGCGTCGACATGCACAGCAAGGAGGCACTCGCGGCGGGCGAGAGCGTCGAGCGGATCGTCCAGCTGAGCGCGTGGGAGGAGTCGGAGCACTTCTACACGGAGCAGGAGCTCGCGGCGCTGGCGCTGACGGAGGCGGTGACCGTGCTGACGGACGGGTTCGTGCCGGACGCGGTGTACGAGCGGGCCGCCAAGCACTTCGAGGAGGCGGAGCTGGCGCAGCTGATCGCGGCGATCACCGTCATCAACGCGTGGAACCGGTTCGGGGTGAGCTGTCGGCTCGTGCCCGGGCACTACCGGCCGGGGAACAAGTGACGGGGCGTACGCGGCTGCTGGACCGGGCGGTCGGGCAGGCCATGTCCGCGCTGAGTGCCGCCGCGAAGAGGGGGCTCGGGGACCCCGCGCTGGCCGAGCTGGTCGTGATCCGGGCCTCGCAGCTCAACCACTGTGCCTTCTGCCTCGACATGCATCTGCGGATCGCCCGCGAACACGGGGTGAGCGAGCGGCAGTTGGATCTGCTGGCGGCGTGGGAGGAGGCCGGGGACGGCGTCTACGACGAGCGGGAGCGGGCCGCGCTCGCGCTCACGGAGGCGGTGACCGTCGTGACGGACCGGTTCGTGCCGGACACCGTGTACGAGCGGGCCGCCAAGCACTTCGACGAGGGGCAGCTCGCCCATCTCATAGGCCTGGTCGTCGCCATCAACAACTGGAACCGGGTGATGGTGAGCCGTCGTATCCCGCCGGGAGGCTACACACCATGAGCAAGGTCGAGATCTTCCACAAGCTGCACCGACGCCCCGCGCCGGACGACCCGCTCGTCCTGCCGGGCCCCTGGGACGCGTCCAGTGCGCGTGTCCTCGCCGACGCCGGGTACCGGGCGCTCGCCACGCCCAGCGCGGGGATCGCCGCCTCGCTCGGATACGAGGACGGGTCGACGCCGGCGGACGAGATGTTCGCGGCGGTGGCGCGGATCGCCCGGGCGGTGGACATTCCGGTGTCCGCGGATGTCGAGGGCGGCTATGGGCTGGCTCCGAAGGAGCTGGTGGAGCGGCTGCTGGAGGCGGGTGCCGTGGGCTGCAACCTTGAGGACTCCGACGGGGGTGTCCTCAAGGACCCGCACCAGCACGCCGAGTGGCTCGCCGAGGTGCGGTACGCGGCCGGGGACGAGCTGTTCGTCAACGCCCGGATCGACACCTTCGTGCGCGGGGTCACCGATCCCGAACAGGCCATCGAGCGGGCCGCGTTGTACACCGCGGCGGGCGCCGACTGTGTGTATCCGATCGGCGCCCCGGTGACCGTACTGCCGTTGCTGCGGTCCGGGATCCACGGCCCGCTCAACATGTTCGCGCTGATCGGCGGGGAGCTGTCCCCCGCCGATCTCGGGGAACGGGGCGCCACCCGGATCACGTTCGGGCCGGGCCTCCAGCGTCGGTCGGCGGCGATCCTGGCGGAGCTGGTGGAGGAGATGCGGTGAGGTGACGGGGCTCAGGGCAGCCAGGTGCGCCATGTGGCCTCGTGGCTGTCCACCCACTTCTTCGCCGCTTCCTCCGGGGTCAGTTTCTGGTCGGCGATCATCAGGGAGACCTCGTTCTGGTCCTCGGTCGTCCACTTGAACTTCTTCAGGAAGGCGGCCGCCGTGCCGCCGGAGCGGGCGAAGTCGGCGTTGAGGTACTTCTGCAACGGGGTATGCGGGTAGGCGCAGGCCACCTTCTCGGGGTCGGTGTCGCAGCCGTCCTTGTAGGCGGGGAGTTTCACCTCGGTCATGGGGACCTTCTCGAACAGCCACTGGGGTGAGTACCAGTAGGTGAGGAAGGGCTTCTTCTCCTTGGCGAACTGCCTGATCTGGGTGATCTGGGCGGCCTCCGAGCCGGCGAACACCACCTGGTAGTCCAGGTTGAGGTTGTTCACCAGCGCCTTGTCGTTGGTGACGTAGGAGGGCGAGCCGTCCATCAGCTGGCCCTTGGAGCCGCTCTCCGCGGTGCGCATCCGGTCGGCGTACTTGTCGAGGTTCTTCCAGTCGGTGACGTCCGGGTGCTCCTTGGCGAAGTACGTGGGGACGTACCAGCCGATGTGGCCGGTGACGCCGAGGCCGCCGCCGTTCACGATGGTCTTCTTGTCCTGGACGTAGCGCTGTTCCTGCTCGGGGTGGCCCCAGTCCTCCAGGATGGCGTCGACGCGGCCCTGGCTGAGGGCGTCCCAGGCGGGGACCTCGTCGACCTGCACGGTGTCGACGCGATAGCCGAGTTCGTGCTCCAGCAGGTACTGCGCGACGGCCACGTTGGCCTGTGCGCCGACCCAGGACTGGACGGACAGGGTCACGGTCCTGGCGCCCTGCGCGTTGGCGAAGGGCGAGGCCTGCCGGGTCATGTCGGCGGCACCGCAACCGGTCAGCAACAGCAGGGAAGCGGCACCGGCCACTACGGCGGTCGTACGGATACGCATGTCACGCTCTCTTCTGCGCATGTCACGCTCCCTTCTTCGTACGGCGTTCCGTCGGCTGGGTCACCCGGTCGAGCATCAGGCCGAGGCAGACGATCGCGGCGCCGGCCACCAGGCCGGTCGCGAGGTCGCCCTGGGCGAGGCCGAACACGGCGTCATAGCCGAGGGCTCCGCCGCCGACGAGGCCGCCGATGATGACGACGGCGAGGACCAGGACCACGCCCTGGTTGACGGCGAGCAGCAACGCCGGGCGGGCGAGCGGGAGTTGGACCTGGCGGATCTGCTGCCAGGCGGTCGCGCCGAGCGAGTTCGAGGACTCCAGCGCGGCCGGGTCGACCTGGCGCAGTCCCTGGGTGGTGATGCGGACGACGGCGGGGAGCGCGTAGACGACGGCCGCGGCGACCGCGGGGGCGCGGCCGACGCCGAACAGGGCGACCACCGGGATCAGGTAGACGAACTGGGGCATCGTCTGGAAGACGTCCAGGACGGGGCGCAGCAGCCGTTCGAAGCGGTCGCTGCGGGCCGCCGCGATGCCGGTCGCGAGGCCGATGAGGAGCGTGACGGCGACGGCCGCGAGCACCTGGGAGAGGGTGTCCAGGGCGGGGCCCCAGACGCCCAGCACGCCGATCGTGGCCATGGCGAGGACCGCGGTGAGCGCGGTGCGCCAGGTGCCGATCAGCCAGGCCAGGGCCGCGACCACGAGCAGCACGGACCACCAGGGCAGCCATTGCAGGCCGTCGCGGACGGGGTTGAGGACCCAGGTGGTGAAGTGGGCGGCCCAGTCGGCGGTGCCGCCGATGACGGGGACACCGGAGTAGAGATGGTCGGTCATCCAGTCGACGGCACGGTTGACGGGCTCGGCGACCTGCACGACCCAGGCGTCGGGCCAGTCGAGGCGGCCCATGAGACGTCCGGCGAGGGCGATGGCGAGGGTGCCGACGACGGCGTACGCCCATCCGGTGCGGGGTGTTGCCGACGTACCGCCGCCGCCCGCGGCACCGGTGCGGAGGGCTTCGGCCCGACCGCTGCCAGCCGCGCCCGTCACCCGGTCCAGTACGACGGCCAGCAGCACGATCGGGATGCCGGCGGCCAGCGCCGCGCCCACGTCGACGGACGCGAGCGCCTGGTAGACGCGGTCGCCGAGGCCGCCCGCGCCGATGACCGAGGCGATGACGGCCATGGACAGGGCCATCATGATCGTCTGGTTGAGGCCGAGGAGGAGTTCCTTGCGGGCCAGCGGGATGCGGGCGGTCAGCAGGCGCTGCCGTCCGTTGGCGCCGAGGGACTCGACGGCCTCCAGGACCTCCTTGTCGGCGCCGCGCAGGCCGAGGGCGGTGAGGCGGGCCATGGGCGGGGCGGCGTAGACGACGGTGGCGAGGACGGCGGCGGGGACGCCGAGGCCGAAGACCATGACCACGGGGAGGAGGTACGCGTACGCCGGGAGCACCTGCATGGTGTCCAGGACGGGGCGCAGGGCGCGGTCGAGGCGGTCGGACAGGCCCGCGGCGAGGCCCAGCACGGCGCCCACGGCCACCGATGCCAGGACGGCGACCACCATCAGGGCCAGCGTCTGCATCGTCGGCACCCACATGCCGAGCAGACCGCAGGTGAGGAACGCGGCGGCGGTGCCCAGGGCGAGCCTGACCCCGGCGACGCGCCAGGCGACGAGGGCGCCGAGGGCTGTCACTCCGGCCCAGCCCGCGGCGAGAAGGACCAGATAGACGGCTCGTACGGAGAGGACGACCGCGTTGCTGATATGGCCGAAGAAGTAGAGGAACAGGGGGTGGCTGTCCCGGTTGTCGACGATCCAGTCGCTGGCCCTGGTGAGGGGGTCGGTGAGGTCGACGGTGAGCGCGGTGGGCCAAGTGCCGTCGGCCCAGCGGGCGTTCGCGAGGGGGACGAGGACAGCGGCGGCCGCGGCAAGCAGGAGGAGCTTGTGCACGGCGCGGTGTTTGAGGACGGCGGGGAGGGCGCGGGGGGCGGGAGCGGTGACGGTTGCCATCAGACGGCCTCCTTGGCGATCCCGGCCACCACCCCGAGCAGCGCGTCCGAGTCCACCACCCCGACACAGCGCCCCTGTTCGACGACGCGCGCCGGAGCCCCCGCCCGCGCCACCGCCTCGATCGCCTCCGAGACCGTCGCGCCCGGCGCCACCGCAGGCCCGTTCCCGGCCTCCGCCTCCGCCTCCGACGCGGGACGCATCGCCGTGCGCACCGTCAGGACCTGCTCGCGCGGGACGTCACGGACGAACTCCCGGACGTAGTCGTCGGCGGGCGAGCCCACGATCTCCTCCGGGGTGCCCAGCTGGACCACGCGGCCGTCGCGCATGAGGGCGATGCGGTCACCCAGTTTCAGGGCCTCGCTCAGGTCATGGGTGATGAAGACCATCGTGCGGCCCTCCTCGCGGTGCAGCCGGACGACCTCCTCCTGCATGTCCCTGCGGATGAGGGGGTCGAGGGCGCTGAAGGGTTCGTCGAAGAGCAGCACCTCGGGGTCCACCGCCAAGGCCCGTGCCAGGCCCACGCGTTGCCGCTGGCCGCCCGACAGCTGGCTCGGCCTGCGCTGTTCCATGCCGTCCAGGCCGACCTTCGCGACGACCTCGGCGGCCCGCTCCCGGCGCTCCGCCTTGCCCACGCCCTGGATCTCCAGGCCGTACGCCACGTTGTCGAGGACCGTGCGGTGCGGGAGGAGGCCGAAGTGCTGGAAGACCATCGCGGCGCGGTGGCGGCGGAGTTCGCGGAGGCGGGACTTGTCCATGGCGCGGACGTCCTCCCCGTCGATGGCGATCGTGCCGGCCGTCGGTTCGATGAGCCGGGTCAGACATCGGACGAGGGTGGACTTGCCGGAGCCGGACAGGCCCATCACGACGAAGACCTCGCCCTTGCGGACGTCGAAGGAGACGTCCCGGACGGCGGCCGTGCAGCCGGTGCGGGCGCGGAGTTCGGGGGCCGGCAGCCGGGCGAGCTCCGGATCGGCCGGAATCCTGTCCGCCTTGGGGCCGAACACCTTCCACAGGCCGTCCACGGAGAAGACCGCGTTCCCCGCGCTTTCCATGCTCTCCTTGCTCTCCATCGCGGTACTCATCACGCACCACCTCCGATCAGGTCCACGGCCCGTTCACCGACCATCAGCACTCCGATCATCGGGTTCACGGCGGTCATCGTCGGGAAGACGGACGCGTCGGCGACACGGATGCCGTCGAGGCCGCGGATCCGCAACTCCGGGTCGACCACGGCGAGTTCGTCGTCGACGGCGCCCATACGGCAGGTGCCCGCCGGGTGGTACACGGTGTGCGCGACCTTGCGGGCGTACTCGCTCAGTTCCTCGTCGCCGACGACCTCAGGGCCCGGGCAGACCTCGCGCTTCAGCCAGCCCGCGAGCGGTTCGGTCTTCGCTATCTCGCGGGCGATACGGATGCCGTCGACCAGGGTGCGGGCGTCGTAGTCGTCCTCGTCGGTGAAGTAGCGGAAGTCGAGGGCGGGCTTCTCCGCCGGGTCCGCGCTCTTCAGGTAGAGGCGTCCGCGGCTCTTCGGCTTGGGGATGTTCGGGGTCATCGAGACGCCGTGCGCGGGGCGTTCGTAGCCGAGGCGCTCCGGGTTGTCCGTGAAGGGGACCTGGTAGAAGTGGAACATCAGGTCCGGGCCCGGGTGTTCGGGGTCGCGGCGGACGAACAGGCCCGCGTCGGAGTCCATCGCGGAGTTCTCCGGGATCGGTCCGTGGGTCTCCCAGACGATCACCGACTCCGGGTGGTCGAGGAGGTTCTCGCCGACGCCGGGCAGGTCGTGGACGACCGGGATGCCGAGGGCTTCGAGGTCCGCGCGCGGGCCGATGCCGGAGTGCAGGAGCAGACGCGGGGAGTCGACGGCGCCCGCGCACAGCACGACCTCGCGACGAGCCCGTACGGTGAACTCCTCGCCGTCGGCGGCACGCACCTGCACGCCTCGCGCGCGGGTGCCGTCCAGGTCCAGCCGGTACGCCCAAGTCTCCAGCAGGATGGTCAGGTTGGGGCGTTCGTCCATGACCGGGTGCAGATACGCCACCGACGCCGAGGACCGTTTGTTGTTCTCGGGGTGGTAGGCGAGGTCGAAGAAGCCGGCGCCGTCGTTGAAGGGCTTGCGGTTGAAGCCCTCGACGCGCGGGACGCCCGTCGCCTCCCGCGCCGCTTCGACGAAGGCGCGGGCGATGGCGTTCCGGTCCTTCTCGTCGACGGGGACGATGTTGTTGAGGAGCCGCGCGTAGTACGCCTCCATGGGGACCGCGCCCCAGCCCTTGGCGCCGTTCGCCTCCCACTCGTCGAAGTCGGAGGGCAGCGGCTTGAAGGCGATCAGCGTGTTGTGGGAGGAGCAGCCGCCGAGGACGCGGGCGCGGCTGTGCCGGATGTGGGAGTTGCCGCGGGGCTGCTCCACCGTCGGGTAGTCGTAGTCGAGTTCGCCGCCGAGGAGGCCCATCCAGCGGCGCAGGGTCAGGACGTCGTCGCGGCCGACGTCGCTGGGGCCGCCCTCGATGACGGCGACGGTGGTGTCGGGGTTCTCGGTGAGGCGGGCGGCTATGACGGATCCTGCGGTGCCGCCGCCGATGACGACGTAGTCGTACTCGTGATCGTGGTCGTGGTCGTGCCTGTGCATGGGGGGTACTCCTGAGGGGTGGTGCGTGCGAGGGGTGCTCAGCCGCGCGGGTGCTCAGTCGGCGAGGTGCGCTCAGCCGGCGAACCAGCGGACGGGCCGGGGCGCGAGGTTCTGGTAGATGTGCTTGGTCTCGCGGTACTCGGCGAGTCCGGCGGGGCCCAGTTCGCGGCCGGTGCCGCTCTTGCCGAAGCCGCCCCACTCCGCCTGCGGGAGGTAGGGGTGGAAGTCGTTGATCCAGACGGTGCCGTGACGCAGGCGGCCCGCGACGCGGCGGGCGCGGCCGGCGTCGGTGGTCCAGACGCCGCCCGCGAGGCCGTACTCGGTGTCGTTGGCGAGCGCGACGGCCTCGTCCTCGGTGCGGAAGGTCTCGACGGTGAGGACCGGGCCGAAGACCTCCTCGCGGACGACCTTCATCTCGCGGTGGCAGGCGTCGAGGACGGTCGGCGCGTAGAAGAAGCCCTCGTTGAGCCCCTCCGGGCGCTTCCCCCCGGTCCGCAGCACCGCCCCCTCCGCCAGCGCCGAGGCGACGTACGCCTCCACCTTCGCGCGCTGCTGCTCGGAGACGAGCGGGCCGCACTCGACGCCGTCGTCGGTGCCGCGGCCGAGGCGGATGCGGCTTGCCCGGTCGGCGAGTTCGGCGACGAAGCGCTCGCTGACCGACTCCTCGATGATGAGGCGGGCACCCGCGGAGCAGACCTGCCCGCTGTGGATGAAGGCGGCGTTGAGGGCCTGGTCGACGGCGGTGTCGAAGCCCTCGTCCGTGGCGCAGGCGTCGGCGAAGACCACGTTGGGGTTCTTGCCGCCGAGTTCGAGGGCGACCTTCTTGACCGAAGGGGCCGCGGCCCGCGCGACCTTGGTGCCGCTGACCAGGCCGCCGGTGAAGGAGACGAGATCGACGTCGGGGTGCTCGGCGAGCCGCGCGCCGACCGAACCGCCCGGCCCGGTCACGATGTTGGCGACACCGGCCGGGAGACCCGCTTCCACCAGCAGCTCGATCAGGGCGATCGTCGTCAGCGGGGTGATCTCGCTCGGCTTGACGACGAAGGTGTTGCCGGCCGCGAGCGCCGGGGCGATCTTCCAACTGGCCTGGAGCAGCGGGTAGTTCCAGGGTGTGATCAGCGCGCAGACACCGACGGGCTCGTGTACGACGACGCTGTGGACCTCGGGCGAGCCCGCGTCGACGACCCGGCCGGGGGCCTCGGCGGCGACGAGGCCGGCGAAGTAGCGGAAGGCGTCGGCGACACAGTCGATGTCGACGCGGCCCTCTTCGAGGGTCTTGCCCGCGTCCCGGCTCTCCAGCAGGCCGAGCCGTTCGCGGTCGCGCATCAGGGAATCGGCGACACGGTAGAGCAGCGCGGCACGCTCGGAGACGGGGGTGCGCGGCCAGTCGCCGTGGTCGAAGGCCTCCCGCGCGGCGGCGACCGCGAGGTCGGTGTCCCGCTCGTCGCCCTCGGCGACGACGGCGAAGGGCCGCGCGTCCGCGGGGTCGAGGATGTCACGGGTCGCGCCGGAGCGGGCCGCGTGCCACTCGCCGCCCGCGTGGATCGTGTGCTGCGCCTGCCGCTGCGAGCGCCGCGCATGCCTCTCGTGCTGTCCGGCCATGATCGGTGTTGCCTTCCGTTCCTGTTCGGTGCCCCTGAGTCACAGACGTCTCACTCACGGGGACCGTCACCGCCTGCCCGGACCCCCTCATTGCATGCGCAATCGATGCCCGAAAGTGTGCGGCGTCACTGAACATGCGGACAAAGAGGGGCGAATCGTACGCTGAGGAGTGGTGCGGAGGTGGCACATGACAGGGAAAGCACTGATCTGCGCGACAGCGGTACTTCTGCTCTCACCGGTCCTCGTCGCCGCGGACGACGGCGACGACCTGAGCGCACGGCAACTCGCCGACCAGGCGAAGGACAATCTCCTCGACGCCGGGTCCGTCCATCTGAGGCTGACGGACCGCAGTACGAGCACGACGGCCAGCAGAACCCAGCCGACCTCGATGGACCTCGCCCTCGACCAGGACGGCAACTGCGTGGGCTCGATGAAGATGGGCGCGGGCGGCGGCAGCGTCGAGATCGTCAAACAGGGCGACGAGGTGTGGATGAAACCGGACCGCACCTTCTGGAAGGCTCAGGTGCCCGGCAGCCAGGGCGACGCGGTCGCCGAGCTCTTCAAGAACCGCTACATCCACGGCTCCACGAACGACGCCATGCTCAAGGGCATGGCCGACACCTGCGATCTGACCTCCTTCCAGAAGGAGGTCGAGGGCGACGGCTCCGACGACGCCAACGCGCTCACGAAGGGCGACGAGACCACGGTCGACGGCACGAAGGTGATTCCGCTGACGGGCACGGAGGACGGCAACAGGACGGTCCTGTACGTCACTTCGGACTCGCCGCACCGGCTGGTGAAGGCGATCCAGCGGGGCGACGGCACCGACATGACACTGACCTTCACGGACTACGACAAGCCGGTGCCGACCGCGACACCCTCGGCGGACGAGTCGGTGGACGTGGGGAAGCTTCAGGAAGAACTACAGAGCACCTGACCACGCCTGGAAGTCGGCCGGCGGGTCCTCCCCCACCCGCCCGTCGACCGCCTCCCGGATCAGGTCCGCCTGCCCGACATGGCGGGCGTACTCCTCGATGAGGTCCGCCAGGATCCGCCGCAGGCTCGGCGACTCCCCGCGCGGCGAGGTGTAGGCGACGGGCCGGTCGACGCCACCGTCGGCGAGGAACTCCCGGATGTTCGCCCGCGATCGCGCCACCGCCGCCTGCCACAGCGCGTACAGCTCCTCGGGGCTGTCGGAGGCGGCCGAGCGCCACTCCCAGCCCGGCTCGGCGTCCCAGTCGACGGTGTTCCAGGGCGCGCCCGGGTCCTTCCCGAGCAGTCGCAGGGTGAAGTAGTCGGCCTCGACCAGCGCCAGATGCTTGAGCAGCCCGCCCAGCGTGATCGTGGAGGCCCCGACCCTGGTGTTCAGCCCGGCCGCGTCCAGCCCCTCGGACTTCCAGGCGAACGTCCTGCGCTGCCGTTCCAGGGAGCCGATCAGGGTGTCGACCTCGCTGCCCGCGACGGGCGGCTCCAGAAGGATGCTCTCGCCGATGCCGCCCTCACTCATGTCCTCACTCATGCCGATCACGCTACGGTCCATTCCGGACGATCCACGACCGGAATCCGAGCGATGAGCGATGACGACGATGAAACCCGATGAGAGCCCCACCGCCCGCACCCTCCTCGCCCTGGAACACCTCCACAACACCCCCGGCATCACAGCCGACCGCCTCGCCACCCGCCTCGGCGTCTCCGAACGCGCCGCCCGCCGCTATGTCGCCGTCCTCCGCGAGGCCGGTATCCCCATCGACTCCACACGCGGCCCGTACGGCGGCTACCGCGTCGGCCGCGGCGCCCGCGTACCCCCGCTGATGTTCACCTCGGAGGAGGCGCTGGCCCTGGTGATGGCCGTACTGGACGGCCATCACGACGCCGCGGACCCGACCACCCCCGTGGGCGGCGCGCTCGGCAAGATCGTGCGCGTACTGCCCGAACCGGTCGCCCACCCGGCGGAGGCGGTACGCCGGATCAGCACCCGGGGCCCCGACGCCACCGCCCCCGACGCCACCGCCCCCGACCCCGCCACCACCGCGACCCTGGTCCAGGCCGCGACCGCCCACCACCAGGTCCGCCTCGACTACGACCTCGGCGCCAAGGGCGTACGCACCATGGAGGTCGACCCGTGGGCGGTCGTCGTCCGCCACGGCCGCTGGTACCTGCTGTGCCGGTCGCACTACGCCGACGCCCGCCGGATCCTGCGCGTCGACCGGATCGCGGGTGTCACGGTCCTCGAAGCGGACTTCACACCCCCCGAGCACCTCGACCCACTGGAAACCCTGGAGGAACACCTCGCCGAGGGCTGGTCGAACGAGATCGAGGTCATCGTCGAGGCTCCGGCCGACCAGGTGGCCGCCTGGCTCCCCCGCAGCCTGGGCCGCCCCGAGCCACGGGACGCCCGGACCACCCGCCTGCTCGCCACGACCGACGAACCGGAGTGGTACGCCCGACAGCTCACGGAGCTCCCCGTCCCGTTCCGGATCGTAAAACCGCGCGAGCTGCGAGAGGCGGCGCAGAAGATCGGCCGCCGCCTGATGAACGCATCCCTGGACCCCACCGCAACCTTTGACTAAAGTCAAAGAACATGGAGCCTGCCCACACAGACCCAGCGCACACGAACCCCGTGCCGACGGACCAGGTCGCGGCCCTCCGCCGTTTCAACCGCTACTTCACCCGCCGCATCGGCGCACTCGACGACCACTACCTCGGCCAGGACCGCCCCCTCGGCGAGGCCCGGCTGCTCTTCGAGATCGGCGACGGGGTGTCCCTGCGCGAGCTGAGGAGCCGGCTCGCGCTGGACGCCGGGTATCTGAGCCGGATGGCGAAGACGCTGGAGGCCCAGGGGATGGTCCGGATCAGCGTGCACCCGCACGACAACCGGCTGCGCACGGTCGAGCTGACCCCGGCAGGGCGCACCGAGGTCAAGGAGCAGAACCGCCGCGCCGACGCCCTCGCCGCGGGTCTCCTCTCCGGCCTCACCGATACCCAACGCACCGACCTGACCGCCGCGTTGGCCACCACCCGCCGCCTGCTGCGCCTCGCGGCCATCACGGTCACCCTCGTCGACGGCCACGCCCCGGACGCCCGCGCCTGCCTCGACGCCTACGCCGCCGACATCGAGGCCCGCTTCCCGGAGGGCTTCGACAAGTCCGACCTCGTCCGCCCCGAGGAGGTCTCCGGTGACGCCGGCGCGTTCTTCGTCGCGTACGAGGAGGGCCGGCCGGTGGGCTGCGGGGCGCTGCGCCGCCTGTCCTCGGGCGTCGGGGAGATCCGCCACGTCTGGGTCCACCCGGAGGCCCGCCGCCTGGGCCTGGCCCGACGCATCCTCGCGGAACTCGAACAGGCCGCCATGGAACGGCAGTTGACCACCGTACGACTCGACACCCACGCCACACTCACCGAGGCGCAGGCGATGTACCGGGCATGCGGCTACCAGGAGATCCCGGCGTACGACGACCACGTCTACGCCAGCCACTGGTTCGAGAAACGGCTACGTCGAGGCGCCCCCACCGCCCCCGCCACCCCCACCGCTCCCGCCACCCCCACCGCTCCCTCCCCCTGACCACTCCGCCAGTACGCCCCGCACCGCCTCCCGCAACCACGCATGCGCCGGATCCGCGTCATGCCGCGGATGCCACGCCAACCCCAGCCGCAGCGGCGGCAGTTCAAGCAGTACGTCGAACACGGCCAGCCCCAGACTGTCCGCCAACGGCACGCTCCAGGAGCTGATCAGCCCGGCGAGATCGGTGTCCCGGATGACGAACAGCGAGGCCGGGAAGGTCCCCACACTCCCCACCACCCGCCGCCGCAGCCCCAGTTCGGCGAGCCGCTCGTCGATCGGCCCATGCAGCTTGCCCCGCCGCGACACAATGAGGTGATCGACCTCCGAGGCGTACCGCTCCGGCGTCAACTCCCCTTCCAGCAACGGGTGTCCGGCCCGCACGACCCCCAGCATCCGGTCCTCGTACAGGGACTCCACATGCACCTCGGGCGCCGAGGTGTCGACGACCCCCACCTCCAGATCGGCGGTTCCCTGCCGCAGGAAGGGCGCGTCGATATGGGTCTCCGCGAGGAACCGCACCCTGATGCCGGGCGCCTCCTCGGCGGCGCGGGCGAACAGGGCGGGACCGCAGGCGGCGGCGATGGCGTCATGCCCGATGATCGTCAACGTCCGTTCCACGGTCCGCAGATCCGCGTCCCGGCCCGGCGCGAACAGCACCCGCGCCCGCTCCACGACCGCGCTCACCTCTGCCCGTACGGCGAGCGCGTGCGGGGTCGGCACCATCCGCCGCCCGGCCCGCACCAGCACGGGATCACCGAGCGCCTTGCGGATCCGGCCGAGGGTGCGGGACATGGCGGGTTCGGAGAGATGGAGGCGGCGGGCGGCGCCTCCGACGCTCTGCTCCTCCAGCAGCACATCCAGGGCGACCAGCAGATTCAGGTCCAGGTTCGCGGATTGCGTCACACGCATCGACCCCTTGCAAAGCTTGCACTGGAGTGCAGGACAGCATCGACCCTACGGTGACAGGGCATCCCCCACCAACCCACCGAGCTCCCCGGAGGAGCCATGCCCTCGCCCGCCCCGAACCCGCCCGCCCTCAAACGCTCCACGCTCCTCGCCCTCTGCGCCTGCGTCCTCGTGGCCCAGAGCATGGTCGCCGCCATCAACCTCCTGATCCCCCAGCTGAGTTCATCCTCCCTGCACCCCTCCCACACCGAGATCCTGTGGACGGTCGACGCGTACGTCATCGTCTTCGCCTCCCTCCTCGTCCCGGCCGGCGCCCTCGGCGACCGATACGGCCGCAAGGGCGCCCTGCTCACCGGGCTGGCCCTGTTCGGGGCGGGCGCCGCCACCAGCGCCCTCGCCTCCGGCCCGGCGCTGCTGATCACGGGACGCGGTATCTCCGGCGCCGGAGCCGCGCTGATCACGCCCGCCACCCTGTCGATCCTGATGCGGCTCGCCGGCCCCGAACACCGCGCCCAGGCCATGGCGTCCTGGACCCTGGCGATCGGCCTGGGCGGCATGGCGGGCAACCTCGGCGGCGGTCTGGTCGGCCAGTTCCTGTCCTGGCGTGCCCTGTTCGCGCTCATGGTCCCGCTGGCGGCGCTGCTGGCCCTCGCCGTCGCGGTGACGACCCCCCGCACCGACCGCGCCCCCGACAACCACCCCGACCCCCTCGGCACCGCCCTCCTCACGGCGGGCCTGGTCGCGGTCCTGTTCGGCATCATCGAGGGCCCGGCGTACGGCTGGGGCTCCCCGCGCATCCTCGTGGCCTTCGCCGCGGGCGCCCTCCTGCTGGCGGCCTTCGTCGCCCACGCCCTCCGCTCCCGCACCCCGCTCCTCGACCCGCGCGTCTTCGCCGCGCCCCGGCTGCGCGCCACGACCCTCGGCCTGGCCACCGGCTTCTTCGGCCTGTTCGCCCTGTTCTACGTCAACTCGCAGTACCTGCAAGGCGTCAAGGGCTACGAGCCCGCCCGCACCGGTGTCGCGATCGTTCCGCTGATCGTCGGGATGGCGGTGATGCCGAAGCTGGCGGCCCGCTGGACGTCGTACCCCCGGCTCGTGATCGGTGGCGGGCTCGCGCTGATCGGACTCGGGCTGCTCGGCGCGTCCACGGTGGACGCGGGCACGCCCTACGCGGCGTACGCCTGCTGGCTGCTGGTCATCTCCGCCGGTACGGGGCTGAGCATGCCGGCGCTGACCCTCGGTGTGGTGACCTCGCTCCCGGCGGACCGGGCGGGCCTCGGCTCCGGACTCGGCACCTCGGCGCGGGAGATCGGCGCGGCCCTCGGGGTGGCCGTCACCGGCACGGCCCTCGGCTCGCACGACGGTTTCTCACAGGGCATGGGGCCCGCCCTGCGCATCGTCGCCCTGCTGGTGCTGGCCGCGACGGCGGCGGTGGTCGCCGGGTACGGCTCGGGGCGCTCCCGGGTGGCCGCCGGGTCTGCGCGGGTCAAGTCACCCGTCGGCTGACCGGACGAAGAGAGCGTGCCGTCAGAGGCAGAGCTGGTCGCGCAGGCAGAACGAGCTGAGCGCCTGGGTGAGCGGCTCGCGGATCTGCGCGAGGGACATGTCCTCGGGGCCGCTCGCTCGGATCGCGTAGTAGGTGTCCTCGGCCGCCTTGAAGCGATGGTCGATCACCTGGCGCGGGCCCTTGTCCTCGTCGTCGTAGCGGTAGGTGAGCTCGGACCAGGTGGCGCCCTCGTCGCGCTCCAGGGCCTGGTAGCCGTTGAGGTGGACAAGGCCGAAGTCGGGGCTGTTCTCGGCCTGGAAGAGGGAGTCCCGGTCGTCGTCCTCCGTCACCAGGAAGATGTGCAGCTGGCGGCCGTCGGCGGGGTCGTCGTAGAAGACCACGGGGGCCTTCACGCCCTGTTCCTGTCTGCGGGTCCAGTCCTCGGGCACGAAGAGCGTGTAGCCGACGGGGTCCTCGATGACGCGGTAGCCGGTGGCGGGGCTCGGCGGTGGCGAGTCGACGGGCGAGGGCGGCGGAGTGGTGGACTCCGGAGGGGTCTCGGGCGGTGTGGTCCCCGGCGTCCCCGATGTCTTCGGTGGCGCGGTCGTGACGACGACGCCCGGTCCCGGGGTGCCTCCGGCGCCCGTCACCCCCTCGCGGGTCACGAACCAGACACCCGCGCCGACGCCCGCGCCCAGCACGGCCATCGCGGTGAGGATCACCAGGAACCGGCGCGGGCCGGGAGACGGTGGTACGGGCGGCGCCGGCGGCACCGGAAACGGGGTGCTGTCCGTCCGCATCCGGTCCGGGACCCAGGGCGGCGGTGTGTGCGAGGTCTGTGTCTCCGCCGAGGCCCAGGGCGGTGAAGAGCCGCCCTGACCCTGCGCACCCCAGGCCGCCTGGCCCCTCTCCTCGCTCGGCTCGTGCTCGTCGGAACCGGAGCTGTGACCGTTCTGACCGTTCCATCCGCCCATCGCGAACCCCCCGAATCACCTTGGCGGGTAACGTTCTTGACGGTAGCGGTGAAAACGGGCGCGGGCCCCGCCCCGGAAGAAACCGGAACAGGGCCCGTGCAGGCTCGTGACAGAAGCCGCTTCCTACAGAGGCGGGCTCAGATGAGGCCGAGGGCGCGGACCGCCTCGCGCTCCTCCGCGAGCTCGGCGACGGAGGCGTCGATCCGGGCGCGGGAGAACTCGTTGATGTCCAGACCCTGGACGATCTCGTACTGGCCGTCCTTGGTGGTGACGGGGAACGAGGAGATCAGGCCCTCCGGGACGCCGTAGGAGCCGTCCGACGGGATGCCCATGGAGGTCCAGTCGCCCTCGGCGGTGCCGTTGACCCAGGTGTGGACGTGGTCGATGGCGGCGTTGGCGGCGGACGCGGCGGAGGACGCGCCACGGGCCTCGATGATCGCGGCGCCGCGCTTGGCGACGGTCGGGATGAAGGTGTCGGCGAGCCACTGCTCGTCGCCCACGACCTCGGCCGCGTTCTTGCCGGCGATCTCCGCGTGGAAGATGTCGGGGTACTGGGTGGCGGAGTGGTTGCCCCAGATGGTCAGGCGCTTGATGTCGGCGACCGTGGTGCCCGTCTTCTTCGCGAGCTGGGTCAGCGCGCGGTTGTGGTCGAGGCGGGTCATCGCGGTGAAGCGCTCGGCCGGCACGTCCGGGGCGGCGGCCTGGGCGATCAGGGCGTTGGTGTTGGCCGGGTTGCCGACGACGAGGACCTTGATGTCGTCCGCGGCGTTGTCGTTGATGGCCTTGCCCTGCGGCTTGAAGATGCCGCCGTTGGCCTCCAGGAGGTCACCGCGCTCCATGCCCTTGGTACGGGGGCGGGCGCCTACCAGGAGGGCTACGTTGGCGCCGTCGAAGGCGACGTTCGGGTCGTCCGAGATGTCGATGCCCTGGAGCAGCGGGAACGCGCAGTCGTCCAGTTCCATCGCGGTGCCCTCGGCGGCCTTGAGCGCCGGGGTGATCTCCAGGAGGCGGAGCTTGACCGGCACGTCCGCGCCGAGCAGCTGGCCGGAGGCGATGCGGAAGAGCAGGGCGTAACCGATCTGGCCGGCCGCGCCGGTGACGGTGACGTTCACGGGAGTGCGGGTCATGGCGTTCTCCGTAGGACAGCTGGCGGTGGGGCGTCACTGCCCCAGGGCTGGCGGACGTACAAATGATCGATCTCTTGCCCGCGGCGGAGCCGCATATCGGCAGGTAAGAGATCCACCGGTCAGGCTATCGCGCATCCGGGATCTCGGACCGCCGGGTCCCTGTGGCCCACCCCACAGATGCGGGAACGGGGCCGGAAAAAGAAGGGGGCGGCCGCCCGTCCGTCCGGGAGAGGGGGGACCGGGGCGGCCGCCGCAAGGGGAAACCGACATGGCCGGACTCCCGTGGGGGTACGGTTCGCGTGCCCACGATTCATCCGGCCATGCCTGTGATTCTGAAATTGTTTCTCAGCGGTCCGCGACCGCTCGGCCGTCTTCGGCGCCTACTTGGTGCAGCCCTTCTCCCCCGCCGCCAGCGTCGCGCAGGCCACGGCGTCGCCCGCGTCCTTCACCGCCACCATCGGCGTGTACGCGATGGTGTCGCCGGCCTCGGTGATCGAGCCGTTCTCCTTGGTCTTGCCGACGCTCACCACGACCTCGTCGCCCTGTGCGGCCTGGGTGATACGCCCCCATGCCGCGCCGCACGTCTTGCTGTAGCGGACCTCCAGGACCGTGGTGCCGACGGTCGCGGTGGCGGTGGTGGTCACCAGGTCTCCGCTGCATCCCATGGTCTCGGCGTCCTTGCCGGTGCAGGAGGCACCGCTGCACTGGACGCCGGGCGGGAGTTGGACGGAGGTGGTGGCGGTCGGGGAGGGCGAGGCGCCCCCGCCTTCGTTCTTCTTCTCGCCGCCGTCCGTCAGGAAGTACGCGGCGGCGACCACGACGAGCACTCCGATGACCCCGGCGAGGAACATCGTCAGCCGCCGCTTCCCGCCGGAACCACCGCCGGGGGTCGTGGCGGGCCGGGGCCCCTGCGGGGGTTCGCCGATCGGCCGGCCCTGGGGTTCGCCGTACGGCTGCCCCGGCACCGGCGACGGACGGGCGGCGCCGTTCTCCGGGGCGCGTCCGCCCGAGGAGGAGGGGCCGTTGTACCCGGCGACACCCCACGAGTTGCCGCCCTCGCGAGCCGTCTGCGGGGTGGCGTCCCGGACCTCGGGCGAGGCCGGCTGCGGCGGCACGGTCGGGGCCACGCCCGCGGGCCCGGCCACCCCCGGGGTCGCCGTCGCGCTGGTGCTCTTGCGGGCGGTCTTGCTGCCCTTGGCGTTGGCCGGAGGCGCCCCGAACTCCCCTAGCGCGGCGCGCGCCTGGGAGATCCGGATGGCCTCCATGGTCATGTCGTGGCGCATCTCGGAGCGGCTCCAGGCACGCTCGGCGAGTTCCCACATCGTCGTCAGGTGGATGGGATTGGTGCCGGTGACCTCGGCCAGTGCGACGATGGCGCCCTTGGGCGCGAGGAGTCTGCCGTTGAGATAACGCTCCCAGGACGTCTTGCTGTAGCCCGTGCGGTCGGCCACCGCCGCGATGCTCAGTCCGCTGCGGTCCACGAGCCGCCGCAGTTGGCTGGCGAACTCCCTGACCTGCGGATCCAGTTCATCCGGCAAGGCCCTCCAACGAGGCATTGCTTCCCCCCTCTTCCCCCCGGTTGGTGCTGGTCTGTTCCCCCGCGCATGTGCCCTCTGCCGAGTCCCCGTCTGGCTACCCAAAGGGATGCGCCCAGTAAGGATCTCAGTTCCCGGGGTGGGGGCGCACGGGTGCATCGGGGCTGTGGGCATGCACCGTTGCACGCCCAGCATGCCCAGGTCCAGTCCTCCAGCGACGGGACGTCCCGGACCGTCCCGATTGGCCACGCTAACTCGGTTGTTGAACGACTTCGTTGCAAATACGCAAACTTGTCAACACATCGACACACAGGGCGCACACATGTCGCAACACCCGTCACTCCCGTACGAAGCTCACCCGAACACCACGACTCCGACAGCCGCGAGCACGAGCAGCAGGAGCAACAGCAGTCCCGCGTACCGGAGCAGCCGGCCGCTGTCCCGGGTCTGCTGCGGTGGCTGCGGCGGCTCCTCCCACCACGGGAGCGTCGGGTCGTCCTCGTACTCCTCCGCGCCGGCCGGCGGCGCCGGGACGGTCACCGGGCGGGGCCAGGCCTGGACGGCGAGCTCCCAGCGGACCCGGACGCGTTCGATGTCGGTCTCGGCGAGCCCGGCGATCCCGCACAGCGCGACCACGGCCTGCCGGGGCGGCGGCTGGCCGGCGTTGAGATAGCGGTGCCAGGACGACTTGCTGTACGCGGTGCGCGCACCCAGCGAGGCCAGGCTGAGGTTGGTGCGGTCCTTGATCCGCCGCAACTGCTCCACGAAGTGCCGCACCTCCGGCGGCAGATCGTCCGGCAGCGGTTGCCAGGCGCCCATCGCTCACCTCCACGCTGTCGGACGACACGGGGCGGGTGATCGGTTCCGCTTGTGGCAGGGACCGGACACCGTAGCGGAACGGTCACTTCCGTGCCACAGCGCTCTGACAGCCGTTGAACAGGCCGTTCACCGTGCAAGAAGGTGGACGCAGACGGCGGCCCGTCCTTACTCGGGGGAGAGGACGGGCCGCCGTTGACGTACGTACGCGTTGTGCCTAGCCGTCGATCGTGAAGTGCAGGGTGTCCTTGAGGAACGGCAGCACCAGCCAGGGGCTCGGCTGGGCCATCAGCGCCAGCAGGACGATCACGGAGCCGAGCACGCCGTAGGTGAGGATGTCGGTGAAGCGGGAGCGGACCGCGAGCATGCCGACGTCCCGGACCAGCCAGCGCAGTACGCCGCCGGCGAGCAGCGCGGCGCCGATCAGCAGACAGCCGACGCGGAAGTTGTCGAGGGCGGTGACCAGCAGGCCGATCGCGACCGTGGCCAGGACGGCGAGGATCGGCCACTGCCGGGCGGGCGCCGGGGCGTCGCCGGGAGCGGCGCGGCCGCCGCCCTCGGGGCGTGCGGTGTCCCTCGTGAACAGCGGGAAGCGGCGGGTGGCGCGGCGCGGCTTCCCCTCGGCGTCGGGCGCGCTGATCGCGTCCCGCACCTCCATGTCGTCGTTCCCGGAGGCCTCCGGACGCGCGTCAGCCGGCACTGCGCTCCGCCGCCTCGACCACGTTGACCAGCAGCTGGGCCCGGGTCATCGGTCCGACACCGCCCGGGTTCGGGGAGATGAAGCCGGCCACCTCGGCGACCCCGGGGTGGACATCGCCGACGATCTTGCCCTCGGCGCTGCGCGAGACACCGACGTCGAGGACGGCGGCGCCCGGCTTCACGTCCTCGGGGCGGATGAGGTGGGCGGAACCGGCGGCGGCGACGATGATGTCGGCGCGCTTGAGGTGGGCCGACAGATCGCGGGTGCCGGTGTGGCACTGGGTCACGGTCGCGTTCTCGCTGCGCCGGGTCAGCAGCAGCGGCATCGGGCGGCCGATGGTGACACCGCGTCCGACGACCACGACCTCGGCGCCCTTGATCTCCACGCCGTAGCGGCGCAGGAGGGTGAGGACGCCGTTGGGGGTGCAGGGCAGCGGGGCGGGCTCGTTGAGGACCAGACGGCCGAGGTTCATCGGGTGGAGGCCGTCCGCGTCCTTGTCCGGGTCCATCAGCTCCAGGATGCGGTTCTCGTCGATGCCCTTGGGGAGCGGCAGCTGGACGATGTAACCGGTGCACGCGGGGTCCTCGTTGAGCTCCCGCACCACCGCCTCGATCTCCTCCTGCGTCGCCGTCTCCGGCAGTTCGCGCTGGATGGAGGCGATGCCGACCTCGGCGCAGTCGCGGTGCTTGCCGGCGACGTACTTCTGGCTGCCGGGGTCGCTCCCGACGAGGATCGTGCCGAGGCCGGGCGTGACGCCCTTCTCCTTCAGCGCCGCCACGCGGGCGGTCAGATCGGACTTGATCGCGGCTGCGGTGGCCTTGCCATCGAGAATCTGGGCGGTCATGTCCCCATCCTCGCGGATGACGGGGCCCCGGTTCCAATCCGGGTCCCCCGGCGCCCCTCATGATCAGCGATGTTGCACTTGCACAACACATATGAATTGCGGCTGGACAACGAACCGGCCACTGAAGAACGATTGACGCCACAGTGCCGCGGGCTGTACCGGGGGGACGAACCGCATCTGTTGAACCTTCCTCCGAACCGTGCCGCTCGTCGTCCCCGCACATTCGGTAAACGGAGGAAACCCCGCCATGAGTTTCGGCGATCCGAACAATCCTTACGGGCCCCCGCCCCAGCAGCAGCCGCCCGCTCCCGGCTACGGCTACCCCCAGCAGCCCCCCGCGCCCGGCATCCCCCCGCAGCAGGGCTACCCCGGTTACCCGCCGCAGCCGGCGTACCCCGGCTACCCGGGTGTCAACATGGTGCCGCAGTCGATGCCGGGCCTGCTGGTGACGGCCCGCGTCTTCCTCTACATCATCTCGGCCGTGCAGATCCTGGCCGGTCTCGTCTACCTGTACATCGCTGCGTTCGTGAACGACGTGTCGGACGCGGCGGACTCCTACAGCTCCTCCTCCGACGACCCGTTCGACGGGATCGGCGACATCGGGGACGCCGCGGCCGGTCTCATCGCGGGCATCGGCATCTTCGCGCTCGCGCTGGCGGCCCTCTCCATCACGCTGGGCGTCAAGTTCGGCCGGGGCGGCCAGGGTGTCCGCATCACCACGGTCATCTACGGCGCGCTCGGCACGATCGTCGGCCTGATCTTCCTCTTCGTCGGCCTCGACACGGGCATGGCCTCCGCGATCATCTTCCCGCTGCTGTGGGTCGTGTTCGGCGCCATCATCACCGCCGCTCCGGTGGTGTCCAGCGGCACGGCGTGGTTCGCGCGACCGCGCTACTGAACCGTTCCCGAACACCTCGTTCGCGACTGAACAGTTCGCGCCAATCCTGATCCAAGGGCCGTGTCTCACCCGTACGAGGGGAGACACGGCCCTGGTGCGTCGCCCTACTCTGAACCGGGTAGCCGTCAGGCACGGGGAGACGCACCTTGTACAGCATCATCGTGGTACCTCCGCCGACCACGGAGGACGAGCAGCACCGCACCCAGATCAGGCTCGCCCCCGGCGAGCGCCTCACCTTCGGACGCTCCGACCGGGAGAACGACCTGCGGATCGCCCATGACGGGGTGTCCCGCAGAGCCGGTGAGATCACCGCGCAGGGAGCCTTCTGGATCCTCAGCAACCTGAGCAGGGACCAGACGTACGTCGTCGAGAACCCGGAAGGGGCCGGCGAGCACATCAAGGTGGGGCCGGGGCGCCTCGACGCGCCCGTGCCCTTCGAGTTCTCGCGGATCGTGCTGCCCGCGGCCGGTGATCTGCTGCCGGTCGAGGTGTGGGCGCCGCGCCACGACTATCTGGACGGGGAGAGCGCCCGGGACGGCGACACCACCGCCGCCGCCTTCGCCCTCGACCCCTCCAAGCGGTACTTCGCGGTCCTGGCCGCCCTGTGCGAACCCCGGCTGCGCGGCGAGCCGCACGCCCCGCTGCCCACCGTCGACCAGGTGGTGGACCGGCTGAGCCCCAACTGGCCCGCCGCGTCCCGCACTTCGGTGCAGTGGAACATCGACTACCTCGCCGTGAAGCTGCGCCTCAAGCCCGGCCCCGACGAGGCGGACCCCGGCCCGCGCCTCAACGGCAAGAAGGAGTCGCTGGTCTCCCTGGCACTCCGCTTCGACCTCGTACGCGAGGACGACCTGGTCGTCCTGACGGCACCCTCCGGACGGGCGACCGGATGACCGAGCCGTACGCCGTCCCGGTGCCCCGCGGCTACCGGGTCGGCGTCTGGGAGGTGCGCGACCCCCTCGCCACGGGCGCCTTCGGCAGCGTCTACGCGGCCCGCCGCACCACCGACGGCACCCCGCGCACCGCCGCCCTGAAGTTCCTGCCCACCGGCACCGGAACACCCCGGCAGCTGGCACACCTGCGGGAACTCGTCGAGCGCGAGGTCGAGTTGTACCGCAGACTGAAGCGACCGCGGCTGATCCGCATGTACGAGACCGTGGTGGTCGACGACCCCGGGCACCCGGAGCTGGACGGCGCCACCGTCCTCGTACTGGAGAAGGCGGAGGGCTCCCTGCACGGCGTACGGCCCGCGGAACCCGGGCCGCTGCTCGCCCAGATCTGCGAGGGGCTGGCCCAGCTGCATCAGGCGGGGTGGGTGCACGGGGACCTGAAACCGGCCAATGTGCTGCTGATGAAGGACGGTTCGGCGCGGCTGGCCGACTTCAACATGGCGGCGGAGCTGGAGGGCACGCACGCGTACACGCCCGCCTTCTCCACGCCCGACTACACGCCGCCCGAGCTGCTGTGGGCGGAGATCGGCGAACGGGGCCGCCGGATCCGCCCGTCGGCGGACGTCTGGGCCTTCGGCGTCCTCGCCCATCTGCTGCTCACCGACTCCTTCCCGCTGCCCGGCGGCACCCCGACGGCCCGCCGGGACGCGGCCGCCGCGTACGCCCGGGGCACCGACGAGCTGCGGCTCTCGCCCGAACTGCCGGACGCCTGGCGGGAGATCGTGCGGGAGTGCCTGGCCCGTACGCACGCCGAGCGGATCGGCACGCGGGCGCTGCTGCGGCGGGTCGAGGCGGTGGCGGGCACGGGCCGCTCGCCCCGGCTGCGACGGCGCCGGCCTCGTCGTACAACGTCCGTGTTGGTGGCCGCTGTCGCCCTCGCCGCGGTAGGACTCGGCGTCTGGGCGGGGCGGGGTGATTCCGGCGACGCCAAGGACACCGCCGCCGCCTATGGGGCCGCCGAACTCCGTACCGACCGGGGCGTCCCCGTGGCCTACCGGCGGCTCATCGTCGACTCGGCGCACGACTGCCGGCAGCCGGAGGTGTCACCGGCGTTGCTCGCCGCGATGCTCAAGGCGGAGAGCGACTTCGACCCGGATCTGTCGGATCCCGCCAAGAACGAGTACGGCATCGCCCGGTGGACCCCGAGCGTGCTGCGCTGGTGGATCCGGGCGGACGGTGCGCCGGCGACGGCGACGCCCGCGCCGCCGCTCACCCCTTCCCAGTCGATCCCGGCGGTGAGCCGCTATCTCTGCTTCATCGAACCGCGGTTGAAGAACTCGCTGCCCGGTGACCGCCGGGTGCTGCTGGCGGCCTCGTACCGGACCTCGTACAAGAAGGTGAACGCCGCGGGCGGCGTTCCCCCGAACCAGCGCGCCTACGCCGCCCGCGTCGCTCACTGGCTCAAGGAGTACACCCCGCCCGGCGAGCAGTGACCCTGAGAGTTCTGAGGTACCCGCCCGCCGCGCCCCCTGGAACGGTGATCCCCGCAAGCACCGACCACGTTCATTCATGGGGGAACCAGCATGAACATCGTCAAGCCGGCCGCACTGCTCGTCGCGGCCACCGCCCTGCTCGCCGGCTCCACGGTCGCCGCCACCGCGGCCACCGCGCCCGACAGCCCGGACGGCACCCGGGTCACCAGCCTCCAGCAGACCGCCGACGAGGTGCTCGGCAAGGACCAGAAGGCCCCGCTGTCCGTCTCCGCCGACAAGGTCGCCTACGACGGCCTCAGCGTCACCAAGGCCCCCAAGGGCGACCTCGGCGCCCAGGACCTGGCCTGCGACTACGGCCACCTGTGCATGATCGTCAAGGGCACCAAGTTCGACTTCTACAAGTGCCAGACGTGGACCGTCTCCAACTGGACCGGCGACGGCCCCTTCACCAACAACCAGACGACCGGCACGGTCGCCCGGTTCTACAACAAGGACGGCAGCGAGCGCTGGTCCTCGACGGCGTACCAGGCCGGTACGGCGACCTGGGACCCGATCTACTCGCTGCGCCCCTGCTGAGCGGGAGCGGGTAGGCGTGCGGGGCCCGTCACGCACGGGCCCCGCACGGCTGTACGGAACGCCCCGGCACGCTAGCCTCGGTCCAACTCGCGTGACACACGCGCATGTTGAGGCAGAACAGCACCCGGGGGACTCATGACGGACCAGCGGCACCCCACGCCGCCGTACCGCACCGCGCTCACGGAGGCGGGCGCCGACCCGCTCCAGCCGGCCGACCCCGCGCGGATCGGGCCGTACGTTCCGCTCGGGCGGCTCGGCAGCGGCGGGATGGGGCGGGTCTATCTGGCGCGCCCCGCCGACACCGGCGCTCCGGGGCTCGCCGCGGTGAAGGTGATCCGGCCCGAGTACGCCGAGGACCCGGAGTTCCGGCGGCGCTTCGAGCGGGAGGCCGCCGTGCACGGGCGGGTCAGCACCCCGCACGCCCCGCGGCTGCTCGGCACCGGGTTCGAGCACGAACTGCTGTGGATGGCCACGGAGTACGTCCCCGGCGTCAACCTCGCCGACGCGGTACGCCAGGGCGGCCGCCTCGAACCGGCGGGCGTCTGGCGCCTGGTGGCGGAGCTCGGTCAGGCTCTCGCGGCCCTGGCCACCGCCGGGGTCGTCCACCGCGACCTCAAGCCCTCCAACGTCCTCCTCTCCACGCAGGGTGTGCACGTCATCGACTTCGGCATCTCGCGGGCCGTCGACAGCAGCGCGATCACCGGCACGGGGAGCCGGGTCGGCACGCCGGCCTTCATGTCCCCCGAGTACCTGCGCGAGGGCCGCAGCGACGGCGCCTCCGACGTCTTCTCCCTCGCCGGAACCCTCATCTACGCCGCCACCGGCCACGCCCCGTTCGGCGACGGAACCGGCGTCGACGTCATGCACCGCGTCGCCTTCGAGGAACCGAGAGCGGAGGTGATGTCCGAACTGGCCGCGGCGGACCCGGCATTGGCCGACCTCCTGACCGCCTGCCTCAGCAAGGACCCCACCGCACGCCCTACCCCGGACCGGCTGACCGAAGCGGCGGCGACCGCACACGAGCACGTCCCCCCGACCTGGCACGAGGCCCTGTCCTTCCGCCTCCTCGCCCGCCAGGACGCCAGCACCCTGCTGGCCCAGGCCGTGCCGCCGGAGACGGTACGGCTCCGGGCGCCGGTGGAGGGGGGTGTGGGGGCCGCGGGGGCGGGCGGGGCATTTGGGGCAGTTGGGGCAGTTGGGGGCGCCGGAGCAGCTCGGAGCGCCGACGCGGGGCAGGGCGGCGGGTTCGGGCAGGTCGGCGCGTACCCCACGCCCTCCACCCCGCCCGGCCAATTCGGCACCGCCGCCACCACCCCGCGCCCCTACTCCCCCGGCGAGCACCCCGCTCCCCGCACCCGCAAGAAGCCCTACCTCGTCCTCGCCGCCGGTGCGGCCGTGGTCGCCGTCGCTGCGGGGGCCTTCTTCCTCACCCGGCCGTCTCACAGCGAAGCGGCCTCGGCCTCCCCCGGGGTCTCCAGCAGCGCCGCCTCCTCCGATGCCGGGAAGCCGGCGTCCGTCTCGCCCGGCACGTCGCCCGAGCCCTCCGCGAGCGAGTCGGAGGCGAAGGCCGATGGCAAGGCGAAGGCGAAGGCGACCGACGGGGCGACGGGCGGTGCGGAGGGGGACGAGGGCGGCGCCGGTGGTCGTACGCCCTCCGCGACGGCCACCCGTGGGGGCGGTGGCGGCGGAGGTACGAGCACCACTCCCGCACCCGCACCCACCGCCACCGTCACCGAGACCGCGTCCGCGCCCGCCACCCCCGCCTGGATCTCCGACTGCACCTACTACTCCGGCACCGAACTCACCACCTACGGCGACAAGGGCCAACGTGTCGTCCAGGTCCAGTGCATGCTCACCAAACGCGGCTACAGCGTCGGCGACGCGGGCGTGGACGGTCAGTTCGGCAAGGACACGCTGGCCGCGGTGAAGCAGTTCCAGACCGCGAAGGGGCTGGAGGTCGACGGGGAGGTGGGGCCCAAGACGTGGGCGGCGCTGCGGAGTTCCAGCTAAGGAATTCCAGCTAGGGAGTTCCAGCTGGCCGTCGCCCCCTCAGGCCCCGCCGCCGACTATGTGGCGCAGATACACCGACGGGTCCTTCATATAGCGCCGCCAGTGGTCCACCAGCTCCAGCTCCCCCCACTCCACCGGCCGCATCCCGTGCTCCCCGACCTCGATGATCTCGGCGCCGGGCAGGGCGGTGAGCAGGGGTGAGTGGGTGGCGCAGATGATCTGGGCGCCGGTGCGGGAGAGGTCGTCGAGGACGCCGACGAGTTCGAGGCAGGAGGCGAAGGAGAGGGCGGACTCCGGCTCGTCGAGGACGTACAGGCCGGGTTCGTGGAAGCGTTCGCGGAACGCCATCAGGAAGCCCTCGCCGTGGCTCATCTCGTCCGCGACACCGCTGAGGCGGCCCGTGCGGCGCTCCCGGCCCAGCGCGTCGAGCGCGGTCTCGGCCCGCAGGAAGAAGCCCCGGCGACGGGTGTGGGGCCCCTGGAGCATCCGGCGCCCGGACGTGGTCGCCTCGAAGCGCATCCGGGTGCCGAGCACCGACCGCTCGCGCGGACCGGCGTAGCGGTACCCCGCCGATCCGCCCCAGGAGTCGAGGCCGAACGCCTCCGCGAGCGCCTCGACGAGCGTCGACTTCCCCGAGCCGTTCTCCCCGACCAGGAAGGTGACCGGCGCGGTGAACCGCAGCCCGCCGTCGAGGAGCTGCCGCACGCACGGCACCGACCAGGGCCAGTCCCCGTCGGCTGCCTCTGCGGCATGGGCGTACGCGCGTTCCACGATCATGTGAGAAAGGCTCTCACCCGGCACTGACAACGGCCGGGTGAGAGCCTCCTGGGACTCGGTGGAGAAAGCGTCGCTCAAGCGACACTCAGTGGAAGAAGTGCCGCGTCCCCGTGAAGTACATCGTCACGCCCGCCTTCTTCGCGGCCTCGACGACCAGCTCGTCACGGACCGAACCGCCCGGCTGCACGACCGCCTTCACACCGGCCTCGACGAGGATCTCCAGCCCGTCCGGGAAGGGGAAGAACGCGTCGGAGGCGGCGTACGCCCCCTGCGCGCGCTCGGCGCCCGCCCGCTCCACGGCCAGCTTCGCCGAGTCGACCCGGTTGACCTGACCCATGCCGACGCCGACCGAGGCACCGTCCTTGGCGAGGAGGATCGCATTGGACTTCACCGCGCGGCAGGCCTTCCAGGCGAAGGACAGCTCGGCGAGCTCGGCGGCGCCGAGCGCCTCGCCCGTCGCCAGGGTCCAGTTCGCCGGGTCGTCGCCGTCGGCCTGGAGGCGGTCGGTCACCTGGAGCAGCGCGCCGCCGTCGACGAGCTTGAGCTCGACGGGGTTGGCGGGCGCGGCCGGGGCCTTGAGCACGCGGATGTTCTTCTTCTTGGCGAGGGCCTCCAGGGCCCCCTCCTCGTAGTCGGGGGCGACGATGACCTCGGTGAAGATCTCGGCGACCTGCTCGGCCATCTCCTTGCTGACCGGGCGGTTGACGGCGATGACGCCGCCGAACGCCGACAGCGGGTCACACGCGTGTGCCTTGCGGTGCGCCTCGGCGACATCCGCGCCGACCGCGATACCGCACGGGTTGGCGTGCTTGATGATCGCGACGGCCGGCTCGTCGTGGTCGTACGCGGCACGGCGGGCGGCGTCCGTGTCCGTGTAGTTGTTGTACGACATCTCCTTGCCGTGCAGCTGCTCGGCCTCGGCGAGGCCGCCGCCATTGCCGTCGACGTAGAGCGCGGCCGGCTGGTGCGGGTTCTCGCCGTAGCGGAGGGTGTTCTTGCGCTCCCAGGTGGCGCCCAGGAAGTCGGGGAACTGCGACTCGTCCACGGGCGCGTAGGAGGACGCGAACCAGGAGGCGACCGCCACGTCGTACGACGCCGTGTGCTGGAAGGCCTCGGCCGCGAGCCGCTTGCGGGTGGCGAGGTCGAAGCCGCCGTCCTGGACGGCGCTCAGGACATCGGCGTACCGCGCGGGGCTGGTGACGACGGCCACGGACGGGTGGTTCTTGGCGGCGGCGCGCACCATGGACGGGCCGCCGATGTCGATCTGCTCGACGCACTCGTCGGGGGACGCCCCGGAGGCGACGGTCTCGCGGAACGGGTACAGGTTGACGACGACCAGGTCGAACGGCTCGACGCCCAGCTCGGCCAGCTGCCGCTGGTGGTCCTCCAGGCGCAGGTCGGCGAGGATGCCGGCGTGCACGCGCGGGTGCAGCGTCTTGACGCGGCCGTCCAGGCACTCGGGGAAGCCGGTGAGCTCCTCGACCTTGGTGACGGGGACGCCGGCGGCGGCGATGCGCCCGGCGGTCGACCCGGTGGAGACGAGTTCGACACCGGCCTCGTGCAGGCCGCGCGCGAGGTCTTCCAGACCGGTCTTGTCGTAGACGCTGACGAGCGCCCGTCGGATGGCCCGCTTGTTGCTCTCGGCGGTCACTGGATAACTACCTTTCGTCCCTCAATGCGATAGCCGTTGCGGACGAGCCGCCCCACGACCTCGACGAGCAGCTTTCGCTCGACTTCCTTGATGCGCTCGTGCAGAGCGGCACCCTCGTCCTCGTGATCCTCGTCCCGGACCTCCACCACGCCCTGAGCGATGATCGGTCCGGTGTCGACGCCGTCGTCGACGAAGTGGACGGTGCAGCCCGTGACCCGGGCGCCGTACGCGAGCGCGTCACGGACGCCGTGGGCGCCGGGAAAACTGGGCAGCAGCGCGGGGTGGGTGTTCACGAACCGCCCGCCGTAGCGGGCGAGGAACTCCTTGCCCACGATCTTCATGAACCCGGCGGAGACCACCAGGTCGGGCTCGTACGCGGCGACGGCCTCGGTGAGCGCGGTGTCCCACTCCTCGCGGGTGCCGTAGTCCTTGACCTTCCGCACGAAGGTGGGAATCCCGGCGCGCTCGGCCCGGGCGAGCCCCTCGATGCCCTCGCGGTCGGCTCCCACGGCCACGATCTCGGCCCCGTAGGCCTCCGGCCCGTCCTGGGCGATGGTGTCGAGGAGCGCCTGGAGGTTGGTGCCGGATCCGGAGACCAGCACGACGAGGCGCTTGGCCGGCTCGGCCACGGGCTTGGCGGCCACGGTGGGGCCCTTTCTCGGGGAACGTTTCCGTACGGTCGGCCCTGCGCACGCACGCTATGTACGTTCGTACGAATGCTTCGCGCCCCGGGATACGGGGAAGTCTACGAAGCGGCCGAACGCCAGCAACGATACCGGCACACCGGGCGGCCCCCACGGGACGGGGGCGTGGCCGGAAGGTAGCGTCTGGGAGGGCCCGACTCGGGAACGTGGCCGTCGTGCGGTGCGTTTCCGAAGTGGAAAGCTCACATCAGCCAGCCGTATCAGCCGTATCACCTAGGGGAAGACGCTCACTTGATGCCGGACCGCAGCCTGCGACTCCTCACGCTCCCCCCGCATCCGGTGCAGGGACATCCTGTGCGGGGAGGGGAGCGCCGCGGCGTGCTGCTGCGGGAGCGCCCCGCCTCACCGCCCGAGGCCCCCTCGGACGACTCCGGCGGCACGCGCGAGGAGGACAACCCCTTCGCCCCGCCGCCGGAGGGCACCCCCGACCGCCCGTGGCAGCCGCGCCGCCCGGCGTCCGGTGACTCCGAGGCTTCCGACGGCGACGACAACTCCCGCTCCCCGTGGGGCAGCCAGTGGAGCGACCGCCAGCCGGGCCGCTCCGGCGGCGGCTTCGGCGACCGCCCCGGCACCGGCCCCGAGGGCCAGGGCGGTCCCGGCGGCACCGGCCCCGGCATGCGCTGGGACCCGACCGACCCGGCCCAACGCCGCGCCCGCTACTCCCTCCTGAGCGGCATGTGGGCCTTCTTCTTCGCCCTCTTCAGCTGGCCGTACGTAGCCCTGCTCCTGGGCGCGCTCTCCTTGTACTGGGGCATCAGCGCCCTCCGGTCGAAGACCCGCACCCCGGACCCCGACACCCCGGCGACCCCGAACACACCCGGCCGCCCCCAAACCACGGCGGCCATCAGCGGCCTGGTCACCGCCTCCCTCGCCATCGCCCTGGTCGCGGCGACCTTCACCGCGCAGCTCGTCTACAGCGACTACTACACCTGCACGAACGACGCCCTCACCAACGCGGCCA
Source organism: Streptomyces sp. NPDC046909 (assembly GCF_040644695.1). Taxonomy (NCBI): domain Bacteria; kingdom Bacillati; phylum Actinomycetota; class Actinomycetes; order Kitasatosporales; family Streptomycetaceae; genus Streptomyces; species Streptomyces sp. NPDC046909. The sequence goes on along the minus strand of NZ_JBEYXC010000010.1, from coordinate 255,416 downwards.
AGCAGTCCTGCACGGACCTTCTGCCGAAGGAACTGCGGGGGGTGCTGGGCACGGGCTGACAATCACCGCCCGTCCGACGGCTCCTCCGGCCCCGACGCCTCCTTCAACGCCGCCCAGCGGGCCTCGCGGGAGGCGTCGTCGTGCCAGGGGGCCTGGGGATGGGGGTCGGCGGGAAGGAAGTCGTAGGGCTCGAAGGCGAGGTCGTCGCCGCCGATGTCGTACGACGTGGAGGGCGCCGGGTCGTACGGATCGGCACCCTTGCGACGAGAGAAGAACGAGCGGCGCGACGAGGTCCCCGGGGCCGGGGCCTCCGGGACCGACAAGGCATCCGCCCCCGAGTCCCCACGCCGCCTCCGCCGACCGAACCGCCCTCCAGCTGAGGGCTCCGCTGCCTGGGCGGCACTCTTTCCACGCGAGAACCACCCGCCCGACCGGCCGCCGGACCGGCCGTCGGACTGGCCACTCCGCGACTGGGGATCCCCCTGCGGAACGGCACCAACACGACCCGCTGCCCCAACCGTCCCTGACTCCCACACCTCCGCCGGACCACCGGCCCCGGCACCCTGCGCCTCCACCGCTGCATCGCTCGCCCCGGCCCCACGCGCCCCGGCCGCCGGACCGCCGATCCCGGGCCCGTGTGACCTCATCCCCGGATCACCCGTCCCGGACCCATGAGCCTCCGCCGCTGCACCGCCCGCCCCGGACCCACGCGCCCCCGCCGCACTGCCATCGCTCCCCGGCGCCCACGTCTGCGCCCCGCCACCCCCAGGCTCAGACGCCTCCGCACGCAGTGAATCCTGCGCAACCGCCCACGCCCCCTTCCCAGCCGCACCGCCCGCCGACTCCCCCATCCCCACGCCGACCGCACCGGCCCCGAATCCACCTACCCCGGCCCCACCGCCCCGCACCGTGAGCCGCTCCACCGGCGCGTCACCCCCCTTCGGCTTCCGCACGCGCCGTTCCCGGCACCGCCACGCCCGCAGCCCGAGTGCCGTAGGGATCGCCACCGCCGCGGTCCAGGCCAGTGCCGCCGCTCCGGTGAGCCACCAGACCGGGCCGAACCAGGCGAGGGCGGCGACTCCGAGCGGCCCGCCGGCGAGGGCGGCGAGGACGGCGAGGGTGAGCGCGCACAGGGCGGCCGCGAGTCCGGTCGTACCGGCCGTACGACCGCGGGACCAGGACGTGGCGAGCTCGGGCCGGGAACGGGCGCCCGTGTGGACGCCGTCGGTTGCTGGAGCAGGTCCGCCCGCCGTTCTCACCGGCACGCCGAGACGCCCGCCCGGCACCCCGACGCCCCTGCCCGTACCGGCCACGGACGCCCCGTCAGCTCCGGCCCCCACACCCGCGCTTCCGCCCCGCGACCCAGCCAGAACCCCGCTACCCGTGTCCGCCGCAAGGCCCCTGCCGCCCTTGCCCGTTCCCCTGCCCCCCGCCTCAACTCCCGCACCCCGCCCCACGAAGCACCCCACCGTCACCCCGGCCACCACCGGCACCCCGACGGCCGCCCAGTTCATCCACATACCCGTCCCCGCCTCCGGCACCGCCGTCAGCAGCGGAAACGGCGGGAGGAGCGGGGCGGGAGCCGAGGACAGGGGGCCCACCACGTGGCCCGCGCCCAGGAGGAAGCCCGGTCCCAGTGCGTACGACGCCGACCAGACCGCCGCGTTCGGCACGAGCGCCACGCACAGCAGCAGTACCGCGAACCGGCCCGACCATCCCTCCGTCAGCTGGAGGAAGGAGAGCCGGGCCGCGCCGCCGTGCCACACCAGGGACGCCGCGAGGAGCAGCGCGCCGCCGCCCACGAGCACCGCCGTCCCCGCCCCCGCCGCCCGTACCGCCGTGCCGAGGCGGCGGTGGGCGTCCGGGCCGAGGAGGAGGCGCCGCACCCCGGCCGGCAGCAGGAGCAGCGCGCTGTCGACCGGCTCGCGCGGACGGCCGTACGCCGTCCAGACCCCCGCGCCCGCCGCCACCGTCACCACCACCGGAACGCACACGCCCGTCCACACCCACGACGGCCGCAGCTCACCGCCCGCCGCATACAGCGCGGCCCCCGCGCCGACCGCGAGATAGCCGACGACGACCCCCACGAACGCCGTCCACCCGGACGCCTCCAGCGAGTCGTCCACCGCGTCCCGCGCCGCCCGGTGCACCAGCCAGGACGGCAGGACGAGGAGGAGCAGCGGGGTGACCCCCACCGGCGCCGGTACCCCGGACAGCGTGTCGGCGCGGACCAGTTCCGCCCCGTGCGCCAGCAGCCACAGCCCGGCCGCGACATGCAGCGCCCCGCCCGGCCCGCTGTCCGGATACGGCGAGCTGATCCACAGCACCATCACCAGCACCGCGAGCGACCCGAGCCCGAGCCCCGCCGCGAGCACCCCGCCCGCGAGGCTCGCGGCCAGTCCGGGCGAACGGTCGCGCATCCGGGCGAGCAGGGACGACGGGGACGCTCGGCGAACGGTCATCTGGATCACGCCCGCCATGCTCCCAACGACACGCGCTTTCCCGTCGTAACAGGCGAACTTCCGAAGTGTCGCTCAATATACGACTATGTTCTTTTTCGTACGAAGGGGCGCCCTGTGACACAGAGCCCTGCCATCCCGCTCCCCCCACCCAAGGAACGCCGACGCCTGCGCGAGGCCGGGTCGTTGACGCAGGCTCAGGTCGCGGAACGGGTGGGCGTCTCCCGCGAGACGGTCCGCGCGTGGGAGTCCGGCCGCACGAACCCGCGCGGTCCGAAGCGGGAGGCGTACGCGAAATTGCTGGACACCCTGACGGCCGAGCCGGAACCGGAGCCGGGTCCCGAGCCCGAGCCGGTGGCTGAGCCCGATGTCGAGCTGACGGTCCCTCACGACGAGCCGGCCGCCGTTCCCGAACCCGAGGAACCGGCCGCCCCCCTGACCCCCGCTCAGGCCTTCGACGCGCTGTACGCCTTCTGCGCCCCGGCCCTCGTACGACAGGCCTACCTCCTCACCGGCCGCCGCGAACTCGCCCGCGAATCGGTGGAGCGCGCCTTCCAACTCGCCTGGCAGCGCTGGCCCGAGGTCGCCGTCGACCGCGACCCGGCGGGCTGGGTACGGGCCACGGCGTACGAGTACGCCCTCTCCCCCTGGCACCGCTTCCGCCCCCGCTACCGCCACCCCGAACCCCCGCCCGCCTCCGCCTCCGACCGCGCCCTCATGGACGTACTCCTTCGCCTGCCACCGCCGTATCGCCGCACACTCCTGCTGTACGACGGTGTAGGCCTCGATCTCCCGGAGACCGCGGCGGAGACGGAGGCGAGCACCCCGGCGACCGCCAACCGCCTGCTCCACGCGCGCGAGGCCGTCGCCACGCGGATGCCGGAACTGTCCGACCCCGCCGAACTGCACCGACGCCTCGCCGCACTCGCCTCCACGGAGCGGTTGCGCGCCGCGAAGCCGCCGACCGTACGGAACGGGGGTGAACGCCGGGCACGTTTCTGGACGCGGGCGGCGATCGCGTTCACGGTGGCGTTGATCGGGACGACGGCGTTGACGGTACGGACGGCTCCGACGCACTACGAGCCGCCGATCGCGCCCGGTGCGGAGATCCAGGGGGTGCCGGAGCGGGTGGCGCAGGGAGCCTTGTCGGAGGCGGAGGCGGCGTTGCGGGAGAAGCTGCGCGGCGGGATGGCGAGCGGTCCGGAAAGGTTGCTACCGCTGAGTCGTTGACTGCGGGCCGGTGGGGGCTGGTCGCGCAGTTCCCCGCGCCCCTAAAAGACCTCAGCCGGACCGGCTTTTGGGGGCGCGGGGAACTGCGCGACCAGCCACAACGCACCCGCACCCGACTCACGACGCACCGTGGGCCCGCCCCCCACCCAGGGGAACGGGCCCACGAACGCTCAGCTAAGAAACCGCTGCTCAACCGGCGAGGATCTCGCGCGCCAGCTTCGCCGTCTCGGTCGGGGTCTTGCCGACCTTGACACCCGCGGCCTCAAGGGCCTCCTTCTTCGCGGCGGCCGTGCCGGAGGAACCGGAGACGATGGCACCGGCGTGGCCCATCGTCTTGCCCTCGGGAGCCGTGAAGCCCGCGACGTAACCGACGACCGGCTTGGTCACGTTCTCCTTGATGAACGCGGCCGCGCGCTCCTCGGCGTCGCCACCGATCTCACCGATCATGACGATCAGGTCGGTGTCGGGGTCGGCCTCGAACGCGGCGAGGGCGTCGATGTGGGTCGTACCGATGACCGGGTCGCCACCGATGCCGACGGCCGACGAGAAGCCGATGTCACGGAGCTCGTACATCATCTGGTACGTCAGCGTGCCGGACTTCGAGACCAGGCCGATGCGGCCCGGCTTGGTGATGTCGCCCGGGATGATGCCGGCGTTGGACTGACCCGGGGTGATGAGACCGGGGCAGTTCGGGCCGATGATCCGGGTCTTGTTGCCCTGGCTGACCGCGTAGGCGTAGAAGGCGGCGGAGTCGTGGACCGCGATGCCCTCGGTGATGACGACCGCGAGGGGGATCTCGGCGTCGATCGCCTCGACGACGGCCGCCTTGGCGAAGGCCGGCGGTACGAAGAGGACGGATACGTTCGCGCCCGTCTTCTCGATCGCCTCGGCGACGGTGCCGAAGACCGGGATCTCCGTGCCGTCGACGTCAACGGTCGTGCCCGCCTTGCGCGGGTTCACGCCACCGACGATGTTCGTGCCGTCGGCGAGCATGAGCTTGGTGTGCTTCATGCCCGTGGAGCCGGTCATGCCCTGGACGATGACCTTGCTGTCCTTGTTGAGGAAGATAGCCATGGCTGTTGTCCTCGTCCCTTACTTCGCAGCCGCGAGCTCGGCGGCCTTGTCGGCCGCGCCGTCCATGGTGTCCACGCGCTGGACCAGCGGGTGGTTGGCGTCGGAGAGGATCTTGCGACCCAGCTCGGCGTTGTTGCCGTCCAGGCGGACGACGAGGGGCTTGGTGACTTCCTCGCCCTTGTCCGCGAGCAGCTGAAGCGCCTGGACGATGCCGTTGGCAACCTCGTCACAGGCGGTGATGCCACCGAAGACGTTGACGAAGACCGACTTGACGTCGGGGTCGCCGAGGATGATCTCCAGGCCGTTCGCCATGACGGCGGCGGAGGCGCCACCGCCGATGTCGAGGAAGTTGGCCGGCTTCACGCCGCCGTGGTTCTCACCGGCGTACGCGACGACGTCCAGCGTCGACATGACCAGACCGGCACCGTTACCGATGATGCCGACCTCGCCGTCGAGCTTGACGTAGTTGAGGTTCTTCTCCTTGGCGGCGGCCTCCAGCGGGTTCGCGGAGTCCTTGTCCTGGAGGGCCTCGTGCTCCGGCTGACGGAACTCGGCGTTCTCGTCGAGGGAGACCTTGCCGTCCAGGGCGATGACGTCACCGGAGGCGACCTTGGCCAGCGGGTTGACCTCGACCAGGAGGGCGTCCTCCTCGACGAAGGTCTTCCACAGGGTGACCAGGACGTTCGCGACCTTGTCGGCCACCTCGGCCGGGAACTTCGCGGCCTCGACGATCTGGCGGGCGACCTCGGGGGTCACACCGACGTTGGCGTCGATCGGCGTCTTGGCGACGGCCTCGGGGCGGGTCTCCGCCACCTCCTCGATCTCCATGCCGCCCTCGACGGACGCGATGGAGAGGAAGGTGCGGTTGGCACGGTCCAGGAGGAAGGAGACGTAGTACTCCTCCACGATCTCCGGGGCCGTCTCGGCGATCATCACCTTGTGGACCGTGTGGCCCTTGATGTCCATACCGAGGATGTTGGTCGCGTGCTCGACCGCCTCGTCGGCGGTGGCGGCGAGCTTCACGCCACCGGCCTTGCCGCGGCCGCCGACCTTCACCTGGGCCTTGACGACGGACTTGCCACCGAGACGCTCGGTGGCTGCGCGGGCCGCCTCAGGCGTGTCGATGACTTCACCGGCCAGCACCGGTACATCGTGCTTGGCGAAGAGGTCCCTCGCCTGGTACTCGAACAGGTCCACGCGCTTCCGTCCCTATCAGTGATCTCGCGGTTCGTTGGATGCGTGGGCGTGCCGCGATGGGCAACGTGACGTCCGCCGTCTGTCACAAGGGGGGCGCACACGGTGTCCGAGCGCGCGGCATGTCCGTCTCGCAGGTTATCGCTGCTTGCAGGGGGCCCCTAAATCGAGGGTCACACCTGAGCGGTGATACCTGTCACATGATGCCGCCCTCACTGGCACGGCGTGCCGGATGTGAGGGACCGAGGGGACTGCGGGGGAGCCTTCAAGGGAGGGGCCTCACCGGGCTGGGGTTGACCCGGTGAGGCCCCCTGAGCAGCCCCTGAGGGGGCGCGGGGCGGCCGGTCCCCACCCCAATGGGGACCGCTCCACCCCGTCCGTGAGGCTTCGGTCGGACAAACCGACGGCTTTCGGCCGTCCGGGTCCTGCGCCCTCACGGAGTCGGGTGAGAGGGGAGTGAGACGGAGGTGAGATGCCGGTCAGGCGATATACGCGCCGCTGCCGCCGTACTGCCGCTGCGCGTAACCCGGCGTGATCGACTCGGCGACGCCCTGGACACCGGCGACGGCATGCCCGGCGAGCGGGCTGACCCCGTCGACCGCGTGCCCGACGACCGGTGCGACGCCCTGGACGACGGGCTGTACGTCACCGACGACGCCGTACGCGAAGGGCCCGACCTCGCCCGTGACGCCGTACGCGAGGTCACCGGCGCTGCCCGCGATCGGCTGGACCACATCGACGACCGGCTCGACGACACCGTCCACGAAGGGCTGGACCTCCCCCGTCACACCGTGGGCGAGACCGGCGGTGTGCCCGGTCACGCCGTACGCGAGCGGTGTAATGCCGCCCACGACGGTCCGGGCGTCCCCGACCACGCCGTACGCCAGCCCACCCGCGTCCCCGACGGCCTGCCCCGCGACCGGGACCACCCCGTGCACGGCGGTGTTCACGACGGGCGGCAGTACAGCGCCGGTGGCATCGGCGGCGACTTGTCCGACCAGGCCGGTGGCGTAGTCGGGTACGTCGGTGGCGACACCGTCCACGACGGGGTGCAGGTCGGCGACGGCACCGGTGGCGGCGGAGGCGACCCCGGCGACGGCATGCCCGGCGGTCGGGACGACACCGTCCACGACGTGCCCGGCGACCGGCAGCACGCCGTCGACGGCGGTGGTGGCGAGCGGGGGGACTGCGGCGGCGAGGGTTTCGTCGAGGAGGGGAGTGAGGGTGGCGGGGAGGGCGGTGACGGTGGCGAGAGCCTCCTCGCGCACTCCGCCGACGGTGCCGAGAGCCCGCTGCTGCACGCCGGCGGCCGTGCGGCCCGCGCCCGAGAGGGTCTGCTGCGCCTTCGTACGTACGACGCCGTCGACGCCCTGGGTCTGGGTGCGCGCTGCCGACTGCGCGCCCTGGAGCTTGGTCTGGGCACCGGCGAGGGCGCGCTCCAGCTCGGGGGCGAAGGCGGCGAGGGGCCCGAAGAGGTAGTCGACCTCGTCCTGCGGGGTGGTGGCATCGGAGACGGTGGCGCGGGCGGCGGTGACCGTCTCCTCGGCCGTGGCCTTGGCCTGCGCCTGTACGTGCGCCTGCGCGGCCCGGGCGGCCTTCGCGCCCTGGATGGCGGCGGCGCCCTTGATCTTCGAGGCCTTGGCGGTCTGCGGGACGGCGTCTACGGGAGCCGCCGCCTGTTGGGCGGTGCCGACGGTCTCGGAGACCGTCCCGGAGGGCGTCTTCGTGGCCGTGGAGGTGGCCCCGGCGGTGGTGTCCTCGACCGTCGATGACGCGGTCACGCCGGCGACCGTGTCGTCGACGCCGGAGACGACCCCGTCGATCGTGTCGACCGTGTCGGTCAGGGCGTCCGTGACGTCGGTCGTCGTGTCCGACACGGACAGCGAGGAGGCGGGCAGTTCATCGGCGCTGGCCACGCTGGAGCCGAGCGCCCACGCGCCGGTGACTCCGGCGGCTATGACGATGGAGCGGCGGATGTTCTTGTTCATGCGTACGTCAGATCCTTAGATCCTGGAGGTCCGAAGGCCCAGGGGAGCGCTCCGTGGAGACTCCGGGCTTCGGAGGGCTGGGGACATTCCGGTGCCGGTTCCGACCGCGATGCCCCGGGCGGGGTCCTGCGGTGCCGGTCACGGCTACGTCGGTTTCGTCGGATACATCCGGAGCACGAGAGAGGCGTCCGGACGGCGGGCAGACCTGTTCCGCCCCCGCGCGACAGGTCTACGGCGGAGGGGGCAGGGCGTCTGCCCTATGCCGGGGAAACCGGAATGTCCCGGTGCCTGTCCCGGGTGCCGAACGCGTCATCCCGCGCGGCGGCACCGGCCACGAGCCGCAACGGTGCCCGCTGGTTCAGGGACACGGCCTGCGCGTCCCCGTGCCGCGACGAACCACTGTCCGCCGACGGCCGATTGACCGGCGCCCCACCCGGGTCACCCCCGGGCACCTGCGGTACGGGCGCGTGCGCACCCTGCGCCGCGAAAGGCCCGCCGGCCCGCGTAGCCGTACCCGCCGTCGAGGAACCGCCGACGGACGGCGGACCGTAGAACTCGGCCACCGCGCCCTCACCGGAGCGCGTCCCGGAGTCGTCGCCCTCGGACGAGTCGGCCACGGGGGCTTCCGACTGAGGCGTCGCCGCGGCCGGCAGCGTCTGCGCCGGAGCCGAGGGCACACCGGGAAGAGCCGGAACGGTCGGAACCTCCGGCAGCCCCGGCAGCTCCGGAAGGCTCGGCTCCTCGGGAAGAGACGGAAGCGGAAGCGCCGGCAACTGCGCCTGCACCTCGCCCAGTTGCTCGGTCACCGTCTCCACCAGGTCACCGACGGGCCGCAGCACCTTGTCGTCGGCCGACGTGGGAACAACGGCGGAAACAGTGGAGACCGTGGAGATGCTCGCATCGACCGTCTCGCCCAGCGCGTCCAGGGGAAGGACGTCCGGTGCCACCGTCGACGTTAGGGACGTCCCCGCTGTCGGTACGTCCTCCGCCGCGCTCGCCTGTCCCCCGCAGAGGAACCCGAGCACGACCAACCCGCCCACCAGCAGCACCAGGTGCAGCGCACGCCGCCCGGCCGCCGTGCGCAGACTGCGCAGAGCGGCACCGGGCAGTGCGGCCGGCCAGGTCAAGGGGACGGGTCCTCCCGTACGGCGGAACGAATGACGCGTGACGAGCGATGAGTCGGCGCGACGCGGCAGGGACGAGCGGTGCGCGACGCACCGCTGACGAGGCACCGATACTCGCACGGCAGTGCGGAGGTTGCGCAAGCCCCCCGTGACCGATGCGACTCATGTCCGTTTTGCTGGCCGAATACGGATGTCACCGGGTCGACAAATCACCCCCGATTTCCCGCCCTTCACTCCACCGTGCACCTCTCCGATCGCCCCATCACGCCGTGTCCGGTATCGGGATCGGCCGCTTCTCGATCGCCGCCGCCATCACCTCCGGGAACAGATCGGGCGTACAGGCGAAGGCCGGTGCGCCCAGCGCGGCGAGCGCGGCCGCGTGCTCCCTGTCGTAGGCGGGCGCCCCCTCGTCGGACAGCGCGAGCAACGTCACGAACTGCACCCCCGACGCCTTCATCGCCGCCACCCGCTTCAGCATCTCGTTCCGGATCCCGCCCTCGTACAGGTCGCTGATCAGCACGACCACCGTCTCCGCGGGCCGGGTGATCTGCGACTGGCAGTACGCCAGCGCCCGGTTGATGTCCGTGCCGCCGCCGAGCTGGGTGCCGAAGAGGACGTCGACCGGATCGTCCAGCTGGTCGGTGAGGTCGACGACCGCGGTGTCGAAGACGACGAGCCGGGTGTTGATGGACCGCATGGAGGCGAGGACCGCCCCGAACACGGACGCGTAGACGACCGACGCCGCCATCGACCCCGACTGGTCGATGCAGAGGATGACCTCCTTCTTCACCGACTGCGATGCCCGCCCGTACCCGATGAGCCGCTCCGGCACGATCGTCCGGTACTCCGGCAGATAGTGCTTGAGGTTGGCCGCGATCGTGCGGTTCCAGTCGATGTCCTGATGCCGGGGCCGGCTGATACGCGCGCTGCGGTCGAGAGCACCGGTGAGCGTCGCCCGGGTACGCGTGGCGAGCCGCTTCTCCAGATCCTCGACGACCTTGCGCACGACGGCCCGTGCCGTCTCCTTCGTCGTCTCCGGCATCGCCTTGTTCAGCGAGAGCAACGTGCCGACGAGATGCACATCGGCCTCCACCGCCTCCAGCATCTCCGGCTCCAGGAGCAGCGTGGCGAGTCCGAGCCGGTCGATGGCGTCGCGCTGCATGACCTGCACCACGGAGGAGGGGAAGTACGTCCGGATGTCCCCGAGCCACCGCGCCACGGACGGCGCCGAGGCCCCCAGCCCCGCGGAACGCTCCCGCCCCGACTGCTGTCCCTGCCGTTCCCCCTTCCCGTACAGCGCGGCCAGCGCCCCGTCCATCGCCGCGTCCCGCCCACCGAGCGTGCACCCGGTACCGTCGGCCGCCTCACCCCCGAGAACGAGCCGCCACCGCCGCAACCGCTCCTGCGCGGGGTCCATGGCCTCGATGGTCATCCGCCCACCTCCGTGAGAGCGCGCACCCCTGCGGGACGGCCGGCCAGGGGCCGCGCCCAGAGCGGCATCACCCGCACGGCAGGCACCTGACGGTCCCCCGAACCGTCCCCGGCTCGCACCCCTCGCTCACCTCCGGCGGCGTCCGCAGCCTCGCTCCGCGCGTTGGGTCGGCTCAACAGATCGATCGTCATATCCCCACCCCCACAAGGTTGTTGTCACCCGAGCCCCGGCCACCACCACCGGTACCGCGGCCGTCCCTGATCCCGCCGGCGCCGTGCCCGTTTCCGCCGCTGCCGTCGCCGCCCATCCCCAGCAGCAGCCGCACTACCGGCAGCACGGCGTCCGCGCGTGCCGTGTCGAGGTCGGCTGCGAAGCCAGGTATTCCGGCGCGACCGGCCGCAGTTCCCGCCTTCTCCCCCGGCCCTCGCCGGACCAGTTCCCCGAGCGTCCGCCGCACCCCCGGCTCGTAGGCCGAGAACGTCCGCCGCAACAGCGGCAGCACATCCGTGAACGCCTCCGCCGACACCCCGGTCAACCAGGCGTCGACCAGCCCGAGCAACCGCTCGTCGTGCACGAGCAGCAGCCCGCCCCCGGCACCACCGCCGACAAACCCCTCGATCCACGCGGCCGCGTCCGCCGGCGGCGTCCCCACCGACAGCACGAGCCCCATCAACCGCGCGGCCTCGTCCTGCCCCAACTCCCCTTCATCCAGCAACAACCGCACGGCCCGCCCCCGAATGACCCCGGGCACGCTGTCCCGCGCCGACAGCACGCGGAGTACGGACCGCCAGCGCGGACGGAGGTCGCCGTGGGGAGAGGGGAGCGCGACGTGTACGGGGTTAGGCACGGGCGCACCGGACCGAGCCGACTCCGCCGACTCGGGGGCCACGCCCTGTGCGTGAGCCTCGGAACCTGGCACGGCGACGTCGGCAGAGTCCCCCCGTCCATCGCCGTCCAGAGCCGCGCCCGGCACCGCCTCTCCGCCCGGTGCCGCCCATCCCGCTGCCACCGCGTCCCCCAGCAGCCCCACCGCCCCGTGCACCGCGTCCAGATGCCGTCGCATCTCCTCCGCCGCGTCCGTGTCGAGGGCGGCGCAGGCCGGAGGGAGGCCGACGAAGACGCGTTCGGCGAGGCCCGCGGCGACCTCGGTGAGGGCGTGGGTGCCGGTGCTGCGGACGTCGCCGTAGCGCAGGGAGCGGACCAGGGCGGGCAGGGCTTGGGCGAGGTGGCCGACGTCGGCGTCGAGGGCAGCTCGGTCGGCGAGGACCCGCATCACCACGGGGAGGGCCTCCGGCAGTTCGGCCAGCAGGCAGCGCTCGGCGAGCGCGGTGACGTCGGCGAGGCTCTGCGCGGCGACGGCGTCCGCCTCGGCCTTGGCGGTCGCCGCGCCGAGCACCGTCGTACCCCACACCCCCGCCTCGGCGACCCGCACGGACAGCTCGGGCTCCCAGCGCAGCCGCCAACTCTCCCGGAACGTCCCCGTACTACCCCGCGACACCCCCGGCTCGCCCCACCCGACGCCCAGCAGCCGCAGCCGGTGCAGCAGCGTGCTGCGCGCCGCGTCGGTCTCCTTGCGCAGGTCGAGCTCCAACTCCCGTCCCAGCGCCTCCGGTTTGAGCCGCAGCCGACGCTGCGTCCGGTCGAGGTCCCGCTGCAACGGCACCGCCGGCGCCGCCTGCGGCACCTCCCCCAGTACGTCCCCCACGACCAACCGGTCGTGCACCAGCGACAGCGGTACGTCCGAGCCCTCGCACATCACCGCCCGCACGGCATCCGTCGTCTCGCTCAGCCCGGCCAGCGGGCGCCCGCGCATCGCCGCGAGCGTCTCCGCGAGCCGCACCGCCTCGATGACATGGGCCGAGGAGACGATCCGGTCCTCCTCCCGCAGCAGCCCCGCCACCTTGGTCAGCCACCGCTCGACGGGCCGGTCGGGCGCACCGAACAGATGCCCGTACCAACCCGGCGAGTCGATGCCCGCCCCATATCCACTGACCCGCGCCAGCCGCCGATACGTCCACGGCACCCACGTCATGTCCGCCTTGACCTTGGGCAGCCCCTTCAGCAGCGCCCGGTCGGCGGCAACAGCCGTCTTCCGCCGCAGCGCGGGCACGTGCCACGCCCCGCACACCACAGCCACCCCGCCGCCGAACTCCCGCTGCGCCGCCCGCACCTGGAGCCGCATATACGCCTCCCGCACGAGATCCCGCTCATGCCCCCCGCTCCCGTACTCCTCCCGCAGCGCCCCCATCGCCTCCTCCAGCGCGACAAACGGCGCGAACACGTCCCCACCACCGGCCCCCCGGTGCTCGACGACGTCCTCCCACCACCGCTCCGGGTCGTCATAACCGGCGGCTTCGGCAAGCACGGCGAGAGGATCGACCCGAACATCGGGCTTACCGGGAATTTCAGTCCCGTCAGTCCCGTCAATCCCGTTGCCCTGACCTGATTCTTCAGTCCCGTCAGTCCCGTCGACCCGACCTGAATCTTCAGTCCCGTCAGTCCCGTCGGCCGCCACGTCGCTCCCCCAAGCCAGCGAGTGCGTGGCCGGCAAGTCGATGAACCTGGCCGGGACTTCGTGCTCCAGGGCCCAGCGGATCGCCACCCACTCCGGGGAGAACTCGGCGAGCGGCCAGAACGCCGAGCGGCCCGGCTCGTCGACGGCGTGGGCGAGGAGCGCGACCGGCGGCCGCATGTCCTCCTCGGCGGCGAGCGGGATCAGCGCGTCGGCCTCGGGCGGCCCCTCGATCAGAACGACCCTCGGCCGAGCCGCGTCCAGCGCCGCCCGCACGGCCCGCGCCGAACCGGGCCCGTGATGCCGCACACCGAGCAACAGCGGCTCCCTGCCGACAGCGACCCCATCGGCAGGCACCCCAGCCGCCCCACTCACGTCCCCCACGGCCCCGCCCCTCTCACATCCCGTCACACCGTCCCCCTCCCCTCAGAAACCCCTGGCCCCCGACCGCCAACCACAGACCGCCGATCACCGACCGCCGCCCTCAACCCCACCGACGACTCCCCCGCACTCCCCCATGACCACCGATCCGCCCGACCCCTGACTCCCGCCCGAGCCACCGGCCCCCCCGGATCCGCCGGATCCACCCGATCCCTGGCCCCCGCCCGGGCGCCCCCACCCCAGGTCGTCCCCGCTCACGCGCTCACCTCCCGGCAGGCCCGGTAGAAGTCCTTCCAGTCGTCCCGCTCCCGCACGACGGCCTCCAGGTACTCCTGCCAGATGACGCGGTCGGCGGCCGGGTCGCGGACGACGGCGCCGAGGATGCCCGCGGCGACGTCGGCGGCCCGCAGTACGCCGTCGCCGAAGTGGGCGGCGAGGGCGAGGCCGTTGGTGACGACGGAGATGGCCTCGGCCGTGGACAGGGTGCCGCTGGGCGACTTGACCTTGGTGCGGCCGTCCGATGTGACGCCGTCGCGCAGTTCACGGAAGACGGTGACCACGCGGCGGATCTCGTCGATCCCCTCCGGCACGGCGGGCAGGTCGAGGGAGCGGCCGATCTGGTCGACGCGCCGCGAGACGATGTCGACCTCGGCCTCGACGCTCTCCGGCAGCGGCAGCACGACCGTGTTGAAGCGGCGGCGCAGGGCGCTGGAGAGGTCGTTGACCCCGCGGTCGCGGTCGTTGGCCGTGGCGATGAGGTTGAAGCCGCGGACGGCCTGCACCTCCTGCCCCAACTCCGGTATCGGCAGCGTCTTCTCGGACAGGATGGTGATGAGCGTGTCCTGGACGTCGGCGGGGATTCGGGTCAGCTCCTCCACTCGCGCCGTCATCCCCTCCGCCATGGCCCGCATCACCGGGCTGGGGACGAGCGCGTCGCGGCTCGGACCGTGCGCGAGCAGCTGCGCGTAGTTCCAGCCGTACCGGATCGCCTCCTCCGGTGTGCCGGCCGTGCCCTGCACCAGCAGGGTCGAGTCGCCGCTGACGGCGGCGGCCAGGTGTTCGGACACCCAGGTCTTTGCCGTTCCGGGCACGCCGAGCAGAAGCAGGGCCCGGTCGGTGGCGAGCGTGGTGACGGCGACCTCGACGATGCGGCGCGGGCCCACGTACTTCGGTGTGATCACGGTGCCGTCGGGCAGGGTGCCGCCGAGCAGGTACGTCGCCACCGCCCACGGCGACATCCTCCAGCGGGCCGGGCGCGGGCGGTCGTCCTGTGCGGCCAGCGCGGCGAGTTCGGCGGCGAAGGTGTCCTCGGCGTGCGGCCGCAACTCCTCCGACCGCTCGTGCTCGGGTGATGCGGATGCTTCGACGGACATCGCGTCCACGGACACAGACATGGCTGAGAGCCCCCTCCAGCTCGGCCGGTTCGGATCTGGCATCCACGTTGCACCACGCCACTGACAACGCGATCCGACCTGCGAAAACGTGCTGGCGAGGCCGCTCGCCGGACCGATTGTCAGTGGTGGGATCTACCGTCGAAGACATGACTCAGCAGGGGGTGCGCTGGAGCGCGGACCAGGTGCTGGCGCTGGCGCCTGACGCCGCGTCACGCAAAGCGGGAAGCAAACTCGGGGCGGCGGGGCCGTGGTCCGAGGCGGGGAGTTCCGACGAGGGGACGGTGTGGGGGCTGTGCAAGGGGAGTGGCAGCAAGCCGTATCAGACGGTCGTCGACATCGCGGACGTGTCGGGGCCGGCGTACAAGTGCAGTTGCCCGAGCCGCAAGTTCCCGTGCAAGCACGCACTCGGGCTGCTGCTGCTCTGGGCGGGCGAGGACGGGGCGGTGCCGCGGGGGCAGGCACCGGACTGGGCCGAGCAGTGGCTGGCGGGGAGGCGGAAGCGCGCGGAGGAGAAGAAGGGGACGGCACCGTCCGCCACCGGCACCGGTGATCCGGAGGCGGCGCGGCGCAGAGCGGAGCGCCGGGCCACGCTGGTCACCGCGGGGGCGACGGAGCTGGAGCAGCGCCTCGCGGACCTGCTGCGCGGCGGGCTGGCGGGCGCGGAGCAGGCGGGGTACGGGCTGTGGGAGGAGACGGCGGCCCGTATGGTCGACGCCCAGGCACCCGGACTCGCCGCGAGAGTGCGGGAGTTGGGTGCGATCCCGGCGTCCGGGCCGGGGTGGCCGGTGCGGTTGCTGGAGGAGTGCGCGCTCCTCCATCTCCTCGACCAGGGCTGGCTGCACCGGGAGGGGCTGCCCGACGGCCTCGCGGCGACGGTCCGTTCCCGTATCGGTCTGCCCGCCTCGGCGGACGGACCGGCAGTGCGGGACCGCTGGCTGGTGCTCGCCCAGTACGACACGGCGGACGCCAAGCTGACGACCCGTCGCATCTGGCTGTACGGCGCCGAGTCCGGCCGTACCGCCCTGCTCCTCTCCTACGGCGCCGCCGGCCGCGCCCCCGAACTGGCCCTGCCGGTGGGGCTGGTCCTGGAGGCCGAGGTGTCGGCGTACCCGGGGGCCGGACAGCTGCGGGCCGCCCTGGGCGAACAGTTCGCGCCACCCGCGCCCTCACCGACCAGACCTCCGGGCATATCGACCAGCCAAGCGGCCGCCCGCTACGGCGAGGCCCTCCGCGACGACCCCTGGCTGGACTCCGTCCCGGTGACCCTCGACCGCGTGGTCCCGGCCCCGGACGGCGACACCTGGCAACTGGCGGACGCCGACGAGGAGACGGCCCTCCCCCTCACCCCGACCGCCCGCTCCCGCCCCGGCCTGTGGCGCCTGGTCGCCCTCTCCGGCGGCGCCCCGGTCAAGGTCTTCGGCGAGTGCGGCCACCGCGGCTTCACCCCGCTGACGGCCTGGCCGGAGGGGACGGGCGAGCCGGTACGGCTGTACTGAGCCGCCCCGCCCGAGCGGCGCGCTCCGCCAGCCGGCACAACCACAACACCGCACGGCTCGGTCCGACAGCCGACGCGACAGCGCCAGGCCCGACCGGACCAACACCAACACCAACACGCGGATGTCCATGGACGCCCGCACCACCGGCACCGGCCGCGCGACACCCGCGCACCCCGACGCCGATCCCCATTCATCGACCTGGGAGCAGACACGCACACCAACGTCCACGCCACCCGCACCGGCCGCACGGCACCCGCTGACACGCACCAGCACAAGCACGGGGACGACGACACCCACATCAGCCGTACCGCCCGGACCGCGCACACGGACGACGACGACACGCACATCACTCGCACTGCCCGCACCGACGACAACGTCCACGCCACCCGAAGCAACCGCACAGCACACACCGGCTCCGACGCCTGTGTCACCCGATGCACCCGACGCACGCGGTGTCACCACCGAGGCGCCCTACGGAAGGGACCCGCATGAACAGCACGTCCACACCTGTGGATGCGCCCGCGCAGGGCGTCTGGGAGGAGCTCGTCACCGTCGCTCTGCTCGGGACGGAGCGGCGGCCGCCGGCGGGCGGGGTGCCGGGGCGGGAAGCGCCGGTCGTGCTGCTGGACGCGGCGGCGACGGAGACCGTACGGCGGCGGGCCGGGCTGCGGCCCGCCCGTGCGGCGGCGCGGCCGGAACCGGCGCCCGAGGACCGGCGCCCCGCGCTGCCCGCCGCCGCGGCCCGCAGGCTGGCGATGCTGCTGGCGGACCGTCCGGGCGCGGGCGGTGGCGGTCGTCGGGGCACGGCACCCGACCTGATGGAGCTGCTGCCGCAGTGGCTGGCGGTGGCGAACGCGCGGGGGTTCGCGGCGCCCCCGGAGATACTGCCGGCCCTGCTCGACGCGGCGCGGGGCCGTACCGATCTGCGGCCGGCGGCGCTGGCGTTCGCCGGGCCGCGTGCCCTGTGGCTGGCCAGGCTGAACGCGGACTGGCGGTTCGCCCTGCGTGCGGCGCCGGGCGGGGACGCGGCGCTGCCGCATCCGCAGGACACCGCTCGGGTCCAGCGGCTGTGGCAGGAGGGGCTGTTCGCGGAGCGGGTCGCGCTGCTCGCCGCGCTACGGGCCCGGGAGCCCGCCGCCGCGCGGGAGTTGCTGGTGACGACGTGGGGGACGGAGCGGGCCGAGGACCGGCTGATGTTCCTCGACTCGCTGCGGACGGGGCTCGGCGCGCAGGACGAGCCGTTCCTGGAGCAGGCGTTGGCCGACCGGAGCCGTAATGTCCGGGCGACGGCGGCCGAGTTGCTGTCGGCGCTGCCGGGTTCCGCGCTCGCCGCGCGGATGGCGGTGCGGGCGTCGGCGTGCGTGGCGCTGGACCGTACGCGGGAGACGCCGACGCTCACCGTTGAGGCTCCGCACGAGTGCGACGCGAGCATGGAGCGGGACGGTGTCGTGTCCAAGGCTCCGGCGGGACGGGGTGAACGGTCGTGGTGGTTCGGCCAGTTGGTGGAGGCGGCACCGCTGGGGACGTGGTCGGCGCGGCTCGGTGGACGGACGCCCGAGGAGATCGTGGCGCTGCCGGTGACGGACGACTGGCGGTCCGAACTGCACGCGGCGTGGTGCCGGGCGGCGGTGCGGCAGCGGGACGCCGGGTGGGCGCGGGCGCTGCTGGGCGCTCCCGCGGCGCCCGAGGCCGGGGGGCCGGGAGCGGTGTCCCTGGCGGAGCGGGCCAAGTTGCTGGGCACGTTGGGCTCCGCCGAGCGGGCCGAGTGGGTGGCGGGGTTCATCTCGGCGCACGGGTTGTCGGAGGCGTTTCAGTTGCTCGGGGGGTGTGGGGTGCCGTGGGCCGCGCCGCTGGGGCGGGCTGTGGTGGACGCGCTCAACATCGCTCGGGACGCGGGGAGTTATCCATGGAGTTTCAGTGGGGTGATGGGGCTGGCCGAGCGGTGCCTCGATCCTTCGGAGGCGGGGCGGCTGGACGCGTTGATGGCGGTGCCGGACGAGTCGGAGGACGCGTCGCCCGGGGCGGGGGGCTATTGGGCGGAGGCGTTTCAGAGGCTGGTCACGACGTTGCGGTTGCGTGCGGCGATGGCTGCGGAGTTGGGGGCGGCGTAGGAGTTCGGGTGCGGTGCGTGGGGGCTGGGCGGGGGTGGCTCGCGCGGCCCGGCGCCAGCGGGGTGCCGCCTCTCTTTGGGTCGGGAGCCGCCCCTAGCGGCACGCCTGCCCGCAAGCCAGGCGTACCGGATGGACTACGCCCCCGCCGACTCCCGCACGTTCTCCCTGACCCACTCCACGATCGACTGGGTCGTCGCCCCCGGAGTGAAGATCTCCGCGACGCCCTTCTCTTTCAGGGGGGCGATGTCGGCCTCGGGGATGATGCCGCCGCCGAAGACGAGGATGTCCGCGGCGTCGCGCTCCTTGAGGAGGTCGATGACCGCGGCGAAGAGGGTGTTGTGGGCGCCGGAGAGGATGGAGAGGCCGATCGCGTCGGCGTCCTCCTGGATCGCGGTGTCGACGATCTGTTCGGGGGTCTGGTGGAGGCCGGTGTAGATGACCTCCATGCCCGCGTCGCGCAGGGCCCGTGCGATGACCTTGGCCCCGCGATCGTGGCCGTCGAGCCCCGGCTTGGCCACCACCACGCGGATCGGACCGGCTGCCACACCCATCACTGCCTCCAGCAAGCGACTCCGTCTTCCTCACACACCGTCGTACGAGGAAGTGAACGAACGTTATCTCCAGCATCCCGTAACCCGCAGTTTCGCGGTGCTGACCGAGGGGGAAATCACACGGTGGGACACGTTCGCCGCGCACCGTTCCGAGTCTTTGCGGCACAGGGACCGCAGAAGACCGCGGCACCCGTACCGCAGCGGGAGCAAGCGCAACGGGAGCCGCAACGAGGTCGCCGCACCACCGCGCCGCGGGCCGCGCGACGTGACGGTGCGACGCGTCGGCGCCGGCACGAAGGGCACGTAGGGCAGGTAAGGCACGACAGCGGGGAGCCTCGTCGCCACACCGGCAAGGAGCCTCGTCACGTCATCGGCGCAGCACGCTCCACCCGCGCCGCGCGCCGCACTCACCCCACGCGCCCTCCGCATGCCGCGCCGAAGGCCTCGATCGCGCCCTCCCACGAGGGCACACGGGGGACAGAGCCGTCCTCACGTGTGCCGACAGGAGGTCGGCCATGAAGGTCACCAGGGCAGTGGCGCCCTTTCTTCCGCTCTGTCAGCGGCTGCTCCCGAGCAGACTGGCGGGCCTGTCCGTGGCGCTGCTGAAGGCGACCGCCCTGGAGATCGCGATCCTGGCCGGACACCTCCTGCTCTATCCCTCCGGCGTCCTGCAAGAGCGCCGCGCGCCGGCCGTCCCGCTCCCCTCCCCGGACGGCCCCGCGCAGCTGCCGACGGAGGCCAAGCCGCCGGTCGTCCTGCTGCACGGCTTCATCGACAACCGCTCGGTCTTCGTACTCCTGCGCCGCAGCCTGCTCCAGCACGGGCACCGGCAGGTCGAGTCGCTCAACTACTCCCCCCTGACGTGCGACATCCGCACCGCGGCCGAGCTGCTCGGCCGGCACATAGAGGGGATCTGCGAGCGCACGGGCAGCAAGCAGGTCGATGTCGTCGGGCACAGCCTGGGCGGGCTGATCGCGCGTTATTACGTGCAGTGCCTCGGCGGCGACCTCCGGGTGCGCACGCTGGTCACGCTCGGCACCCCGCACTCCGGCACCCGGGTGGTGCCGCTGGCGGACGCGCACCCGATCGTGCGGCAGATGCGCCCCGGCTCGGACGTCCTGGAGGAACTGACCCGCCCGGCGCCCGGCTGCCGTACGCATTTCGTGAGTTTCTGGAGCGATCTCGACCATCTGATGGACCCGTTGGAGACCGCCTGCATCGACCATCCCGATCTGATGGTGCAGAACATCCGGGTCAGCGGTATCGGGCATCTCGCCCTGCCGGTGCACCCGGCCGTCGCGACCGGGATACGGCAGGCCCTCGACTCGACCCGGACAGGAGCCGCAGCCGCCGCCCACGCCGGCGGCCTGACAGTGGCGTAACAGCCGGCGGACAGCCGTCCAACATCGAACAATCTTCGAACACAGGGCCAAACTCGCGTCCGCAGTCCCCCGAAACACGGCCGAATGCCCGTTTCCTGAAGGCGCGAAACCTGCCGAAGATTGTCGTGCCCGCGTACCGCCGGGTACAGTCACCGCACTGCTCTGGCAGCCCCTGTTGTCGAGGCGAAAGAGAAGTTGGTGAACGACCCGTACCCGTCGGGGATCATGACGACCCCGGCTCCGGCTTCCGATGCCACGGCGCACTACGCGTCGTACGGCACGCAGGAGGCTCAGTACGGTGACTACGCCACTTACGGCTACGACACGGGCGCACACACCACCGGGCACTTCGACACGGACCCGCTCTTCGGCAGTCTCCCCGGTGACGACACCGGGTCGTACGACGCCCATCAGTGGTCCACGGGCGGCCATCAGACCCTGAACTACGACGCGTACGCGGCCCAGCACCACGCCGCCTACGACACCGGCGCGTACGACACGACCGGCTGGACCGGCGAGCACCAGCAGCTCTCCGCGATCCCGCCGCAGGCCGGTGCCGCCGACGTCAGCGGGCAGTGGGACGCGGGCGCCTGGCTCCAGCCCGACCAGTCCGGGAACGCGGCCGACCAGACCCAGCACTGGCAGTGGGGCACGCAGACCTTCGACACCGGCGCGTACGACGCCACGCAGTGGAACTCCGACGGCGACGACGCGACTCAGCAGCATGAGGAGTCCGTCGACCACCAGTCGACGACGATGTTCGAGCAGGTCGGCTACGAGGAACCGGCCGCCCATGACGTCGAGTTGAGCGCCACCGGTGAGCTGCCCGCGCTCCTCGACGATCAGGAAGACCCCGCCCCCGCGCCCGCCCCGGGCTCGCGCATGGCCGCCCGCAACGCCGGCCGCTCCCGCCGCCGTCCGCCCGCCAAGCGCTCCGCGCTGATGAAGATCGCGGTGCCCTCCGCGTGCGTCATGGGGGTCACGGGCATCGCCGCCGCCTCCGTCGGCAGCATGAGCGACGGCAAGGACACCTCGGCGTCCGCGTCCGACGCGACGACCAAGTCCGTCAAGCCGTCCGCCGCGAACAACAAGCTGGACACCCAGCTGGAGAGCCTCTCCGCGGGCGCCGACGACTTCGCCGACCGGGCCAGCCGTACGCAGGAACGCATCGACCTCAAGGCCCAGCAGGCGGCCGAGAAGAAGAAGGCGGCGGAGGAGGCGGCCCGCAAGGAGCGGCTGCGCCCCAAGTTCGCGCTCCCGGTCGCACAGAGGGGCCTCAGCGCCTACTTCGGCCAGGCCGGCGTCAACTGGATGTCCGTGCACACCGGCATCGACTTCCCCGTCTCGTACGGCACGACCGTGATGGCCGCGACCGACGGCACCGTGCGCACGCAGTGGAACAGCGCCTACGGCAACATGATGATCGTGACCGCGAAGGACGGTACGGAGACGTGGTACTGCCACCTCTCCAGCTACCGCGTGGCCTCCGGTACGACGGTCAAGGCCGGCGACCCGATCGCGTACAGCGGCAACTCCGGCAACTCGACCGGCCCGCACCTGCACTTCGAGGTGCGCCCGGCGGGCGGTTCGGCGATCGACCCGCTCCCGTGGCTGCGCAGCCACGGCTTGGACCCGACGTAAGCAGCAGCCGGCCGTACGCCCCCACCACGTTGTGAGCCCCCGCACTTCACAGCAGCGGGGGCTCACTCACGTAACGGCTCTTACAGTTTGTCCACCGGCGCGTACCGCAGCAGCAACCGCTTCGGCTTGCTGTCCCCGAAGTCGATCGTCGCCTCCGCGTTCGCGCCCGTGCCCTTCACCGAGGTCACCGTGCCGAGCCCGAACTGGTCGTGGGTGACCCGGTCACCGACGGCCAGTGAGACGACCGGCTTCTCGGCGGCACGCCGCGTGGCGAAGCCGGACGCGCCGGAGGCCGACGAACGGGACCGGGACGAGGACAGCGAGGCCGCGACACCCGACGCCGGCCCGGAGGACACCGGCGCGGTCGTCGCACCGGTCCGCTTCCAGTCCACATGCTGCTCCGGGATCTCCGACAGGAACCGCGAGGGCGGGTTGTACGACGGCTGCCCCCACGCGCTGCGCAGGGACGAGCGGGTCAGATACAGCCGCTCACGCGCGCGCGTGATCCCGACGTACGCGAGCCGCCGTTCCTCCTCCAGTTCCTTGGTCTGGCCGAGGGAGCGCATGTGCGGGAAGACGCCGTCTTCCATGCCGGTGAGGAAGACGACCGGGAACTCGAGTCCCTTGGCGGTGTGGAGAGTCATCAGGGTGATGACTCCGGAGCCGTCCTCGTCCTCGTCGGGGATCTGGTCGGAGTCGGCGACGAGCGCGACCCGCTCCAGGAAGGCGGCGAGCCCGGGGGACTCCTCGCCCTCCCCGGTCTCCTGCTCGAACTCCAGGGCCACGGCGGCGAGTTCCTGGAGGTTCTCGATCCGGGTCTCGTCCTGTGGGTCGGTGGAGGCCTGCAACTCGGCGAGATAGCCGGTGCGTTCGAGCACCGCCTCCAGGACGGTCGCGGGTCCGGCGCCGGACTCGACGATCGTACGGAGCTCCTCCATCAGCACGTTGAACCGCTTCACGGCGTTCGTCGACCGCGCGGCCATGCCGTACGCCTCGTCGACCCGCTTGAGGGCCTGCGGGAAGCTGATCTTCTCCCTCTGGGAGAGGGCGTCGATCATCGCCTCGGCGCGCTCTCCGATGCCCCGCTTGGGGACGTTGAGGATCCGGCGCAGCGGCACCGAGTCCTCGGGGTTGGCCAGCACTCGGAGGTAGGCCAGGACGTCCCGGACCTCCTTGCGCTCGTAGAAGCGGACACCGCCGACGACCTTGTAGGGCAGGCCGACGCGGATGAAGATCTCCTCGAAGACTCGGGACTGGGCGTTGGTGCGGTAGAAGACGGCGACATCGCCGGCCTTCGCGTCGCCCGCGTCCGTCAGTCGGTCTATCTCCTCGGCGACGAACTGCGCCTCGTCGTGCTCGGTGTCCGCGACATAGCCGGTGATGCGCGCGCCCGCGCCCGCGTTGGTCCACAGGTTCTTGGGGCGGCGGGACTCGTTGCGCTCGATGACCGCGTTGGCGGCGGACAGGATGGTCTGCGTGGAGCGGTAGTTCTGCTCCAGCAGGATCGTCGTCGCGTTCGGGTAGTCCTCCTCGAACTGGAGGATGTTGCGGATCGTCGCGCCGCGGAAGGCGTAGATCGACTGGTCGGCGTCACCGACGACGCAGAGCTCGGCGGGCGGTACGTCGAACTCGTTGGGCGGTACGTCCTCAGCATGCGAGCCGGTCCCGACCAGTTCCCGCACCAGCGCGTACTGCGCGTGGTTGGTGTCCTGGTACTCGTCGACCAGGACGTGCCGGAAGCGGCGGCGGTAGTGCTCGGCGACGTCCGGGAAGGCACGCAGCAGGTTGACCGTCGTCATGATCAGGTCGTCGAAGTCGAGGGCGTTGGCCTCGCGCAGCCGCGACTGGTACATGGCGTAGGCCTGGGCGAGGGTCTTCTCGAAGCCGTCGGTGGCCTGGGCGGCGAAGTCCTCCTCGTCGATCAGCTCGTTCTTGAGATTGCTGATCTTGGCGCTGAAGGACTTGGGCGGGAAGCGCTTGGGGTCGAGGTCGAGGTCACGGCAGACCAGGGCCATCAGACGCTTGGAGTCGGCCGCGTCGTAGATCGAGAACGACGACGTGAAGCCGAGCTTCTTGGACTCCCGCCGGAGAATCCGTACGCACGCGCTGTGGAACGTCATGACCCACATCGCGTTCGCGCGCGGGCCGACGAGCTGCTCGACGCGCTCCTTCATCTCGCCCGCGGCCTTGTTGGTGAAGGTGATCGCGAGGATCTGGCCCGGGTGGACGTTCCGCTCGGCCAGCAGGTAGGCGATGCGGTGGGTGAGCACGCGCGTCTTGCCGGAGCCGGCACCGGCCACGATGAGCAGCGGGGTGTCGGAGTGGATCACCGCCGCGCGCTGGTTCTCGTTGAGCCCGTCGATCAGCGCGGCCGCGTCCAGGACCGGCCGCGGTGCGCCGTCCCGGTAGTAGCCGTCCCGGTCCGGCGGCACGTCGAACTTCCCGCCGAACAGATCGTCCGGAACGGGTTCCGGTCCGTGCTCGTCCTCGGGCGGCGGCGGGGGTTCCTCCTCGTGCCCCTGAGGGGCCTGGAGGTTCGCCAGGAAGCTGTCGTCAAAGAGGCCTGTCATCGCTCTCCGAGTCTAGGGCTCCCCACTGACACCCCGCCGCCGCCCCGGGAACTCGGGCGCATCAGAACCCGAGGATCTTCCAGACCTGCCCGCCGGGCGTCTTCTTGCCCTCCATGACCGTCCCGTCACGGTCCGCGACCGACCAGGCGGACACGTACACCTTGCCGTCGTACGGGTCGACGGCCAGGCCCGCCGGGAACGGCACCTTCACGTTCGTACGCTTGCCGCCGGAGACCTTGGTCACGACACCCTGGAGGAGCTGGCTGACGTACAGATCACCACGGTCGTTGAGGGCGATCCCGGTGATCGGTCCGAAGCCGGACTTCCAGCCGAGGATCTTGCCGGTCCGGGGGTCGACCTTCCACACGCGCGCGGTGGGCTTCTCGGTGAGGCCGTTGAGCTCGCCGACGTAGAGGTTGCCGTCGGGGCCGAGGGCGAGGGAGGTGGGGACGGTCTCGTGCTTGTCGTGGTCGGGGAAGACGGTGAAGGGGCGGGCCTTGCCGTGCGGGGAGACGACGACCAGGTCATTGCCGGCCGCGTCGGCGACGATCTCGCGGCCGTCGGGGAGGGCGAGGACGGCGTACGGGTTGGACTCCAGGGCCGCCTTGTGGGGGTTGTACCTGAGCTCCACGGCGGTGATGTCGGCGGCGATCTCCGCGGTGCCGTGATCGCCGTTCTGTTCGACGCGGAGCAGCTTGCCGAGCTTGTTCCAGGGCGGGGTCGTGGGGACTCCGGCCTCCGGCGGGGCGAAGGTCTCGACGCCCCAGAGCTCGCCCCAGCGGGCGGAGACGCCGTCGACGCCGGTCGCGAAGCCGCCGTCGGGGGCGGCGCCCGAGGGCAGGCCCCGTACGACCCGGTAGTGCTGCCATGCGCCGCCGTCCCAGTAGATCTTGGTGACGGCGGAGGAGAGGCCGATGCAGGTCTCGCCCTCGGGGCCCTCACCGATGCACTTCTTGCCGCCGCGGCCGGCCTCGGCGACGTACACGTTCCCGTCGGCGTAGGACAGCTGGCGCGGGTTGTCGAGGCCGGTCGCGATGACGCGGACGACGGGTTTGGCGCCGCCGTGACCTCCTGAGGCTGTCGCGGGTGCGATGCCCGCGGTGGCGGCGAGTGCGACTCCGGTGGCGACGACGAGTGACGTACGGGTCTTCATGGCCGTATCCCTCCCACCCACGGGGTGCGTCCGCGGGTCGACTGGAAGGTAGCGGCCATAAGCGGGCGGACGGCTCTACTCCGTAACACTCGGGTCAAAATACGCACAACTCGCCGCAGATCCTTCCGGATTGACCACGCCGAGCGAGGGGCTGACCAAAGGTCACGAAAATGTATCGGGCCTATCGGACATCAACCTTCACAGGGGCCACACCAGTTGGCTACCGTGCCGGACAGGCCGTACGACCTCCACCGGCGAACCTCGCCGGGCCGCGCGGCCTCCGCTCAATCCGGTACGCCCCTGGGGGCGCCCGGAGCCGGGGACCCACACCGACCTTGGGGTGAATCGGCCCGACTCCCTTCACGGGAACGGCCGTAGGGCACACCTTCCGAACCACCCGCCCGAACCCGACAGCTAACTCGGTAGGCGGAACATGGAAGGAGTCGCCACCCTTGGCGTCGCACCGCAAGTCGCCGCCGGCGGGTACGCGCGTAGCAGGCATACGCACCCCCGCCCTCGCCACGGCCGCCCTCACCTCCGTGGCCCTGCTCTCCCAGACGGCCACCGCAGCACCCTCGACCGATGACAAGCCGAGCATCGAGGAAGTCGAGAAGAAGGTCGACGATCTCTACCGCCAGGCGGAGTCGGCGACCGAGAAGTACAACTCGGCCAAGGAGAAGACCACCAAGCAGCGCAAGGAGGTCGACACCCTCCTCGACGACGTCGCCCAGCGCACCCAGAAGCTCAACGAGGCCCGCGAGGAACTCGGTTCCTTCGCCGCGGCCCAGTACCGCACCGGCGCCTCCGCGCCCGACACCGCGACCTTCCTGCTCGCGGACACCCCGCAGGACTACTTCGACCAGACGCAGCTGATGGGCCGCATGACGGACCGTCAGAAGGGCGCGGTCGACGACTACATCACCGAGCAGTCCGCGACGATGAAGAAGCGCCAGGAGGCCACCGAGAGCCTCGCGACGCTCACCGAGTCGCAGAGCGACCTCAAGACCGCCAAGGCGACCGTCCAGCGCAAGCTCTCCGACGCGCGCGAGCTGCTGTCGCAGCTCACCGCCGAGGAGAAGGCCCGGCTCGCGGCGATCGAGAAGCGGAAGCAGGAGGAGGCCGCCCGCAAGGCCGCCGAGCTGGCGAAGCAGCAGGCGGCCGAGCAGAAGGCGGCGGAGGAGGCGGCCGCGGCCGAGGAGGCGGCGAGCGGCTCGTCCTCCGGGACCTCCGGCTCCTCCTCCACCTCCACGGACTCCTCGTACGCCACGAAGGCCGACAAGGCCCTCGCCTTCGCCCGCTCCCAGATCGGCAAGCCGTACGTCTGGGGCGCCACAGGGCCCGACTCCTACGACTGCTCCGGCCTCACCCAGGCCGCCTGGAACGCCGCCGGCATCTCCCTCCCCCGCACCACCTACGACCAGGTCGACTTCGGCACCACGGTCTCCCTCGCCAACGCCCGGCCCGGCGACCTCGTCTTCTTCTACGACGACGTCAGCCACGTCGGCATCTACATCGGCAACGGCATGATGATCCACGCGCCGAAGCCGGGGGCGTACGTCCGCGAGGAGTCGATCTACTACGACGGTGAGTCGGCGATCCACAGCGTGGTGCGGCCCGCCTGACACACGATGGGGTGCGCGGTGGGACGCCCGGTGGGGCCCTGGTGTCAGTGACCTCCCCGGTTCTCGACACAGGGCCCTTGGCCGGGCTGGGGCTCGGCGTAGACGCCGTGCACCTCGGTGGTCAGCTCGTCCTTGGTCACCCGCCCGGACACGCAGGCGATGCCGGTGTACACGGCGTAGAAGCCGTTCGCGACGACGACGCCGTGCTTCTCACCGCAGCCGAGCCGTTGCAGCGCCGCCTCGACCCGGGCGTCGGGATAGGCGCCGTACTCCCCCGAACCGCCCTCCTCGCGGACCTTCTCCAGCTCCTTCCGGATGAGCTCGGCGGATGCCTCCCCGCTCGCTTGCTGGACCGCGCTCAGGGACGCCTGCATGCGGTAGGCGTGGTTGTCGGCGTAGTTGGGCGGTGCGTCCCCCGCTCCCTCCGGAGGGCTCGCCGGCTTGCTCCACGCGCTCGACGGGGAGGCGGAGGTCGGCGTCGGCGCGGGCGTGGCGCTGGCCTGGGCGCACTTGGGCGGCGGCGGGTACGAGTAGGAGGGCGTCGGGCTGCCCGATGCCGCCGCGCCCGTCTCCGTCCGCCCGGCCTTCTCGGTGCCGCACGCGGTCAGGGTGAGCAGAGCGAGGGCGGCCAGGGCGACGGATTGCCTGTAGGCCGGCCCGACTGATCGTCTGTAGGACATGGCGGGAGTCTCGCCGCCTCACTCCACCCCTGTCATGAGCGCAACTACTCAGATGGGCTGGGGCGGAGGCCGGTGTGGAACGGATCTGCCCATCACCGAGCCCTGCGAGCCCTGGGGCGGGCCGGGCACCACCGAGCTCGGCCCGCAACCGCACCCCCGCAGCACGCCCCCTACCCCGCGCCCGCGTGTATTCCGCCCCGCCCGCGCGCGTGCCCCGCCCTCACCCCGGCCCGCGCTCCTTAGCATCGGCCCATGCCAGGCCCCTCCCACGCCTCCCGCGCCACCCACCACCCCTCTCACCGCGCCTCCCACCGCGCCCCCCGCTCCCCCCTCGGCGCCTGGTGGGCGCAGCGTCCGCCCGCCGCCGGGGCGGCCGTCATGGCGACCGGCATCGTGTCGGTCGGGCTGCACCTGACGGGGTACGAGACGCTGTCCCGCATCGCCCTCGCGCTGGCCGGCGTCGCCTGGGTCGGGCTCGCCGCCGACTTCGCCGTACGGCTGCTGTGGGAGCGGGCGCGATGGGTGGCGGAGGCGGAGACGCCGGGCGCGCTGACCGCCGTAGCGGCTACGACGGTGCTGGGCACGCGGCTGTCCCTGCTCGGGTGGCAGTCGCTCGCCGAGGCGTTGCTCGCGCTGTCCGCGCTGCTGTGGCCGGTGCTGATCGTGCTGGTCATGGGGCACTGGAAGCGGCGGATGCCGGGGGCGGTGTTCCTGGCGTGCGTGGCCACGCAGGGTCTGGCGGTGCTCGGCGCCACGCTCGCCGCGGCGGAGTCGACGGCGTGGCTCGCCCACACCGCGCTCGTGCTCTTCTGGCTGGGCCTGGTCCTCTACGGCCTCGCCCTGGCCCGCTTCGACCTGCGCCAGGTGACGACGGGCGCCGGGGACCACTGGGTGGCCGGCGGGGCGATGGCCATCTCGGCGCTGGCGGGCGCGAAGCTCATCGCCGCGGACAGCGCGCGGTTGTACCTCTGGAACGTGGACGACCGGGGCGTCCTGCGTGCCGTGACGGTGGCGCTGCTGGCGCTGGACCTGGCCTGGTACGCCGTACTGCTGGTCGCGGAGGTGGTACGGCCGCGCCTTCGCTATGACGTACGCCGCTGGGCGACGGTGTTCCCGATGGGCATGACGTCGGCGGCGACCCTGTCGGTGGCCGCCGCCCTGGACGTGCCGTGGCTCAGGACGCCGGGTCAGGTGCTGCTGTGGATGGCCGTGGCGGCGTGGCTGGCGGTGGCGGCGGGTGCGGTGGGGGCGGCCCGTACGGGCGTGCGAACCCTCAGGTCCACAGCACCGCGATGAAGATGTTCGCCGTGGTCAGCGCGCCGACCAGCCCGAACAGCCGCTTGTCCACCTTCTCCTCGTCGCGCTGCACATAGACGAGCCCCAGGATCACGACCAGCAGGGCCAGCTTCACGCCGATCTTGATGTTGTTGACGGTCTGGTCGTCCGCCTGGTTGAGGCCGACCAGGATCACGCCGGTGACCAGCATGGTCAGCGCGCCGTGCAGCATCGCCGGGACGAAGCGGGCGGTGCCCTGGCCCATCGCCTTCATCTGGGTGAGGAAACCGCCGAGCAGCGAGGCGATGCCGATGATGTGCAGGCCGACGAAGAGATGGATGAGTACGTCCATGAGGCCGGAGCCTAACCAATGACCCCAGGGTGCATATATGCGCCCCATAGCACTCACCCGCCCGCCCATGTTCCGGAATCCCCACTTCGGTCATCACCCCGCGTGAAGTCGACGGCACGCCCACGGCGGCGCGGTCAGATGCGGACACCCGGCGGTCCCCTGGGGGCAGTTCCGCGCAAGCCGTTACCCGGACGGCACACCGAGGTTTAGCGTCCTCCACCAGGTGACCGGCTCCCCACCGCCGCCCGGGCCAGGGGCGGCAGTCGGACACCACCGCCGAGAAGGTCCGGCGGCGGCCCGCTCCCCCTGTGCGGGCCGCCGCCGGACGCGTAAGCCGCCCCGGGCGGTCGTACGTCCGCTTCCCCCTGGTGGCCGTACGACCACAGGTCGTCCGGGGCGGTCGTACGGATCCGACGGACCGGGTGGATCGGCTGGATCAGCTGGATCAATCAGCCGGGTCCGCTGGATCCGACAGGTCAGACGGATCAGACGGATCAGGCGGTCGTACGAAAGGACGCACGTGGCAGCGCACCGCAAGCCCAGGCAGCGCTCGGTCGGCGGCAATACGGCCCGCACCGCGACGACGATCGCCCTGGCGGGCGCGGCGACCGCGACCGGCTTCGCCGGGACCGGGCACGCCGAGCCGAACCTGACACCGGCTCAGGTGAAGGCGAAGGTGGACAAGCTGTACCAGGAGGCGGAGGCCGCCACCGACAAGTACAACGGCGCGAAGGAGAAGGCGGACGCGGCCGAGGAGCGCCTGAGGACCCTGCGGGACGAAGCCGCCCGCAAGACGGAGAAGCTCAACTCGGCGCGGGACGCGCTGGGTTCGATGGCGGCGGCACAGTACCGCGAGGGCGGCATGGACCCCTCCCTCCAACTCGCCCTGTCCTCCGACCCCGACCGCTACCTCGACGGCGCCGAGTTCGTCGAACGCGCCGGCACCCGCCAGGCGGCCTCCGTAGCCTCGGTCCGCCAACAGCTGCGCGAGATCGAGCAGTTGCGCGGCGCCGCCCACATCGAGCTGGCCTCGCTGAAGTCACGCCAGGCCGAGCTGAAGCGGCACAAGAAGACGATCACCGGGAAGCTGGACGCGGCGCGGCGTCTGATGGCGCAGTTGCCGACGGACGAGCGCTCGGGTGACGTGCAGCGGGCATCGCGATCGGGCGGTGCGGGGGCGGGCGCGGGCGCCCGGGACACCCTGCTGCCCGCCGGAGACGTCCAGGCCCCCAACTCCCGTGCGGCGGCGGCCGTTTCCTACGCCTATTCCAAACTCGGCAGCCCTTACGTCTGGGGCGCCACCGGCCCCGACGCCTTCGACTGCTCCGGCCTCACCCAAGCCGCCTACCGCTCCGCCGGCATCTCCATCCCCCGCACCACCTACGCCCAGATCGACACCGGCCACCGCGTCTCCCGCTCCGAACTCCAGCCGGGGGACCTGGTGTTCTTCTACTCCGCGATCAGTCATGTCGGGATCTACATCGGGAACGGGCAGATGATCCACGCGCCGAATCCGACGGCGCCGGTGCGGATCGCGCCTATCGATGAGATGCCGTTCGCGGGGGCCACCCGAGTGGTGTGAGCGGGCCCTTGATCTGATCCATAGGCCGTCACATCCCGCCGCTCACCTGTACCTTGTCCTCACCGCGTGAGGAGCGAGGTACGCAGGGTGAAGGTCTATCTGTCGTCGACGTGGTCCGATCTGAAGGAGTACCGGGCGGCGGTGCTGGCCGCGCTGCGTCGACTGCCGCTGGATGTCGTGACCATGGAGGACTACACCGCCTCCGACGAGCGTCCGGTGGAGAAGTGCCTGGCCGATGTGGCGAGTTGCGACATCTACATCGGGATCTTCGCCCTGCGCTACGGCCATGTGCCCGAGCAGGGACCGCTGAACCCGGACGGACAGCGCTCGATCACCGAACTGGAGTACCGCAAAGCCGGTGAGACGGGACGCCCACGGCTGGTCTTTCTGCTGAAGCCGGGCGCGGCCTGGCCGACCGACCGCATCGACGGCCAGGAAGGATCCGACTCCGACTCCGACGCCCGGGTCAGACAGCTGCGCGCGGAACTGGCCGAGGAGCACACCACCCGCTTCTTCACCAACCCCGACGGGCTCGCCACGGACGTGGTGACCTCCCTCCAGAGCCATCTGCGCATTCCCGCGGTCCCCGCCCCCAGCCGGACCGTCGCGGAACCACCGCACCCGCGCCGGCTGACCCATGACCTGCACCTGCTGCACGCCCTCAGGGACGAGGAGGCGGCCGCCCAGCTGGCCACCGGCGTGGGAGGTCTGTGGGGCGTCACCACGTCCCCGGACGGTCTGCTGGCCTCGACCCCGAAGGAGGTCCTGGACCTGGACCGTGCCGTGACCTCGGCACGCGCGGTCGCCCTCCTGCTGTCCCCGGCGCTGATGACCTTGCTCGGCGAGAACCCCGGCCGTGCCCGCCGGGTCCTGGACCTGGCCCGTGCCCGTACCGCCCGCCCCCTGCTCGGCGTCACCGCGCCCGGCCTGGCCGACTCGATGGCGGCGGACGCCGCGTCCTGGGGGATCACCGAGGTCATAGCCGAGTCGGCGGCCCAGCCCCTGCCGTACCGGCTGAACGCGGCCCTCTCGAAGACCATCGGGCTGGAACGCCCCGACTACGAGATCGGACTCCCTGTCGTGGTCGTGACCATGACGGACGAGGAAGCGGAGAGCCTGCTCAGCGGCGCACCCCCCGGTCCGGTGGCGGACATCGTCCGGGGCTTCGGCCTGACCCCGGAGTCGGTGCGGGCCCGGTACGGCGCCTCCCGGGCGGACTGGAGACCCTTCGGCGCGGCGAGCCGGACCATCGGGCAGGTCCTGGAGACCGCCGTGACCGGGGTCAACGGTCCCGACCTGCTGCTGCGCGGCAGAAAGATCAGACTCCAGCCGTACCTCTTCGACGACCTGCTCTCCTACGACCCGGCGCACACGCTCCTCTTCGGGGACATCGCCCGCAACGGCTGCCTGGTGGTGGCCGACGAACTCTCCCTGCTGCACCCGGACCTGGAGGCCGCCTTCCGGGCCTCTCCCCTCCACGAAGGCCCCCAGGTGTCCCTGATCACCCTCGCCCCCGACGACCCGGCCGCGGGCACCGCGCACGAGCTGATCCGGGAGGTGCTGGCCGAGCGCCTCCACCACGCCCACCACCGCTTCGGCGACATCCTCGACCCGCTCTGCGAGATGAACGTCGCCAGCGGACGCCACCTGGACAGATGGCTGCGCGCCAGCCTGCCGCAGACCCTGGACGCCTACCGCAACGCCCGGCCCAGCGTCGACAAGGCCCGGCGCCTGGAGGCCGAACTCGGCACCCGGCCCACCGTTTCCATGGCTCGGCTGATCACCGAAGGAGGAGGCGCATGATCGTCACCTTCTACTCCTACAAGGGTGGCGTCGGCCGCTCCATGGCGCTCGCCAACATCGCCGACCAGCTGGCCAGGAGCGGGGTGCGGGTCCTGATGGTCGACTTCGACCTGGAGGCCCCCGGCCTGGAGCACTTCTTCCCCATCGACCACGCGCGCGTGCGGGGCCGCGAGGGTCTGCTGGATCTGCTGCTGGCGTTCAAGTACGCGATGTCCGTGGCCTCTTCGGCGGCCGACGAGGGCGAGGAGGACGCGTACCGCGATCTGGACCGGTACATCTCCGCCGTCTACCCGCCCCGCCCCGACGGCGGCTGTCTCGACCTGCTCCCGGCGGGCCTGCGCCAGACCGACGACCAGATCACCCGCTACGGCGCCGAGTTGCGGCGCTTCGACTGGCAGGACTTCTACTACGTCTGGTCGGGCGAGCTCTTCTTCGAGTGGTTCCGCCGCACCTGCGCCGAGCGGTACGACATCGTCCTGGTCGACAGCCGTACGGGCGTGACGGAGCTGGGCGGCGTGTGCGCCTACCAGCTCGCCGACGCCGTCGTCGCCCTGTGCGCGCCCAACCTCCAGAACCTCGACGGCACGGCATGGATGGTCCGCCACTTCCTCTCCCCCCAGGTCCGCGCGGTGCGCGGCGACCGCCCGCTGGAGGTCCTGGTCGTCCCGGCCCGCGTCGACCAGCAGGACCCGGCGCTTCTCGACGACTTCGCCGAACGCTTCCAGCAGACCTTCGAACCGTTCATGCCGGACGCGCTGACCCAGGCGGGGCTCACCCTCTGGGAGCTCCAACTGCCCTACGTACCGGCGTACGCCTTCGACGAACAGGTCATCACGGATCCGGGGCGGGCCACGGAACGCCGGGCGCTCGTACGGGCGTACGACAGTCTACGCAGCGCGATCGCCCTGCTGGCGCCCGAGCGCAACGCGGTGGCGGCGCTGCGTCCGGCGCCGGCCGGCCGCGGTGGGGAGCCGGGCGGCAGGGGGCCGGTCGAGACGCGGTACGACCCGACGACACGGTTCGCTTCGCCGGATGTCTTCCTGGTGTACCCCGGCGCCAGCCGGGAGGCGGCTGACCAGATCCGTGATGTGCTGGCCCGCCAGGGCGGGCTTCGGGTCGCCGAGCCGGCACCGGACGAGCCATGGGACGGGGCCTCCCGGGCGAAGGTCAGCCTGGTGCTGGTCGACCCGATGAGCGGACCGGTCCCGTTCCAGCTGCGCATGGTGCTACCCCTGGCCGAAGCGGAGGAGACGCGGCTGCTGCCGGTGCTGTTGTCCGGCAGCAGCCGACTGCCGCAGGAACTGCGGAACTACACGTATCTCGATTTCCGTGCCGGTATCGACCCGGAGCGCCTGCTGGACACCGTACGGGCCGTCCTGAGGCGGTCGATGGCGGAGGACGGGCCACTGCCCGTGGCCACGGACGAGCCGGTTCCGTATCGCGGGCTCATGCCGTTCTCGGAGGCCGACGCGCGGTTGTTCTTCGGGCGGGACGGGCTGGTCCGCAAGGCTCTGGACACCTTGGAGCGGTGCGGGGCGTGCGTGGTCGTCGGCGAGGCGGGGAGCGGCAAGACAAGCCTGGTGAACGCGGGAATGATTCCCCTCCTGCGCCGGGACGGCATCCCGGGCAGTGCCGGCTGGCCGGTCGTCAGAGTCGAACGCTACGACAGCGCGCAGGAGTTGCGCGAGGCGCTGAGCTCGGTCGCCGGCCTCTCGGAATCCGCCGAGAAGGTGGTGGTCGTCCTCGACCGGTTCGAGCAGCTGCTCGCCCAGGATCCCGCCTTCCGCAGCGGGCAGCTCGCCTTGCTGCGGCAGCTCCACGACTCGCCCAAGGCTCTCCCGGTGACCGTCCTGCGCGCCCAGTTCCTGAGCCCGGCTCGTGAGCACGCGGGCTTCCTGGCGCAGCCGGAGTACAGCGTGAGCGTCTGGCCCATGTCCGCCGGCGAACTGCGCCAGACGGTGGAACTGCCGGCGCGCGCCGTGGGCCTCCAGCTGGAACCGGGCCTTGCCGACCTGCTGTTGAGTGACGTGGGCGAGGAGCCGAGCGCGCTGTCCCTCCTGCAGTTCGTCCTCCACGACATGTGGACGCACCGGCGCGAGGGGTATCTCACCCACCGGGCGTACGCGGACATGGGCGGTGTGTCGGGCAGCATGGTCCGCTCGGCGGAGGAATGGTTCCGCTCGCTCTCCACGGAGGACTACGAGCGAGCCCGCGAACTGCTGCTGCACCTCGGCACGGTCGACTCGTACGGCCGGCCGCAGCGGCGCGCGGTGGCCGTGTCGACGGTCGCCTCGATGGGAGCCGCCGAGCTGTGCGAGGAGCTGCTCCAGAAGCGGCTGTTGGTCACCCTCTACACGGACCGGACCGCGTGCGTGCAGCTCGCCCACGACGCCCTCGTGCACGCGTGGCCGAGGGCACGCCAGTGGATCGAGGAGTCCCGGCCCGGGCTCGAACTGCGCCACAGACTGACCGAGGCCGCCGAGGACTGGGAGCGTTCCGGGCACGCGCAGGAGGAACTTCTCGGCGCACGCAGCCTGTCGTACGCCGAGAGCACGGTCGAGCACTGGCTGCTCGAGGATTTCGAGAGGAACTACCTTGCGGCGTCGCGGGCGGACGTGGAAAGGAAACGCCGGGCGGGCAACCTGACCAAGATCTTCCTGTTCCTCTTCGGCGCCTCCGTCTCCGTCGTGTTCGGTGCCTTCGACGCCACCGGCGTCGAGGCGAGATGGTGGTCTCAGGGCCTGATCCTGATCGGCACCATCGCCGTCATCACCGCGTTCCAGGCGCTCGCCCTGCACCGGCCCGAACGCCGCTCGCTCACCCAGCGGCGCTGACCCTCAGCCTCCGCGGTGAAGGACCCGGAACCGATCGCGCTCCACCGGATCCCGGTCCACGACCTGCACCGGCGCCGCCCCCCACTGCCACACACTGATCCCCGGCACCCGAGAGAACCCGATCCGCCCCCGCGTCCCCTCAACCACGACGCTCCCCCACCCCACACCCCGCGAACCCAGCACCTCCGCAAGGACGACGACCGCGTCGTACCCCTCGAAGGCAACGAACGAGGGCGCCCCACCCAGCCGTTCACGCAGATCCGCCTCGACCCGCGCCCCGAGCGGCGTGAGCTGATCGGGCAGATAGCGCAGGAACGGCACCCCCGCCCCATCGCTCCCCAGCAACTCCGCCCACTCACCGAACTCCGGCTGCCCGGCCGGCGCCCCGATGAGGATCTCCGCAAGCCGCTCGTCCCGCCGGACGGCCCGCACGATCGGCACGGCCGGTTCCGGGTGACCGACCAGCAGAAGAAGAGCCGTCGCACCACGGGCCGCAACTTCCTCGCACACGCCCTCAGGACCGAGCACACCCACATCAAGCTCTACGACGGTCCCGCCGCGCGGAGCGAGGTGGTCCCGCAGAATCCGCGTCCCGGCCGCCCAGTACACGCTTGGCTGCGCCGCCACGGCGATACGCCGGTGCCCCGCACCGAGAAGGAAGTCCGCATAGACCTGCCAGCCCCGCGACTGCGGAGGCGACAGACGCGCGACCCAGTCCGTCGGCTGCTCGGTGAGCACGTCGAGCACCGCCGACGAGCAGAGATACGGCATTCCCAGCGCATCGGCCTTCGTCGCGACCGCACGAGCCACGACGCTGTGATACTCCCCCACCACCGCGGCCACGCCCAGCTCAGCCAGCTCCTCCACAGCCGCCGCGGCCCGCTCAGGATCGGCCGCCGTGTCCCGGACCACCAGCTCAAGCGGCCGTCCGCCGCCGATCCCACCCGCGTCGTTGACCTCACGCACCGCCAACTCGAGCCCGGCGAGGAGGTGTTGACCCGCTCCGATCCAGCCGGGCGGCGTCAGCGGGACGAGGGCCCCGATCCGGACAGCCGACCCATCGGCCTCGTCTCGCCACAGCGGGCGCACCTGGGTGATCATGCCGGACATTGGATCCACCGCCGCGGCCGACAGGCAACCCGATATTCGCTCCCCTCCCGCTCCGTCAGACCAGCCGTCGAGCCGTAGCCCAGCGCGTCAGCTCATGCCGGTTCGACAGCTGCAACTTCCGCAGTACCGCCGACACATGGGACTCCACCGTCTTCACGGAGATGAACAGTTGCTTGGCGATCTCCTTGTACGCGTACCCACGGGCGATCAGCCGCAGCACCTCCCGCTCGCGCTGGGTGAGGCGGTCCAGGTCCTCGTCCACCGGCGGGGCGTCCGTCGAGGCGAACGCGTCGAGGACGAAGCCGGCCAGCCTCGGGGAGAACACCGCGTCGCCGTCCTGGACCCGGAAGATGGAGTCGACGAGATCCGTACCCGTGATGGTCTTGGTGACGTAGCCCCTCGCCCCGCCCCGGATCACGCCGATGACGTCCTCCGCCGCGTCCGAGACCGACAGGGCCAGGAACCGCACCGGCTGCTCCGCGTCCGCCATCAACGGGGCGCAGCGGCGCAGGACTTCGACACCGCCGCCGCCCGGGAGGTGGACATCGAGGAGGACCACCTCGGGCCGGGTCGCGGTGATGACCGTGACCGCCTGGTCGACGTCCGCGGCCTCGCCGACGACCTCGACGCCGGTCTCCTCGGTCCGCCCGATCTCGGCCTGGACGCCCGTGCGGAACATCCGGTGGTCGTCGACGAGGACCACACGCACCCGGCGCTCGCCCGCACTGTCGGTGGTGGCCTCCGCCGTACCGTTCGCCTCGTCGCTCATGACGTCTTCTCCGCCCTCTCCATCTCCAGCTCGACCTCCGTGCCGCCGTCCGGCACCGCGCGCAGACGGGCCGTACCGCCGTGGCGCTCCATGCGGCCGATGATCGATTCTCTGACACCCATGCGGTCGGCGGGTATCGAGTCGAGGTCGAAGCCCGGGCCACGGTCGCGGACGGACACGAAGACCGTCCGTCCCTCGACCTCGGCGTAGACCTGGACCGCGCCGCCCTCGCCACCGTACTTGGCGGCGTTCACCATCGCCTCGCGCGCGGCCTGCATCTGCGGGCCGATCTTCTCGTCGAGCGGGCAGTCGCCGACTATGACGACCTCTATGGGGACGCCGTGCTTGTCCTCCACCTCCGCCGCGTTGCGCCGTACCGCCTCCGCGAGGGTGTCGGGTTCGTCGGCCTCGTCCTTGCCGGTGCCCTCGGGCTTGTAGAGCCAGGTGCGCAGGTCGCGCTCCTGGGCGCGGGCGAGGCGGCGCACCTCGTTCGCGTTCTCCGCGTTGCGCTGGATCAGGGTGAGGGTGTGCAGCACGGAGTCGTGGACGTGGGCGGCGACCTCGGCGCGCTCCTGGGCGCGGATGCGCATCAGGCGCTCCTCGGAGAGGTCCTGGGTCATGCGCACGAGGTAGGGGCCCGCGAGGAGCGTTATGCCGACCAGGACCGCCAGGGCCGCCTGGAGGACCGAGCCGAGGTGGGCGGCCGAGCCCTGGAGGACGAAGATGCCGGAGACACCGGCCGTGACCAGCAGGACACCGCCCGCGGCGCGCAGCAGGCTGAGGGTGCGCTTGCGGCGGCCGACCTCGACCCAGCGGGCCCGGCGGGCGTTGTCGGCCTGCCGCCAGACCAGGGCCACTCCGGCGCCGACGAGCACGGCGGGCCAGAGGTAGGCCTTGGCTCCGGTGCCGAGATTGACATTGCCCACGAAGACCATGGCCACGACGACCATGAGCAGCAGAGCGACTATCTGGCCCTTGTCCGGCCTGCGGGCGACCAGTCTGCGCCGGCCGTCCGGCGAGGTCTCGGTGGTGACGAGCGAGGGCGGCCGCTGCCCGCCCACCCCGCCGACCCCGAGCGGTACGAAGAACCAGAACGCGGCGTACAGCAGCGCGCCGAGCCCGTCCGCCATGAACAGGCCCACGAACACGAGCCGCACCCAGATGACGGGCAGCCCGAGATGCCCGGCGAGCCCCCGCGCCACACCACCGAGCCAGCGTCCGTCACTGCTGCGGTAGAGCTTGCGCGGCGGCCGCGGTTCGACGAGTGGCGGTGCTGCGGCTTCCGGCATGCCATCGATGTTCACACGGTCGGAGGGCCGGGGCATCAGGGTCGGCCCCCTAGACTCCCCTGATCTTCGAAACCCGCGGAAACGTCCCGCCGTCGAACGGTTCCCCGGCGCCGGCTCAGGGGCGATATCAGGGTCCGGCCAGGGTCGATCCGACTCCCGCCGGGGCGGCTCGCCCGTCACCATGGACACATGACAGATCACCAGCACGCCGCGGACCCGGCACCCGACGAGGGCGCCTCGTCCGCCGCGCCCTCCACGGCCACCGCGGGTGAGGAACCGCGCGCGCACGAGCGGGCGGGCGCGCGCACGGATACGGGGGTGGGTGTGGAGGCAGGGGCGGACGCAGCCGCCGCCGGGACCGAAAGCGGAACTGCCGCCGGGTCCGAAAGCGGGGCCGTCACCGGGGCCGAGAGCGGCACCGTCGCCGCACCCCCCGCCCGGTTCCGCCGCGACCGGCGGTTCAAGATGCTCGCCGGGGTGTGCTCCGGGCTCGGGCGGCAGTACGACATGGACCCGGTGATCTTCCGCATCACACTGGCCGTGCTCTCCGCGATGGGCGGCATCGGCCTCATCTTCTACGGCTTCGCCTGGCTCTTCGTCCCGTACGAGGACGACGACGAGAACGAGGTGCGCAAGCTGCTGACCGGCCGGGTCGACGGGCAGGCCCTGACGGCCGTGCTGTTCGCCCTGGTCGGCTGCGGGGTCTTCCTGACGATGCTGAACAACGGCACCGTGCTGGCGTTCGCCGTCGTCCTCTCCCTCCTCCTCGCCGGCGCCGCCTACTGGTCCCGGCACCGCGGCACCCCCGACATCGACCCCCTCGCCGTCCAGGCCGCCGCCGACGCCCCGCCGGAGGCCCAGGCGCCGCCGGTCGGTGCCGGCTACCCCTCCTGGTGGCGCGACCCCATCGTCAAGGACGGCACGCACGAGGGCGGCACCGGCTATCTGTGGGGCCCCCGGGACTCCCGCGACCGGGACATCGCGGCGGCCGTCAACATCAGCCTCGGCAGATACGGCCCGGGCCGGGTCGACGCCCGCGCCGCCCGTCCGCAGCCGCCCAAGGCACGCGGCCCCCGCTGGATCGGCGGCTGGGTCTTCCTGTTCGCCCTCGTCGCGGGCGGCCTCGGCACCAGCCTGACGTGGGAGGACCACCCGCTCGGCACCAGCCTCCAGACCGGCCTGTCCTGCGCGCTCATAGTCATCGGCCTGGGCATAGCGGTCAGCTCGTTCCTAGGGCGCACGGGGGCCGGGTCGGTGTTCCTTGCGGTGCTCACGGCGGCCCTGCTGGCCGGGGCGGCCGCGCTCCCCAAGGACATCGGCACCCGCTGGATCGAGCAGACCTGGCGACCCGCCGCGGTCACCGAGGTCCAGCCCAAGTACGACCTGGGCACCGGCGTCGGCACCCTGGACCTGACCGGCCTCGACGTGGCCAAGGGGCAGACGGTGACCACCAGTGCCGAAGTCGGAGTGGGCCAGCTGAAGGTGATCGTGCCGCCGGACGTGACCGTGCACGTCAGCATCGACGTCGGAGTGGGCGACATCCAACTGCCCGGCGATGACAAGGAGGACGTGGACGTGGCACCCGACAAGTCCAAGGAGCTGACCCTCCAGCCGGTCAAGGGCGGCAAGGCGGGCGGCACCCTCGACCTCGACCTGGAGGTCGGCGTGGGCCAGGCGGAGGTGCGTCGTGCTGCGTCATGAATTCCGCCCCGGCAAGCTGATCGCCGGCCTCTTCCTCGTCCTCGCGGGCATCATCTACGCCGGTGACGCGGGCGACGCCTGGGAGACCCCGTGGTTCGTGGTGATCCCCGTGGTCACCGGCGGCCTCTGCCTCGCCGGCGCGGTGGGCCTGCTGACCCGCGCGGTCCGCCGCCGACGCAGGCCGGCCGGCACCGGTACGGCATCGGGAGCCGAGCCGGAGATACCGGGCTGACCGGGCAGCTGTCCCGAGAGGGGGTGGAGGGGGTTCCCCCGTGCACCTGAACCCGCTTCCGAGCGCTCCTCGACCGACGGCGTCAGTACGCCCCGGCCCGTTCCCTTCGGCGGGCCTTGAACGCCGCGTCCAGCGAGAAGTACGGGGCGCCGGCGAGGACCAGGGGGAGCCAGGCCATCAGATAAGCAAGATCATTTCCGTAGTAATACGGGTCGGACGCCCAGCTCATCGTCAGCCACAGGCTGAGGGAGATGAGCGCTCCGCCGAGGGCGGCGAGGCGGGCGAGGAGGCCGATGAGGGTGCCGATGCCGACGGCCAGCTCGCCGAAGGCGATGGCGTAGCCGAAGCCGACGGGACTCTTCAGGGCCATGTCGATCATGTCGGGGATCGCCGCGGACTGCCGGACGTTGCGCATCTGGTCGCCGATGGAGCCGGGCCCCGAGGCCTTCATGAAGGCGCTGTCGGTGATCTTGTCCAGGCCGGCGTAGATGAAGGTGACGCCGAGGAAGAGCCGCAGCGGGAGCAGGGCGTAGTGGGCGGCGGTGTCCCGCCAGCTCCGGCCGCCGTCGTAGTAGGGGGTGTGCGTGTCCGTACGGAAGCTGTGAGTCATCGCTCCGAGCCGCCTCTCGCCCAGCGTGCGTGCCGTGGCCCCTCAAAAGACGATACGCACGAACAGGAGATGCCGCTCAATGCCGAAGCACGCAATTTCGACGGAGAACAGCGGGGAGCGGAGCGCTCAGATGTGGGCGCGGATCTGGCGTACGGGATGGCCCAGCGCCTTGGCGACAGCGGCGAGCTCCTCGTCGGCGAGCCGGTCGAGCTCCGGGTTCCAGACGGCGATCTCGAACCGGGCGAACCCGCAGGGCCAGTCGAAGTCCAGCTGGTCCAGTGAGACGGCGGCACCGCAGCAGGGGGCCGTCGCATCGAGGGTCGTGAAACCGTCCACGTTGTCCTCGATGAGGTCCGCCCACCATTCGAGGTCGATCCGTCCCCGGCACCGCGGGCAAGCGATCCGCTCCAGGTTCTGGGCACTGTCGACGACGGAGGGCAGCTCGTACCAGTCGACGTCGATCTCGACGGAGGTGTCCGGGGCGAGGCCGCCGGTCAGTTCGGTCACGAGGGCCTGGGCGCGGAGGGCGGCGGCTTCCTCGGGCTGCCAGTACGGGTCGGTCGGGATGACGGAGAGGACGTCTTCACTCACGGGCAGAGCATAGAACAAAGATTCGAAGCCGGGCTCGCCCAGCCCAACTCCCTGCCACCCGCCCTCAGTCCGTCACATCGATCGCGTACCGATTCGTCTCCACGCCCGCCGCGGTGATCACCTGCACCTCCACCCGCCCCGGCTCCACGTCCGCCGGTACCGGCACCGTGAGTACGGCGTCCGTCGGGTTGCTGAAGCCCCCGGTCACCGGGACGAGGGGGACGTGGACGTGGACGGTTCCGACGCGGACCGTCATCCGGGAGAGCCGCTCCGCGCTCTGGGCGCCCGGTGGGACGAAACCGGCGCCGCGGATCTCGATGTCGTCGCCCGTGCGGATCGGGCCGTCGAGGTCGCCGGCCTCGCGGGCGCGGACGACGGAGAGGATGACGGGGCGGCCGCCCTCGGCGTACTTGCCGGCCACGTAGGTCGCGGCGGAGATCAGGACCAGTATCGCCAGGCCCCAGGGGAGGTCGGGGAGTTGGTCGGGGCGGCGGGCCAGTCGTACGGCGGCGAAGAGCAGGGCGACGGCGCTGATCACGACGTACTGGATGTCGGCGAAGGTGCCGCGGCCCGCGTCGTCGGTCAGCAGGTCGGCCGCGCGGGGGCGGTCGGCGCGTACCTTTTGCAGGCGCTGGCCGAGGACGCGCAGTCCGACCACGCGGCGGACCAGGACCGCGATCCCGCAGACCACCGCCAGGACGGTGACCACCCCGGCGCCGCGGGCGAGTTCGAGACCGTCGATCAGTGTGTCGCGCTCGGTGTGGTCGGAGGCGGCGGCGAGGCGGCCGACGAGGACCAGTACGGCGTACGCCACGAAGAGCACCCAGGCGACCGCGACCGCGCGCGAGGTGGAGAGACGGTTGTCCTCGCCGATGACGGGGGCGAGGGCGCCGCCGCGGGCCCGGTGGAACCAGGAGGCGGCGGTCAGCGCGGACGCCGTCAGCAGGGCGGCCAGGAGACCCGCGGTGCGGGCGGAGGTCCAGCCGGCGCCGATCGCCGTCAGGGCCTGGACGAGGAGGAGGACCACCACGCCCGCCCACACCGTGCACGCGGTGCGCCACCACACGCGGGCGAGCCAGGACTCGCCCTCGGCGCGGCCGCGTTCGGCGACGAGTTCCGCGGACTGGGTCAGCTCCTCCGACACCCACTGGCGGGAGGCCGAGGCCGAGTGGGCCACGGCGGCCGGAAGCCCCTGCCCGGCGGCGAACTCGTCCCGTTTCAGGAGGAACGCGGCTACCGCGCGCCGGTGTC
Source organism: Streptomyces sp. NPDC046909 (assembly GCF_040644695.1). Taxonomy (NCBI): domain Bacteria; kingdom Bacillati; phylum Actinomycetota; class Actinomycetes; order Kitasatosporales; family Streptomycetaceae; genus Streptomyces; species Streptomyces sp. NPDC046909. The sequence goes on along the minus strand of NZ_JBEYXC010000010.1, from coordinate 212,023 downwards.
CCTCCCGTGCCCCGTGCGGGCAGTCCCCACAGGTGCAGCCGCCCCCGTGCACGCCCGTGTCCGAGCCGTGTCTCGCCTCCTGCACCGCCACGCCCGACGCCCGCCTTCCCCGCGATCTCCACGAACCACGATCCACGGCCCACGGCCCACGGCCCCTGCCGAGGTCTCGGCGGCCGCCCCGCAACTCCCGTGCGATGACAGCGAATTGTGCCCTACGCCACTGGGTGCCCGTCCGGCAGGTGTGGTCAGGGCGGGTGAAGGCAGGTCCGCCGTGTTGACCCGGCTGCGAGAATTTCCCTATGGCCGAGATCATCCAGCGCGACGGGACCTGGGCCTTCGACGGCACAACGGTCAGGATCACGCCGGGACTCCATCGCTCCGTACCGCTGTTCCGGCAGACGTACGGGGAGATCGCCGTGCCCATCGAGGCCGTGTCGAGCGTCGTCTACGAACCCGAGCGCAAACGGGGCCGGCTGCGGATGCGGCTGCGCGAGGGCGCGGACCCGCTGCTCCAGGCGACGGGCGGGCGGCTGCCGGACGCGGCGGACCCGTACCGGCTGCTGGTGGACATCGACCGTTCCGGGGTCGCGGAGTACGTGGCGGAGGAGATCCGCCACTCGCTGCTCCTCGACCAGATCCCCAAGGACCCCACGAAGACCTACCTGCTGGCCGGGCCGCCGGTCCCGGTCTCCGTGCGGTCCTCCGACGGCACGATCTCCTTCGACGGTCTCCAGGTCCGTATCGACTGGTCGGACACGTCGGACCGCGTCAAGCGCGCGACGGGCCCTCGGATCATCGCGATCGGCGACCTGGTGGGTGTCGAGTGGCTTCCCAACTCCGGTTACGAGGACGGCTTCCTGCGCTTCGTGACCCGCGAGACGGCCTTCTCCAAGCTGCCGCCCGAGAAGGACCCCTACGCACTCGACCTCTGGGGCAGCACCCGCCGCGACCTCCTCACGGCCCTGGTCGCCACGGCTGTCACCGCCCGTCTCCCCCACCCGTCCACCCGCACGGGCGGCGACTACGCCGACCGCCCCCACCAACTCACCGCCGCGGTACCGCCCCAGGCCGACCACCACGACGTACTCCTGCGCCGCCTGCGGGAGTTGGGCGAGCTCCACCGCGAGGGCATCCTCACGGACGAGGAGTTCGCCATGACCAAGGCGGCGGTACTACGAGGGTTCTAGACCCCCTCAGCTCAGCAGATCCGGCTCGCTCCGGCTGATGTCCTGCCACAGCGGCTGGTAGTTGATCCACGCCACCAGGTCCCCGCCGAGCTGCTCGCGCGTCGCCACCGCCGCCTTGTGCTCGATGAGGACCGGGCGCCCGGCCGCCCTGGCGGTCAGCTGCACCTGGGCGGAGCGTTCCATGGAGAGGAACCACCAGGCCGCCGCGTCGACCGAGTCGGCGACCGTCAGCAGGCCGTGGTTGCGCAGGACGAGGGCTTTGCGGGTGCCGAGCGCGGCGGCGATGCGGCGGCCCTCGGCGGCGTCGACCGCGACGCCGGAGTACGCGTCGTAGACGGCGTGGTCCTCGTAGAACGCGCAGCTCTCCTGGGTGATGGGGTCGAGGAGCTCGCCCAGGGCGGCCAGCGCGCGCCCGTGCACCGAGTGGCAGTGGGCGACGGCGACCACGTCGGGGCGGGCGGTGTGGACCTGGGCGTGGACGGTGAAGGCGGCCTGGTTGACGTGGTAGCGGCCCTCGATGACCTGGCCGTCGGTGTTGGCGAGGACGAGGTCGCCGACCGTGACGTGCTTGAAGGGCATGCCGAAGGGGTTGACCCAGAAGCAGTCGCTCAGCTCCGGGTCGCGTGCGGTGATGTGGCCGGACACGCCGTCCTCGAAGCCGAGGCGGCCGAAGAGCCGCAGCGCGCCCGCGAGCCGTTCCTTGCGGTGCCGGCGCTCGTCCTCGACCGCCTCGTGCATCGGCGGCATCGCGAACTGGAGGCTGTCCGTGGGCAGCGGTGTCGGCGGATGGGGCCCATACGTCCCGGGCATCTTTCCTCCAGCACTGGGAGAGCTTTACGGGGCGGAAGTTACCGTCGGTCCGCGCAGGAGAACAGAGCCGTGATGAAAAGATGACGTGCCAGTTCTCCCCGTCCAAAACCGGACAGCGGGTGTCGGGTATCGGCGCCACACTCGTCGTATGACAGCGAACTGGGCAGCCTTCACCACCGCCGAACCGGACCTCGCCAAGCTCGTCGAGGAACGTTTCGGGGCCTTCACGCACCACGTCCTCGCGACCCTCCGCAAGGACGGCTCCCCGCGCACCAGCGGCCTTGAGGTGCGTTTCCTCAACGGTGAGCTGTGGCTCGGCATGATGCCGGACTCGCTCAAGGCCCGTGACCTGCTCCGGGACCCGCGTTTCGCGATCCAGGCGAACCCCGGCCCCGGCAAGGACCCGGGTGTCGGCGACATGCGTGTCAGCGGGCGGGCCGTCGAGGTGCACGACAGCGCGACGAAGGACAGGTACGGCGAAGAGGTGGAACCGCCGGAGCCGTTCCACCTCTTCCGCACCGAGCTGACGGAGGTCGTCAGGACCTACGTCGAGGACGACAAGTACCTCGTCGTCCAGGTCTGGAAGCCCGGTGAGCCGGTGCGCACGATCAAGCGCACCTGAGAGACCTCGGAGAGGTCTACTCCCACTCGATCGTGCCCGGCGGCTTCGACGTCACGTCGAGGACGACCCGGTTGACGTCCGCCACCTCGTTGGTGATCCGCGTCGAGATCTTCGCGAGCACCTCGTACGGCAGTCGCGACCAGTCCGCCGTCATGGCGTCCTCGGAGGAGACCGGGCGCAGGACGATCGGGTGGCCGTAGGTGCGGCCGTCGCCCTGGACGCCGACCGAGCGGACGTCCGCGAGCAGGACCACCGGGCACTGCCAGATGTCCCGGTCGAGGCCGGCCGCGGTGAGCTCCTCGCGGGCGATGGCGTCGGCGTCGCGGAGCAGGTCGAGCCGCTCCTTGGTGACCTCGCCGACGATCCGGATGCCGAGACCCGGGCCGGGGAAGGGCTGGCGCTGGACGATCTCGTCCGGGAGGCCCAGCTCCTGGCCGACCATCCGGACCTCGTCCTTGAACAGCTTGCGCAGCGGCTCGATCAGCTGGAACTCGAGGTCTTCCGGCAGACCGCCGACGTTGTGGTGCGACTTGATGTTCGCGGTGCCGGTACCGCCACCGGACTCGACCACATCGGGGTACAGGGTGCCCTGGACGAGGAACTCCACCGCCGGACCCGCGTCCGCGATGATCTCCGCCTGCGCCTGCTCGAAGACCCGGATGAACTCCCGGCCGATGATCTTCCGCTTCTCCTCGGGGTCCGAGACACCCTTGAGCGCGGTGAGGAAGCGCTCCTCCGCGTCGACGACGACCAGCTTGACGCCGGTCGCGGCCACGAAGTCCTTCTCGACCTGCTCGGTCTCGCCCTTGCGCATCAGACCGTGGTCGACGTAGACGCAGGTCAGCTGGTCGCCGATGGCACGGGCGACCAGGGCCGCGGCCACGGCGGAGTCGACGCCGCCGGAGAGCCCGCAGATGGCGCGCTTGTCGCCGACCTGCTCACGGATCGCGGCGACCTGCTCCTCGATCACGTTGCCGGTGGTCCAGTCGGGCTTGAGACCGGCACCCCGGTAGAGGAAGTGCTCCAGGACCTGCTGGCCGTGCGTGGAGTGCATGACCTCGGGGTGGTACTGGACGCCGTACAGCTTCTTGGCGTCGTTCTCGAAGGCGGCGACCGGGACGACGTCCGTGGAGGCCGTGACGGTGAAGCCCTCGGGGGCGGCGGAGCAGGCGTCGCCGTGCGACATCCACACCGACTGCTCGTCCGGGGTGCCCTCGAAGAGCGTCGAACCCGACTTCGATACGTGGAGTGGCGTACGGCCGTACTCACGCGCGCCGGTGTTGTCGACCGTGCCGCCGAGGGTCGTGGCCATCAGCTGGAAGCCGTAGCACATGCCGAAGACGGGGACGCCGGACTCGAAGATCGCGCGGTCCAGGCGCGGGGCGCCCTCCGCGTAGACCGACGAGGGGCCGCCGGAGAGGATGATCGCCGCCGGGTTCTTGGCGAGCATCTCCTCGACCGGCATGGTGCTCGGCACGATCTCGCTGTAGACCCGCGCCTCGCGGACGCGACGGGCGATGAGCTGGGCGTACTGCGCGCCGAAGTCGACGACCAGGACGGTGTCGGGAGCGGCGGCGGGGTTCGCTGATGACACGGGTTGCCTTCCGGCGGTGAGCGAGGGGTGTGTGTGAGGCCGAGTCTACCGGGGTGTCGCCAGGGCCCCTCCCGTCCGGTGGACGGACCTCGGTTGGACAGGTTCGGGCGGGCGTGCATACTGGCCCCATGCTCACGCACCCGACCTTCCTCTTTACCTATGGCACCCGGCCCGCCGGCTGCCATGGTCGTGCTGCTTGAGCTACTGACAAGCGACTTCCCAGGCGCCCCGGGCCGACAAGGTCCGGGGCGCCTGTCGTTTCCTCCGGACCTCGCCGCTCCGGGGCACCGCATCCCGAGAAACCGATGAGGAGCCCCCTATGACCGCCATCGACGTGACCGGCGCCCGTACCTCCGAGGCCGCGGACGTGATCACCGGTGCCCGTGAACGCATCGACGCGCTCGACGACCGGATCATCGGTCTGATCCAGGAACGGATGGCCGTGTCCGCCGTGATCCAGGAGGCGCGGATCACCTCCGGCGGCCGGCGCGTGAACCTCTCCCGCGAGATGGAGATCCTCAGCCACTACAGCGAGGCGCTCGGCAAGCCCGGTACGTCGCTGGCGATGACGCTTCTCGAACTGTGCCGGGGTCGCATCTGACGGTGCCGGGGTCGCATCTGAGTTCGGTGCCGCTCTCACCCGTACGGCGCGTGACCGGATCGCGGACCGCTTCGTTGGTGCTGGTGTCCGTGCCAGCCAGGGGCGGGCCCGAAAGAACCACGCGTGGCTCGCTGGGGCGATGAGACGTACGGATCACACCGTGCGTCGTGGGACCTCGCTCCAGGTAAGTGACCGGACGGCAGGGGACAGCAGCCCGGTCACCCAAGAGAACGGTCGGCTCCGGGGACGCTCGGGGCCGACCGGCGGAAACTGCAAAAATGCACAATGCTGGACGGAACGGTTGCGGAGGCCGCGTCCTTCCAGCACGATGCTGGAAAAGCCCCCAAGTCCCGCCGTAGACAACCGCATTGTTCTGCGTTGCCGTACCGCCAGAGGTCCAGACCTTCCGCGCGCCCCGCATACGCCGGGGCGCCGACCCAGGGCACGCAAGCAAGCGGCGCAACCCCCCGGCGCCGCTACCCAGGCACCGGCGCTGCCCTGACGCCGGTGCTGACGAAAGAAGGGCCCCGCGGCTCCGTCCCGCGGGGCCCTTCGCATGCCCGGTCAGACCCGCGACACCGTGCCGCAGTCCTTCGCGTCGCTGATGTCCTTGCTGCGGTCGTACGGGTCCGTCGTGGGGCCCGACGGAGGCGCACTCGTCGGGGCGTCCGAGGGGAACTGCGGGTGGAAGTAGCCGTCGTCGACGGCGCAGTCCGAGTTGCCGGCGTCCCGGTCGTAGCGCAGCACGGTGAGCTTGCCCGGCGTGACCTGATACTTGGCCGGATCGGGGATCTCGACGTCGAGGACGCGGCGGACGATCGTCCGGGTCACCTCCGTCGTGCCGTCGGTGCGGACCACCGGGTAGACGAAGGTGTAGTCGGCGTGGACGGCGACGGAGGCGTGGTCGCCGGCCTTGAACGACATCCGGCCGCGGACCTTCACGACGTCACCCACCAGCCGGATCTCGTCCGGGTCGAAGCGGCTGAACATCGACGTCGGATCCTGCTTGTCGCCCGGCTTGCTCAGGGACAGCTTCAGATGGGAGACGAAGTCCGGCTGCTTCGGATCCAGCAGGTCCATCGCCGCCTTGGGATAGTCGCCGCGCAGTGTCGCCCGGTCGAGGTTCGCGGAGATCAGCAGCTCGCGGGTCAGCTCCAGGGCCTGCGTGACCTCCGCCTTCGACTTCCCGCCGACCGCCTTGGCCTTCGGTACGACGATCGCGGCCTTGCCGTCGGCCCAGTTCTTCGCCGGGGACCCGGCGAACGGGTCGTCCAGGGTGGGGATCGCCGGTGCGGCGGCGGACGGCGCCGCGGTCGGGGCCGCGGTCTCCTCGGGAAGCGGCGACTCCACCGCCGTATCCGCCGAGGCACCCCCGAGCCCGGGTACCAGCGACGGCTTCAGCGCCACGATCACCACCGCGATCGCGACGAGCACGCCGAGGACCGGCCATATCCGCCGGCCGCGCTTCTTCTCCTGCCACAGCGGGCCGGTGCGCCAGCCCTCCGGCAGTTCACCCCGCGCCTCCTGCTGCCGCAGCCGTTCGGACACCATGCGGGCGCGCGCGGAGGGCTCCTTGGGAGCGGCCTGTGCGGCGGAGCGTTTGAACTGTTCCCAGACGTCGTCGGGGACTTCGGAGTTCGCGGAGTTCTCGGAGTTCGCGGAGTTCGAGGAAGAGTCCTCGGACGGCTTATCTGGCTTGTCTGACACGACGGTCAGTTCTAAGGGCTCCGAAAGGCCTTTCACAAGCGGAACTTGGGTGTGACTCAGCCCACATAAATTTCCTGTGAGTGCGAGCGCAACCATTCACAGCGTTCACGAATCAAACCAGGCGAACCACGGGCCACACCCGCGCCCCCACGCGAGGCCCGGCCCCACTCGCGTGCTGCGCCGCGCAGCACACCGGACTTCTTGAGGTCTTTCATGAAGCTTCGCCGTGCCATGGCCGCAGCGGCTGCGACGGCTGTCATAGCCCCGCTCGCCCTGCTGTCCGCGCCTGCCGCGTTCGCGGACGAGACGTCGCCGACCCCCACCGACACGGTCAGCAGCACGCCGACGGACACCCCGTCCGACACCGCTTCGCCGACGGACACCGCGCTGCCGACCGACACGGGTCTGCCGACCGACACCGCCTCGCCCACGGCGAGCGAGAGCGCCACCGACACCGCGTCGCCGAGCGCCTCGGCCTCGGCCACCGAGTCGGACGAGCCCTCGGAGTCCGCCGAGCCGAGCGAGGAGCCGACCGACCCGGACGTCCCGTACTGCGAGGAGCTCGACGAGGACTTCTCGGACGCCAAGGTCTCCGCGGACATCAAGGGCCTGCCCGGCAAGATCGTCGCCGGTGACGGCTTCCACAACTTCAAGCTGGTCGTCACCAACGACTCCGGCACCACCGTCGACGGCGTCGCGTTCTACGCCGAGGTCGAGAACTACGAGCTCGACGAGGCGAAGTTCCTGAGCCCGTACGTCGACCTGGAGTTCAAGAACCCCGACACCGGTTCCTGGGACCGCATCGGCTCCGACGACTGGGCGGGCGACTACTTCTTCTACGTCGAGTCCCTGAAGGCCGGCAAGAGCAAGACGGTCAGCCTGCGCGTCAGCATCGACGCCAAGGCCCCGGCCGGCGACGCCTACTCCTTCGGCTCCGGCGCCTACCTCGACAACGTCGACGGCCAGGACTGCATCGCCGAGGGCTGGGCGCAGTACGACTTCACCGTCCTGAAGGCCGGCTCCGAGAACCCCGACCCGGGTACCGCCACGCCGAGCGACAACGGCTCCAAGGACTCGGTGAAGAAGCCGCAGGGCGACGTCTCCGAGCTGCCGACCGGCAACCTCGCCGACACCGGCTCCAGCTCGGCGCTGCCGACCATCGGCCTCGTCGGCGGTGTCGCGATCGTCGCCGGTGCGGGTGCCGTGTTCGCGATGCGCCGCCGCAAGGCCGGTGCGGAGGGCTAAAACCCCAGCGCCGTAAAGAGCTTCACCGCACGACAGCTTCACCGCAAAACAGAGAGAAGGACCTGCGTTCGGAGGGGGACGCAGGTCCTTCTCTCTGTGTGCAGGTCCTTCTCTCTGTGTGCAGGTCCTTCTCTCTGTCCGGGGTCAGGACTTGGGCGGCACCGCCGGTATCCCCAGGAACGGCAGCCGGAGCGCGCCGAACGCCTCCGCCGGGACCGCCGGGGTCTGGGGCTCGACCGGCTTCAGGCGCTCGTACGCCGCTCCCGGTGCCGGGCGCGGGTCGGCCTCGCCCTTGTTGGGCCAGTACGACATCGCCCGCTCGGCCTGGGCCGTGATCGTCAGGGACGGGTTCACGCCGAGGTTCGCCGAGACGGCCGCGCCGTCGACGACCGAGATGCCGGGGTGGCCGTAGAGGCGGTGGTACGGGTCGATCACGCCTTCCTCGGCGCTGGCGCCGATCGGGCAGCCGCCGAGGAAGTGGGCGGTCAACGGCGTCCCCATCAACTCGCCGACGTTCGAGCCCGCGAAGCCGTTGATCTCGGCCGCGATCGCCGACGCGCCCTCCGAAGCCGCCTTGATCTGCTTGGGGTTGGGAGCGCCGTGACCCTGACGGGCCGTCAACAGGCCTTTCCCCACGCCGTCCGGCTTCAGGTACGTCGTCAGGGAGTTGTCCAGCGACTGCATCACCAGGCCGATGATGGTCCGCTCCGACCAGCGGTGGTTGGAGAGGGAGCGCAGGACGAGCACGGGGTGCCGGGCCGCATTGGTCAGCCATCCCAGCACCCTGGACGAGCCCTCGGCGTACGGGACTTGGAGGATGGACAGGCCGCCCATCGAGTTGGAGCCCTTGCCGTAGCGGACCGGCTCGATGTGGGTGTTCTCGTCCGGGTGGATGGAGGAGGTGATGGCGACGCCGCGCGTGAAGTCGACCTTCTTCTCCCCCGTCGCCTTGCGGTAGCGCCGGTTGTTGGTCTGCGCGCCGACCAGCGCCTCGGAGTTGGTACGGGTCAGCTCGCCCAGCTTCGCGGAGAGGTGCGGCAGTTGACCGCCCGCCTTCATGCGGTGCAGCAGGGTCTGGGTGCCGTAGGTACCGGCGGCGAGGACGACCCGGCGGGCCTTGAAGGTCCGCCCCTCGCCCTTCTTCTTGCGGTCCGTGGGGAGCGTGGCGATCGCGTACCCGCCCTGGGAGTCATCCGTCACCGACACGACCGTCGTCAGGGGGTGCACGACCGCGCCCGCCTTCTCGGCGAGGTAGAGGTAGTTCTCGTTGAGGGTGTTCTTCGCGCCGTGACGGCAGCCGGTCATGCACTCGCCGCACTCGGTGCAGGCCTTGCGGGCGGGACCCGCCCCGCCGAAGTAGGGGTCCGCCACCTGCTCGCCGGGTTTCGCCTTCCCCGCCCCGTCGGCGTCCTGTCCGTCGCCGAAGAACACGCCGACCGGCGCCATGTGGAAGGTGTCGCCGACGCCCATCCGCTGGGCCGCCGCCTTCAGATGGACGTCGGACGGGGTCATCGTCGGGTTGAGCCGTACGCCGAGCATGCGGCGCGCCTGGTCGTAGTACGGCTTCAACTCCTCCTCCCAGTCCGTGATGTCTCGCCACTGGGGGTCCTCGAAGAACGGCTTCGGCGGTACGTAGAGGGTGTTGGCGTAGTTGAGCGAGCCGCCGCCGACGCCCGCGCCGGCCAGGACCATGACGTTGCCCAGCAGATGGATGCGCTGGAGGCCGTACATGCCGAGCTTGGGGGCCCAGAGGTAGTTCTTGATGTCCCAGGAGTTCTTGGGAAGCGTGCCCGGGGTGAAGCGGCGGCCGGCTTCCAGGACTCCTACGCGGTATCCCTTCTCGGTGAGGCGAAGGGCCGTGACGGAACCGCCGAAGCCGGACCCCACGACGATGACGTCATAGTCGTAAGCGTCATTGCTCACGCGCTCTCTCCTCTTACGCCGCTTACTTCTTACGTCACTTACTGGATTACGCCTCTTACCGGAACCGGAACGCCTTCATGAGCCTGAGGCTGCGGCTCATGAACTGCGCGTATGCCTCGTCGCTCATCCCCAGCGAGGGTGCCATCGGCAGCAGCCGCTGCTGGGCCACGGTCTGGGCCTCGGTGTACTTGAGGATGCCCTCGGAGCCGTGGCGGCGGCCGAGCCCGGAGTCCTTCATGCCGCCCATCGGGGACTGGACGCTGCCGTAGGCGGGCGCGTAGCCCTCGTTGACGTTGACGGTGCCGGTGCGCAGCCGGGCGGCGACCTCGCGGCCGCGCTTGGCGTTCTTCGTCCAGACCGAGGAATTGAGGCCGTACGACGTGGAGTTGGCCTCCGCGACCGCCTCGTCGTCGGTCTTGAAACGGTAGAGGGAGACGACCGGGCCGAAGGTCTCCTCGGCGCAGATCGCCATGGGCTCGGTCACCCCGTCGAGGATGGTCGGCTCGAAGAAGTACGGGCCGATGTCGGGGCGGGCGACCCCGCCGGCGACGACCTTCGCGCCCTTGGCGACGGCCTCCTCGACATGCCGCGTCACGGTCTCCAGCTGGCGCTCGCCGACCAGTGAGCCCATGTCGGCGCCGTAGGCGAGGGACTTGCCGAGCCGCATGGCCTTCGTGCGGGCGGCGAAGCGCTCCAGGAAGGCGTCGGCGATCGACTCGTGGACGTACAACCGCTCGATGGAGATGCAGAGTTGGCCGGCGGAGGAGAAGCAGGCGCGGACCGCGCCCGCCGCCGCCTTCTCGATGTCGGCGTCCTCGAGGACCAGCATGGCGTTCTTGCCGCCGAGTTCGAGGGAGACGCCGACCAGGCGGGCGGCGGCGCCCTGCGCGACCTCGCGGCCGGTGCGGGTGGAGCCGGTGAAGGAGACGTAGTCGGCGTGCCGGACGACCTCGGGGCCGACGACGGGGCCCTCGCCGAGGACGACCTGGAAGACGTCGGCGGGGAGACCGGCCTCGATGAGGAGGTCACGCGCCCAGAGCGCCGTCAGGCAGGTCTCGGTGTCCGGCTTCATGACGACCGCGTTGCCCGCGACGAACGCGGGGAGCGCGTCGCCGACGGACAGCTCCAGGGGGTAGTTCCACGGGGCGATCTGGCCCACCACACCGCGCGGGTGCCGCAGTTCGGTGACCTTGGTGAGGGTCGGCATGGCGCCGGCGTGCCGCTTGGGGCGCAGATAGGAGGGTGCCTTGCGGCCGTAGTGGCGGGCGGCGACCGTGACGGCCTGCACCTCTTCATGGGCGTGGAGACGGGCCTTGCCGGTCTCCAGTTGGATGAGGTCGAGGACCTCGGCCTGGCGGGCGAGCACCAGGTCGTGGAAGCGGAGCAGGACGGCCGCGCGCTGCCGTACGGGCGTCCGCTCCCACACCGCCTGCGCCTTGCGGGCCGCCGCGAAGGCCTTCTCGACGTCCTCGGGCGTCGACTCGGGCAGGTCGGCCAGCTTCTCGCCGGTGAACGGCGTGTGGTTGGCGGTACGACCGGAACCGGCCACGCCCTTGGTGAGCTGCGCGACCAGCTCCGGGGTGACCACGTCGGCGGCGGTACGGGCGCCCTCCGGGGCGGGGGCGAGGGGGTTGGTGGCCTGCTCCGAAGCCTTCGAGTCCGTCATGAGCCGCAGAGTATGCCGGGTCGGGCACTTTGGGTACCCGTCGGTAATCGGGATTCACCGACCGCTCACACACCGCCAGTGATCACTGGCGGTAAAGCCGCTGATCAGCGCGTTGTGCGGGGACGATCACCAGCGGCTCAGCCATTTCCGATCACAAGCCGGTCACGGGCCCCCTTGAACAGCGAGGTCCCGTCCTTCTCGTCCGCGGTCCCCTTGGGCATGTCGACGCGCAACTCGTACATCCGGTCGTCGTCGGTCCGCACGAACAGCTGCATGACCCGGGTCGGGGAATCCTTCGCGCCGTAGGTGGTGTCCGCGAGCACGGCCTCGTGGCCGTCGAGGCTGGTGTCCGTGTACTGCGTCGCGGCGGCACCGCCCCCGTACTCCGCCCACTCGCCCGCCTCCTCCTTCGCCCTGGTCATCGGGGCGGCCGGGGCCTGGTCCCACTCGGTGAGGCGGAGCTGGACCACCCCGTCCTCGTAGACCACGAGCCGGGGGCGGTCGACGGCGCCGGTTCCCTCCCGGGCGATCTCCTCGTAGCGGCTCGGGAGGGCGAGCACGGCGTTCATGTCGGTCTCACGGTGCTGGGTCCAGGCCTCGTCGGTGGCCTCGGACGCGGGGGCCGACTCATAGGTGGCGGTGTGCTCGGCGACGCCCGCGGGCTCGGGCTCGGCGAGCACATAGGACACCCCGGCCCAGCCGCCGCCCGCGACGAGGGCCGCGCCGAGGAGGACGGCGGGAAGGGGGCGGCGCAGGAGGCGGGGCTTGGGCTTGGCGGTCGTTACGACGGTGACGGCGGACCGCGGCTCCGGGGCCGAGTCCTCGTCCAGGGCCGAGTCCGACTCCGACTCCGGATCAGGTACGACCGGGGCCGCTGGCGCCGGTTCCGGCGTGACGGGCTCCGGTGTGGCCGACTTGCGCCCCCGCACCCGTACCGTCCCGGAGTCCTCCCCCAACTCCCGTATTCGGTCGGCTTCCTGGACGGCGACCGGCGCCTGCGCGAGCGGCGGCACGGGCCAGCCCTCGGCGGCCGCCTCCAGCACCCGGGCGGCCTCCTCGGCGTCCGGCCGCAGGTCGGGGTCCTTGCCCAACAGCCCGGCGATCAAGGGGGCGAGGGCTCCGGCACGCTTGGGCTCGGGCGGGTCGAAGGAGAGGATCGCGGCGAGGGTGGACTCCAACGTCGTACGCCGGAACGGTGGTTCGCCCTCCACGGCGGCGTACAGCAGGACGCCCAGGGACCACAGGTCGGAGGACGGGCCCGCGCCCCGCCCGGACATCCGCTCGGGGGCGACGAAGTCGATCGAGCCGACGAACTCGCCGCTGACGGTGAGGGATTCCTCGCCCTGGACATGGGCGATGCCGAAGTCGGTGAGGACGACCCGGCCGTGCGGGCCGAGCAGGACGTTGGCGGGCTTCACGTCCCGGTGCACGATCCCGACGGCGTGCGCGGCGCGCAGGGCGCCGAGGACGGCGAGGCCGATCCGGGCGGTCTCGGCGGGGTCGACGGGGCCGCGCCGCAGCGCCTCGTGCAGGGACTCCCCACGGATCAACTCCATGACGATCCAGGGGAGTCCGTCCTCCACGACCACGTCATGGATGGTGACGGCGGCGGGATGATCGACCCGGGCGGCGGCCCGGGCCTCCCGGTAGAGCCGATGAGAGGCCCGCTGATGGGCCTCGTCATCCGGATCACCCGGCAACCTCGGCTGCTTCACGGCGACTTCACGATCCACGAGCTCGTCGTGCGCCCGCCAGACGGTGCCCATCCCGCCCGAGCCGATACGCTCGGCCAGCCGATAACGGCCGCCTATCAATCGGCCCTTCGGGCTGCTGCCGCCCCGGTCGTTGCTCATGCCCCATCAGTACCGCGCGGGGTGGTTGCTTGTCGACGCGGGGCGGCACGCGGCCGTCGGTGTCGGGTGGTTCAGGTTGTTCAGGTGGTTCAGGTGATGTCGACCCCGCCGAGCCGCAGCATCGAGAGCTGGGTGCGGCTGAGGACACCGGCGTAGGTGTGGAGGTCGTCGACCTCGCCCGCCAGATCCTCGGTGGGGTCGGTGAGCGTACGTCCGACCTGGAGGTCGCCGGTCGGCGCCCAGGTGTTCAGGCCCGACACGCTCGCCGTGTCGGCGGGGTGGTCGTAGTCCACGTAGAGCCGCAGTTCGTCGGTCTTCTCGTCGTAGACGACCGCGAGGAACTGCTCGCCCGCCGAAGAGTTCAGGAAGAGCGGCGCGCTGACCGTGGTGGTCGGGGCGTCGGCCCGGTCCTCGTGGGCGACGACCGCCTGCCAGGTCTGCGAGGCGGCGAGATAGCGCAGGGTGAACAGGTCGGTGTGCTCACCCGGCTGGGACAGCACCGTCATGTCACGGGTCGCGGTGTCCGGGTCGATGCGCACCTGAGCGGCCACGGAGAAGCCGGCGTCGGTGGGGGTGACGGCGGTGGGCGTGGAGGCGTGATCACCGTCGCCGTCGAGCAGCAGGTCGCCGTTGCCGACGATCGGGTACGTCACCGGGACGCAGTCGGGGTTCCAGGCGCAGTCGTCGACGGGCGCGTGGATCGAGGCGTCGCCCGCCAGCGTCAGCGGCGCGCCGCCCGCGTACGCCGGGCTCTGGCCGTCGGTCGCCGACTCCAGGTCCCAGTAGCCCAGGCGCTGGGCCTTGCGGGTCGCCGTCTCGGTGATCTCCCCGGGCACGTACACGCGGTCCCAGATGTTCACGTCGGTGAGGAGGCCCTGCCAGTGGTCGCCGATGCGCAGGGCGCCGGTGCCGCCCGCCGTGACAAGGTTGTCGGCCGTGCCGGCGAGGTCCCCGTCGACGTACAGACGGACCTGGTCCTTCTCGCCGTCGTACACGCCGACCAGGTGTGCCCACTCGCCCGGCTCGGGCGCGCCGCCGCTGATGGTCGCCGTGCCGCCGTCGGCGGCCGGGAGGGAGAAGGCCCACTCCACGCGGCCGGCGGAACCGGTCACCGTGCCGAGGGTGAAGCCCGCCTGGCTGACGACCGTCGAGCCGCCGACCAGCTCGTCGGGGCGCACCCAGGCGTCGACGGAGAAGTCCCGCGCCGCGTCCACGGAGGTGTCGAGGCTCGCGTACGCCTGGTCCGAGCCGTCGAAGGAGGCCGCGGAGCCGACCGTCGTACCGGAAGGTCCGGAGGCGCCCAGGCTCACACCGGAACCGGTCTCCGCACCGGACTGGCTGTCCGGGTCCCAGTGCGTGACGGCCGCGCGGCCGTCCTGGACCAGGGCGTAATAGGTGGTCGTGGCGCTGGTGTTGCCCGCGGCGTCGACCGCCTCGACCTGGAGTGAGGCGGGCCCTTCCTTCTCCGGCATCCAGCGCAGGGACACGGCGCCGCCCGGCTCGGCCGCCGTGAGCGTCTGCCGCGCCCCGCCGAGCAGCCGGTAGCGGTACGACACGACGTCGTCGGACGCCGAGTCGATCACGAAGGTGCCGTAATGGCCCACGCCGTCATGCCAGTTGTCGTCGTCCGGATACTCCTGCGACGTGACGACGGGCGCGGCCGGCGCCTCCTCGTCGGCCGCGGAGGCCACGGCCGACGTCCCGGCGGTGCTCAGAGCCGCCACGGCGCACACGGTCGCGGCACGTCTCCATGCGTACTGCTTCAAGAGTCCCCTCCCAAGATCAGTCTCAGAGGAGGATGACCCTAACCGCCGCCACTGACAACGGAATTCAGAGCACGTCGACGTCCAGATTCGCGATGGCCGTCTTCGCCACCTCGCGCCCCCGGTCCGTGAAATCGCCCTTGCCCGGATAGCTGATGGTGAGTTTGTACATGTCGCCCTTGGAGGTCTTGTAGTAGAAGATCTGCATCTCGCGGGGGCGGGGGTTCTGGCTGTCGTCGGTGAGGTAGGTGATGGTGTTCTCGGCGGCCTGCTTGCCTTGGTACGTGGCCGTGCCGTCGGTTTTCGTCGTCGGGTTCTCCGGCATCTGGAGGCCGTAGTCGCCGTTCTCCTTGAACTGCTTGTCGTCCTCGTACATCTCGGCGGCCGCCGAGCCCGCGATGCTGTTGCCCGTGTCCTCGGACTTCTTGTCGAGGCGCAGCCCGATCCAGATGCTGCCGCTGTAGTCGGTGTAGGTGACCCAGTGCGCCTCGTCCGTCTTCCGGTCGGGCACGCGCTCCTGGTACTCGGGGGGCACCGCCAGCGTCGCGGCGACGTCCTTGACGTGCTTCTTCGTCCAGCCGTCCGGCAACGGTCCCGCGAAGGGATCCGCGATCACCAGGTACGCCGCCACCGCGGCCGCTACGACCGCCGCACCGAGCCCGAGCAGGGGCTTGCGGCCCAGGTGAAGGTGAAGGCCGCCCTTGGCACCCTCACCGACCTGCCCGACAGCCCCCACCTGCACCACCTGCGTCGGCGCAGGAACCGGCGGCCGGGCCGCGGCCTCCAGCAGCGCGCGGGTCTGGGCGGCCGTCGGACGACGGGAAGGGTCCTTCTCCAGCAGGCCGTTGATGACCTCGGCCAGCGGGCCCTGCGCGGCGGACGGGGTGGCGTTGAGGACGGACTGGAGGGTGGCCGGGGTGTTGCTGCGCCGGAACGGCGAGACGCCCTCCGTCGCCGCGTACAGCACCACGCCCAGCGACCACAGGTCCGACGCCGGGCCCGGCCGCTGCCCCAGCACCCGCTCCGGCGCGATGTACTCGGGCGAGCCGACGAAGCCGCCGGTGTCGGTCAGATTGGTCTCGCCCTCGATCTGGGCGATGCCGAAGTCCGTGAGGACGACGCGGTCATGGCGGCCGAGCAGGACGTTGTCCGGCTTGACGTCACGGTGCAGGATGCCCGCCGCGTGCGCCGCCTCCAGCGCGCCGAGCACCTCCAGACCGACGCGCGCCGCCTCCCGCGCCCCGAGGGTGCCCTCCTGCAAGGCGTCGCCGAGCGAGCGGCCCTGCACCAGCTCCATGACGATCCAGGGCTGGCCGTCGACGACCGCGACGTCGTGCACGTTCACGACGGAGGGGTGATCGAGCCGGGCCGCGGCCCGCGCCTCGCGCCGCATGCGTTCGAACGCGTTGGCCCGTTCACGTTCGGGAAGATGATCGGGGACGCGGGGCTCCTTGACGGCGACCTCGCGGTCCACCGTCTCGTCCTTCGCCCGCCAGACGGTGCCCATGCCGCCGTGCCCGAGCTTGGCGAGCAGCCGGTAACGCCCGCCGATCAACCTGCCGGTCCCCGGGTCCTGTTGAGGAACCGTCGGCTGCGGGACGACCTGCGTGGGCGCCGCGTACGGATTGTCCGGATGCGGCACGGCCGCGGGCGAATTCGGCACGGCCGCGGGCGGGTTCGGCGGTTGCAGACCGAAACTCGTCGGCTCGTCGGACCCGTAAGGGGCTCCCCCGTTGCTGCTCATGGGTCCGTTCATATCGCGCCAGGCGTGTCCGTATCCACCCAGAAGGCGGTCCAGTCACAGACCCGTGACTCACGGGGTCGCTTATCTCCCATTTACGGCGTGGCGGACGAGCTCGCGCTCTCACTCACCCCCTCACTCGCAGTCCCACTCACACTCCCACTCACACTCGCCGAACTGCTAATGCTGATGGACGTGGGTGACGGCGACGGCCCGTCCCCGCCCTCCCCCTGATGCATGATCAGCGCCGCCCCCGACACCCCGGCCCCCGCCATCGCGGCGACCAGCACCACCGCCGTCACCACCCCCCGCACGGAACGCCGCTCGGCGACCGGCATGTGCCCCGTCTCCAGGAACCCCCGCAGCAGCCGCTCCGCCGACTCCGCGTCCAGCCGCCGCTCCGGATCCCGCTCCAGCAGCCCCCGTACGACGGGCAGCAGCGGCACCGCCTGCGCGGGCAGCCGTATCTCGGCCGCGAGGACCGCGTGCAGGACGCCGCTCAACGAGTCGCGCCGGAACGGCGATTCACCACTCAGCGCCGTGCACAGCAGCGCCCCCACCGACCACAGGTCGGACGGCGGCCCGGTCCCCGCCCCGGTCATCCGCTCCGGCGCGGTGTACTCGGGCGAACCGACGAAGGACCCGGTCTCGGTGAGCGTGGTGGCACCGGCGACCCGCGCGACCCCGAAGTCGGTGAGCACGACCCGCCCGGTCCCGGCCTCCAGCAGCACGTTCGCCGGCTTGATGTCCCGATGCAGCACCCCGGCCGCGTGCGCCGCCCGCAACGCGCCCAGCAGATCGGCCCCGATCCGCGCGGCCTCGACGGCACCGACGGGTCCGTGCACGGCGATCCGGTCGGCGAGAGACCCACCATCGATCAACTCCATGACGAGATAGGGCCGTTCGTCATACTCGACGACATCGTGCACGACGATGATGTGCGGATGCCTGAGCTGCGCGACGGCCCGCGCCTCCCGCAGCGTACGGTCCCGCTGCCACCGCGCCTCCGCCTCGGACAACGTCTCGTCGAGAGACAGCTCCTTCACCGCGACCCGCCGCCCGAGCAGCAGATCGCTCGCCCGCCACACAACTCCCATACCGCCACGCCCGAGCCGCGCCTCCAGGCGGTAACGGCCCGCTATGACACGGAAGTTGTCCCCCGGGGTCCCCATGAGCCCCATGATGCCGCGCCGGATGGATCCCTTCCGGGGCGGTGACCGGCCAAGTTGAGGCGGGTCAGGAGGACTTGGGCTGCCAGCTCCGCAGGATCCAGTTGAACTGCTTGCTCGTGGTGGCCCAGTCGGCGGCCGGCGAAGCCGCGTAGATGGCGTACTCGGTGCCGTCGCCGTCCATGTACCCGACGTCGATGGCACGGTAGGGAGCCGCGAAGTAGTGCGGCGGGTCCTTGGCCAGCGCGTTCCACGTGTACTCCCAGCGGGCGCCCGGCAGATCGCGGAAGAGCTCGTCCTTGAGGCTCAGCCGCGTGTAGTCCTGGAAGCGGTCCGCGAGCTGCCCGTCCAGGTTGCGGAAGTGCTCGTACGAGCTGCTGAAGTCCGGCCCGGTGTCGACGGCGACCCGCACGAGGTGCTTGCCGTTGTCGGGCGAGTAGTCGACCTGCGTGAGGCCGTCCTTGTCGATGGAGACGGACCGCGCCCAGCCCTTGGGCAGGTAGATGGTGAAACCGACGGGATCCTCGTACGGAATCCAGCTGGCGGGAACCGTCCCCTGGCCGCCCTCCTTGCTCGGCGAGGCACTGGCGCCGGCACCGGCACTCGCACTGCTGCTCGGACTCGACGAGGAACCGTCGGACCCGGCGGACCTTGCGGAGCTGTCCGCACCGGACTGCTGCAACGCAACCGCCACACCCCCGCCCACGATCGCCGCCAACGCGACGACCAGCGCGAACGTCCGCAACCGATGCCGCTTCCGCGGCGCGGGCCCAGGCACCGACGCGGGCCCGATCGTCACCGGCGGATACGGCGTCGCGGCGGCCGTCTGCCCAACCCGCGTACCGGTACCGAAGGTCCCGGCCCCGGCCCCGGCCCCAGCACCCACTCCCGTCCCGGACGTCCCGTACCGCACCTGCCCGGTCACCGCATCCACCGCGTCCACCGACGCCGCCGCCCCCGGCACCCGCCCCTGCGCCGCCTCGGCGAGCATCCGCTCCGCCTCGGCCGCACTGGGCCGCGCGGCCGGATCCTTGCGCAGCAGCGCCGCGAGGACCGGCCCCAGCACCCCGGCGTTGACCGGCGCGGCGGGCTCCTCCTCGACGACGGCCTGCATGGTGCCGATCGGCGAGGTGCGGCGGAACGGCGACCGCCCCTCGACCGCCGTGTACAGCGTCGCGCCCAGCGCCCACAGGTCGGAGGCCGGCCCGGGGTCATGCCCGCGCACCCGCTCGGGGGCGAGGTAGTCCACCGAGCCCACGACCTCTCCGGTGCGGGTGATGGTCGTATCGCCCTCGATCTGGGCGATGCCGAAGTCGGTGAGCAGGACGCGACCGTCGTGGGACAGCAGGACATTGCCGGGCTTCACATCCCGGTGCAGCACCCCGGCGGAGTGCGCGGCACGCAGCGCGCGCAGCACCCACAGCCCGATCCTGGCCGCCTCCGCCGGCTCGACCCGCCCCCGCTCCTTGACCGCGTCGGCGAGCGAGCCGCCCTCGATCAGCTCCATGACGATCCACGGCCGGGCGTCATGATCGAGCACGTCGTGCACGGTGACGACGGCGGAGTGGTTGATCCGGGCGGCCGCCCGCGCCTCGGCACGGGTGCGGTGCAGCAGCCGCTCCTGGTCGCTCTCGGAGACGTACAGGGCAGCGGTCAGCTCTTTGATGGCGACGGCCCGGTGCAGCACCTCGTCATGCGCACGCCACACACGGCCCATACCGCCGCTGCCGATGGTGTCGGCAAGCCGGTAACGACCCGCGAGGAGCAGGCCCTGCATCTGATTCACGTTGCCCCGCAATGCTCTTGACAGGGTCAGATTAGGGACCGGCCCGGACGCAGGGAACCACGGGGGTGCCAAGGTTTCGCGGTTGTGACAGTTGTCGCTTTCGGCCGCCGGAGTGAACCCTCACCCACCGTGAAAGCCCGAGCTCAGCCGGTGACCTCGTATGTCGCCGCCGCCTGGTCGAACAGCCGCGTCACCTCGTCCCGCTCGGCTTCCGGACCGCGCACCTGCACCACGTGGTACTTCCCGCCGATGAGGATCGCGAGATTGCGCACGAACAGCTCCCGCCCCGCGTCATCGGTCCAGGTGAACTGCCCCTCGGCCATGGTCCGCCCGCCCACCTGGATCGTCTTCAGCCCGCTGGCGCTGGCCCAACTCGAATCCCGGTACGGCTGAAGCTCGGCCTCGTCCTCCCGCTGGTACGCCATGGGGTCCTCGCCGTACTCGTCCGCGCCATCGCGTCCCGGTACGACGATCAGGTCGAAGTCGCCGTGCGAGTACACGACCTGACCGCGCCCGTTCTTCGGGCTGTGCGTCCAGCCGTCGGCGACGGCGACCCGGAACCCGGCGGAGTCCGAACGCAGGGTGAATCCGTCCGGTACGGCGGGCCCGGTGGCCGACTGGGTCTGCGTCTGAGCCGTCTCCGAAGGACTCGCACTCTCCTCGGCCTTCGGGGAGGTCTGATCGGGCCGTGGCTCACTGCTGGAGGTCGGCGCCGCGCTGACCTCACCGGCGGCACCGGTCCGGTCGGTCTCCCCCGCACCGCCCGTCGACTCATCGGCCTTGGGCATGAACAGCACGGCGTACGCGATCACCGCGGCCATCAACAGCAGCACGAGCAGCAGCAACGTACGGCCGAGCCGCCGCGGCGACCGCCCCGCCTCCTGCTTGGCCCGCTTGTGCCGTCCGTGCGCACTGGTCGCGGGCAGCCCTGCGCGCCGCCTGCGCACCAGCTCGCCCCGCCGCCGTACGACGGGCAGCCGGCTGCCGTCGAGGGGCGGCGCGGCGACGAGGCCCACGCCGACGTCCGGCTCGGGCGCCGACCGCACCAGCGACCGCAGCCAGCCCCGCAGCTCCTCGAAGTCCAGCCGCTCGGTGGGGTCCTGACGCAGCAACGACTCCACGACCGGCCGCAGCGGCCCGCACTCCTCCGCGAACGCCGGCGGCTCGGCGCACACCAACTGCACCAGCTCGGCCGTCGACTCCTCCGGATACGGCGCATGCCCCTGCACGGCCCTGAACAGCAGCGCCCCCAGCGCCCACAGATCCGTCGCGGGCCCGATCGGCGCGGCCAACTGCCAGTTCTCATGCACCGGCCCGGCCTGCTCCGGCGCCCACCGCTCGGTCACCGGCCCCACCACAGCCATCCTGGCCTGCCGCGCCCGCTCAGCGGCAAGCGCGGTGGCGGGCCCCCGGGGCACGGGAGCGGCGGCGGCAAGCTCGTCCCAACGACTGGGAGTGCCGTCAGCGCTGGGAGCGGCACCGGAAATCCCGGCGGCACGTTCCTGCCCACCCGTCGGCACCACACCACCGCCACCGCCCGCCGGAAGCGCCGCACCGCCCGGTCCACCTCGGGCCACGGTCCCGTGCTGCCGGTCGGTCCGGACCCCATAGGGATCGGCTATCTGCCCGGGAGGCGAGGCACTGGTCCTGGAACGTTCGTCCCGCCCCGCCTGCACCGCACCACTGACCGGCTCGGAACCCGGCGCGAACCCGACGCCGTTGGCCAGGTCGTACGGCGGTGTAGGCCCCCCAGCCCGCACCGCGGGGTCCCCCTCGGGCGCCGAACGCGCCCCCGGCAGAGCCGCCCGCCCGTTCTGCTGGGCCTCCTGGACCCGGGCGGCGGCCCGGGCACCCGCGCGATACGCGGCGATCGCCCCGGCCCGCGCGGCCCGGACATCCCCGCCGGTCTCCACGGCAGCCCTGCGCTCGATCGCCGCCGCGGTACTCGTACCGTTCGTGGCATCAGCACCGAGCCCCGGCAGCCCTCCGGCTTCCCGCGCCTCGATGGCCGCACGCCGAGCGGCCTCGGGATCGACATCAGCCGCCTGACCAGCACCGGCACCGCCACCGACGGCTCCACCGACCGCCCGGCCACCAGGTCCACCAGGGCTACGACCACCGGCACCCGCCGGACCACCGGAAGCCCCTACGCCCCCCGCCCCGCCGAACGTCCCCGGCACACCGGGCGCACCCGACACACCCGGCGCACCCACACCCCGCCGGTCACCGAACCCCCCGTCGCCGTCCTCGACCGGCACCGGGTCGTACCCGCACAGCGCCTCCTCCGCCGCCCCGACCGCGAGGCCGGTCAGCATGACGCGGCCGTCGTCGCAGACGAGGACGGTCCGGGCGGTGATGTTCCGGTGCACCCAGCCGTGCGCGTGCAGCACCCGAAGGGCCATCAGCACATCGGAGGCGACCTCGGCCGCCCGGTACGGCGTCAGCGGCTTCTCCGCGAGCAGCGCCGCCAGGGGCCGCGCGGCCACCAACTCGCTCACGATCCACAGCGACCCGCCCTCGGCGAACACGTCGAAGACCTGGTCGAGCCGAGGATGGTCGGGAATCGAGGCGGCGGCCTGCGCGGCCTCCACGGCCCGCCGCACGGCCGGATCGGTAGGCCGCCGGGTGCTCGTACGCGCCGCGGCGGCGGACCGCCGAACTCCCCGCTCCCTGGGGTCCCTTGCCGTGAACCCGTCGGGCAGCCCCTCCGCGTCGAGCACCTCCGCCTCGACGACCTCGGGCAACGGCACCTGCCGGACGAGGACTTCCTGGCCGCTGTAGGTGTCGAAGGCCCGGGTCTCGGTCAGTTCGTACTCGTCGGAGGGCGGCAGCGGCAGGCGGTAGCGGTCGGCGAGTACCCGTCCCGCATAGTCGTCCACGTTGCCTCCCCCGGCACTCCGGATCGGTCAATTCCGTTCGCCCCGCGTGCCGTTCCGCCCATACCTGGATGCGTACGGTCCGCAAGCCTTCACGATACGTGCCGGAGGCAACTCGCAAAGAGGGGATGCCAGATCTCACGCCTCAAACGCGGGCCGGGTCACTTCACGATTTCGGTTCGAATGTATCGGCGAGCGTCTGCCAGGTGTCCTTTCGCAGCTCGCTACCCCAATTGGCGGCTTTCGCCGTGTACATCAGCGCATATCCGAGATGGTCGTTGACGACGAATCCCCGGTCGATCGTCCGGTACTTCGTGCCGCCCTCGGTATAGGTGAACTCCCAGTCGGCCGCGAGCCAGCCCCGGTAGTTCACCTTCGCTATTCGGACCCGGTCGTACTGGGAGCGGGTCATGTACTGCTCCTGGCTCTTCCAGTCCGCCACCGGGTCCCCCTTCGGCGTGGACGTCCAGGCGACGAGCAGCTTCTGTCCGTCCGGCCCGGTGAAACGGTCCCCCGCCGACCCCGAGCTCTGGAACTTCCACCCCTTGGGCAACCCGATCGAGTACCCCTGACTCCCCTTGTACGTCGTCTCGGCCGTGCTCCCGTCACCGGCCGCGGAGCCACCGCCCTCGCTGCCGCCGGTCGCGGTGGGGCTGTTGCTCGGCGTCTGCCCGGCCGAAGCGCCCGCGGACCCGGTCGCCTGACCGTCCGTCTGGGCACCGCCGCCCGTGTCCTCCTTGGTGGAGGCACTCGCGCTCGCACTGGCACCGGCTGAGACCTTGCCGCCCCCGCCCTTCGCGGAGTTGTCGGAGGCATCGTCGTCGCCGTTCAGCACGACGGCCAGCACGACCGCGATCAGCGCCAGCACCGCGACCACCGCGATGATCACCAACGTCCGCTTGGGCACCACATCGGTGATGGGCGCCTTGGGCACGGGCCGCGGCGGCAGATCCGGCAGATCCGCCGGCGGCGTCATCACGGGCCACCCCGAACTCCGCCCACCACTGCCCGCGTTGCCCCCGGAACCGGCGGCGCCGGAACCGACAGCCCCCGAACCAGCCGCACCCGAACCGGTAACCCCGGAGCCGGAGTACCCGGCACCCCGGGAACCCGCGGCAGCCGCCCCGGCCGCACTCGAACCCGAGCCCGAGGGCGAAGCCACCGCCCCGCCAGACGTACCCGGAGCCGACGCCCCACCCGCTGCCCCGGCCCCGGAAGCCGGAGCCACCGCACCGCCTGCCGGCCCCGAAGTCGCCGTACCGCTCCCGGACTTCACCCGCGACGCGGCAGCCGTCCCGGCCGCCCCCGCCGCCACGGCAGCCTTCCGCACGGAACGCAGCGCCCCGCGCAACCGCTCCCCGCCCTCACCCCGGTCCGGCTGCGGAGGCAACGGCACGACCTTCGTCGCGTCCTGCGCCGGCTCCGGTTCGTCCTTGGGCTCGGGCGCGTGGATCACGGCGTTGAGCATCACCCGCGCACCGGCGTCGTCGAGCCGCTTCTCGGGGTCCTTGGTGAGCAGGCCGTAGATGACGTCCTTCAGCGGACCCGCGTTCTTCGGCTCCTCCATCGGCTCGGTCATCACCGCGGTCAGGGTCGCGATCGCCGAGCCCTTGTCGTACGGCGGCACACCCTCGACCGCCGCGTACAACAGCCCGCCCAGCGACCACAGATCGGCGGCCGGACCCGGCTTGTGCCCACGGGCCCGCTCCGGCGAGATGTAGGAAGGGGCGCCGACGAGCATGCCCGTCGAGGTGATGGAGGGGTCGCCCTCGACCTGCGCGATGCCGAAGTCGGTGAGCACGACCCGGCCGTCCTCGGAGATCAGCACGTTGGACGGCTTCACATCCCGGTGCAGGATGCCCTGGCGGTGCGCCGAGCGCAGCACGTCGAGCACCGCGAGCCCGACCTCCGCCGCACGCCTCGGCTCCAGCAGGCCGTCCTCCCGGATGACCTCGGCGAGCGACTTGCCCTCGACGAGCTCCATGACGATCCACGGCCGGTCGTCCTCGTCGACCACGTCGAAGACCGTCACCGCGCTGTTGTTACGGATCCGCGCGATCGCCTTGGCCTCACGCAAGGTCCGCGTGATCAGCCGGCGCTTCTCCTCCTCGTCGATGTTGGAGGGGAACCGCAGCTCCTTCACGGCGACGATCCGGCCCAGGGTCTCGTCCTCGGCCCGCCACACCGTGCCCATGCCGCCGCGGCCGAGCACTGCTCCCAACCGGTACCGCCCGGCGAGGAGACGTTCGCTCTTGTCCTGACGGGATGCCCCCGCCCGCTCCGCCTCCGACATGCGTCCCCTCATACAACCCGCCCTGACAGAGCCTCCATTGTCCCTCACCCGACAAGTGCCCGACGCCCAGGGGCCCCCTCCGCACACGCCGACCACGGCACATCCCGCCCCCGCCCACCACGACGACCACGGCCCGCCCCGACCCCTCGACACACGGTGACGAAGAACGGTCCCCGGGGACCGCCCGCAGCCCCCGCCCGCCCGCCCTGCATGATGGGCCGCGACAAAGAAGCGCCCCGATCACGCCACGGCCCGACTCGAATCGCGCCAAACCCGACCGCGCCACGGACGACCCACATCGCACCAAGCTCGACCGCACCACAGAGCGGCCCAGATCGCCCCAAGCCCGGCCGCGCCACCAAGCGCCCCGATCGCCCCAAGGGAGGGACAACGATGCCGCCGCTACGGACCCTACTGGCCGTACCTGTGTCCCTGGCCCTCCTCGCCCTCGCCCCGGCCGCCTCCTCCGCGCCGGCGACACCCCCCGCGGACGCGGTCCTCCCGCTGCTGCTCACCTCGGGCGGAGCCCCGGCCGCCGCGCTGCTCGCCCGCGAGGAGACCGGCACGCACTACGCCCAGGCAGGGCAGGGCATCGCCCGCGCCGACCACTTCCGCGCCGGAAGCATCACGAAGACCTTCATCGCGACGGTCGTGCTCCAACTGGCCGAAGAACACCGGCTGTCCCTGTCCGACACGGTGGAGCAGCACCTGCCCGGTCTGGTGCGCGGCGCCGGCAACGACGGCCGCACGATGACCCTGCGCGCCCTGCTCACCCACACCAGCGGCCTGAACGACTACACCGCGGACACCGGGGGCACCGTCCCCCTCTCACCTCTCCAAGCCGTGCGTATCGCACTCACCCACCCTCCGGCCGACCCCGGCCGCTACCACTACTCCAACACCAACTACGTCCTGCTCGGCCTGGTCATCGAACAGGTCACCGGCGACTCGTACGCCACCGAGGCCGAGCGCCGCATCATCGCTCCGCTGGGTCTGACGGACACCTCCTTCCCCGGCTCCCGCACCACGCTCCCCTCCCCGCACGGCCGCGCCTACGACACCGACGGAACCGACGTCACCGCGCTCGACCCGCAGGTGGCCGGGGCCGCGGGCGAGCTGGTGACCACGCTCACCGACCTGGACCGCTTCTACGCGGCGCTGCTCGGCGGCGAACTCCTGCCCCCGCACTGGCTGCGCGAGATGCGTGACACCCGTACCGCACACGGCCTGTACGGCATGGGCCTGTTCCCGGTGAAGCTGCCGTGCGGCACGACGGTGTGGGGTCACAACGGCCGGATCGCCGGCAGCTACGTGCGCACCGCGGCCACCGTCGACGGCCGTCGCGTCCTCACCTTCCGCGTGAACACGACCGCGCTGACAGACCCCGACCTCGAACCGGCCCTGCTCGCCGCCGAGTTCTGCCCCCGCACCTCATAGAACGACCGGGTTCCGAACGAAGATCCCGACTCACGACACTCGTTCGAGTGAACCCACGCGAACCCACCCCGCCCCCTACAACGGCACAATGTCCGGCGCCCCCAACCGAGCCGCGTCCGCCGTCAGATCGTCCGGCTGCCGCTGCGACTCCCGCTCCGCCTCCACCCGCTTCTCGTAGTGCTCGACCTCGCGCTCGATCTGGTCCTTGTCCCACCCCAGCACCGGCGCCATCAGCTCGGCGGCCTCCCGCGCACTCCGCGTCCCCCGGTCGAAGGTCTCGATGGAGATCCGGGTCCGCCGGGTCAGCACGTCGTCGAGATGCCGCGCCCCCTCGTGCGAGGCCGCGTACACGACCTCGGCGCGCAGATAGTCGTCGGCGGCGTGCAGGGGCTCGCCCAGCGTGGGATCCGCGGCGATCAGATCGAACACCTCCTCCGCCAACGAGCCGAATCGGTTCAGCAGATGCTCGACCCGCACCACGTGCAGCCCGGTCCGGGCCGCGATCCGCGCCCGCGCGTTCCACAGCGCCCGGTACCCCTCGGCCCCCAGCAGCGGCACGTCCTCGGTGACGCACTCGGCGACCCGCAGATCGAGCCCGTGCACCGCCTCGTCGACCGCGTCCTTGGCCATGACCCGGTACGTCGTGTACTTGCCGCCCGCCACGACCACGAGCCCTGGCACGGGATGCGCCACGGTGTGCTCACGGGACAGCTTGCTGGTGGCGTCCGACTCCCCGGCGAGCAGCGGCCGCAGCCCCGCGTACACGCCCTCGACGTCGTCCCGCGTGAGCGGCACGGCGAGCACCGAGTTGACGTGCTCCAGCAGGTAGTCGATGTCCGCGCTGGACGCCGCCGGATGGGCCTTGTCGAGGTCCCAGTCGGTGTCGGTGGTGCCGACGATCCAGTGTCGGCCCCAGGGGATGACGAACAGCACGGACTTCTCGGTGCGCAGGATCAGCCCGGTCGTCGACTTGATCCGGTCCTTGGGCACGACGAGGTGGATGCCCTTGGAGGCCCGTACGTGGAACTGCCCCCGCTCGCCGACCATGGCCTGGGTGTCGTCGGTCCACACACCGGTCGCGTTGACGATCTGCTTGGCGCGGATCTCGTACTCCCCGCCCGCCTCCACGTCCTGCACCCGGGCCCCGACCACCCGTTCGCCCTCACGCAGAAACCCGGTCACGCGCGCCCGGTTGGCGACGGCCGCGCCGTACGCCGCCGCGGTCCGCACGATCGTGGCGACGAAACGGGCGTCGTCCATCTGGGCGTCGTAGTACTGGAGGGCACCGACCAGCGCGTCCTTCTTCAAGGCGGGTGCGATGCGCAGCGCGTGACGGCGGCTCAGATGCCGGTGCATCGGCAGGCCCCGCCCGTGCCCGCGGGCCATCGACATGGTGTCGTAGAGCGCGACGCCCGACCCGGCGTACAGCCGCTCCCAGCCCTTGTGCTGGAGCGGATACAGGAACGGCACCGGCTTCACGAGATGTGGAGCGAGCCGTTCCAGCAACAGTCCGCGCTCCTTCAACGCCTCCCGTACGAGGGCGAAGTCGAGCATCTCCAGATAGCGCAGTCCGCCGTGGATGAGCTTGCTGGACCGGCTGGAGGTGCCCGACGCCCAGTCACGTGCCTCGACCAGGCCGACGGACAGTCCGCGGGTGACCGCGTCGAGGGCGGTACCCGCACCGACCACACCGCCGCCCACCACCAGTAGGTCCAGCTCGTGCTCGGCCATGGCGGCGAGCGCCTCGGCTCGCTGCGCCGGCCCCAGTGTCGCTGTCCTCACCGCTGCCTCCTGCTGTCGGTCGGAGTGGCCCGGTCCGCATCCCCCTGCCCAAATTCTGACCGGCTTGCCCAAGTTCAGCCACCAGTCACCCCCACCCTGTGGACAACTTTCACGGAGGCGCCGGAGGAGACACACGGAATCAATCTCGTATTCCGGTCAGATTTACTCTTAGTCTGACATTGCGCTCGCTCTTCCAGTCCACAGGGCTTGCGCACCTGTCCCGCTTCGGTTATTGGGAAGGACGGTCCACGCCATGCCCGCGGATCTCGCCGTCATCGGACTCGGCCCCTTCGGACTGCCCCTGGCCCAGGCGGCCGTCGCCGCCGGCATCCCCACGCTCGGTTACCGCACCGGCCCCGAGGCCGGCTCCCTCAGCCCCGCCGAACTGCGCCGGATGCTCTCGGGGGGCTTCCGGCCGGCCACCTCCCCCGCCGAGCTCGGCCGCGTACGCACCGCGGTGATCTGCGCGCCCACCCCCCGCGCGGCGGACGGCGGCCTCGACCTCACCCAGGTGGAGTCGGCGGCCCGCACCCTCGCCGCCCATCTGCGTCCGCACACCACGGTCGTCCTGGAGTCACCGGTCCCGCCGGGCACCACGGAGAACCTCCTGCGCCCCCTCCTCGAAGAGGGTTCCCGCCTCCGCGCGGGCCGCGACTTCCACCTCGCCTACTCCCCCAGCCGTGTCGACCCCGGCAACCGCGACTTCACCCCCGCCAACACCCCGAAGGTGATCGGCGGCCTGACCCCCGCGTGCACGGAGTCGGCGGCCGCCTTCTACTCCCGTCTCACCGACAAGGTGGTACGCGCGCGTGGTCTGCGCGAAGCGGAGACGGTCCAGCTCCTGGAGTCCAACTACCGCCACGTCAACATCGCCCTCGTCAACGAGATGGCCGTCCTCTGCCACGACCTCGGCGTCGACCTCTGGGACGTCATCCGCTGCGCGGAGACCAAGCCTTTCGGCTTCCACTCCTTCCGCCCCGGCCCGGGCGTAGGCGGCCACGCCGCCCCCCAGGACCTGACCACCACCCCCACCGGCCGCACCCTGCGCATGGTCGAACTCGCCCAGCAGGTCAACAGCCAGATGCCGCGTTACGTCATCCAGCGCGCCGCCACCCTCCTCAACGAACACGGCAAGTCGGCGCGAGGCGCCCGCGTCCTCCTCCTGGGCGTCACCTACAAGCCCGACCTCGCCGACCAACAGGCCACCCCCGCCCACGAGATCGCCGTCCGCCTGATGGAACTGGGCGCCTCGGTCAGCTACCACGACCCCCACGTCCCCTCCTGGAACGTCCTCGACCGCCCGGTCCCCCGCGCGGACTCCCTCTACGAGGCCGCCGCCGACGCCGACCTGACGATCCTGCTCCAGCAACACCGGACGTACGACCTCCAGGGCCTGTCGGTGAAGGCCCAGCTGCTGCTGGACACGCGGGGGGCGACACCTACGGGGGCGGCGCACCGGTTGTGAAGGGGGGCGCGTGGGCGCGGCGGGCTCCGGGGCTGGTGGCACGCGGGACGCGGCGCGGGTACCGTACCCAGCAGGTGGGGCCCACCGCAGATGGCCATGCGGTACTGCGGAGGCTCCTGGATGGTTCACGACGCGTCCGCCCCTAGCGTCTATAGGGACGGCCGCTCGCCACCGAAAAGGTGGAGCCCACCGCAGGGGGTGCTGCAGCGGGCTCCTGACTGGTTTACGAGTGTCCGCCCCTACTGTCTATAGGGGCGGCCGCTCACCAGCCATAAATCCGCAAGATCCACCTCCTCCGGAACTTCACCAGCCGAAGCCACATCTGATCCCAGCGGGTGGGCTTGCGGTGACGGCCCATGGGCACGCCCCCTTCCATGACGCCGCCCGTTAACCCGGTGGGGCGGTCCATTGGAGCTCCGGGCCGGGCCCCGGGCCACAAGGTCCGGACACGTGCTCCTTGGAAGGGGGCGCCCCAGACAGCGGGTCGCCGATCAAGGACACTACCGCCCACTTACGCCCGTTCGGCCCACATTCGCCCCGAACGCAACCGCGCGCCCCTCGCCCGCAAAACGCGCCTCCACCAGCCCACTTGGGCACGCAGAAGGCCGGCCACCCCACCCGGGATGACCGGCCCCAAGCCGCCGAAAGCCCTACCGCTACCGCTGGTGCTGCGAGTCCGCCACCGTCACCTCGACACGCTGGAACTCCTTGAGCTCGCTGTACCCGGTCGTGGCCATGGCCCGACGCAGCGCACCGAAGAAGTTCATGGAGCCGTCGGGAGTGTGCGACGGGCCCGTCAGCACCTCCTCGATCGTGCCGACCGTGCCGAGGTCGACCTTCTTGCCGCGCGGAAGCTCCGTGTTGACGGCCTCCATGCCCCAGTGGTGCCCCTTGCCGGGCGCGTCCGTGCCGCGCGCGAGCGGCGAGCCCATCATGACCGCGTCGGCGCCGCAGGCGATGGCCTTCGGGAGGTCACCGGACCAGCCGACGCCGCCGTCCGCGATGACGTGCACATACCGGCCACCGGACTCGTCCATGTAGTCACGGCGGGCCGCCGCCACGTCCGCGACCGCCGTCGCCATCGGGACCCGGATGCCCAGCACGTTCCGCGTGGTGTGCGCGGCGCCGCCGCCGAAGCCGACCAGGACACCCGCGGCGCCCGTGCGCATGAGGTGCAGGGCCGCCGTGTAGGTGGCGCAGCCGCCGACGATCACCGGGACGTCGAGCTCGTAGATGAACTGCTTCAGGTTCAGCGGCTCGTGCGAGCCGGAGACGTGCTCGGCCGACACCGTCGTACCGCGAATGACGAAGATGTCCACGCCCGCGTCGACGACGGCCTTGGAGAACTGCGCCGTGCGCTGCGGGGAGAGCGCGGCGGCGGTGACCACGCCCGCGTCGCGCACCTCCTTGATGCGCTGGCCGATCAGCTCCTCCTTGATGGGAGCGGCGTAGATCTCCTGGAGGCGGCGGGTGGCCGTCTCCGCGTCCAGCTCGGTGACCTCGTCGAGCAGCGGCTGCGGGTCCTCGTACCGCGTCCACAGTCCTTCGAGGTTCAGTACGCCGAGGCCGCCGAGCTCGCCGATGCGGATCGCGGTGGCCGGGGAGACGACCGAGTCCATGGGGGCGGCCAGGAACGGCAGCTCGAAGCGGTAGGCGTCGATCTGCCAGGCGATCGAGACCTCCTTCGGGTCGCGCGTACGACGGCTCGGGACGACGGCGATGTCGTCGAAGGCGTACGCCCGGCGGCCGCGCTTGCCGCGCCCGATCTCGATCTCAGTCACGTGTGTGGCCTTTCCCTGATGCGTTGCAGCGCCTTCCAGTATCCCCGACGGGTACGACAAGGGCGGCCCCGGATGCTCCGGGACCGCCCTCGACCGAGCCTCACGCGCGCGTGGACGTCGCTTTCGGCTACTTGCGGCTGTAGTTCGGCGCCTCGACCGTCATCTGGATGTCGTGCGGGTGCGACTCCTTCAGACCCGCCGACGTGATCCGTACGAAGCGGCCGTTGGCCTGGAGGTCCGGGACCGTGCGGCCGCCGACGTAGAACATCGACTGGCGCAGTCCGCCGACCAGCTGGTGGACGACCGAGTGCAGCGGGCCGCGGTAGGGCACCTGGCCCTCGATGCCCTCGGGGACCAGCTGCTCGTCGGAGGCGACGCCCTCCTGGAAGTAGCGGTCCTTGGAGAACGACTTGCGCTCGCCGCGGGTCTGCATCGCGCCGAGCGAGCCCATGCCGCGGTACGACTTGAACTGCTTGCCGTTGATGAACAGCAGCTCGCCCGGGGACTCCTCGCAGCCCGCGAGGAGCGAGCCCAGCATCACGGTGTCGGCGCCCGCGACGAGCGCCTTGGCGATGTCGCCGGAGTACTGGAGGCCGCCGTCGCCGATGACCGGGATGCCGGCCTCCTTGGCGGCGAGCGCGGCCTCGTAGATGGCGGTGACCTGCGGGACGCCGATGCCGGCGACGACACGGGTCGTACAGATGGAGCCGGGGCCGACGCCGACCTTGATGCCGTCGACGCCGGAGTCGATGAGCGCCTGGGCACCGTCACGGGTGGCGATGTTGCCGCCGATGACGTCGACGCCGGAGGAGTTCGACTTGATCTTGGCGACCATATCGCCGACCAGGCGGGAGTGGCCGTGTGCGGTGTCGACGACGATGAAGTCGACGCCCCGCTCGATCAGGGCCTGGGCGCGCTCGAAGGCGTCACCGGCGACACCGACCGCGGCACCGACGAGCAGCCGGCCCTCGCCGTCCTTGGCGGCGTTCGGGTACTTCTCCGCCTTGACGAAGTCCTTGACGGTGATGAGGCCCTTGAGGACACCCTCGTCGTCGACCAGCGGAAGCTTCTCGATCTTGTGCTTGCGCAGCAGCTCCATGGCCTCGACGCCGGAGATGCCCACCTTGCCGGTGACCAGCGGCATCGGCGTCATGACCTCGCGGACCCGGCGGGAGCGGTCGCTCTCGAAGGCCATGTCGCGGTTGGTGACGATGCCGAGCAGCTTCTTGTTCGGGTCGGTGACCGGCACACCGCTGATGCGGAACTTGGCGCACAGCGCGTCCGCCTCGGCGAGCGTGGCGTCCGGGTGCACGGTGATCGGGTCGGCCACCATGCCGGACTCGGACCGCTTCACCAGGTCGACCTGGTTGGCCTGGTCCTCGATGGAGAGATTGCGGTGCAGTACGCCGACGCCGCCCTGACGGGCCATCGCGATCGCCATGCGCGACTCGGTGACCTTGTCCATGGCGGCGGACAGCAGCGGGATGTTCACCCGCACGTTCTTGGAGACGTACGAGGCGGTGTCGATCTCGTCGGGCGCCATGTCCGACGCGCCCGGCAGCAGCAGCACGTCGTCGTAGGTCAGCCCGAGTGTCGCGAATTTGTCAGGCACTCCGTCGACGTTTGCAGTCATGACACCTTCCCCAATGGCCTTGATCGGTGCGGATGTCCATGCTAACGGGAAGGAAGGGTCCCGAATTCCACGGTTCCGTCCGGCTACCGGCTTCGTATGTTCGTACGGAACTCAGGTACGGCCTGTTCAACAAAGGCACAAAGGAGCAGAGGCCAAGGCACTACTGCTCGGCGAGCGCCCGCAGCCGGCTCAGCGCCCGATGCTGGGCCACCCGGACCGCGCCCGGTGACATTCCCAACATCTGCCCGGTCTCCTCCGCCGTCAGCCCCACCGCGATCCGCAGCAGCAACAGCTCCCGCTGGTTCTCGGGGAGGTTGGCGAGCAGCTTCTTGGCCCATTCGGCGTCACTGCTGAGCAGCGCCCGCTCCTCAGGACCGAGGGAGTCGTCGGGCCGCTCGGGCATCTCGTCCGACGGCACGGCCGTGGACCCCGGCCCGCGCATGGCGGCCCGCTGCAGATCGGCGACCTTGTGGGCGGCGATGGCGAACACGAACGCCTCGAAGGGCCGACCGGTGTCCCGGTACCTCGGCAGCGCCAGCAGCACCGCGACGCAGACCTCCTGCGCCAGATCCTCCACGAAGTGACGCGCGTCGCCGGGCAGCCGGGACAGCCGGGTGCGGCAATAGCGCAGCGCCAGTGGGTGGACATGGGCGAGCAGGTCGTGTGTCGCCTGCTCATCCCCGTCGACGGCGCGATGGACAAGCCCACCGATCACCGTCGTCTCGTCCTCACGCATCGGTCCATGGTGCCCTGCGGCCGATTCATCCGTGGCACCGCGTCCGATGTTGTGCACCGAAGCGTTATGAGCAGGTGCGCCGGAACTCATCCCCTGCGCCCTCCCCTTCCGCTCGACCGACTCGTCCCCGAGAGACTCCACACCTCAAGGATGCGGCATCGCCGCCGAAACAAGCACCGGGCACGATTACCCGCGCCCCATAGGGGCGCGGGGAACTGCGCGACCAGCCACGACGCACCCGCAGCCGAGTTCTCAGCGAACCAGACCCCAACGGAAGCCAAGAGCGACGGCGTGCGCCCGGTCAGACGCACCCAGCTTCTTGAACAGCCGCCGAGCATGCGTCTTCACGGTGTCCTCCGACAGGAACAACTCCCGCCCGATCTCCGCGTTGGACCGCCCGTGGCTCATCCCTTCGAGGACCTGAATCTCACGCGCCGTGAGCGTGGGCGCCGCCCCCATCTCGGCGGACCGCAGCCGCCGAGGAGCAAGCCGCCAAGTCGGGTCAGCGAGCGCCTGCGTAACCGTCGCGCGCAGCTCCGCACGCGAAGCGTCCTTGTGCAGATACCCACGCGCACCCGCGGCGACGGCCAGCGCGACCCCGTCCAGATCCTCAGCCACGGTCAGCATGATGATCCGCGCACCCGGGTCGGCGGACAGCAGCCTCCGCACGGTCTCGACGCCGCCCAGCCCGGGCATGCGTACGTCCATCAGAATCAGGTCCGAGCGGTCCGCACCCCAGCGGCGGAGGACTTCCTCGCCGTTGGCCGCGGTCGTCACGCGCTCGACGCCGGGCACGGTCGCGACCGCGCGGCGGAGCGCCTCTCGGGCAAGCGGGGAGTCGTCGCAGACGAGGACGGATGTCATGGCCGCCCTCCGCAGCTGATGCACGTCACCTTGAGCCTCCAGGCTGGTACGAAATCGTCACCTGTGCGGTCGACCGTCTCGGACGCCTGCCCGAGCGCTTCGTTGTTTCAACCGCCTCCGCACTCTCAACGACGGTCACTCGAAAGAGTTACGGGGCCGTGTGCCATCTTCGGCACTCTACGTGAGGGTGCGGACACGGTGCAGACATGCGCGACGGACCCACAACGTTTCATCACAACCGGTGCCCCATTTGGCCCCTTTTCTTCCCTTTTGCTGGTGTCTGAGGCTAGATTCGCAATGAGTCATATTTTCATCTCCTTAGATCGCAGATGTACGGTCGTAGACACCGTATCCGCCACAGAACGGCTACAAGGGGTCACGCAATGGCAGATTTCTCCCGCCTTCCCGGACCGAACGCGGACCTGTGGGACTGGCAGCTTCTGGCTGCCTGTCGCGGGGTGGACAGCTCGCTCTTCTTTCATCCGGAGGGCGAGCGAGGAGCGGCCCGGAGCGCTCGCGAGAACTCGGCCAAGGAGGTCTGCATGAGATGCCCGGTACGCGCGCAGTGCGCGGCGCACGCGCTGGCGGTGAGAGAGCCGTACGGCGTGTGGGGCGGGCTGACCGAGGACGAGCGCGAGGAACTCATGGGGCGGGCCCGCAATCGGCTGGTGACGGCGTCATCGGTAGGCGGGCACGCCGTATCGAATCACGCGGTATCGAACAACTGAAGGAACGTTTCTCCAAGTAAGGGCACGCGCACGCGTGCCCTTACTCGCTTCCGCCGCTCACTTCCGCCCGGCCGCTCTCCCCAGCTGCTCCAGGGTCGCCGCCACCGCCGGCACCTGCGCCAGATCGGGCAGCGTCAGCGCGACGATCTCCCGCCGCACGGCCGGTTCCAGCGTGACCGTGCGCGCGCCCCGGGGCCGTACGGACTCGATGGCGAGCTGGGGCAGGACGGCGACGCCCAGACCGGCGCCGACCAGGCCGACCACCGCCGGATAGTCGTCGGTGGCGAAGTCGATGCGGGGGGTGAACCCGGCGCCCTCGCACACCTCGACCAACTGCCCCCGGCAGCGCGGGCATCCGGCGATCCAGGGCTCCCGCGCGAGCTCCCCGATGGCCACGGACCCGGCGCGCGCGAGCCGGTGCCGTTCGGGTACGAGGGCGACGAGCCGGTCGGTCAGCAGGGGCCGTACGACGAGGTCGGCCCACTCGCCTTCCTGCTCCCGGGCGGCTCGCTCGTACCGGAAGGCGAGGGCGACGTCGCAGTCCCCTTCCCTGAGCATCTCGACGGACTGCGGGGGCTCGGCCTCCTCCAGGGAGACCCGGGTGCCGGGGTGCGCGGCACGCAGTGCGGCGAGGGCCCTGGGTACGAGGGTGGAGGAGCCGCTGGGGAACGAGACGAGCCGGACCCGCCCGGCCCGCAGCCCCGCGATCGCGGCGACCTCCTCCTCGGCTGCGGTGAGGCCGGCGAGGATGCCGTTGGCGTGCCGGACCAGCGCCTCCCCCGCCTGGGTCAGCCGCATCTCGCGTCCGCTGCGCACGAGCAGCGGCGTGCCGACCGACGCCTCCAGGGCCTTCATCTGCTGGCTCACGGCGGGCTGGGTGCAGCCCAGTTCGCGGCCGGCGGCGGAGAAGGAGCCGGTGGTGGCGACGGCGCGCAGGACGCGCAGGTGGCGGGCTTCGATCACCCTCCGAGGATAAGCCAGGCTTTGATACGACGCCGAATAATGCGTAGCGGCTTTGGCGGCGGCCGCCTACCGTGCCGTCCATGAAGCTTCTGTCGGTGAATCTGGGCCGGGCCAAGGCCGTGTCGTACACGGACAACCCGGAGGGACTGACCGGGATCGACAAGCAGCCGGTGGCGGGGCCGGTGCGGGTGGCGGCGCCCGGGCCGAAGGGGATCGGCGGCAGCGGGCTCGCCGGGGACGACGTGTGCAAGCGGCAGCATCACGGCGGGGACGACCAGGCGGTGTACGCGGTGGCGCGCGAGGACCTGGACGACTGGGAGCGGGAGCTGGGGCGTTCGCTGGCCAACGGCGCCTTCGGGGAGAACATCACCACCCTCGGTCTGGACGTGTCCGGGGCGCTGATCGGTGAGCGCTGGCGCATCGGGCCCGAGGTGGTGCTGGAGATCACCAGTGCGCGGATTCCGTGCGGGACCTTCCAGGGCCACCTGGGTGAGGAGCGGTGGGTGAAGCGGTTCACCGCCAAGGGGGCGCCGGGGGCGTATCTGCGGGTGATCGAGCCGGGCGAGTTCCGGGCCGGGGACGCGGTCGAGATCGTGCACCGGCCCGACCACGACGTGACGGTCGCGCTGGCCTTCCGGGCGACGACCACCGAGCGGGCCCTGCTGCCCCGGATGCTCGCCGCGGGGGACGCGCTGCATCCGGAGGTGCTCCGGTCGGCGCGCGAGTATGTGGAGAAGTACGGGGAGAAGCAGGGGAAGCGTGAGGCCTGACGGCAGTCGGACGCTGTCGGTCCGGGTCACTAACCTTGCTCCATGACAACGGCATTGATTACGGGATCCACCGCGGGCATCGGTGCCGCGTTCGCACGGCGGCTGGCTGCCGACGGGCACAACCTGGTGCTCGTGGCCCGCGACACCAAGCGGATGCGCGAGCAGGCGACCGAACTTCACGACCGGCACGGCGTCGAGGTGGAGGTCCTCACGGCGGACCTCGCGGAGGACTCCGGCATCGAGTCGGTCACCACCCGCCTCTCCGACCGCCGCAACCCGGTCGACCTCCTCGTCAACAACGCGGGCTTCGGCAACAAGGGCCGCTACCTCGACGTCTCCATGGCCGACGAGCTGAAGATGCTCAAGGTCCACTGCGAGGCGGTCCTGCGACTGACCTCCGCGGCGACGGAGGGCATGCGCGAGCGCGGCCGGGGCGGCGTCGTCAACGTCGCCTCGGTGGCGGCCTTCGTCCCGCGCGGCACCTACGGCGCCTCCAAGGCCTGGGTCGTCCAGTTCACCCAGGGCGCCGCGAAGGACCTGGCGGGCAGCGGCGTACGCCTCATGGCCCTGGCCCCCGGCTTCGTCCGCACCGAGTTCCACGAGCGGGCCGGCATGGGCACGGACAACATCCCCGGCTGGATGTGGCTCGACGCCGACAAACTGGTGGCGGCCGCACTGCACGACCTCGCGCGCGGGAAGACGCTGTCGATCCCGGATGCCCGGTACAAGGCGTTGATGGGGGTGGTGAAGGTGGTGCCTCGGGGGTTGCTCGGGGGGATTTCCTCTAGGACGGGGCGGAAGTACGGGCCTCAGTAGGCGGTGGCGTGGGCGCGGTCCGGCGGCGCAGGAAGTCGATGGCCAGCGGGACCGTGCGGGGATCCGCGTGGGCCAGGGCCGGGAGTGCGTCCACCCAGGAGTCGTACTCCCCCAGCGCGTACGCGGCGAGTTCGCGGCCGAGGGCGGGGTCGACCGCCGGTACGAGCGCCGCGGCGGTGCGGGCCCGCAGGCCGGCCGGGGTCGTGCCCAGACCCGCGACCCGTACGGCCCGCTCGTGGTCACCGGCGGCCACGAGTGCCTTCACCAGGGCGTCCGTGGCACGGTGTGTCCGCTGTCCCGCGTCGATGTCCCTGGCCACCGACTCGGCTCGGTCCGGTTCACCGGCGGTCACGAGGGTTCCGATGAGGTCGTCGACCTTCCCGAGCCACTTCCCCTCCGCCTCGATGGACGCGGCCTCCTCGACGGTCCGCCAGGCCTCGTCGTGGTCGCCCAACGCCTGGAGGGCGAGGAAGCGGTAGCGCGCGACCGACCACCCATGACGCCCGGAAGCGGCCCCTGCCTCTTCCAACGCCACGCGCGCCTGCTCGAACCGCCCGGAAGACGCCAGCGCCGCCGCGAGCACCACGCGGGTCTCCGCGCTGAACGTTTCCGTCGCGGCCGCCTGCGCGTGGGCCACGGCCTCGGCCGGCCGCCCCGCGTCCACCAGATCCCGTACCGCCCCCTCCCGTAGCCACTCCGATTCTTCGCGCAGGCACGCGGTGATCTCCTCGCCCATCTCCCGTTCGAGCGCCGCGGCCCGGTCGTGGGCACCCGCGTGGATGAGGCTTCTCTCGATGTCCCGCCAGGCGCCGGTCACCCTGCCGACGTCGGAGAATTCCCCCAGGAGCGCCGCTGCCCGCTCCGGCTCCCCCATCTCGGCGAGGACTCTGACGACGTCGCAGACGAGCCAGTCGCGTTCGTCCGACCAGGTGAGCCGCGGAAGGTCGTCCTCGATGGCGTCGAGGACGAGGCGGGCGTCGTCGTCGCGGCCCACCTCACGGAGGGCGTCCGCCACGTCGACCCGTTGCTGGACGACGAGCAGGTCCGCGGCCCGGTCGCGCAGTCGGCTCTGCAGCCGGACGAGGTACGCGACCGCCTCCGCACGGTGTCCCCGCGCCGCCCAGGCGACCGCCCCGGTCACCAGCGCTTCGTCCCCACGGTCGTCACGGAGACCCGTCCTCTGCAGTTCCTCGGCCTCGGCGAACTTCCCCTCGGCGGCGAGCGCCTCGACGACCGCAGACAGCGCGTTCTCCCGGTCGTAGCGGTCGGTGATCAACTGTGCGTGCTCCCGCGCCTGGTGCAGCAGGCCGATGCGGGCCAGGCCCGTCACCGATGCGATGAGGGCGTCGTCGCGGTGGCCGGCGCCGGCTATCTCGCTGAACAGCCTTCCGGATTCCGGGTAGTTGGCGCGGACCAGTTCGGAGTACACGGTCAGCAGCAGGCCCGCGCGTTCCTCCGCGTCGGCGTCCCAGGTGCGGGCCGCCCGCTCCGCGTCCTCGAACTCACCTGCCCGGGCCAGCTCCTCCACCACGTCCCGCACCTGGTCGTAGGAGTCGGCCCGCTGCCACCCCTCGACGACCAGCGTGCGCAATCTGTCCTTCTGCCGGGAGTCCAACGGCTCGTAGTCGTCGAGCAGCAAGCCGATGCGCACCAGGTAAGCGGGTTCCAGCTCCGGGTGGGACTCCAGGAGGTCCAGCGCGCGGTCGATCTGCTCGGTGCCCAGCCGGATGCCGACCAGACAGGCGATCCGCCGGTGCTCGGGCCAGGTGTCGCCGCCGGACGAGGCGACCTGTTCCGCCCTGTCGTACAGGTCGAGTGCCATCAGCAGCTGGACGACGGCAAGGCGGGCGGAGGGCAGTCCGTACGTCTGCCGGCTTCCGCCCGCCTCGGAGGCGCTGTCCGACACTTCCGCCATGGCCTCCGCCAGTTCGGCCTCGGCCTCGGCGAGCAGGGTGCGGGCGTGCTCGGTCTTCTCGCGGACGGCGAGCGTTCTGGCCACCTGCGCCAGGCATTCGGCTCGTCGCTCGGGGTGCCGCAGGGTCCGGGCCGCGGCCTCCGCGCGGTCGTACTCGCCGAGTTCGGCCCAGGCCCGGGCGAAGTCCGCGGTGATCCAGGTGTTGCGGTCCAGCAGATCCGTGCGCCGCATCGCCAGGCGCAGCAGTGTCAGCAGGTCGACGGGCTGCCCCGCGCCGGTCAGCCGCTCCCGGACGAGCCGGATCTCCCGCAGCGCGGTGGCGTCCCCGCCGGTGACGGCGAGCATCCGGTCATGGCGTACGGGGTCCAGGGCGTGCCGGAGCATCCGGTCGAGGTCGCCGCAGCGGCGCAGTACGAGGAAGTGGTCCCGCAGCAGATAGGCGGGGGTGTCCTCCGGCCAGCCGCGCGTCGCGTGGTCGTCGGCCCACTCCTGCAGGGCGTCGCGGCGGCGCGTCAGCTCACGGGCGCCGATCATCTCCTCGGCCTGGACCCTGAGTTCCTCGTGGGCGAGGAGGTATCCCTCCGCGCGGGTGGCGAAGGTGCGGCCCACCATGGTGCGCAGGAGGTCGGTGACCTCGTACGGTGTCGCGCCGGTGAGGTGGGCGAGGTCGGCCGTCGTCAGGCTTCCTTCGGCGGCGGTGACGAACGCGAGCAGGTCGTGGGCGAGGCCCGGCCCTCGGAGCAGCCGCTTCAGTTCGCGCTCCGCCTCCACCCGGACCGCCTGGGCGTGCGGCGAGACGACCAGCTCCCGTGCGGCCGCCGGATCGCGGAGGGGGTGGCGCTCGGCGACGTCCTGCGGCAGCGGCGGATGGAGCCGGCCCGCGACCACCACCCGCATGCCCGCCTCCGGGTGCTCCGGGAGCAGGGCCGCGATGCTGTGGGCGTCCGGTCCTGTCGTGACGCCCCGGTCCTCGTCCAGCCCGTCCACGAGCAGGACGAGCCGTTCGCCACGCGTCGCGCAGGTCCGGGCCGCCGCCCCGTACAGACGCAGCAGGTGGGCCTCGCGCGTCGCCACGGTGAGATGGGCGGGCAGTCCCTCCCCGGCCAGCTCGGCCAGTTGTTCGCCCACGATGTCGACGTACGCCGTGGCGTCGTCGTGCGCACCGAGCCGTGCCGTGACGAAGAACGGGACCACCCGCGCACCCCGCGGCGGATGCAGCGCGAACCACGACATCAGCGCGGTCTTGCCCGCCCACGCCCCGGCTCGCCACCAGGCGTACGCCGGGCCCGAGGCGGCGGTGCAGAAGTCGGCGAGCTCGGCCAACTCGTGGTCTCGGTCGATGAGTTCGCGCGGGGCGATGCGGCGCACCTGTTCCCGGTACGCCGAGCGGGCCATGGGGGCTGTCGCGGTCATGGGGTGCACTACGACCTTGTTGTGGTCGCCGGTCACCGCCACCCCGATGTCACGGCCCGCCGAGACGGACCGGTCCCCCCGCGCCTCCATGGGCCCATGATGGCAAAGAGCGGGACAATGGACCCGTACAACCGGACCCAGGGGGCCGGAGGCGATGGTGTCATGACCTTCGTACAGCTCATCGACTGCAGAACCAGCCGCTTCGACGAGATGAACCGGCTGATGGACACATGGGTCGAGCAGACCAAGGGGAAACGGACCGCGACGCACACGACCATCGGGAAGGACCGGGGGGACGCGTCGCACTTCGTCGAGATCGTGGAGTTTCCGTCGTACGAGGAGGCGATGCGGAATTCCGGGCTGCCGGAGACGGACAAGATCTTCCGGGAGATGGTCGCGCTGTGCGACGAGATGCCGACGTTCACGGATCTCGACGTGGTGCGGGACGAGCAGCTGTACGCCGCCACCTGCCGGCGGTTCTTCGAGGCGCTGGCCGGGACGGAGGTGCCGTCGTTCGACGGGCTGCTGGTCGAGGACTATCACGATCATGATCCGTCGAACGAGCAGGACGTGATCGGGCTGGACGCGGTGCGGGAGGAGGTCGAGATGTGGAAGGGCGGCTTCGACTTCGAGTTCACCATCGACGACCAGCTGGCGCAGGGTGACCGGGTGTGCACCCGGTGGACCTGGCACGGGACGCACAACGGGGACTTCATGGGGATCCCGGCCACGGGGAAGCGGGTCTCCATGACGGGGACGACCATCCATCGGTGTGCCGCCGACGGGAAGATCGCCGAGGGGTGGTGGCAGTACGACCGGCTCGGGCTGATGGGGCAGCTGGGCGTGCTGGACGACCTGGAGCAGTAGGGCCGCCACTGGTACGGCGAAGGCCCGGCACCCGTCGCGCGGGTGCCGGGCCTTCTATGAAGCCGGGGCTTCTACGAGCTACTGGGCTCAGTGGGAGTGACCGTGGCCGTGACCAGCGGCCGCCGGCTCCTCCTCTTCCTTCTTCTCGACGACCAGGGTCTCGGTCGTGAGGAGGAGGGAGGCGATGGAGGCGGCGTTCTCCAGGGCGGAGCGGGTGACCTTGACCGGGTCGATGACGCCGGCCTTGACCAGGTCGCCGTACTCGCCGGTGGCGGCGTTGAAGCCCTGGCCCTTGTCGAGCTCGGCGACCTTGGAGGTGATGACGTAGCCCTCCAGGCCGGCGTTCTCGGCGATCCAGCGCAGCGGCTCGACGACGGCCTTGCGGACGACGGCGACACCGGTGGCCTCGTCGCCGGTCTTGCCGAGGCCGCCCTCAAGCACCTTCGCGGCGTGGACGAGCGCGGAGCCACCACCGGAGACGATGCCCTCCTCGACCGCGGCGCGGGTCGCGGAGATGGCGTCCTCCAGACGGTGCTTCTTCTCCTTCAGCTCCACCTCGGTGGCGGCGCCGACCTTGATCACGCACACGCCGCCGGCCAGCTTCGCGAGGCGCTCCTGGAGCTTCTCGCGGTCCCAGTCGGAGTCCGTGTTCTCGATCTCGGCCTTGATCTGGTTGACGCGGCCCACGACGTCGGCGGAGTCGCCGGCGCCGTCGACGATCGTGGTGTCGTCCTTGGTGATCGTGACGCGGCGGGCGGAGCCCAGCACGTCCAGACCGGCCTGGTCGAGCTTGAGGCCGACCTCCTCGGAGATGACCGTGGCGCCGGTGAGGACCGCCATGTCCTGGAGCATCGCCTTGCGGCGGTCACCGAAGCCGGGAGCCTTCACGGCGACGGCGTTGAAGGTGCCGCGGATCTTGTTGACGACCAGGGTGGAGAGGGCCTCGCCCTCGACGTCCTCGGCGATGATCAGCAGCGGCTTGGAGGCACCGCCCTGGATGACCTTCTCCAGGAGGGGCAGCAGGTCCTGGATCGAGGAGATCTTGCCCTGGTTGATCAGGATGTACGGGTCGTCGAGGACGGCCTCCATACGCTCCTGGTCGGTGACGAAGTACGGGGACAGGTAGCCCTTGTCGAAGGCCATGCCCTCGGTGAAGTCCAGCTCCAGCCCGAAGGTGTTGGACTCCTCGACGGTGATGACACCGTCCTTGCCGACCTTGTCCATCGCCTCGGCGATGAGCTCGCCGACCTGCGTGTCCTGCGCGGACAGCGCGGCGACGGCGGCGATGTCCGCCTTGTCGTCGATCGGGCGGGCGGTGGCGAGAAGGTCCTCCGACACGGCGGCTACGGCGGCGTCGATGCCCTTCTTCAGCAGCGCCGGGGAGGCACCCGCGGCGACGTTCTTCAGGCCCTCGCGGACCAGCGCCTGGGCGAGCACGGTGGCGGTGGTCGTACCGTCACCCGCGATGTCGTTGGTCTTGGTCGCCACCTCCTTCACCAGCTGCGCGCCGAGGTTCTCGTACGGGTCCTCGATCTCGACCTCGCGGGCGATCGTGACACCGTCGTTGGTGATGGTGGGGGCGCCGAACTTCTTGTCGATGACGACGTTGCGGCCCTTGGGGCCGATCGTCACCTTGACCGTGTCGGCAAGCTTGTTGACGCCGCGCTCGAGGGCGCGACGGGCGTCCTCGTCGAACTTCAGGATCTTCGCCATGGGAGCGGTTCAGCCCTCTCGGAAAACGTGGGTGTAAAAGCGAACTGCGCCCCTGACGCCCGGATTCATGAGGTCGCGGGGGCCCGGGGCGCAGCTCAAAAGCAAAGTGCTTCGGTGAAGAAGCGGGTCAACTACTTCTCGATGACCGCGAGGACGTCGCGGGACGAGAGGACGAGGTACTCCTCGCCGTTGTACTTGACCTCGGTGCCGCCGTACTTGCTGTACAGCACGATGTCGCCGACCTTCACGTCGAGCGGCAGGCGCTCGCCGTTCTCGAAGCGACCCGGACCGACGGCGAGGATGACGCCCTCCTGGGGCTTCTCCTTCGCGGTGTCCGGAATGACCAGGCCAGAGGCCGTGGTCTGCTCGGCGTCGAGCGGCTGGACCACGATGCGGTCCTCGAGCGGCTTGATGGCAACCTTGGAGCTGGCGGTCGTCACGATCCGACCTCCCCCTTCGGAGATCTCACGGGGTTAACTGTCTGAGGTGGCGACCAGGTGGATCCGTCGTCGCGGGTGCCGGACCTGCCCGTCGCTATTGGCACTCTCCAGGGGGGAGTGCCAGACCCGAGACTATGACCGCGATTAGCACTCGGTCAAGCGGACTGCTAATTCGCGGCGCGAGCCGAGCGGATTCGCGGCGCGGGCCGAGCGGATTCGCGGCGCGGGCCGAGCGGATTTCACCAGGGGCGCCGTGACTGTCCTGGCACCCTGCGTCGGCGCTGCCGCGACCGGGGGCTGCCGCCCCCAGACCCCCGCTTCGGCCCTGAAGGGGCCTCGTCCTCAAACGCCGGACAGGCTGAAATGCCCCGACCGGCGCCCTAGACGTAATCCTCCAGCCGCCCCACCCGCAGCCCCGCCCCCCGCACCTCCTCCAGCACCCTCTCCGTCCGCTCCACCAGCGTCATCCCGCTCGTCCCCATCGACGCCACGGACACGATGTCCCCCGGCAGCAGCCGCCGCTCCCCCGTCCCGTACGTCAGGCCCTCGTCCCCCATCGACGCCCGCCACAGCACGACCGCCTCGACACCGCAGTCGGCGGCGGCGCGGAGGGTCGTCGTGTCGTACGTGCCGTAGGGCGGGCGGAAGAGGCGGGGGCGGATGCCGAAGCGGGACTTGAGTTTGTCCTGCTGGCCGCAGATCTCGGCGCGCTGGCCGGCGTAGGGCAGGCCGCGCAGGGCGGCGT
This sequence comes from Streptomyces sp. NPDC046909, assembly GCF_040644695.1. Classification (NCBI taxonomy): domain Bacteria; kingdom Bacillati; phylum Actinomycetota; class Actinomycetes; order Kitasatosporales; family Streptomycetaceae; genus Streptomyces; species Streptomyces sp. NPDC046909. Next base: position 167,119 of record NZ_JBEYXC010000010.1, on the reverse strand, counting down.
GGTCGAGGGTGTGGTTCTGGATCGAGGCGCCCACCGACTGGAGGCGGGCGAAGTGGCCGTACCCGGGTCCGACGACGCTGTCCGTGAGGAACATGCTGACGGGCAGCCGCTGTTGACGGACCAGTTCGACGAAGCGGGGGTCCTTCTCGGCGCCGTCGTCGTAGGTCAGGAAGACGACCTTGTCGGACGTGGAGATCCGCTTCACGACGGGCACGGCGGACCCGGCCCCGGACCGCGTCCCCTTCGCCCCGTACGTCACCGCCTTCCTGCCCAGCCGTTCGATGGGGTCGACGGACGGGGCGCAGCCGGTGAGCAGCGTGGCCGCCAGGGCCACGACGGCCAGTCCTCGCGCACTCACAGGTAGTCCTCCAGCCGGGCCACCGCGTACCCCTCGGCCGTGATCTTGTTCAGGAACCGGCGGATCATGTCGGGCATCGTGCCCTTCCAGTCCTCCCGGCCGCGGAAGTGACTCAGCACGATGTCCCCCGGGTGGATCGAGCGGTCCCACTCCCGGTACTCCCAGTGGTCGACGAAGACCTCCTCGTTCCAGATCGGCGCGTACTTCACCCCGCAGGCCTTCGCCGCCCGCAGCGTGTCCTCGTTGTAGTTGCCGAAGGGCGGGCGGAAGAGCAGCGGCCGCTTGCCGTAGCGCTTCTCGATGACGTCCTGCATGCCGCAGATCTCGCGCTTCTGCGCGGTGTACGACAGCCCCGGCAGGTACGGGTGGTGGAGCGTGTGGTTGTTGAGTACGACGCCCCGGACCCGCATCCGCTCGAAGTAGCCGTAGTCCTCCTTGACCAGGTAGTCGCTGAGGAAGGCGGTGTACGGGATCTTCAGCTCGCTCATCATCCGCAGGAACGCGGGGTCCTTCTCGGCGCCGTCGTCGATGGTGAGGAAGACGATCTTCTGCCGGGTGGGGATCGTGGTGAAGACGGGCGGCAGGCCCTGCTCGACGTGGTCGTCGACCTCGAAGCCCTTGCGGGTGGTGATCCTCGGCTTCTTCGCGGGCGGCGCCGGGGGCGTCAGCGGGACCTTCGCCAGGCCCCAGCGCTTGGCGGTCCTCGCCTGGGCGCGGAGCTTGGTGGCGTACGAGTCCAGGGCCCGGGCGGGGGGCGCCTTCAGGGGCTGCTGGCCGGGGGCCGGGCGGACCTTCGTGCTCTCGGCCTGCGTACAGCCCGAGGCGATCGCGGCGACGGCGAGGACGGCGACGCCGATCCGGAGGCGCAGCCCTTGACCCGACCGGCTTTTGTCATTTTGTACTACTGATCCCATGGCGCCGGATCCTCGCAGGTCACCGCCCTGATCCCGGGCCGACACCGCCGCCGGAGGCGCCGCGTCCTCCGACTGGCCCACAATGACCCGGTGAACGACCTCGCCCCCCTCCACGCCCTCCTCACTCCCGAGGGCCGCGCCCTCCTCGACGCGGTGCGCGGCACCGCCCCCGCCGACGAACTCGCCGTCGCCACCCGGCTGCGCCGCGAGCACCCCGCCGAACTGGTGTCGGCGGCGCTCGGCCAGGCGCGGCTGCGGCAGCGGGCGGCGGTGAAGTTCGGGGCGGAGGACGCGGGGCGGATGTTCTTCACGCCGAACGGGGTGGAGCAGTCGACGCGGGCGAGTGTGGCGACGTATCGCGCCGAGTGCTTCCAGGCGCTGGGCGTCCGGTCCGTCGCCGACCTGTGCTGCGGGATCGGCGGGGACGCGATCGCGCTGGCGCGGGCCGGGATCAGCGTCCTGGCGGTGGACCGCGACCCCTTCACCGCCGCCGTGGCCCGGGCGAACGCCGAGGCGCTGGGCCTTGCCGACCTGATCGAGGTACGGGAGGCGGACGTCACGGAGATCGACACGTCCCCGTACGACGCGGTGTTCGTGGACCCGGCGCGACGGGGCGGCCGAGGGCGCGTCTTCGACCCCGAGGCCTACTCCCCTCCCCTGTCCTGGGCCGTGTCCGCCGCCCTCAAGGCGCCGCTCGGCGTACTGAAGGTCGCGCCCGGCATCCCGCACGAGGCGATCCCCGCCGAGGCCGAGGCCGAGTGGATCTCGGACCGGGGGGACGTGAAGGAGGCCGTGCTGAAGTTCGGCGAGGGCCGGACACCGGGGGCACGGCGGGCGATCCTGCTGCCCTCGGAGGCCGGCATCTGGGCCTCGCCCGCCACCATGCTGCCGAACCCCGAAGTCCGCCCCGTGGGCCGGTACTTGTACGAGCCCGACGGCGCCGTCATCCGCGCCCACCTGGTCGCGCAGGTCGCCGAGGACCTCGACGGCGGCCTGATCGACGAGACGATCGCGTACATCACCGCCGACGAACTGCACGTGACCCCGTATGCCACCGCCTACGAGATCACCGACCAACTCCCCTTCAACGTGAAGAAGTTGAAGGCGCTGCTGCGGGAGCGAGGGGTCGGGATCCTGACGGTGAAGAAGCGGGGTTCGGCCGTCGAACCGGAGGAACTGCGGCGCAAGGTACTGCCGAAGCCGCACGGGAAGGCCGAGGCGACCGTGTTTCTGACGCGGGTCGCGGGGGCGCCGACGATGCTGATCGGCGCCCCCGCCTGAGCAGCGGGTTCAGCGCAGGGTGAGGCTCGTCTCGGAGTCGACGCGGGTCAGTTTCTCCGGGTTGCGGACGTAGTAGAGGCCGCTGATGTGACCGTCCTCGATGCGGAACGCCACGACGCCGTCGAACTCGCCGCCCAGACTGAGGGCGAGGGCCGGGTTGCCGTTCACGACGGTGGGGGCGGCGGTGAGCGTGGCGCCGTTCTTGGCCATGGCGCCGAGGATGAAGCGGGCCACCTTGGAGGCGCCGGTGATGGGGCGCGGGGCGGCGACCTTGATGCCGCCGCCGTCGTTCAGCATGACGACCTCGGGGGCGAGTACGTCGAGGAGGCCCTGCAAGTCCCCGGTCTCCAGGGCGTGTTGGAAGGACTCCAGGGCCGCCCGGGTCACCTTCACGGAGGCCGACCGGCGCGGGCGGCGGGCGTCGACGTGCTTGCGGGCGCGGTGCGCGATCTGGCGGACGGCCGCGGGGCTCTTGTCGACGGCGGCGGCGATCTCGTCGTACTCGATGTCGAAGACCTCGCGCAGCACGAAGACCGCGCGTTCGGTCGGCGACAGCGTCTCCAGGACGAGCATGAGCGCCATCGACAGGCTCTCGGAGAGTTCGACGTCCTCGGCCACGTCCGGTGCGGTGAGCATCGGCTCGGGGAGCCAGGGGCCGACGTACGACTCCTTGCGGCGGGTCATGGTGCGCAGCCGGTTGAGGGCCTGGCGGGTGGTGATGCGGACCAGGTAGGCGCGGTGGTCCTGGACCTGCTCCAGGTCGACGGCGGCCCATCTGAGCCAGGTCTCCTGGAGCACGTCCTCGGCGTCGGCGGCGGAGCCGAGCATCTCGTAGGCCACCGTGAAGAGCAGGTTGCGGTGGGCGACGAAGGTGTCGGTGGCCGGGTCGGTGCCGTGCTCGCTCATGTCTCTGGTTCCCCCTCGGTCGTTCGCGGCCTTCGGCTAGGCCGCCTGTTCAGCGGTGGCCGGCGTCCGGGCGTCCTTGGCCCGCAGCAGCTCCTGGCGCATGGGGTCCTTGGCCCACCAGGTGTGCTTGCCGGGCTTGCGGGCCTCGTAGCCCAGCTGCCAGACGGTGCTCCAGCAGATGATCTCCTTGACCTTCGCACCCAAACGGCCGCCGATGTACTGCTTCTTGGCGATGTCGTCCTTGGTGGCGACCTGGAAGATGCCGAAACGGCGGCCCAGGCTGATGCAGGTACCGGCGAACCCGACGCTCACGGGCGCGGGCCGCGTCCCGGCGAGCCGGGCGAGTACGGTCTCGGCGGCCTGCGGGCCCAGCTGGACCGCCGACTGGCAGCCCATCCGGAACGGCAGGTCCGAGGGCGCCGCCGAGTCCCCGGCCGCGACGATGCGCTCGTCGTCGACGCTGGTGAGCGTCTCGTCGGTGAGGAGCCGCCCCAGGGCGTCGGTGCTCAGCCCGCTGCGCAGCGCGAGATCCGGCACCCCGAACCCGGCGGTCCAGATGGTCACCTCGCTCGGCAGCTCACGCCCGTCGGCGAGCCGGACGGCGTCACGGGTCACCGCGGCGACCTTGGTGCCGGGTCCGTCGAGCACGGTCACCCCGAGCCGGGCCAGCCGCCCGGCGACCGAGGCCCGGCCGCGCGGGTGCAGCGTGGGACCGAGGTCCCCGCCGCACACGAGGGTCACCGTGCGCCCCCGCTCGGCCAGTTCGGCGGCGGTCTCGATCCCGCTCGGGCCGCCTCCGACGACCGTCACCGGCGCGGCGGCGGGCGCGGCGTCGAGGACCGGCCGCAGCCGCTCCGCCTCCTCCACGCTGGTGATCGGGTAGGCGAACTCGGCCGCGCCGGGCACGGTCGGGTCGGCACTGCCGCTCCCCACGGCGTACACGAGGTAGTCGTAGCGAAGCGTGCCCCCGGCTCCCAGCCGCACGGCGCGCCCGTCCGCGTCGATCCGGGTCACGGTGTCGACGACCAGCCCGACGCCCTTGGCCAGCACCTTGCCGTAGTCCACGACCGCGTCGCGGGTCCCGGCGATCTGCTGGTGCAGCCGGATCCGCTCGACGAAGACGGGGCGGGGGTTGATCAGGGTGACGGTGACGTCGGCGCGCTGGGTCAGCCGGTTCGCCGCCATGACTCCGGCGTATCCGCCGCCGATGACGATGACTTCGGTGTTCCGGTTCATGGTGTCTCCTCGGTCGTTTCCGTCGTTCTCGGGGGTTCGGCCACAAGACACCGGGGGCGTGACGACCGTGACAGGATGTGACTCAGATCACTCCACGGGGGTTCCGGGGAGTTCCCGGAGCTTCGCCGCCAGCAGCTCCCGCTCCCGCCCGTTCCGCGCCAGCCCCGCCGCCCGCTCGAACTCCGCGCGCGCCTCCGCCGTACGCCCGAGGCGGGCCAGCAGGTCGCCGCGGACGCTGGGGAGCAGGTGGTAGTCGCGCAAGGCGGGCTCGGCGGCGAGCGTGTCGACGATCTCCAGAGCCGCCGCCGGGCCCTCCGCCATCGACACGGCGACCGCGCGGTTCAGCTCGACGACCGGGGAGGGGGCACGGGCGGCGAGCAGGCCGTAGAGGGTGGCGATGCTCGTCCAGTCGGTCTCCTCGTAGGTGTACGCGTGCGCGTGGCAGGCGGCGATGGTGGCCTGGAGGGCGTACGGGCCGGGCGCGCCGGTGGCGGTGGCGTCCGCGCGGCCGAGGGCCTTGATGCCGCGGGCGATGAGCATGCGGTTCCAGCGACGGCGGTTCTGGTCTTTGAGGAGTACGGGGACGCCGTCGGGGCCGGTGCGGGCGGCGGTACGGGAAGCCTGGAACTCCAGGAGGGAGGTCAGCGCGTGCACCTCCGGTTCCTTCGGCATCAGCCCGGACAGCACACGGGCCAGCCGGAGGGCGTCCTCGCACAGGCCCGGGCGCAGCCAGTCGTCACCGGCGGTGGCGGCGTAACCCTCGTTGAAGATCAGGTAGATGACGTCGAGTACGTCGCTGAGGCGGGCCTCACGGTCCGGGCCGTACGGCACTTCGAAGGCGACGTTCTTGGTGGCGAGGGTGCGCTTGGCCCGGACGATGCGCTGGGCGATGGTCGGCTCGGGGGTGAGGAACGCGCGGGCGATCTCGGGGGTGGTGAGGCCGCCGAGGAGGCGCAGGGTGAGGGCGATTCGGGCCTCGGGGGACAGCACCGGGTGGCATGTCGTGAAGACCAGGCGGAGCAGATCGTCGTCGATGTCCTCCGGGTCGGCGGGCTCCTCGGGCGGCGCGGTCGTCGTCTCCAGGTCGCGGCCGATCTCCTGGAGCTTGCGGGCGTAGTTCTCCCGCCGCCGCACCAGATCGACGGCCCGCCGCCGCGCGGTCGTCATGAGCCAGGCACCCGGGTTGTCGGGGACCCCGTCGCGGGGCCACTGCTCCAGGGCGGCTACGAGGGCGTCCTGGGCGAGTTCCTCGGCGATGCCGATGTCACGGACGATGCGGGTGACGGCGGCGACGATGCGGGGGGATTCGAGGCGGAAGACGGTGTCGATGGCGTGGCGTGCGTCGGCGGTGCCGTTGCCGTTGGAGGGCTGTGGGGTCACAGCCCTCCATGCAACACCTCGTGCAGATGTATGGCCAGGGAGATCAGCCTCAGCCCTCCGCGATCTCCCGCACCTCGCAGGTCACGGTCCAGTACTCCTCGTGCACCTGAAGGAACCGCTTGGTCCACTCCAGCGCCTCGGCCCGGTCCTTGCACTGCATGATCGCGTACCCGCCGACGACCTCCTTGGCCTCGGTGAAGGGCCCGTCGGTGACGGAGATCTTCCCGCCCTCCCAACGCACCCGGGTGCCCTGCGCGGACGGGGTCAGACCGGCGGTGTCCAGCATGACGCCGGCCTTGGTGATCTCCTCGATCAGCTCGCCCATCCGCTGCATCAGCTCGGGGCTGGGGCCCTCGGCGGGGGCGGTGGACTCGTCGATCTGCACGAGGGAGAGGTAGCGGGGCATGGTGACTCCTCGGGTTCCGGGTGCCGGATTCAGGGGCCGGGTCTTTCCGGCCTCTCAACCATGCGTCGATCGGGGGGCGGGGGGATCGACACGCACGCCGGAATTTCCCGAAGATTTCTTTCCGGCACCGTTTCCGCAGGTCAGCGACGCCGTCAGTCGACGAAGTCCTTGAGCTTCGCCGTCTCCAGCGTGATCCCGACCGGATCCGGCAGCTCGATCACCGCCCCGAGGGCTCGGGTGGTGAGGGAGCGGTAGACACCGTCTTCGGGATCGGCGCAGACGGTCACGCTGACCGCGTCACGGTCGATGAGGAGATGGACAGGGATGCCCGCGGCCGCGTATCCGTCCGGCTTCGCGATGCGGTTGCGCATGACCTCGACCACCATCAGGACATCGTCAGGTTCGGACCACTCACCCCTGTCGGCGAAATGCCCCTCGGACGCGAGCACGCCGTCCGGCCTCGCCCGCCCGTTGCGGCATGTTTCAACCTTGAGTCCCTGCCCGGGATAGAGGAACAGCTCAGGGCGGTGTTGCAGGCACCGCTTGAGCAGCCACATCAGGATCGATCCGTGATTCCCGTCCGGCGCGGGTCTGACCCCGAGCTTTCCGTTCAGGAACTCCAGACGCACCGACTCGGGTGCAAGACGGGCGAGTTCCTCGAACTACTCGACGAGCATCTGGGGCCGGTCGGCCCTCCTGCAAGTCATGCGCCTGCTCCTCCCTCTGTACGACGTCCAGCGCGCAGGGCGTCACGCAGCCGCCCGGCGTGGGCGTGCACCCGGTCGGCGTCGAGGCCGGGCCGCCCACCCCGGCAGCCCGCGCACAGCCCGCCGCGCATACCGCCACCGTGCTCGCCCTCGCCCTCGCCCGGCTCGCCGCACGCCGTGCACAGGACCTCGTAGCGAACGGGCTGCGCGGGCTCCGGCTCGGGCGGCAGCTTCTCCACCAGCCGGGCGCGCACGAAGCCGAACGCATACTCCACTCGCTTCGGAAGCCCCGACGCCACCGCCTGCACCAACTGCGCCTCACTCGCCCCCCGCGCGAACCATTCCGCCGCGCTCTCCTCCAACGCCCCGCACTCCCCCGCCGAGAGCGTCAGCCGTGCGTCGATCCGCCCGAGCCGGGCGAGCACGCCGAACGCCGCCGAACGCACCGTTTCCGGCGAGGGCTTGGTGACCGGTGCCTCACCGGCGAGGAAGGTGTCCCACCAGACGTCGTCGCGAGCGGTACGGGAGAAGAAGGTGTGCCAGACCCAGCGGGGACAGCCATCGACGGTGACGGGACGGCGTACGCGGCGTAGATGCCCGGCGGCGGAGAGGTTGTTGAGGGCGGTACCGATGGCGCATTGGCCGTATGAGACATGCTTGGCCAGCGTCTTCACGCTGATGTCCGCCCCGTCGTCGAGCCGGTCGATGTACGTGGCGATCGACGCCTCGCGGGAGGGAAGGTGGGCGAAGTCCCGTCCGCTGCGGGGCTCCTGGTCCGGTGCGGACTTCTTTCCGTACCCGGGATTGGCCTTGGGGTGGGCGGACGGGCGCGGGGCAGCACTAAGCTGGGCGATAGCCATGGATCGAGTCGCTTTCGATCAGTTGGTGAGACCCCCGCGTGGTGTTCCCGCACCCACGGGGGTCGATGCTTTTCGAGGCGCACGCTACACGCTCGCCACGCTCCGCCGCGACCCGATCACGAAAAGTCATCTCGCCTGGCCAGCAAGGTGACTTGGGAGGGTGGGTGGGTTGTGCCGCCCACCCATTCCTTGCAAAAGGGTCTCGAATCCCGACCCCCGAAGCTCAAGCCCCGACGTGCGCGACGAACTCCGTCCAGGCGCGGGCGGGAACCGTCAACTCGGGGGTGTCGCTCCGAAGGTTGAGCTTCGAGTCACGGACGTGGACGGTGCGGGGACGGAGGGCGACCTCGACACAATCACCGCCCTCGGTGTTGCTGTAGCTCGACTTGAACCAGACGAGTTGATCGCTCACCAGCTATCGGCCTCCCTCTTGATGAACTCCGCCGACTCCTCGGTACTGAGGGCCTGCATGCGAATCATGCTAATTCGCCGCGAGAGCCTTCCGACGGTCTCCGGATCGGAGTACAGCGCGCTGAACGTCTGCCCTTCCTCGAAGGCATACTGCTCGTGATCCGCCGTCTCCAGCACCACGAATGGACCGCCGAGTCCGACGTGCGCACCCCTGCTGATCGGCAACACCTGGATGTCGACGTTACGCAACGCACCCAACTCCAGCAGCAGTTCGCACTGCCCCCGCATCACCTCGGGTCCGCCCACCTCCCGCCGCAGCGCGATCTCGTCGACCACGAACGCGAAGTACGAAGGCGGCTTGCGGAACAGCAACTGCCGCCGCTCCACGCGGGCCGCCGTCCGGACCTCGATCGTCTCCTCGTCCAGCGGCGGATAGTGGGCGCTCAGCATCGCCCTGGCGAAGTCCTCGGACTGGAGCAGGCCCGGGACGAGCATCCCCTGATACGACTGCAAGGCGATCGCCCGCGCCTCGCAGTCCATGAACTCCCGTGCGCGCGGCGGGTATTTCTCCGGCTCCAGGTACTGGGCCGCCGCCTTCAGCTTGCCCCGTGCGCCGAACATCTCGTCCCCGAGCGCGAGCAGTCTCGTCGGCAGTCTGCGCACCCCGCGCTCGAACGAAGTGATCGTGTCCGGCGAGTAGTTGGACTCCGCGCCCACCTGCTCGCGGCTGATCCCGGCCTCCTGTCGCCACATCTTGAACTGGTTCCCGCAGTACCGCCAAGCGATCGGCACCTGCTCCCCCAACGACCCCACCTCCACCTGGGCACACCACGCTGTGTACATCGACGGTCACTTTGAGGTTACGGCAGGTGACTGACGTCCCACAGGCGAATGGCACCCTCAACTCCACTGAGGGCCAGCCGCCATGGTGTTGCGACCGCTGCCGGTCAGCCCTACGCGGCGGCAACGACGACGGCCACCGGAACTGTGACCGCCCGGACCCGATGGCGCCCTATGAAGTGGTGTAGCTGGGCCAGGCCCCGGAACGCGCAGGTACCTGCCCGGGGCATGCATCCTTTGACTGCGCATACCCCCTGCGCAGGGGCAGACCATCGCGCAAGTCTCCCTGGTGAACGACCAGTTCAACCGGAGGAGCACGCGATGGCCTTGTCCCAGCCTGAGCTACTACCCGTCACCGCGGGAACGTCACCGGCGGATTGACCGGACCCTGTTCGCAGTGGTGGTGAAGCCCTATATATGCATAGCGTGTCCACCCGGAGCAATGAACTTGAAATCGCACACATTCGGCAAACCGACTGGGAAAAGGAATTCGCTACTGAACGCCATAGTACTCATCGAGACGCTCGGGCCAGTCAGCGTTGTCCAGACCGGCATAGAAAAGCAAGTCACGCCAGTCCTGTTCCATGACCCGCAAAGCATACAAGAAACGATCGACATTTCCCGATGCGACGATGATCACGGCCGTCAGAACCCGATCCGTCGCCGCCCCCTCTTGACCAAAAACCCTCAACTCCTCACTTTCAAGGAGAGATTGAACGGCCTCCGCTTCCCCTTCAAATTCTTGTCGTATTTTCGAGATCAGACGTTGACTCAGCGCCATCGTACCCTCATCAAGGAGATTGATCGGCCAATGCCGACCGTTTGCAGTTTTCCAATTACGCCTTCAACCCACTTGTAATTCTCAGCAAGATTCCACACCGGGCCTGTACGGTTCTTGACGTAGAGGGATTCTGAGAAGTCCCGTTCAGGGCAGGTGAGTTAGTGATGTTTCTCAGCGAAATACGATTCGGGGTCCAGTCGTTGACAGACATGAAGCCCCTGGTAGGACGGCTGTCACCACAAGATCGTCCGCTGAACCAGAGGCTTCACGTTGGTCACCTATGCTGCCGCGCTCGATGTCCCGCGCCACATCATGGTCCACCTCTCCCGGCTGCTTGCCGCGCAGCGCCGTCGTCTCAACACCCCGCGCGGATCGCGCGCCTTGAGCACCTTTCGACAGGCGGTCTTGGTGCTGCGCTGGTTCCATCAGCGGAGCTGCGTGCGCTGCCTGGCCAGGGATGCCGGTGTTTCGCAGGCCACCGCCTACCGCTACCTCCACGATGGCATCGACGTCCTCGCGGCTCAAGCGCCGGACCTGTGCGCGGTGTTGGACCGCTGCCGCGGCGAGGAGATGAGTCACGTGATCCTCGACGGCATGCTCGTCGAGAGTGATCGCGTCGCAGGTACCCGGGACAACGGCAACGACCTGTGGTTCAGCTTCGGCGGGAACATCCAGTTCCTGTCAGCCCCGGACGGCACCCCACTGTGGGTGTCCGATGTCGAGCCGGGCTCCACCCCGGACATCACCGCCGCCCGGCGGCACGTCCTACCCAAGTTGTACAACGCGGCTGCCGACGGCCTGTCCACCCTGGCCGACAAGGGATACATCGGCGCCGGCATCGGCATCCACGTCCCGGTCCGCCGCCCGAAAGGCAAGTCGGAACGAGCTCGATGCCGACACTCGCGCCGCCCTCGTCCTCAACGGCCGGTGGAAGTGATCTTCATTGAGAAGACCTCAGTGGCCATGTGGAAAAGGCTCTTTGACCTCAACCCGAGTTCAAGCTCAGCCGATCAACGCCTACGAAAATCTTGGGAGACCCAACTTCAGGACAGTCCCGCCACTGGCACTCGCACCACTGTGGGATCACAACAGGTCGCCGGCATCCCAGATGCGGACCGTGCCGTCATCGCTGCCGGAGGCGAGCCAATTGCCGTCGAGGCTGAAGTCGAGGGCGAGGACTGGGGCGTTGTGGCCGGTGAGTTTCCTGCCCTTCCGCGCTTCCGGTATCGCATCGGTGTGCCAGAGCTGGATGTCGCCGCCGTAGAGGTCGCCCACGGCGAGGAGAGGTTCGGTGGGGTGGAAGGCGCCGGTCGTCCCCAAGGCGCCGAGGCTCACCGGGCGTCCCCAGCCGGTGCCTTGGCGCCGCCACAGTTCCGCGCGCTCGAAACCGAACAAGGCGAAGGCGTCGTCGTGGGAGGCGGCGCAGAGGGAGGCGTCCGAAAGGTCTTCGTCCTTCTCCCACAGGGTCGGGCGCGGCAAGTCCTCCTTGACGGTGCTGAAACGTGGTGGCGGACAGCGCCGCAGGACGGCCGAGGCATCCAGCGTGGCGAGGCTGCCGTCGCGCAGGAAGGCCATGTCGACGATGTCGTCCTGGGTGCCGTCACCGTCGGGAACCGGCTCAGGCAGGCGGGTGACCGCGCCCGAACCGGACACCTTCCACAGCGCGACCGTCGAGCCCAGGGCGCCCGCCAGCAGATCCCCATGGAAGGCCACAAGAGCGTCCGCATACTCTCCTTGGTCCTTCCGCAACACGTTGAGGCGGGCGAGCGACAGGGGCGGGTGGAGGTCCCACAACCCGACGCCCCTCCCCGAGAGATCGTTCATCGCCAGGAACCTTCCGGTACTGGAGAAGGCCAGCGACGGCGCGGGGTAGTAGTCACCTTCAGCACGCAGCAGCACCGGCGCGCTGTGTTGGTCCGCCCCGTCCGCCAGCCACACGCCCCCGGGCTCCAGTTCGTACGCGACCTGCCAGCCCTGTCGCGGCCGCATCGCCACCGCCACCACCGGCCGCTTCCCCGGCACCGCCAGGGTCGCCACGCTCCTGTCCCGCCGTCTGCTGAGCCCCCAGGCCGCGCCCGCGACCACGACACCGGCTCCCGCCGCCAGCACTGCCCGCCGCCGGACCTCCGCCCGCCGTGCCGCCTCCCGTCCCCGCTCCTCCAGATACGTCGCCTCCCCGGCCAGCGTCTCCTGCAGCCGGATGTGCCGGAACTGGTAGACGCCACCGGCCTGTCGCAGCAGTTCCCGGCGCCGGGCGTCGGCAAGGAACGCCATGAGACGCCAGGGCAGTTGACCACGGGCGGCGAGGTACACGCGCGCCACCACGAACCGTGGCCAGGCCCGCCCGGTCAGGACGAGGAGGGCGAAGAACGTACCCGGGAGCAACACGGCGATCCCCACCGCCGTCTGCCAGTCGCTGAAGACACCCGTGACCGTCCGCCAGCGGTCCCCGGCCAGCACGCTGACGTCGGGACGGCCCGGCCAGCCGGTCCATCGGGTCAGCAGGCGCAGCAGGAAGTCCCCGGCCACGACCCCGACGTACCATCCGAGCAGCCCCGTCAGCGCCACCACCGCGCCCGCGAGCCCCGCACTCGCCAGCGCCGAACGCCGGTCCTGCACCAGCGACTTGCGCGGACCGACCTGGGTCGCGCGGGAGGGCGGGGCGTCCAGCCAGTTGTGCGCGGCGAGGGCCAGGCCGGCGACCACCGCGAGGGCCGCGGAGACAGTGACGTCCTCGACGTACAACTCGACGGCGCGAGGCGTGCCCCGGCCGCCGGGATCGGCGACGACCCGGACGGCCGTGACGCCGAGAACCACCGGTCCCGCGGTCAGAAGAGCCACGGCCGCGCCACTGCGGAAGCCGCGCAGCAGCCGGTCGGCGGAGCCGCGCACCGACCAGGCGAGCCGACCGGGCGGCCTGGCCTCGGAGGCGTACCAGACAAGGGAATTCAGCAGTGCGAAGATCCCGCCGATACCGATCGCGATGATGAGAGCCGGGCTCCGGCTGTCCGGACCGATGCTCCCCGTCGCCGTCATCCACCCGGCGGCGACAGCGATGAGCACCACGGCGAGAGCCAGTCCCATCACCGGCCCCGCCCACCGCGACAACAACCGCCCGCTCAACAACCACCAAGCCAGATCCCGCTCCCGCCGATCATGCAGATAGCACGCCAGAAACGTCAGCCACCGCCGAGCCTCCCCCGCGCTCCACCGCTCCCGCCCCTCCCCCACCGCCCCCTCCGGCAGCCGCGGATCCCGTGCGTACGCCGCGTCGACCAGGCCGTTGATGAGGTGGTCCTCCACCGCGTACGCCGAGTCGAAGCGTTCGGTGTCCAACAGCTCCCCGGGGTCACCGCCGCCCCGCTCGTACACCAGCCGTGCGGACGTCACCATCAGCGGTGTCGAGAGGGCCTGGGCCAGGGGGCCGCACGGGTCGGTGCGGAGGTGGGTGAAGAGCGGTCTCCAGGACGTCGGTCTCGGCCAGTCCACCGCGTCCAGGTAGCCGATCACGTCCCCCGCCGGCACCGGCGAGATCTCCACCACCGCCGCCCGCCGCAGCGTCGGCGCCCCGCCCCGGATCAGCTCCTCGTACTCCGCCGCCCGGCATGTCACCACCACCGGTCGCTCACCGCCGATGGCGTGGTTGATGCCCTTGATCGCGCTGCGGCGGGCGGACTCGGGAATCTCGTCCAGGCCGTCCAGTACGGGGAGCAGCAGGCCGTGGGTCAGGAGCGTGCGGGGGATGTCGGCTCGGCCGTTGTAGTACGGCTGGGCGAGTGTCCGGACAATCCAGTCGTCGAGGCGTTCCCGGACCGGGTCCCAGGAGGAGACCGGGAGAAGGACCGGGAGGGGGTCGCCCTGGGCTCGGGCCCGCAGCAGGCCCAGCGTCAGGAGCATCGCCAGGACCGTTTTCCCTGAGCCCGGCTCGCCTATCGCCACCAGGCGGTGGTTCGGGACCTGGGACCAGCCCTCGGCGAGGCGGGCGGTGACCTCGTCGAAGCGGCCGTCGAGGCGGCCGTCCAGGCGCATGCGTACGACGTTGCGCGGCACGTCCGCCACGTCCCGGCCGGTCGTCGTCCACGTCAGCGGCAGCACCCGCGGGTCCCTCAACTGGCGTGCCTCCGCCTCCTCCAGCCACTGTTCGCACAGGCGCAGGGCCAGGTCGTCGGCGAGGGCGGCGGGGTCGGGAGGGGCGGGGTCCGGGCGGAAGAAGTCCGCGAGTGCCAGGAGCAGCGAAGCCAGGCCCACGAACAGGCCCGCGATCGTGGCCACGTCCGCCGTCACGTCCGGGTCCAGCCAGATCCACACCGCCAGGCCGAGGGACATCGCCGCGACGGCGGCCAGCACCGTGCCGCGGATCAGTCGGTTGCTTGTACGCCGTTCGGGCCGTAACAACACAACTCCATTGTTCCCCGGGCTACTTGAGAGCTGAACCGAAGTGCGCCCCCTCGTTCGGCGCCCCCACCGACTTCGCGTCGAGCGTCAGTACCGCGTCAGGCCCCGCCCCCTCCGTCACCACTCCCTCCGGCCCGCCCCGCAGCACATACGCCCGCCCGTCCCCGTCGTCCTCCCGCCACGCGCCCACGGACAGGTCGCCGAAGCCGTTGCCGTCGAGGTCGAGGACGCGCAGGCCGACGCCGAAGTGGTCGTAGTCCTCCACCCCGCCCGGGACGCCAGGGGTGTCCTCGGTGATGCGCTGGGCGCCGGTCCCGGTCAGGCCGCCGAGGCCGCCCCGGAGGATCACGACGGCGCCCGAGGTGTCCTCGGGTTCGGCTCCCTCCCGCTCCTCGCCGAACACGCCCAGCGCCACCTCCGCCATACCGTCGCCCGTGATGTCACCGACGGCCACGGAGGCGATGGAGTGCTTGTCGAGCATCGCCTCCGCCGGTGTCCCCCGGACCGCCTCGTCGATGGACGTCCAGGTGGAGCGGGGCGAAGGGCCGTCCGCCGTGCCGAACGCGATCGTGCCGAGGCCGCCGCCCTCGCCCTCGCCGTCGCCCGTACTCCTGCTGCTGACGAAGTCGAGGTATCCGTCGCCGTTGATGTCGCCCTGGGCGGTACCCGCCCGGAAGAACCCGGCGGACGCCTTGGTGAACCCCGACTTCGCACCGAGGTAGAGCGGGTAGCAGAAGTGGTGGTCGCTGTCGCCCGCACCGCAGTCGCCGCTCAGGGTGAGGTCGTCGCGGCCGTCGGCGTTCAGGTCCCCGGCCGCGCCGCTGTAGACGTCGAACCTCTTGAGCTTGTCCGGGAAGCCGGTCTCGCGAGCCGGGATGCCGGAGCGGGAGATCGGGCCGTACCAGACCTTGCCCGTGCTGCCGAAGGGCGCGTCGTCGACCGCGAACTGGCTCGACCGGAACAGGGCCAGGTCCAGCTCGCCGTCGCCGTCGAAGTCGCCCGGCACGGGGGTGTTGCCGGGGACGGACGTGGCGCCCGCGGTGGTGAGCCCGCCTGGGCCGCCCCACACGACGACCGCGTCCTGTGTCTTCCAGGTGCCCCCGAGCACGAGGTCCGCGTAGCCGTCGCCGTCCAGGTCGCCCTTGAACGGCGCGGAGCCGAAGCGCTCCGACTCCCCCGGCTGCCCCGGAATCCCCTCCGTACCACGGCTGATGACGACGGTCCGGCCGGACATGGCCGGACCGTCCGGGCCACCGTAGAGGACCGCCACATAGCCCGCGTCGCGCTCGGTGACGTCCGCGAAAGGCGCGGTGATCACCAGATCCCGGTACCCGTCCCCGTCGAAGTCGTCCCGCACCGGCCCCGCCCGGACGCTGTCACCCGGGAGGTCGTCCGGCACCCCTCCCAGCACGAGCAGCCCCGCCGTCAGCGGCGCGGCCCACGGCACGTACGAACGCAAGGAGAACACCGGCAGACCCCCAGACCCCCAGACCTCCACGCGAGCTACTTCAGCTCCCGCCCGAACCCCGCCTTCACATACGGCGCCCCCACCGTCTTCCCCCCGAACGTGAACGCCGCGTCCGTCACCACCCCCGTGGGCCGGCCCCGCAGCGACCACACCGCGCCCGCGCCCGCGTTCTCGTACGTCGCCGCGGCCGCCAGGTCGGCGTACCCGTTGCCGTTGATGTCGAGGAGGCGGACCGAGCCGCCGAAGCTGTCGCTGGTCTCCACGGCGCCGGGGACTCCGGCGGTGTTCTGGCTGAAGGCCTGGGCGCCCTTGCCGGTGAGGCCGTTCCGGCTGCCGTACAGGACGTCGACGACACCCGCGCCGTCGTTGTAGCCCAGTTCCTCCCCCGGTGCTCCCACGGCCACGTCCTCGTAGCCGTCGCCGTTGATGTCGCCGACGGACACGGAGGAGCCGAAGTAGTCCACGGTCTCCCGGCCGCCGGGGACTCCGGGGGTGTTCTGGCTGTACGTCTTCCACGTGGACGCGGGGGAGAGGCCGCCGGCCGAGCCGAGGGCCACGGTGATCGTCGACTTGTTCTGATCGCCCCGCACGAAGTCGCCGTAGCCGTCGCCGTTGACGTCACCGAAGGCCGCCCCGCCTTCGCTCTCGGGGGCGGTGTCGGTGGCGGACGTGAAGGCATCACCGGTGGCGGCGGGCCGGTAGAACTTCGAGCCGTAGCCGCCGTCGCCGTAGTAGATGCTCACCGCGAGTTCGTCGCGTCCGTCGCCGTCCACGTCCCCGGCGGCGCTGCCCACCACGTCGTAGTACGTGAGGTCGGTCGGGCCGAAGGGCTTCGTCGCGGCGGGGCTGCCGGAGCGGGAGAGCGGGCCGGTCCAGACGGTGGCCTTCGTGCCGAAGGGGTCGTCCATGCCCGAGCGGCCGCCGCGGAAGAGGACGAGGTCCTGCTTGCCGTCGCCGTCGAAGTCGCCGGTCTGCGTGCTCGCGGCGGGGACGGACGTACCGCCGGACAGGCCGTTCGCGCCGCCCCAGACCACGACCGCGTCGGTGCGCGTGGAGGTGTGTCCGATGACGAGGTCGGTGCGTCCGTCGCCGTCCAGGTCGCCCTTGGAGAGCTGGATGCCGAAGGCCTCGCCGAGGGCGGGGCTGCCCGGAATGCCGGTGGTGGCGCGGCTGATGACGGTGCGTCTGGCCTTGGTGAGGCCGTGCGGTCCGCCGTACATGACGACGACGTAGCCCGCTCCGCTCTGCCCGCCCACCGTGGCGTTCGGGGCGCCGACGGCGAGGTCCTGGTAGCCGTCCCCGTCGAAGTCGTCACGGGCCGGCGCCGGCGTGGCCGCCCCCGCGGTCGCCGTGAGGGCCGGGATCCCGCCCAGCGCGAGCGCGCCCGCCACGAGTGGCACGGACCAGTGCTTGTACGAACGGCGGGTGGACATCAGGAAACCCCCTCATTACGGCAACCATTACGGCAGCGCGGTCACCGCAACAGACACCCTGGGACTCCCGAAAGTTGTAGCGCTCAGCGCAACGACTCCCACAGCTCGCTCGCCTCGGGCTCGTTCGCCACCACCCGGTTGGCGTCCGAGGGGGCCGTCACCACGGGCATCATCACCGTCTTGACCTGGTCGGACGACAGCCCCTTCAGGCTCTGGCCGAGGGTCGTCAGCTCGCCGAGCGAGTCGAGGCCGGTGTCGGTGGTGAGGCTGCCGGTGATCGCGTCGGCGACCTTGTAGAGCTTGGTGGGGCTGGTGAGGAGGTCGGTCGCGGCGATCTGCTCCAGCAGGGCCTTCACCAGCTTCTGCTGGAGGCCTATCCGGCCGAGGTCGCTGCCGTCGCCTATGCCGTGCCGGGTGCGGGCGAGCGCGAGGGCCTGCTTGCCGTTCAGGTGGTGGGTGCCGGCCTTCAGCTTCAGGTGGCTGCTGGAATCGTCGATGTCCTCGTCGGTGGTGACCGTGACGCCGCCCAGCGCGTTCACGAGCTTCGCGAAGCCCGAGAAGTCGATCTCGATGTAGTGGTCCATGCGGACGTCCGTGATCGACTCGACGGTCTTCACCGCGCAGACCGGGCCGCCCACCGAGTAGGCGCTGTTGAACATCGCGTTGTACGCCACCGCCGTCGATCCCCCGTCCTCCAGGGGGCAGGACGGACGCGTGACGAGCGTGTCGCGCGGGATGCTGACGACCGTCGCCTCGGTGCGTCCCGCGTCGATGTGCACGACCATCGCCGTGTCGGACCGGGCGCCCGTGCTGCTGCCGCCGCCCAGCGCCTGGTTCTCCTTGCCGCTGCGTGAGTCGGAGCCGAGGACGAGGATGTTCAGGGCCTCGGAGGGCAGGGGCGAGGGGGAGGCCGACGCGGACGCGGACGGGGAGGGCGTCGTCACCGGCTTCGCCGGGCGGTCGTCGCCGAGCGCGCTGTTGATGTCGACGCTCTTGATGTTGTCGTTGAGGTGCCAGTACACCCAGCCGCCCGCCGCGGCGCCCGCCACCAGTACGCCCGCGAGAGTGAGGCCGGCGGCCTTCAGCACACGTGACCGCCGGCCCGCTCTTCTGCCTTCGTCGTCTCCGTTCACGGAGAGGAACGTAAGTCCGAATTATTACGAGGAGCGCGTCCAGGCCGCCTTTCTTCGGAAAATCTAACGTTTCTCAGCCCAGCGTCACGGTCGGCACCGGGTTGCTCCCGCTCCACGACGCGTTGAGCCCGAAGCTCACCGAGCCGCCGTCCGCGACGGTCCCGTTGTAGGAGGCGTTGCCACAGCTGACCGCCGCGCCGGACTGGGTGCACGTGGCGTTCCACGCCTGCGTGATCTGCTGCCCGGCGCCGTACGTCCAGGTCACCTTCCAGGACGACAGCGAGGCACCCGAGCAGGAGATCGTCACGTTCCCGGTGAACCCGGTGTTCCACTGGCTCTGCACGCCGTACGCCGCCGAGCACGCCCCGGTCGGCGGCGGTGTGCTCGTCCCGCCGAGCGCCTCCGCGATCCCGTAGTACGCCGGTTTCGGCGCGTAGTTCGCGTCGTACGGCGTCGCCGCCCCGTACCCCGGGAAGGTGCTGTCGACCCAGGAGTCGGAGTCGGTGAAGCCCCAGACGGTGAGGTTCACACAGCGGGTCACGGCCACGCAGGCCGCCGTCACCGCCTTGTAGTCGGCCTTCTGCTGGGCGAGCTTGGCGCTGTCGGCAGGCAGTGCCATCCGGATGTCCAGCTCGGTGATCGCCACGTCGACGCCGAGGTCGGCGAAGCGCTGGATGTTCTGCTGGAGGGTGGAGGGGACCTGGCCGAGGATGAGGTGGGCCTGGAGACCGACCCCGTCGATCGGAACGCCTTGTTCCTTCAGGGACTTGACCAGGTTGTACAGGGCGGTGGACTTCGCGTTGACGCCCTCGACGTTGTAGTCGTTGATGTACAGCTTGGCGGCCGGGTCGGCGGCGCGGGCGGCGGTCAGGGCCTGCGCGATGTAGCCGGAGCCGAGGCCGTTGTACCAGAGGGTCGAGCGGTAGGTGCCGTCCTCGTTGAACGGCTCGTTGACCACGTCCCAGGCGGCCAGCCGGCCCTTGTAGCGGCCGACCTCCGTCGCGATGTGGTCGTTGAGCAGCGTGCTCAGCTGGGCCGGGGTCCAGGTGCCGTTCGTCAGCCAGCCCGGGTTCTGGCTGTGCCAGACCAGGGTGTGGCCGCGCACCTGCTGACCGTGCGCCTCGGCGAAGGCCACGATCTGGTCGGCCTCCGTCCAGTTGAAACTGCCCCTTGTCGGCTCGACCGAGCCCCACTTCATGGCATTGCCGGGCGTCAGCGAGTTGAACTGGGCCCCGGCGATGTCGCCGTAGGTCCCGGTCAGCTTGGAGCCGGTGACCGCCGTGCCCATGACCTTGCCCTTGGCGGTGGCGAGGTCGCGGAGCGGGGTGTCGGCGGCCTGCGCCGCGGGCGCCGTGAACAGCATCGCGAGGCTGGTGACGAGCGTCGCCAGGGATAAGCCGGTTCTCAGAGATCTCATTGCGGGTGCCTCCGAAAGTTTCGGTCGTGCAACCGATTGGCTTCGGGGCAGTGTGGGGCGGCACGGAACACCCGTCAATACAGCAACACCTCTTCACAGCTAAGCCGCTTCACAGCTAAGCCGCTTCACAGCTAAGCCGCAGGAGGCGCCCCCGTGCTGCTGCGCACCACCAGGCTCGTCGCCAGTTCCACCCGGGTCGCCGTCCCGGCCCCGTCCTCGCGGGCCAGGTCGAGCACCAGCTTGGCCGCCGCCTCGGCCATCTCGGTCAGCGGCTGCCGTACGGTCGTCAGCGGCGGCCCGACCCAGGGCGCGACCGGCAGATCGTCGAAGCCGACGACGCTCAGGTCCTCCGGGATCCGCAGCCCCAGCTCGCGCGCCGCCTCGTACAGCCCGAGCGCCTGGATGTCGTTCCCGGCGAACACGGCGGTCGGCCGGTCCGGGCGGCGCAGCAGTTCGAGCCCCTGCCGGTAGCCGGCCTCGTGATGGAAGTCGCCGTGCCTGATGAGCTCGGGGTCGACCGGCAGCCCGGCGGTCTCCAGGGCCGCCCGGTAGCCGTCGATCCGGGCGCGGCTGCACATCATGCGCGAGGGCCCGCTGATCGCGCCGATGCGGGTGTGGCCGAGGTCGACGAGGTGCCGGGTGGCAGCGAGTCCGCCCTGCCAGTTGGTCGCGCCGATGGAGGGCACGTCGGCGCCGGGGTCGCCGGCCGGGTCCATGACGACGAAGGGGATCGAGCGGCTGGTGAGCAGCGCCCGCTGGGACTCGTCGAGCCCCGACAGCACGAGGATCACCCCGTGCGGCCGCCGCGCGGCGACCTGGTCGGCCCAGGTCCGCCCGGGCGTGAGCCGCCCCGCGCTCTCGCTCAGGACGACGCTCAGCCCGGCGTCCCGGGCGACGTTCTCCACGCCCCGGATGACCTCCATCGCCCAGGCGCTCTCCAGTTCGTGGAAGACCAGGTCGATCAGGGGCGAGCGGCTCGCCTCGGCCCGGCGGCGCCGGTAGCCGTGGGCGCGCAGCAGTTCCTCCACGCGGGTGCGGGTGGCCGGGGCGACATCGGCGCGGCCGTTCAGCACCTTCGAAACAGTCGGCGCCGAGACGCCGGCCTCTCGGGCGATCTCGGCAAGCGTCGCGGTCTGCGTGGACCGCCCTGCCGTCCTGGTTTCAGCGGGCTCCGGGGGTGTCATGGCGGCGATCGTATCCCTGCACGACCTCTTGACGAACCCTTCTCACCCGCCTAGGTTCCCAAAACATTCGGCATGCATATCGAAACATTCGCTGCGACCTTCGTTTTTCGTTAGGGACATTCGAGTTAGGGACATTCGTGAGGGCCCTCACCCTGACAGGAGTTTCATGACCACCGCCCCCTGGCGTGACCCCGCCCTGCCCGCCGCCGCCCGCGTCGACGACCTCCTCTCCCGGATGACCCTCGCGGAGAAAACCGCCCAGCTGTACGGCGTGTGGGTCGGCGCCAGCACGGACGGCAACGGCGTCGCCCCGCTGCAACGCGAGATGACCGCCGACTACGACTGGGACGAGCTGATCACCCAGGGCCTCGGCCAGCTCACCCGCCCTTTCGGCACCGCCCCCGTGGACCCGGCGCTGGGCGCGCGGGCACTGGCCCGCGCCCAGCGCCGTATCGCGGCGGCGGGCCGCTTCGGCATCCCGGCCCTCGCCCACGAGGAGTGTCTGGCGGGCTTCACGGCCTGGCAGGCCACCGCCTATCCGGTCCCGCTCGCCTGGGGCGCGAGCTTCGACCCGTCGCTGGTGGAGGAGATGGCCCGGAACATCGGCCGTGACCTGCGCACGGTCGGCGTCCACCAGGGCCTCGCCCCGGTCCTGGACGTGGTCCGCGATCCCCGCTGGGGCCGGGTCGAGGAGACCATCGGCGAGGACCCGTACCTGGTCGGCACGGTCGGCGCCGCCTATGTGCGGGGCCTGGAGTCGGCCGGGATCGTCGCCACGCTCAAGCACTTCGCCGGGTACGCCTCCTCGGCGGGCGCCCGCAACCAGGCACCGGTGCGCGCGGGCGTCCGGGAGCTCGCCGATGTGACCCTGCCGCCGTTCGAGCTGGCGCTGCGCGAGGGCGGGGCGCGCTCGGTGATGGCCGCGTACAACGAGACGGACGGCGTGCCGGCCTCGGCGGACCCTGGCCTGCTGACCCGGCTCCTGCGCGAGGACTGGGGGTTCACCGGCACGGTGGTCGCCGACTACTTCGGCGTCCGCTTCCTCCAGTCCCAGCACCGCGTCGCCGGCACCAAGGCGGAGGCGGCCCACGCGGCCCTCACGGCGGGCCTCGACGTCGAACTGCCCACCGTGGAGTGCTTCGGCAAGCCGCTCCTGGAGGCCGTAGAGGCGGGCGAGGTGCCGGAGGACCTGATCGACCGCGCGGCCCGCCGGGTCCTGCTCCAGAAGTGCGAGCTGGGCCTGCTCGACGAGGACTGGAACCCCGAGCCGCCCGCCCGCATCGACCTCGACTCGACGGCGAACCGCGTGCTGGCCCGCCGCCTGGCCGAGGAGTCGGTGGTCCTCCTCGACAATCCCGACGGCATCCTCCCGCTCTCCCCCGACACCAGGATCGCGGTGGTGGGCCCGAGGGCTGCGGACGCGCTGGCGATGCTCGGCTGCTACTCCTTCCCGTCCCACGTCCTCACCGAGCACCCCGACATCCCGATGGGCATCGGCATCCCGACCGTCCTGGAGGCGCTGCGCGCCGAACTCCCCGACGCCAAGGTCACGTTCGCCGAGGGCTGCGACACCTCCGCCCCCGACACCTCCGGCTTCGAGGAGGCGGTGGCCCGGACCTCCGAGGCGGATGTGTGCGTGGCGGTACTGGGCGACCGGGCGGGCCTGTTCGGCCGCGGCACGTCCGGCGAGGGCTGCGACGCGACGGACCTCCGGCTGCCGGGCGTCCAGGCGGAGTTGCTGGACACGCTGGTCGCCACGGGCGTCCCGGTCGTCCTGGTCCTGCTGACAGGCCGCCCGTACGCACTCGGCCGCTGGCAGGGCCGACTGGCCGCCGCCGTACAGGCGTTCTTCCCGGGCGAGGAGGGCGGCCCGGCGGTGGCGGGCGTCCTGTCCGGCCGCGTCAACCCGTCCGGCCGGCTCCCGGTGAGCGTCCCGCAGCTGCCGGGCGGCCAGCCGTGGACCTACCTCCAGCCCCCGCTGGGCCTCGCGGGCGAGGTCAGCAACCTGGATCCGACCCCGCTGTACGCGTTCGGGCACGGGAGGTCGTACACGACGTTCGCATGGGAGTCCGAGGCCGCCGACACAAGGATCGGCACGGACGGCTCGTACGACATGACGGTGACCGTCCGCAACACGGGCGAGCGCGCGGGCGCCGAGGTCGTCCAGCTGTATCTGCACGACCCGGTGGCGTCGGTGACCCGTCCGGACGTCCGGCTGATCGGCTACCAGCGCGTGGAACTGGCGCCGGGAGAGGAGTCCCGGGTGACCTTCCGCTTCCACACCGACCTGTCGTCCTTCACAGATCGTTCACTCCGGCGGGTCGTCGAACCGGGCATCCTGGAACTGCGGCTGGCGGCCTCCAGCACGGACGTACGCCATACGGCCCGGCTGGAACTCACGGGCCCGGTACGGGTGGTGGGGGCGGACCGCGTGCTGCGCTGCGAGACGGAGGTGTCGGGACCGGCCTGACCCTCCGCGCCTGGGGGAGGGTCACCATGGACAGATACGTCCACCACGAACTGCGTTCCGTGTACACCGCGCTGGCCGCTCTCGCCGTCAGCCTGGCGGCGACGAGCGGCGTACACGGGGCGCCGATGACGGCGTACGGGGTGGGCCGGTTCGCGCTGGGCCTGGTGGCCTTCGCGGTGGTGTGCACGCTGCTCGGGGCGACCCGGCTCAAGTGGGTCGGCGAGATACGGGACTTCGAGGCGGCGATCCCGCTGCCGGAGGCCCCGGCGAAGAGCATCGGCCTGCGCCGCCACCCCCTCAACTGGTGGCTCTTCACGGTGATGACGGTCCCCACCCTCGTCCTCGCCATCGCCTGGGCCCCCTGGATCGCCCTCCTCCCCCTCTGGCCGGCCTTGGCCTGGCTGGGGCAGATCTGGCTGGCGGTGGACTGGGAGCGGCGCAACGGACGGGTGCTGTGGCGGGGCGCGGACTCGGACGCGCCGTGGAAGCTGGCGTACTCCGTGGGCGTGCCGAGCCGCAACGGCGCGGGGGCACCCGCGGGGACGACGCCGGCGTAGCCCCCGAGCGCCACCCCAAGCGTCTGCCCCCTGTGGCACAATCCGCCGACGCACCAGAGCGCGACGGGGGCACACGATGGACCAGGGCATATCCGGCAGACCCTCCACGGCCGACGAACAGCCACCCGCCACGGCCGGCGAAGAGACACCCTCCGCGCTCCGCGAGTGGCCCCTCATCGCCGCCATGCTCGCCCTCGCCGCGCTGATACCGCTCGCCTCCGGCGTGGCCCTGCCGATCGTCCTGGCGAAGGCGGACAACCCGACGGCGGCCCTCCTGCCCCTCACCCTGACGCTGCTGAGCATCCTCGGCGCCGTAGTGGCCCGCAGACGCCTGCCCGGCCAGGCGATCCGCCCCCGGGACGAGCCGGAACTGGCGGCCCTGGTCCAGGACGTCGCCGAGCGCCTCGGCTTCCGGGCCCCGCTCCTCGTCCGGGTCGTCCCGGACGTACAGGCCTCCCTGAGCCGCTCCACGGTCTCCGGCATCCGCGCCTACGTCCTGGTCCTCGGCCTCCCCGTACTGCGCACCCTGACCGCCGACCAGCTCGCGGCGGTCGTCGCCCACGAACTCGCGCACGAACAGCACGTCGGCCACCGCCGCACGTCCTGGCTGCTCCTGGCCCGCAGCGCCCTCACGGCCGAACTGAGGCCCCGCTTCCGCCCGTTGGCCCCCCTGGCCACCCCGCTCCTGCGCGCCACCCAGCCCCGGGTCTGGCGCACGGAGACCGACTCCGACGCCGACGCGGCCCGCCTCGTCGGTACGGCGACGACGGCCGCGGCGCTGGAACGCTCGATCCGGCTCGACGCGCTGTACGAGGGCCTCGGCCTGCACTGGTGGCACGCCCTCGGCCGGCACGACGGCGGCACCTACCCGCAGGACTTCTACGACGCCCTGGACACCGCCCTCCACGACCCGCACGTCGTCCGCAGCACGGTCCGCGCCATCGCGGAACACGACGCCCTCGACCCCTACGCCACGGCCGACCACCCCCCGCTCGCCCGCCGCCTGGCCGCCCTCCCGACCGCCGACGCCGTCACGACGTACGGCGACGAGCCCCTGCCCCTGCGCACGGGCCCGGCCCTGGAGCGCTGGTGCGTCGGCCAACTGGCCGAGCAGGCGAAGCCCCGCCGCGCCCGCGGAGCCCGGGGCACCAAGAACAGGGCCAAGGCGGCCACCCCGCGCCCGATCCCCCTCCTGGCCCTCCCACCCGACCGTCTCCGCCAACTCCTCGACGACAAGGGCCCGTTCCCCCTCCAGCAGGCGACCCGTCAGGACTCCCCCGCCCAGGCCCTGACCGCCGCCCTGGACGCCGTCAGCGACGGCAGCTGGCCCCGCCTGGCCCGCCGTATCGAACCCGGCGTACGCCACCAACCCGCCTCCGTACGAACGGCGTTCGCCCGGACCGTCCTGACCGGGGCGATGATCCTGGCCCTCGCCCCGGTGCTCGGCGACGCCGGCTGGACCCACCCGAGCCGCTGGCGCACCAGCGTGCTGGCCTCGCCCGAGGGCAGGGTCGTCGACCTCAGCGAACTGCTGACGGCGGCCGTGGAGAACGGCGACACGGCCCCCGTACGGGCGCTGCTCGCGGCGGAGGTGACCGCATGAGCCGTACCACCAGCCCGGTGGGCGACCGCCAACGCCCCCTCCGCACGGCCCTGTTCGGGCTTGCCGTGACCCTCGTCGGATACGCCCTGTTCGCCGCCTGGCTGGGCGGGCACGTGTACGCCCACGAGCACGCCCGGGAGCACACCGCGACCACGTTCGGCGAGATCGTCGAGCGCGGCGTCGGAACCGACGGCGACGATGTCCTCGTACGGTGGGAGGACAAGGCGGGCCGCACCCACACGGAACGCTTCCCCGACCAGGGCTCGGCCGCCTACCCCCGCAAGACCCTCTTCCTCGTGGCCTACGACCCGACCGAGGAGAACCCGCACGGCCGGCCCATGGACTGGCGCGACCTCCCCGACGAGGACGCGTCCGAGGACGAGGACGAGGACCTCCTCGACGCCACCGCGTTCGGAGGGTTCGTCGCGGCCGCCCTCTGCGCCGCCTGGGTCCTCCGCGGCCTGCGCTTCCGCGTGGCGGCCCACCGGCCGGGCCGTCCGGCGACGGCCCTGGTACGCATCGGGGAGCGCAGGGCGGGACCCCTCGGGCAGGGCCTGCCGACGACATGGCTCGTCCTGGACATCGACGGCGAGGCGGCCGGGGGCTCACGCTGGCAGCGAGTCATGTGGCACCCCGCGCTCGACGACCTCCCCGACCGCGTCCCGGTCACCGTCCACGGCCACCGCCGCGCGGTGATCGTCCTGCCGGACGGCACCCGGCTAGTCCCGCTGGGCCGCCTGCGCCGCGCCGCACCCTCCCACACGCCCCTCGAAGCCCCCTCGACGGTCCGCGGCGACCTCCGCGACGCCTTCGTCATCCCGGCCGGCACCGTCGTACGCCCCGCCCACTCCTGGTGGCGCCCCGCCCTCCCCTTCACGGCGACCGGCGCACTCCTGGGCACCCTCGCGGCCTTCCTCAACACGGGCGGCACCCTGACCTCCGTGGTGGCCTGCGCCCTGGCCTTCTCGACCCTGCTGACCTCGGCGTGGGCCCTGTCGGCTCCCCAGCCGTGACCCCGTTTGGCAGTGGCGCTGGTACTTCTGGTGGGACTGAGCCCCCGCTAGCCCTCCACCGACTCGAACCGCCACCGATGCACGGCCCGGCTCACCAACTCACCCTCGGGCTCGGGAAGTTCGGGCAGCTCGGCGTCAAGTTCCGCGTCCCACCACGTGATGACGAGCACCCGGTCCTCAGGCGCCCGAAAGGTCTCCCGCCGCAGCGGCGCGGCGGGAAGCCCCTGCTCCCGCGCCCAGGCGAGCAGTTCCGCGCCCCGTCCCTCGACGGCCCGCGCCTCCCACATCAACGCGACCGTCACGAGTACAGGTTCTCCTTGCTGACCTCGTGCACATGGTCGTGGCCGGGGACATGCGGATCCGTCACCGGGAGCGAGGAGTCCGCCGACAGGTCCCAGCTGGAGGCGGGCCGGTTCCGTGCGACCATCTCCGCGCCCAGCGCGGCCACCATCGCCCCGTTGTCCGTGCACAGCTTCGGCCGCGGCACCCGCAGCCGGATCCCGGCGGCCTCGCACCGCTCCTGGGCGAGCGCCCGCAGCCGCGAGTTGGCGGCGACCCCGCCGCCGATCATGAGGTGGTCGACGCCCTCGTCCTTGCAGGCCCGCACGGCCTTCCGCGTCAGCACGTCCACGACCGCCTCCTGGAAGGACGCCGACACGTCCCGCACCGGCACCTCCTCACCGGCCGCCCGCTTGGCCTCGATCCAGCGGGCCACGGAGGTCTTCAGTCCGGAGAAGGAGAAGTCGTACGCCGGGTCGCGCGGCCCGGTGAGCCCGCGCGGGAAGGCGATCGCGTTCGGGTCGCCCTCCTTCGCGTACCGGTCGATGACCGGACCGCCCGGGAAGCCGAGGTTGAGCACCCGGGCGATCTTGTCGAAGGCCTCGCCGGCCGCGTCGTCGATGGTCGCGCCGAGCGGCCGTACGTCCGTGGTGATGTCGGTGGACAGCAGCAGCGACGAGTGCCCCCCGCTCACCAGCAGGGCCATCGTCGGCTCGGGAAGGCTGCCGTGCTCCAGCTGGTCGACGCAGATGTGGGAGGCGAGGTGGTTGACCCCGTACAGCGGCTTGCCCAGCGCGTACGCGTACGCCTTCGCGGCGGATACGCCGACCAGCAGCGCCCCGGCCAGCCCCGGACCGGCGGTGACCGCGATGCCGTCGAGGTCCCTCGCGCTCACCCCCGCCTCCTTCAGCGCGCGATCGATGGTCGGCACCATCGCCTCCAGATGCGCCCGCGAGGCGACCTCGGGCACGACCCCGCCGAAGCGGGCGTGCTCGTCGACGCTGGAGGCGATGGCGTCCGCGAGCAGGGTGGTGCCGCGGACGATGCCGACGCCGGTCTCGTCGCAGGAAGTCTCGATGCCGAGGACGAGGGGTTCGTCAGCCATTGATCTCGGTTCCTTGTACGGAGGTTGAAGGGTCTGTCAGCCGCATGACGAGGGCGTCGACATTGCCGGGCTGGTAGTAGCCGCGCCGGAAGCCGATCGCCTCGAAGCCGTAGCGCTCGTACAGCTTCTGCGCCCGCACGTTGTCGATCCGGCACTCCAGCATCACCTCGGCGCACTCGAAGGCGGTGGCCGCGCGCAGCAGCTCAGTCAGCAGCAGCCCGCCGAGCCCGGTGCCCCAGTGGTCGCGGGCGACGGCGATGGTCTGCACGTCCGCCAGCTCCCCGGAAGCGGCGAGCCCGGCGTACCCGACGAGCCGCACGCCTCCCTCAGCGAGGGCCTCCTCGGCGACGACATAGCGCCGGGTCGCCGTGGCCCCCCGCGCATGCGCCAGCTCGGACCAGAACATGCCCCGCGACCAGGCGTCCTCGGGGAAGAGGTCCTTCTCCAGC
Source organism: Streptomyces sp. NPDC046909 (assembly GCF_040644695.1). Classification (NCBI taxonomy): domain Bacteria; kingdom Bacillati; phylum Actinomycetota; class Actinomycetes; order Kitasatosporales; family Streptomycetaceae; genus Streptomyces; species Streptomyces sp. NPDC046909. The sequence continues at coordinate 138,533 of NZ_JBEYXC010000010.1, read as the reverse complement.
TCCAGCACGGGATCGATGTCCCACCAGCGCATCTCGCGCAGCACGGCGGTCACTTGGGGGTGACCACCTTGTAGTTCTTCGGCACCTGGGCGTCGGGGCGGCGCAGGTACAGCGGTCTGGGGGCGGGGAGTTCCTCGCCCGCGGCGAGTCTCTCGGCGGCGAGAGACGCGAGCGCGGCGGCGGACACATGCTCGGGCGCGTGCGCGACGGGAAAGGTGTCCGGATAGAGAAGAGCCCCGGCCCCGACGGCAGGCAGCCCCTTCACGACCTCGGCGATATCGGCGGGCCGGTCGACGGCGGGCTCGGTGAGCCGGGTACGGGAGTCGGCGTACCGCGCCCAGTAGACCTCTTTGCGCCGGGCGTCGGTGGCCACGACGAAGGGGCCCTTCTCGACGTCGGCGGCGTAGGCGAGCCCGTCGAGCGTGCACACGCCGTGCACGGGGACGCCGAGGGCGAGCCCGAAGGTGTCGGCGGTCATCAGCCCGACACGCAGTCCGGTGTAAGGACCGGGTCCGATCCCGACGACGATGCCGGTGACGGCGTCGAGCTTCAGCCCGGCCTCGGCGAGCACACGGTCGACGGCCGGCAGCAGCAGCTCGCCGTGCCGGCGCGCGTCCACCTGGCTCGACGAGGCGATGACGTCCGTACCGTCGTGCAGCGCGACGGTCACGGCGGGGGTGGCGGTATCCAGAGCGAGCAAGAGCACGCAAACAGCCTACGGCTCCCACGCCGCGCACATCGCCGCCCCGGTCGGACGCCCGCAGACTGCTAACGTCGCGAAGGATCACGCCGTACGACTTCGAGGTGGACGACCGTGCCAAGCCCCAGCGCCGGGATCGTGACCGGACTCACCACGGCGGCCCTCGTCGCGGTCGGTGTCCTCGCCTACCAGGCCTCGGCGACGGTCCCGGCCTCGCTCGGCACCTCGCACAAGACGAGCGACGCCGCTGCGGCCGCCTCCAAGGCGCCGCGCGACACGAAGCACCCCGGCGCGCTGCCCGCCGGTTCCGGCAAGGGTGAACGGGTCGTGTACTCGGTGGACGACGACCGGGTCTGGCTGGTCGGGCCGGGCAACAAGGTCCAGCGAACCTTCGAGGTCACCCCGGGCACCGTCGACCCGACCCCGGGTTCCTACTACGTCACGTCCCGCTCGAACTCGGTCACCGGCACCGACGGCACCCCCATCGAACACGTCGTCCGCTTCACCAGCGTCGACGGCGTGACCATCGGCTTCAGCGCGGCCGTGGCCGGTTCCCTGCCGCAGAACGACCCCACGACGAAGACGGGCGGCATCCGGGAGTCCCGCAAGGACGGCGAGGCGATGTGGGACTTCGCGACGATCGGCCAGAAGGTGATCGTGATCCGCTAAGCGGCTTTACGCTGCTCGGCCCCGCGTGGCTGAAGCGTCTCCCGGTCGGGCACACGTGGCGGTGTCGAGATCGCGTTTGCCGCGGCACACGCCGCCAGCAGGTCACGCATGGGCACCGCGGACACCGCGCGCGGCGCCGCCTCGTCTCGTTCCGTGGCCGACATGGACGCCTCCTGAGCACCGGGGGCGGGCGTAGTTAGGTAGACCTAACTACGAACTGGATACCATGTGACCACGCGCACGACCGCAAATGCAATAACTTGCCGACGTCTTGTCGGAATATTCATCCACCGATCCTCAAGCGGCGAGAACCCCGAGCTCGACCGCCGCCCACCGCTCCCCGAGCCCGGTGAGCGTCACGTGCCGCACCTCGTCCGTGGTGTCCCCGACGGCCCGGTGGATCTGGACCTGGAGCCGGTCGTCGGTGAGCTCCTCGACCTTGCCCTCGCCCCACTCCACGACGATCACCGAGTCGGGCAGCGAGACATCGAGGTCGAGGTCCTCCATCTCGTCGAGCCCGCCGCCCAGGCGGTACGCGTCGACGTGGACGAGCGGCGGACCGTCCCCGAGGGACGGGTGCACCCGGGCGATGACGAAGGTCGGTGACGTGACGGCACCCCGCACGCCCAGCCCCTCCCCCAGCCCCCGGGTCAGCGTCGTCTTGCCCGCGCCGAGCTCCCCGCTGAGCATCACGAGATCCCCGGCGCGCAGCAGTTTGGCCAGCTTCAGGCCCAGCTCACGCATCTGCTCGGGGGAGGTGACGGTCAGCTCGGTCTCAACCGGGCTGTGCGGTGCTGCTGGTGCTTCCATAGCCACCCACGGTAGCCCCTGCCGGCACGGCACCCGCGCGGGTGAGGAGGTCGGCGAGACGGTCGGTGACCACTTCCGGGTGTTCCAGCATCACGAGGTGCCCGGCGTCCGGCACGAGCACCAACTCGGCGTCCGGCAGCAGACCGGCGATGGCCTCACTGTGCTCGCTCGGCGTGACGAGGTCCCCGATCCCGGCCAGCACCAGGACCGGGAAGTCCTTGAAGTGGGCGAGCGCCTCGGTCTTGTCGTGGTCGGTGAACGCCGGATAGAACTCGGCGACCACGTCGATCGGCGTCCCCTCGATCATCCGCTCGGCGAACCGGGCCACGGCCGGGTCCACGTCCCGGCTCGCGAACGAGTACCGCTTGATGATCCCGGCGAACAGATCGGCGGTCGCCTGCCGCCCCTTCTCCACGAGCTCGGCCCGCTGCCCCAGCGCCTTCAGCACCCCGGGCAGGATCCGCCGCACCGCGTTCACCCCGGCGACGGGCAGCCCGAAGTTGACCTCGCCGAGCTTCCCCGACGACGTACCGACGAAGGCGGTGGCCACGACCCGGTCCCGGATCAGCTCGGGGTACTGGTCGGCGAGCGCCATCACGGTCATCCCGCCCATGGAGTGCCCGACGAGCACGACCGGCCCCTCGGGCGCGGCGGCGTCGACGACGGCCTTGAGGTCGCGCCCCAGCTGCTCGATGTCGACCGGCACCCCGTCCCGCACCTGCCGCTCGCCCCGCCCGGACCGGCCGTGGCTGCGCTGGTCCCAGTACACGGTCCGTACGACACCTCGCAGCGCCGCCCGCTGGAAGTGCCAGGAGTCCTGGTTGAGGCAGTACCCGTGGCTGAAGACGACGGTGACGGGCAGCGGCGCCTTCCGCCCGAACAGCCGGCGCCGGCGCGGCGCTGACCCGCCCTCCGGCTCGACGTCGTCGACCTCGTAGTACAACTCCGTGCCGTCATCGGCGTACGCCTTGCCGGGCGTGCCGCGCAGCGAGCCGTACGGCCCGGCGGAGTCGAGCGCGAGCCGCGCCTTCTTCCGCATCCCGCGCCCGACGGTCATCCGCTCGATGGCGACACCGGCCGCCGCTCCCGCCGCGACCACGCCTATCGCGGCGCCCGCGATCCCCGTCGCCCGGCGCCAGTTCCCGGCCGCCCCCGTGGCGGAGGCGACGGCCAGCGCGGCCTCCGCACTGCTCTCGCTCACGTACCGCTCCTCTTCACCGGACTGCCGGACTGCCGGACTGTCGGACTACTGGTCGCTCACTGATACCGCTTGCGGCTGTGTCTCTCGTTGCTGGGCGGTTACCCAGCTTGTCCCTCGTTCACATAGACGCGCGGAACACGGCTGCCGATCCGGGTGACGATTTCGTACGCGATGGTCCCGGCCGCCTGTGCCCAGTCCTCGGCGGTGGGCTCACCGCGGTCGCCGGGCCCGAAGAGGATCGCCTCCGAGCCGGTCGCGGGCTCGTCGCCGCCCAGGTCGACGACGAACTGGTCCATGGCGATCCGCCCCGCGACGGTCCGCCACTTGCCGCCGACCAGGACGGGCCCGGTGCCGGAGGCGTGCCGCGGGATGCCGTCCGCGTAGCCGACGGGCACCAGACCGAGGGTGGTCTCGCCCGGGGTGACGTAGTGATGGCCGTAGCTGACGCCGTGCCCGCCCGGCACCCGCTTCACCAGCGCCACCGACGCGCTCAGCGTCATCACCGGACGCAGCCCGAAATCGGCGGGACCGCCGATCTCGGGGCTCGGCGAGATGCCGTAGACGGCGACCCCGGTCCGTACGAGGTCGAAGTGCGCCTCGGGAAGGGTCAGCGTGGCGGGCGAGTTGGCGATGTGCCGCACCTCGGGGCGGACGCCGGCCTGTTCGGCGTACGCGACCATCTCCCGGAAGAGGGTGAGCTGGGCGGCGATGGAGGGATGGCCGGGTTCGTCGGCGCAGGCGAAGTGCGACCAGAGCCCGGTGACACGGATGAGACCGTCGGCCTCGGCGCGCAGGGCCTCGGCGACGAGCCGGCTCCAGTCCTCGCCGGGCTGGCAGCCGTTGCGCCCGAGCCCGGTGTCGGCCTTGAGCTGCACGCGCGCGGGGACACCGGCCGCCCGGGCGGCCGCCACGGCCTCCTCCAGGGCCCACATCCCGCTGACGGAGACATCGACATCGGCCTCGACGGCCTCGCGCCAGGGGCCGCCGGGCGTCCAGAGCCAGCACATGACGCGGACGTCCCGGAGCCCTTGCCGCCGCAGCTCAAGGGCCTCCTCGGGAGTCGCCGTGCCCAGCCAGGTCGCCCCCGCCTCGACCGCCGCGCGGGCACACGGCACCGCCCCGTGGCCGTACGCGTCGGACTTGACCACGGCCATCAGGGCCGCGCCCGGCGCGAGGGCGCGCAGGGCCCGCACGTTGGCCCGCAGGGCGGCCAGATCGATCTCGGCGCGAGCACGCAGGGGCGTGGTACGCGGGGCAGGTGTCTCACTCATGGCGCCCCCAGTCTCTCAGAGGGGTAGGACAGTCCCCCCGGACGCCTACGCTCCGGCCCGCCGCCCCCAGACGTAGACCCGGTCGCCCTTCTTCAGCACACCCCACAGTTTCCGGGCGTCCCCGATCCGCAGATTGACGCAGCCCATGGAGCCGACGGTGGTGAAGATGGAGCCGTAGACGGCGTGGAAGGCCTGGCCGCCGCTGAAGAACTGCGCGTAGGGCATGGGCTGGTGGTACAGCGTGGAGACGTGGTTCTTGTGCTTCCAGTAGACCTTGAACCACCCGGTACGGGTCCGGTACCCGGCCCGCCCGCTCCGCATGGGCACGGGCCCGTAGACGACTTTCTCCCCCTTCTGCACCCAGGTGATCTGCCGATTGAGATCGACGCAGGCGACACGGTACGACCGCACAGGACACTTCTTCGAGGCGTTCGGATTCTTCTTGGCGGACAGATACTGCATCCGGGCCCAGGTGACAGGCCCGGCGAACCCGATCGCCGGCTTGATCTTCTGCTTGACCTGGAAGGCCCGGATCGCCTTGCAGTCCGCCTTCGACTGCTTCCCGTCCACCTTCCGCTTCAGCCACCGCTCGACCTGCCGCTGAAAGGGCCCGGCCGACTTGGTGCACGAGACCCGGGCGACGGCATCGGCGAGCGGCACGTACTCGACGAGGTCGTACGTCCCGGGCGCGGCCTCGGCCGGCTCGACGGCGTCCTCCTTGGCGCTGGGCGTGTAGACCTGCGGCGCCAGGACCTGGTCCGGGGTGTCGATCTGCCAGGGCTGATAGACACCGGGGACGAGTTCGGCCTCGGGCCCGGAGGCGGGGGCGGGGGCGGGGGGCGCGGGATCGGCGGTGGCGCTTGTGGCGGTGACCACCGGAAGGACGGTGACGGCGGCGAGGAGAACGGCCGCGCTTCGATGGGCGAGGGCGATACGAGGGATACGAGGGATACGAGCGATACGTCTGCTGATCATGTGATCAGCGAAACGCGGGCGGTGGGGGCGCTGGGGGTGCCGCGCGGAGGGGTCACCCTATTTGCGGAGCGACGACACAAGGGGGGCGCGAGATGGCACCACGTGGCACCACTCACCGCCGGGCGACACCCGGGAAAACGCCGGCAGCCACCCCACCAGAGCACAAGCCCGTTACATTTCCGCAGCTGAAAAGCTTCCTGCAAACCCACCCGACAACACGACACCACCTCGGCTTGCACATGGCGCCATGGCGCCGCCATCATGACGTCATGGACCTCACTCCCTATGTCGACACTCTCCGCCGTGAACTCGCGGTGGCCGCCGAGGCCGGCGGGGAAGATGCCCGCGAGCTGGCCGAGCGGCTGACGGCTCCGCTGGAGTCGGCGACCCGTCTGACCATGCTGAACGTGCTCTCCGCCGCGATGGACGAGATCACCCGTGACCTCGCTCCCGGCTCGGTCGACGTACGGCTGCGCGGTCTCGACCCCGACTTCGTGGTGACCCTCCCGCCCACCGACGGCGGCGCCCACACGGAACCGGCCGCACCCGTCGAGGCGTTCAGGCCCGCGGCCCCGGCCGAGGGCGACGAGGGCGGCACGGCCAGGGTCAACCTCCGGCTGCCTGCCCACCTCAAGGCACGCGCGGAGGAGGCGGCGAGCCGTGAGGGCCTGTCGGTGAACGCGTGGCTGGTCCGAGCGGTCTCGGCCGCGGTGGAAGGCGGCACGCGCCCCCGCCCGCCGGAGAAGTCCCAGACGTTCGGGCAGAGCTTCACGGGCTGGGTCCGCTAGTTACTCAATGATCCAGGACGGGAGGGCCATGCCTTCTTTCGAGACCCCATCGGCCATCGCGGTCACCGCACATGTGGAGGCCGGTTCCATCCAGTTCACCGCGAGCGAGCGCGGCGAGACGGTGGTGGAGGTGCGGCCGCGTGAGCCGAAGAAGGACGCGGACGTCCGGACCGCCGACCAGACGCAGGTGACGTTCGCGGGCGGTGTACTGACGGTCCGCACCCCCAAGTCGGGCCTGTTCGGCCGCACGGGCACGGTGGACGTGACGGTGGAACTCCCGGAGGGCTCCCGGATCGACATGACGGGCGCCTGGGTGCAGGTCCTGGGCGAGGGCCGCCTGGGCGAGGTGAGGGTGAAGACGTCCTCGGGCGACACCCGCTTCGACACGACGGGCCCCCTGCACCTGACGGCATCGCACGGCTCGATCACGGTGGACCGGGTCGAGGGCCCGGCGGAGATCGCGACGAGCACCGGCAGCCTCCGCGTGGGCCACCTGGACGGCCCGGCGGTACTGAAGAACTCCCACGGCACGACGACGGTCGGCGCCGCGATCGGCGAGATCCGCGTCTCGGGAGCCAACGGCGACATCGAAATCCGCCGCGCGGAGGACTCCGTGACGGCGACAACGGCCCACGGCACGCTGCGAGTGGACGATGTGGCCCGAGGCACGGTCCAGCTGGAGACGTCCTACGGAGCCATCGCCATCGGCGTCCGAGAGGGCACGGCGGCCTGGCTGGACGCCAACTCCTCCTCGGGCCAGGTCCGCAACACCCTCACGGCCTCCTCCAGCCCCACCCAGACCGACGACACGGTAAAGATCCGCGCCCGCACCCGCCACGGCAACATCGACATCCGGCGCGCGAAGCCCTGAGCACCCCCACGGCCACTCACCCCTCACCCCACCCCCACATCCCGCCAAGCCCTCCCCACCGCCCCCGCCACATCCTGCGCCCCCACCGGCGCCCCCCGGGCCGCGAAGCGCCCCGCCAGCCCATGCAGATACGCCGCCACACTCCCCGCATCCACCGCAGACAACCCCGCCGCCAACAAGGACCCGCCCAGCCCCGACAACACATCCCCACTCCCCGCCGTGGCCAGCCAAGACGTCCCCGTGGAGTTCACCCGCACCGCCCCGCCCCCGGAATCGGCGACCAGCGTCGTGGACCCCTTCAACAACACCGTCGCCCCATACCGCCCCGCCAACTCCCGCACAGCCTCAAGCCGCGCCCCCTCGACAGCCTCCCGCGCCACCCCCAGCAACGCCGCCGCCTCCCCCGCATGCGGAGTCATCAGAGTCGGCGCCCTCCGCCCCCGCACCGCGGAAACCTCCGCCAGCCGCAGCCCGTCCGCATCGACCAGCACCGGCACATCGGCGTCCAGCACCTCCGCCACACTCGCCGCGTCGTCCCCCGCCCCCGGCCCGACGACCCACGCCTGCACCCGCCCGGCCCGCTTCGGCCCCTGATCCGACACAAGCGTCTCGGGAAAGCGAGCGATGACGGCGTCCCCGGCAGGCCCGACGTACCGCACCGCCCCGGCCCCACCCCGCAACGCCCCCGCCACGGCCAGCACAGCCGCCCCCGGATACCGAGCGGACCCGGCGGCGATCCCCACCACGCCCCGCCGGTACTTGTCGCTCTCCGCCGCCGGCACCGGCAAAAGCTCCGCCACATCCGCGTGCTGCAACGCCTCCACCTCGGCCTCGACCGGCAGAGACAGCCCGATGTCGACGAGCCGCACGGACCCGGCGTACTCCCGAGCCGGATCGATCAGCAACCCCGGCTTGTGCGCCCCGAACGTGACGGTGAGGTCGGCCCGGATCGCACTCCCGCGCACCTCCCCCGTATCGGCGTCGACGCCACTGGGCAGATCGACGGCGACGACAGCGGCCCGGGCCTGCGCGACCACGGAGGCGAGCCGGGCGGCCTCGGGCCGCAACCCGCCTTTCCCACCGATCCCGACGATGCCGTCAAGAACAAGGTCGGCCCGCAGAATCGCCCCCTCGACACCACGGCCGCCGTCACCGCCACCCTGGCTACCCGCCCCGCCAACCCCCACCACCGAGCCCCCCGCCCGCCGCAACGCGGCAAGCCCCCCGGCATGAGCCCGCTCAGGCACGAGCAGCACAGCAGTGACCCCCGCCCCGCGCCGCGCCAGCCGAGCCCCGGCGTACAGGGCGTCACCCCCGTTGTCCCCGCTCCCCACGAGCAGTACGACCCGGCTGCCGTACACCCGCCCCAGCAAGTCCGCGCAGGCGGCGGCCAGTCCGGCGGCCGCCCGCTGCATCAACGTTCCCTCCGGCAACCGAGCCATGAGCTCCCGCTCGGCCGCCCTGACCGTCTCCACGCTGTACGCAGTACGCATGGCTCCGAGTCTCCCTCGTACGCACGGAACCACGCACGACGAACCACGACGGCAGAGGCGGGGCTCACCCCTCGGCGATCACCACCGCCGAAGCCACCCCCGCATCGTGACTGAGCGACACATGCCAGGCCCGCACCCCCAGCACCGCCGCCCTCGCCGCCACCGTCCCCCGGACCCGCAGCCTCGGCTGCCCGCTCCCCTCGACGTACACCTCGGCATCGGTCCACTGGAGCCCACCAGGCGCCCCAAGAGCCTTGGCCAACGCCTCCTTGGCGGCGAACCGGGCCGCGAGCGAGGCGATCCCGCGCCGCTCCCCGCTGGGCAGCAGCAACTCACTGTCGAGAAACAGCCGCTGCGCCATCCCGGGCGTACGCTCCAACGACGCCGCGAACCGCTCGATCTCCGCCACGTCGATCCCGACACCGATGATGCTCATGCGCAGCACCTTACGAGGACGCCCAGGTGACGCCCTACTCCACCGTCACCGACTTGGCCAGGTTCCGAGGCTGGTCCACCTCGTTCCCCCGAGCGGTGGCCAGCTCACAGGCGAACACCTGCAAGGGCACCGTCGCCACCAGCGGCTGAAGCAAGGTCGGAGTCGCAGGGATCCGAATCAAATGGTCCGCATACGGCACCACCGCATCGTCCCCCTCCTCCGCGATCACGATCGTCCGCGCCCCCCGAGCCCTGATCTCCTGGATGTTGGACACGATCTTGTCGTGCAGCACCGACCGCCCCCGAGGCGACGGCACGACGACGACCACCGGCAGGTCCTCCTCGATGAGCGCGATCGGACCGTGCTTCAGCTCACCCGCCGCGAACCCCTCGGCATGCATGTAGGCGAGCTCCTTGAGCTTCAACGCCCCTTCGAGCGCCACCGGATACCCCACATGCCGTCCGAGGAAGAGCACGGTGTTCTTGGAGGCCAGCGACCGCGCCAGCGCCCGCACCGGCTCCATCGTCTCCAGCACCTGCTCGACCTCACCGGAGATCTGCGACAGATCCCGGATGACGGCGGAGATCTCGTCCCCCCACTTGGTGCCCCGTACCTGCCCCAGATACAGCGCGACGAGATAACAGGCCACCAGCTGCGTCAGAAACGCCTTCGTCGACGCGACCGCCACCTCGGGCCCGGCGTGCGTGTACAGCACCGCGTCCGACTCACGGGGAATCGTCGACCCGTTCGTATTGCAGATGGCGAGCACCTTGCTGCCCTGTTCCCGGGCATGCCGCAGCGCCATCAGGGTGTCCATGGTCTCCCCGGACTGCGAGATGGCGATCACGAGCGACCGCGCCCCCAGGATCGGGTCCCGGTAGCGGAACTCGCTCGCCAGCTCCACCTCGCACGGGATGCGCGTCCAGTGCTCGATGGCGTACTTGGCGATGAGCCCGGCGTGGAAGGCCGTACCGCAGGCGACGATCACCACCTTGTCCACTTCCCGCAGCTCGGAGGCGCTGATCCGCACCTCGTCGAGGGTCAGCGAACCATCGGCGGCGATCCGCCCCAGCAAGGTGTCCGCGACCGCCTTCGGCTGCTCGGCGATCTCCTTGAGCATGAAGTAGTCGTAGCCGCCCTTCTCGGCGGCGGACGCGTCCCAGTCCACGTGGTACGACCGCACCTCGGCCGGACGCCCGTCGAACCCGGTGACCGTCACCCCGTCCCGGCGCAGCTCGACGACCTGGTCCTGCCCGAGCTCGACCGCCGACCGCGTATGGGCGATGAAGGCGGCGACATCCGACGCGAGAAATGCCTCCCCCTCCCCTACGCCCACCACGAGCGGCGAGTTCCGCCGCGCCCCCACCACCACGTCCGGCTCGTCCGCATGCACCGCGACCAGCGTGAACGCGCCCTCAAGACGTCGGCACACCAGCCGCATGGCCTCCGCGAGGTCGGCCGTCACGGAGAACTCCTCGGCCAGCAGATGCGCGACGACCTCCGTGTCCGTCTCGGAGGACAGCGCATGCCCGCGCTCGGCCAGCTCGCCCCGCAGCGCGGCGAAGTTCTCGATGATCCCGTTGTGGACGACGGCCACCCGGCCCGCGTTGTCGAGATGGGGGTGGGCGTTGGCGTCCGTCGGACCGCCGTGGGTCGCCCACCGCGTGTGCCCGATGCCCGTCCCGCCCGCCGGCAGCGGCCGGTCGACGAGCTCCTTCTCCAGGTTGACGAGCTTGCCGGCCTTCTTGGCGGCCGCCAGCCCCCCGTCCGCCAGCACGGCCACACCTGCCGAGTCGTACCCCCGGTACTCCAGTCGCTTCAGTCCGGCCATCACGACATCGAGCGCCGACTGCGACCCCACGTAACCCACGATTCCGCACATGCGCCGCAGCCTAGAGGCGAAACCCCGCCGAAACAGCGCCAGAATCCCCCGCCGCGTGCCCGAAATCGGATTTTCCCACGGCCGTACGAACCCTCCACCCCGGAGCCACTCCGGGAGTCACCCCCGGAGTCGCGGTGGAGGCGTGACGGACCCCACCCCCACTCCCGTTCAAACTCCGTTAACAATGGACTGTGATCTCTCCGGTCTCCTCGATGCCCCGGAGCGCCCACCGGCAGAAGCCGGAGGCGACTCCCTACGTCGACCTCACCCGTGCCGAATGGAGCGCGCTGCGCGACAAGACGCCGCTGCCGCTCACCGCCGAGGAGGTCGAGAAACTGCGTGGTCTGGGCGATGTCATCGACCTCGACGAGGTGCGGGACATCTACCTCCCGCTCTCCCGCCTCCTCAACCTCTACGTCGGCGCCACCGACGGCCTCAGAAGCGCGCTGAACACCTTCCTCGGCGAGCAGGGCGCCCAGTCCGGCACCCCGTTCGTCATAGGGGTCGCGGGTTCGGTCGCCGGCGGCAAGTCCACGGTCGCGCGTCTGCTCCAGGCCATGCTCTCCCGCTGGCCCGAACACCCGCGCGTGGAGCGGGTGACGACGGACGGCTTCCTGCTGCCCACCAAGGAACTCCAGGCCCGCGGCCTGATGTCGAGAAAGGGTTTCCCGGAGTCGTACGACCGCCGGGCCCTGACCCGTTTCGTCGCCGACATCAAGGCGGGCAAGGACGAGGTCACGGCCCCCGTCTACTCCCACCTCATCTACGACATCGTCCCGGACGAGAAGCTCGTCGTGCGCCGCCCGGACATCCTGATCGTCGAGGGCCTGAACGTCCTCCAGCCCGCCCTCCCCGGCAAGGACGGCCGTACGCGAGTCGGTCTCGCCGACTACTTCGACTTCAGCGTGTACATCGACGCGAGCCCCGAGGACGTCGAGCGCTGGTACCTCAACCGCTTCAAGAAGCTCCGCCAGACGGCCTTCCAGAACCCCGACTCCTACTTCCGCAAGTGGACGCAGGTGTCGGAGGAGGAGGCCCTGGAGTACGCCCGCACCCAGTGGCGCACTATCAACCGCCCCAACCTGATCGAGAACATCGCCCCCACGCGCGGCCGGGCCACCCTGGTCGTCCGCAAGGGCCCGGACCACAAGGTCCAGCGCCTGCGCCTGCGCAAGCTGTGAAGTCCCGGACCGGGCCCGTCGCCTGTTAAAAAGGCGTCATGCTGCATCTGCGCCTGATCACCCCGGCCGACAGGACCGACGACGTGGTCCGACTGATCGAGAAGACGGTCGGCACCACCCACCTGGTCGTCCTGCCGGGCGCCGCCCGCAACCCCTCGGGCGACGTCGTGATGTGCGACGTCGCCCGCGAGGCCGGCGACGAACTCATCGGCGCACTGCGCGCGTTGGACCTCGACAAGACCGGCTCCATCGCCGTCGAGAACATCGACCTGTCCCTGTCCAAGCGAGCCGACAAGGCCGAGGACGAGGCCCCGGGCGAGGGTGCGGACGCGGTCCTGTGGGAGCAGCTCACGGACGCCACCCACGAGGAGTCGACGCTCTCCATCACCTACGTCGCCTTCCTCACGATCGCCACGATGATCGCGGCCTGCGGTGTGGTCCTCGACAACGCGATCCTGATCGTGGGCGCCATGGCGGTGGGACCGGAGTTCGGCCCGCTGGCCGCCTTCAGCACCTCGATCGTCCAACGCCACCCCCGTCTGGCCCTCCGCTCGCTGATCGCCCTGATCGTGGGCTTCGCGGTGGCGATGGCGCTGACGGTGGGCTTCAGCCTCTTCATGGACGCCGTGGACCTCTTCCACCAGTCCGACCTCGACGGCGACCGCCCCAACACGGCCTTCGTCTACGCCCCCGACGCCTTCTCCTTCGTCGTCGCGGTCCTGGCCGGCATCGCGGGCACCCTCTCCCTGACCTCGGCAAAGTCAGGCGCCCTGGTGGGCGTGGCCATCTCGGTGACGACGGTCCCGGCGGCGGCCAACGCGGCGGTGGCCCTGGCCTACGGCGACACGAAGCAGACGGTCGGCTCCACGAACCAGCTGCTGCTGAACCTCCTGGGCATCGTCCTGGCGGGCACCCTCACCCTGCTCTTCCAGAAGTGGCTCTGGGCCGCACAGCGGCGCAGGGGCAATGCCCCTTAGCCTCTGTCTTTCACGAGACCCCGCCAGCGGAGTCGGTGGAGCCTTCGCTTCCCAGAGCTGACGGAGGTAGACCGGCACCCCAACATCCTCACAGGCGCATCGGGGTGGGCGCCGGGTTCCACCGCCGGGGCAGGTCGAACGAGGCCAGAGGCATTGACCGATTGCCCGCTGGAATGCAGCCGTTCAGCCGACCCCTACACGGGGGCTCCAACAAGGACACCAGGAACTTTGTCCCCATGTACCAGACAGCGAATGACCGCATGTACAAGATGGCCGAAGACGTCGTGGTCAAGTCAATCAAAGCGGGTGGCCATCAGGTCGTTCAGGTGACGCCTGTGTACGGTGATCCTGGTTCTGTGATCCCGACGAAGATCAGGTTCATTTCGTTCGGGTCCGAGGATGTGCGTTATGAATTCGATAACAATGCGGAAGCAACATATAAGTGCTGGTGACGCCTGAGGGCGGAGGGTCGACGTGTCATCGATGGAAGAATTGAGAAACCTGCTAGGGGAACCCCGGGGGGTAGTGAAGCGGGCTTGGGTGAGGTGGAGGTCGCTTTTAGGGTCGAGCTGCCTGAAGATTTGAAGGAATTCTGCTCACTTTACGGTGACACGCTGATCTCTGATTTCCTCTTCGTCTTCGGTGCTAAGTTCATGGCTGAAAAGGGGGTGTGGATGAGTGATTTCGTTCGAGAGGGTCACTCGACCATCCCGAATGCCGTATTGCCCGATTCCGGCGGAATGCTTCATTGGGGGCATACGGTTGAGGGGGATAAGCTATTCCTTGAGGATCGCGGTTCCGGGAGGTGGACGGTTTCTGCATTTCGTAGGAACTGGCATGACTGGTACGAGTCCGAAGAAACGCTTAACGACTGGCTGGCGGGCGTCTTTGCCGGACGTCTTGCTGTGGACTGGATGCCTGAATGGCCTGAAGTTCATTGGTTTGAATAGTTGAACCTTCCGGGATCTAGTTGGCTGGAGAATTAGACTTGAAGGCGGGTTACCCGCCCATGTGATCGGGTGGGAAATCCAAGAAGTACACGACAGAGCGTGAAATGGGTACGGTCTCGCCGGGGCAGTACGGTATCTGCCAGATCAACCGCCCGTAGAGGCTTGGAGGCGTCGTGGGAGTGCGGAGTCTGCTCATCGAGTTGACAACCCGAAAGGTTCGCGAATACCTGTCCGAATCAACACCCTATGGGACCGTTCCCCGGATCTACCCGCCCGCGACGGACGAGCAGATTTTCGCTCTCGAGTCTATTGCCAGCCAGGAGTTGGACGAGAAGTACAGAGAGTTCCTTTCCCTGTCGGACGGCATGGAAGGCTTCTTTCCCGGTATGAGGATCCTGGGTTGCAGGGACTGGGCGCAGGGAGAATCCGAGAAGTCAGGCCTGCAATTTTTGGACACTCTCCGAGAGTCGAGAACGCCGGTCGATGTTGGACTTCCGGAGGACACTGCCCTGTTTCCTGTTGCGATCGACGAGGATGAAGCTCGGGGAATTTTCATGCTGCAAGCCGCCGATATTCTTCCGGAAAGATTTTGGTGGGTCGGTGAGGGTGACAGCATGTTCTTCGGCGATTTCGCAGATTTGCTTGGATACGTTGTCGATATGGACTCGTATTTCCCCAGGGAATCTGTCGATTGAGACCGAGTAGCGGAGCGCAGGGCCGACAGGCAAGGCATAGGGAGGAGTATCTCGCGCGCGTGATGGAGATGCTCGGCGAGCCGTTGTGGCGATACCGAGATCCCGAGCCGTGGCGAAAGTTGGAGAGCGAGCTCGGTACGGCCCTCCCCGCGGACTACAAGGAGATCGTCGACGCCTACGCCCCGGTCCAGATCAACGGGCACCTCTACCTGAGCCACCCGGCCACCGAACGGTGGAATCTGGGCGAGGGCATCCGCAGGACCTCCCAAGCCTGGTCGGAGATCGAATGGGATGACGGGGAGCCCGAAGGTGACCCCCGCATCTCACTCGGCGTCCCCGAACTGGTCTTCGGCACTCCTGATGGTCTGATCCCGATCGCAGGGACCGACCGGGCCGAGGAGATCTTCTACGCACCTCAGGGCGCGTCGGGGAAGGGATCGCTCTTCGTAGAAGGCGGTGACTATGAGTTCTTCGAGTTCTCGTGCTCGTTCGCGGAGTGGCTCTACCGCTGGCTCACAGGCGAAGAGGTGACTGGCCCAGGCGGCTCCGCCTTCTACCCCGGCCCGGTGGCCCTTCAGAACCTTCCCATGACCCCGGACGAACGCCCAGAGATCCGATACGGGCCACCCCGCGGCATGTGACGTCCCATCCGAACCACCTTCCAGACCGGAAGCGATGTCTGACGAACCGTCCGAGGAGGCCTCCTCGATCCCTGCGAAGAGTCCGCCGCAGCCTGGGCGTGGTGTCGCTGCGGTCGGCCGTGCCCTTGGCCGCCCTGTGCGTGGTGGGATATTCAGCCGGAGGCAACTCGGGGTTCGGCTGGACCGAAGGGCGCGGAGCATTCGTCGGCACCTTCGGCGAGTCCCTTGGCGGATGCCACGGGCGCCGAGCCGTCGGTGGCCTCTTCGCCGAGCGGCTCGGGTTCGGTGTCCCCGACTCCGACGCCTTCGAAGTCCGCGGTGGCGCGGCAGGCGTCAGGCACGGACTCGGGGAGCGGGTCTGGCGGATCGGCTGATTCCGGTACGGCGGTGGGTGACTCGGCCGGTGGGTCCGACGCCGTCCCGCAGAATCCCAACCGTGGCTCGACCCCTCCGCCGGCTCCGGACCGGCCTTCTCCCACACCGGATTGGAGTTCGGGGGTGTGGCAGCCTGGCGATCCTGTCGAGACGGTCGCGCCGATGGTGACACCCAGCCAGGGCTGAACGTTTCGGCGCTGCTCGAAAGAGTGAACGGGTGCCGATTGTCCGGGTTGGCTGTCCGGTGATCGATCTACGTTGCGCGCATGGTCACTTCAGCCCATGAGGGCTTGCACCGGATCTTCCAGGATCGGCCCGAGATCCTCTCTCCGGTATTCGGGATCCTGGGCGTCCAGTTACCCGCGAAGGCGACCGTGGACGCCGTCACCACGGATGTGACGGAGACCCGGCCGCTGGAGCGGCGTGTGGACACCGTGCTGCGCGTCGGGCCGTCGGACGGCGAGGACTTCCTGCTCGCCATCGAGTCGCAGTCGGGCAAGGTCGCCGGCAAGGAGGAGAGCTGGGCGTACTACGTCGCCTATCTCCAGGCGAAGTTCCGCCTGCCTGTGCTGCTTCTCGTGATCTGCCAGGACAGTGCCACTGCCAAGTGGGCGGTCGGCCCCTTTGACTGCGGTACGCGCGGATGGACGGCTCTGCGGGTGTATCCGCTGGTCGCCGGGCCGGACAATCTGCCGGTGATCACGGATGCCCGGACGGCGGCGAAGAACTATGCGCTCGCCGTGCTCTCCGCCTTGGCGCACGCCCGTAGCCCTCACCGCGACGCCATACTGGAGGCGATCGCCAGCGCCCTTCAGGAACTTCAGGAGACGGACCCTGAGTCCGCCGGGTACTTCTTCGAGTTCCTGGAAATCACCCTGGGTAAGACCCCAGCCGGAGAGAAATGGAATGAGATCATGTCGTTCGTCAGCTACTTCCCCGGCCGGGGGACGGTTCGTGAGACGGCCTATCTGGAGGGCGAGGTCAAGGGCGAGGCGCGAGGCGAGGCCAAGGGGATCCTGACCGTGCTGGACGTGCGCGGCATCGCCGTATCGGCCAGTGTGCGTGAGCGCATCACCAGTTGTACGGATCTGGATCGTGTCGATGCCTGGCTGGAGCGCTCGCGGACTGTCGAGCGGGCTGAGGATCTGTTCGCGGACGACCCGGACGTTCCGGCGGCCGACCCTGAGCAGGCCTGAGTGTCGGACGGGCAGCAAGACGACCAGCAGGACGATCCGCCGGAGTTGGTCGACCTGTTCCGGTTCACGACGACCTGCCTCGCGCTGGGCATTCCGCCAGCGAAGGTCAAGGGTGACTTCCACTTCGGCCTGGAAGGTCTCAGGCAGCGCGGAGCCCTTCCGCTTGAGGAGGTGGCTCGGGTTCGCGCCGTGACGGCGGGGCAGGACCAGGAACACCGGGAGCGATGGGGCGCGGGCTTCACCGCCGGATATCTGGCGGCCTGGGCCGCGGCCGTCCTGCGGGTCATGGACACTCGCGGTGTCGATTTCTCCAAAGAGCTCTACAGGGGCGTCAACCTGTGCCTCGACGCGGATCTGCTCACCCGTTTCCTGGATCGTGCCGTCACCGCGACGCAGGAGGCTGACCTGGTCGCCGGAGAGCCGGGCCTACGGTCGGCTGACGGAGGGCGGTGACTTCAGGGCCTCTATGAAGGGAGTGAAGGCTCCGACGGGGAAGGTGAGGGTTGCCCTGGCTGGGGTCTTCGAGTCGCGGATGGCTATGCAGGTGGAGTGGGTTGCGACCTCCACGCAGGCGTTACCGTCGCCGCCGCCTGAATGGGTCGACTTCCGCCAGTTGTCGAGGGTGTTCACCGGGCGCCTCACAGCTCTTTGGTCAGCTTGTGGATCAGTTCGCGTGATCGTTCGGGGTCGAGCGACGCTGCCTCCACTCTACGGAAGAGCGTTCGGAATACGCCGAGTTGGGCCTCGGCGTCGATGAAGGCCGTGCCGTGAGGTCCGTCCCGGACCACGGTGTCCAGCTTCGGGATGGCGCCGCCCGCGTAGATCATCGCGCCGCCGGTGTCGTCGAAACGCTCCAGGGTGAAGGGGATGACGCGGACGGTGATGTGGTCCGCCTCGGACAGCTCCAGGATGCGGGCGAGCTGAGCCTGTGAGGTGGCCCGGCCACCGACGCCGATCCTCAACGCGGCCTCGTGGATCACCGCTTCGTACGGGATCGGCGCGTCCCCTTCGATGATCACGCGCCGTTGCATGCGGTGCTGAACGCGCAGGTCCAGCTCGGCTTCGGGGAGTTCCGGAATACGGGTCGCGAAGAGGGCCCGTGCGTAGTCCGCGGTCTGGAGCAGGCCGGAGACGTGCAGTAGGTCCACGTCCCATCGGAAGGTGGCGTTGTGTTCCAGTTCTGACAGGTCCAGGAACGAGGTCGGCAGCAGCCGCCGGTACTCCTCCCACCAGCCGCGCGTCCGGTCGGTGGCCATGCGTACGAGGGCTGAGATCAGTTCCTCATCGGTGCAGGCGTAGTTGGCGGCCAGGCTGCGCAGGCGCTTCTCGCTCACGCCGGTCTGGGCGAACTCGATCTGGGTGATCTGGGCCGAGCTCACCCCGAGCAGGGCCGCAGCCTCCCGGCCGGTGAGGCCGGTCGCCTCGCGCAGTCTGCGCAACTCGACGCCCAGGCGTAGTTGTCGTGCGGTGGGTTCCTGCCTCAACCCCGCCATGGAGCGCTCCTCGGATCAACACGCCTGTGGGCGCGACTCGTTCGGGGGTCAGATTACGGGATCGGCTTGCCGGACATTGAATTCTAGGTCTACCGTCAGCGATGCGCCGCACACACTGCGATACGCCGGAACCCCGGAAGCGCACCGCCCCGTCCTGCCATGACGGCCGCGGCACTGCCACCACCCGCCGATCGCAACCCCATACCGCCCGAACGGAGTTGTCGCATGCCCGGAACCGAGTCCGCGCCCTGGGAGTACACGCTGCACATCCCGCACGACGTCCGAGCCGTCACCATCAGCCGCCGCACCCTTCGTCTCATCCTGACCATGCACGGCCTGATCCGCGTGGTCGACGTCGCTGAGCTCCTCGCGGCCGAGTTGGTCTCCAATGCCGTACGGCATACGACGGATCCGGCGGCGTTGCGGGTGCGCTGGTCGGCGGGGGTTCTGTGGATCGGAGTGTGGGATACGGACCAGGAACCTCCGGAGCCGCCAGGGAAGTTCGCCGAACTCACCGACGCGGAGGACGGGAGAGGGCTGGCCCTGGTGAGGGCTTGTGCCGACCAGTGGGGTTGGCAACCGCAGGCTCGCAACGGCGGCAGAGGCAAGTATGTGTGGTGCGAGCTGACGGCGGCGTGAACGTTTCCCCGCTGCTCGAACGAGTGAACACGTCTTGATCACCCGGTATCCCTCCCGCCCCCCGTGAAGGCAGACATCGAGGCGATCACTCCGGACGCGACGGAGTTAAAGCCGTTGGAGCGCCGTGTGGACACGGTGCTGAAGGTCGAGCCGTCCGAGGGCAGCGGCTTCCTGCTCGCCATCGAGGCCCAGACCAGGAAGGTTCCCGGCAAGGGAGTCAACTGGGCCTATTACGCGAGCTACCTGTACGCGAAATTCGACCTGCCGGTGCCGCTCGTCATAATCTGTCGGATCTTGAAGCAGCGAAGGGGCGAGGGGAACTGCGCGACCAGCAATGAGACTACGAGTCAGCCCGCGCCCCGCAGAACCCCCTCCCCAAGCCCAGGAAGTCACCCCAACGCAGACTTCACAGCGTCAGCCAACCGTCCCGCCACCGACCGAGCCTGATCAATATCCGAGGCCTCGACCATCACCCGGACCAGCGGCTCGGTGCCGGAGGACCGGAGCAACACCCGCCCAGTGGAGCCCAGTTCACGCTCGGCTTCGGCGACAGCGGCGGCCAGATCCGCGGACGTCTGCACCCGGGCCTTGTCGACGTCGGGCACATTGATAAGCACCTGGGGCAGCCGCTCCATCACAGAGGCCAGCTCCCGCAGGGACTTCCCGGTCTCGGCGACCCGAGCCGCGAGCATCAGCCCGGTCAGCGTACCGTCTCCGGTGGTCGCGTGGTCCAGGATGATGACGTGCCCGGACTGCTCGCCGCCGAGGGCGTACCCGTGCTCCTTCATCGACTCCAGCACATACCGGTCCCCGACCGCGGTCTGAATGAGCGTCAGCCCCTCCCGCTCAAGCGCCAGCTTGAACCCGAGGTTGGACATGACGGTCGCGACCACGGTGTCGGCCCGCAGCGCGGACCGCTCCCGCATGGCCAGCGCGAGCACCGCCATGATCTGGTCGCCGTCGATCTCCTCACCGGTGTGGTCCACGGCGAGGCACCGGTCGGCGTCCCCGTCGTGCGCGATCCCGAAGGCGGCCCCGTGCTCGACGACAGCGGCCTTGAGAAGCCCGAGGTGGGTCGACCCGCAGCCGTCGTTGATGTTGAGCCCGTCCGGCGACGCACCGATGGTGATGACCTCGGCCCCGGCCCGGGTGAACGCCTCCGGCGAGACCCGGGCGGCGGCGCCGTGCGCCTCGTCGAGGACGATCTTCAGCCCGTCGAGCCGGTTGGGAAGCACACCGATCAGATGGGCGACGTACTGGTCGAAGCCCTCCAGGTACTCACGGACCCGCCCGACACCCCCGCCCGTCGGCCGGTCCCAGGGCTCGCCGTGCCGGTGGGACTCGTAGACCGACTCGATCCGGTCCTCCAGCTCGTCGTCGAGCTTGTGCCCGCCGCGAGCGAGGAACTTGATGCCGTTGTCGGGCATGGCGTTGTGGCTGGCGGACAGCATGACGCCGAGATCGGCGCCGAGGGCGCCGGTGAGATACGCCACGGCAGGGGTGGGCAGAACGCCGACCCGCAGGACGTCGACGCCCGCGCTGGCCAGCCCGGCCACCACCGCGGCTTCGAGGAACTCCCCGGACGCACGGGGGTCGCGTCCGACAACCGCCGTCGGCCGGTGGCCCTCGAACGAACCCGCCTCGGCCAGCACATGCGCCGCCGCGACGGACAGACCGAGCGCCATCTCGGCCGTCAGGTCCGCGTTGGCGACGCCGCGCACGCCGTCCGTGCCGAAGAGTCGTCCCACTTGTCCTCCTGATAGAGCGTCACTGCTCGGAGATCACTCAGCGATCATCCGATCACACGAGCCTTAGAACGTCTTGTGCCGTTATACGCCTAAGCCTGTGATAAACGAACGCCCCGGCGGCACTGTGGCGTGCCGCCGGGGCGTTCGGACGTACTGCTGAAAGCGCGAATACGAAGTACAGACGCGCGCGAGTACGAAGTACAGGCAGCGAAGATTAACGCTTGCTGTACTGCGGAGCCTTACGGGCCTTCTTGAGACCGGCCTTCTTGCGCTCGACCGCACGGTCGTCGCGACGGAGGAAGCCGGCCTTCTTGAGGGCGCCGCGGTTGTTGTCCACGTCGGCCTCGTTCAGCGCACGGGCGACACCGAGACGGAGCGCACCGGCCTGACCGGAGACACCGCCACCAGCGATGCGGGCGATGACGTCGTAGCGGCCTTCGAGCTCGAGCACCTTGAAGGGCTCGTTGACTTCCTGCTGGTGCACCTTGTTGGGGAAGTAGTCCTCAAGGGTGCGACCGTTGATCTTCCACTTGCCGGTGCCCGGGACGATCCGGACGCGGGCGATGGCGTTCTTGCGACGGCCCAGGCCGGCGGCCGGCTGGGGGTCGCCGAAGCGGGAGGCGAGGGACTCCGAGGTGTACTCACCCTCGACGGGGACCTCGGACTCGGTGGTGTAGCTGTCGATGTCGACAAGCTCGGTCTCGGTCTCTTCGACCGGCTGCTCAGCGGTGGTCTCGGCCACGATGTTCCTCAGATTCTCTTCAGGCTTAGGGGGTGGCCGGACTTACTGCGCGACCTGGGTGATCTCGAACGGCTGCGGCTGCTGCGCGCCGTGCGGGTGCTGGTCACCCTTGTAGACCTTCAGCTTCGAGAGCATCTGACGGCCCAGCGTGTTCTTGGGGAGCATGCCCTTGACGGCCTTCTCGATGGCCTTCTCCGGGTTCTTGTCCAGCAGCTCGTCGTAGCGGACGGAGCGCAGACCACCCGGGTAGCCGGAGTGGCGGTACGCCATCTTCTGGGTCCGCTTGTTGCCGGACAGGTGCACCTTGTCGGCGTTGATGATGATGACGAAGTCACCGGTGTCGACGTGGGGCGCGTAGATCGGCTTGTGCTTGCCCCGCAGGAGGGACGCGGCGGTGGTGGCGAGACGGCCCAGGACGACGTCCTGAGCGTCAATGACATGCCACTGGCGAGTCACATCGCCGGGCTTAGGGCTGTACGTACGCACTTCTCAGCCTTCTTCTTCAGGGATGGGTGCTGACACAAGGCATCCTTGAAGCGATCGTGCAGCTGGGGACGACAGAAGCCGGGAACACTGCCCGTATGCCGCCCACTGGTAACTGCTCCAGGGAACCTACGTAAGGGCTTCTCGCCTGAGAGCGACCAAGCCAATACGCATAACAAACCGCAAGACTACTCGCGCTGCCCCGGACGGGTCAAAACGAGTACGCGCGTCGGCCCCTCCCGTCCCCCGTCTAAGATGCGCCCCATGAGCTACGGGCAGCAGGGGGGACCCCCGTCCCAGTGGGACCCCTGGAAACCGAATTCCCAGCAGCCGTGGAGTGACGGCGGAGACGGCCGGACCCCGGACTGGGCCGCGCTCGCCGAGGCGTCGGAGACCCGCAACAAGCGCCGCAAGGTGCTCTTCATCGGCGGCGGCGCCCTGGCCACGGTGGCGATAGGCACCGCGGTGGCCGTGGCGGTGGTGTCGGCGAACGGGGACAGCGAGGCGTCCACCACCTCCTCGCTCCCCGCGACCGCGGACATCCCGAGCCAGTCCGCCACCGCCCCGTCCTTCGCCCCGACCAGCGCCCCGCCCCCGCTGGACCCGAAGGAGTTCGTCTCCAGCAAGACCAAGGACACGGCCCCGCTCGGCGCCGACATCCTCTTCCCCGGCACCCAGCTGACCATGGGCGACACCCTGTACAAGAAGGGTGCGACGGCCGACACCAAGAACTGCGCCTCGGCCGCGAAGGGCACCCTCCCGAAGGTCCTCAAGGCCAATGGCTGCACCCGTCTGCTGCGGGTGTCGTACATCAAGGACGGCGTCGCGGTGACCGTCGGCGTCGCGGTCTTCGACACCGAGGCCCAGGCGACCAAGGCCAAGACCCAGGCCGACAACAGCAGCGTCGTCGCCTCCCTCTCGGGCAAGGGCATCAAAACCTTCTGCGACGGCGCGATCTGCCGCACCACGACGAACTCCTACGGCCGCTACGCGTACTTCACGACCGCCGGTTTCACCAACGGCAAGGACGTGACGGAGAAGAGCACCTCGGTCGTGTCGATCGGCAACGACCTGGCCGAGTTCACCTTCCGCCAGATCCGCCGCCGCGGTGAGTCCCAGGCGTCGGCTGCGGCGAACGAGTAGCAACGAGCAAGAAGGAACAACCCGGACCTGCTTCTCATCCCCCTCGACCGGCCCGGAACAGGGCGTACCGGGGCAGAATCGCTCCGCGGGGGTACGAGGAGGGGGGACGGCGCATGCACATGCGCGACCGGGTGCGATGGATAGGGGCGAGCGCGGCCGCCGCGGTGCTCGGCACACTGTGGGCGGCCTGGCCGGAGGACGACTCCGCGGGCCCCCCGCCCCTGGTCCCCACCGACCTGCGCGACCGCGACCCCGCGGCCACCCCCGCCGCCCGCCGCGTCTACGCCCTCCTCGCCGGCCTGGAGAACAACGCCCGCCGCGGCCGCGCCTCCCGCACGGTGATCGGCCAGCACGTGGAGCTGCACAACGAGCGGTACAACCCGAAGTACGGGGACTACTTGGGGACGAAGCAGCCCGGGTACTACTACAAGAAGGCGCGGGACATCACCGGGCGGCTGCCGGGCTTCGTGGAGCTGGATCTGGGGCCCGGGTACAACCGGCCGGGCTGGGCGGTGGGCCAGGCCCGCTCCTACAACGGCTCCTGGCCGAGTTGCCGCCGCAACTGGGGGTACGTCGAGGACGCCGTCGACCTCGCCGTCGGCGTGTGGGCGGGCCTGCCCCGGGCGGCCGACGGCTCCTACCGGCCCTCCGGCACCCACACCGAGTGCTCCTCCGGCATCCGGGTCTCCCTTCCGCACAACGGAGGCGGCCCGGCGGGGCTGGTGGGCCTGTCGTTCCACCAGCCGTACCCCGGCAGCCCCGTCAAGGGCTTCGAGCAGACCAAGCATGTGAACTCGCCCGGCGCCAAGGACGCGGGCTGGTTCCGCCGGGTGGTCACCGAGGGCAGCTCCGAGTACCGAGCCCTCCTGCACGACCTGGACTTTCTCGCGGACCACCTCGGCTATCTCGCGGACCGGGGCGTGCCGGTGCTGCTACGCCCGTACCACGAGATGAACACGGCCCCGGGTCACGGTTTCTGGTGGGCGGGCCAGGATCCCGCCGCGTTCCGCAAGCTGTGGCGACTGACGTACGACCATCTCGTACGCCGTCGCGGCCTGCACAACCTGATCTTCGTGTGGGCGCCGAACTCCTGGGACGGGAGCTACGGCCGCGAGCCCCGGGCCTACTACCCGGGCGGCCGCTACGTCGACATCGTCGGCGTGGACGACTACAGCGACAGCCCGGCCAAGCCCTTCGGCGGGGGCGCCTGGACGGAGGTCTGGTACCGCGGCCTGGAGCGTTACCGCAGGCCCCGGATCGTCTCCGAGTCCTTCCACGTACCGCTCAACGCGGCCCAGCCCAGGACGCTGGCCGAAACACCATGGGTGCTGTGGACCGTGTGGGGCCAGGCGCTGTCGTACGAGAACGTCTCCGCGCCCCGGCACAAGAACACGGCGGCCGACGTGAAACGCACCTATGGATCACCAAAAGTGATCACGAGTAGCCATTTTCGGACTAGTGACACCGAGTAAAGATCACTACACAAGACGTCACTCGGTTAACTTTTGAACACATCTCTCTCACACGCTTTCCCTGTACCGCGCACGCATGCGAGGATCGGTGGCCTGTTCGGTCAGTGGTTCGGACGCCTGGGGGGGCATCTGAGCGGCCACTGACCGAGGCGCCAGAGAAGGCGTTGAGGGGGATGGGCCCGGAACAACAATGACGTCGTGGTGCGCTCGCGCGCGCTGTGGCCGAGATCCGTCGTTGCCTCAACGCACCACCGATCTCACAGGAGTTCCGAAGCCGTCATGACATCGACACTGGTCGACGGGGGGGTGCCGCAGTATTCGCGGCACAATCAGAAGCTCGCCAAGCGCACCGCGTCCTGGAAGCCGGGCATTCTCCCGTTCCTGTTGCCCTTCGTGCTTCTGACCGCCTTCGGACTGTGGAGCTACAGACCCAGCTCGTCCCTGATGAGCTGGATCCTGACCGTCGTCTGGTCACTTCCGGTGGCCGGCGTGATGGTCGGCATCCAGGGCGCTCTGCTGATCCGCCGCCGGGTCCGCAAGAGCGATCAGATGACTCCTCCGGCACCCGCCGAGCAGGACTTCCTGATCGCCCTCTGCCCGACCATCGGCCGACACGACACGTACCCGGCGCTGGAGCGCTCGATCCTGTCGTACGTCGAGCATCTGCCGGAGTACTTCCCGCACATGCGCGTCGACATCCTCACCGAGGAGGGCTGTGAGGCCACCGAGGCCATCGACAATCTCGCAGCCTCCCACCCGCTGATCCGGGTCATCACCGTCCCCAAGGACTACGTCCCGGCCAACGGCACCCGCTTCAAGGCCCGCGCCAACCACTACGCCCACGAGCTGCGCATCGCCGAGGGCGAGGCCCTGGACTACGTCTGGGTGCTGCACATGGACGACGACACCGGCGTCGGCCCCGACACCGCGTCCTCGCTGGCCCAGTTCATCAACCGGCAGCGTCGTGCCCACCCCGACGAGGCCAAGCACATGGCCCAGGGCATCCTCACGTACCCGCGCGAGAACGCGGTCAACATGTTCACCTGGCTCGCCGACGCGGTGCGCCCCGCCGACGACATCGCCCGCTTCCGGGCGCTGACCGGCATGGGCACCCCGGCCGCCGGTGTGCACGGCGAGCTGCTGGTGCTACGCGCGTCCATCGAGGCCGAGATCGGCTGGGACTTCGGGCCCAAGGAGATCGTCGAGGACGCCCGGCTCGCCCTGACCTTCTGCCGCAAGTACCCCGGCAGGAGCGACTGGTTCAACGGCCGCTGCTACGGCGCCTCGCCCGCCAGCGCCGCCGACTTCGTCAAGCAGCGCGACCGCTGGGCCTGGGGTCTGGTCGCCCTCTGCTGCAACCGGGCCGTGCCCCTGCGCTACCGCTGGTTCCTGTCGATCTGCGTGGCCACCTGGATCCTCGGCCCGCTCCAGCACATCGGCGCCGTGCTTCTCATCGGCTGGCTGTTCAACGACATGAACACCTCGCCGGTGACCCAGTCCATCGTGATCCTCTGGGCCCTCAACTTCGCCTATGTGATCTGGACCTACTGGGAGGGGCTGCGGCTCAACGCCCTGGCCTCGGTCAGCGGTCGACGCAAGTGGTGGGAGCCGATCGTCGTGGTCGCGCTCATCCCCGTCTTCTCGATCATGGAGGGACTCGGTGGCTTCAAGGGCTTCCTGAAGTTCGTCCGGCGCGAGGAGAACAAGTTCGTCGTGATCGCCAAGCCCGCCTGAGCCCCCGGAAGACCACTGACCATGCGTTCACGATTGCCCCTGCTTGCCATTTTCCCGGTGACCGTCCTCACCATCGTGCTGGGCACCCCGTTCGTCTTCGGCGACCATCCGGTGCGCTGGGAAGCGGGCTCGAGGCTGCCCAAGCTCGTCCTGGGCGACGCTCCCGAGGAGACCACCGCCCCGGCCGCCACCACGGACGGCAAGAAGTCCAAGCCCTCCTCCGACTCCGACTCCGACTCCGGCACCGACGCCCTCCAGGTCGCCAAGCCCTGGAAGCCCGGCATGCCGCAGTGGGGCGCACAGGTCTACTGGGAGGAGGAGAAGAAGGAACGGTCCGACGAGTTCATCGAGTCCCAGGCCCGTAAGCAGGCCAAGTACCTCATCGATCTGGGTGCCAACTCGGTGTCCCTCTCCTTCCCCTACTTCACCGGCGGCGTCACCTCCAGCCAGGTTTCCCGGGGCAACGCGACCCCGTCCCCGGACCGCGTGGAGAAGGTGCTGAAGGTGTTCAAGGACGCCGGTTTCCGCACCACGCTCCGCCCCGTCATGGACGAGGACACCCTCAAGACGTCGAGCGACTGGCGCGGCAGCATCGAACCGGCCTCGCGCTCCGCCTGGTTCGCGTCGTACACGAAGCTCGTCACGCCGTACATCGAAGCCGCCGAGAACACGAAGACGAACACCTTCGTGATCGGCACCGAGCTCAACTCCATGGAGGGCGAGACCGGCTGGGACACCCTGGTCGCCTCCGCCGAGAAGGACTTCTCCGGCGACATCGCCTACGACGCCAACTGGGACAACTACGTCCGCGGCCGTATCAACATGCCCGTCAGCAACCTCGGCGTCGACGCGTACTTCCCCGTCAAGGTGAAGGACACCGCCTCCATCGACACCTTGGTCGACGGGTGGAACGACTGGCTGGACCGTAAGGCCACCGGCCCGCTGCCCAAGATCACCGTGGCCGAGGCGGGCATCGGCGCCATGAACGGCGCCTATCACGCCCCCGGCGACTTCTACACCAAGCGAACCGTCAATCCTCAGGTGCAGGCCAACTGGTACACGGCGGTCTGCAGGGTCGTCCAGGAACGCAAGATGAGCGGCGTCTACTGGTGGTCGATCTGGTTCGACGACGACCCGAACACCAAGCCCGACGACAAGACCGCCTCCCGGCTCGACTTCGCCGGGCGCCCCTTGACCGAGAAGGCCATCAAGACCTGCTTCAGCTCTGACTACGCAGGTCCCGGGACCGACGACTCCACCAGCTGACCGAGCGAGGCAATCATGCAGGAAGCCATCATCCTCGTGGGCGGCAAGGGAACGCGCTTGCGCCCGCTCACCAACCACACCCCCAAGCCGCTGCTCAGCGTCGCGGGTTCCTCCTTCATCCGGCACCAGATAGCCAAGCTGATGGACGCCGGCGTCGAGCACGTCGTGTTCGCCACCTCGTACCTCGCCAGCCTCTTCGAGGAGGAGTTCAAGGACTTCTCCCAGGACCTGGCGATCTCCTACGCCGTCGAGGAGGTGCCCCTCGGCACCGGCGGCGCCATCCGCAACGCCGGCCGCCTGCTGCGCGGCGAGGACCCGGACGCCCCGGTCCTCATCCTCAACGGCGACATCCTGTCCGGCGTCGACCTGCGCGCCCTCCTGGAGCGGCACGAGACGCAGGACGCGGACGTGACCCTGCACCTCACCCGGGTCCTCGACCCGCGCGCCTTCGGCCTGGTCCCCACCGACGAGGACGGACGGGTGCTCTCCTTCCTGGAGAAGCCCAAGACGGCCGCGGAGATCGTCACCGACCAGATCAACGCCGGCTGCTACGTCTTCCGCCGCTCCGTCCTGGACGCCATCCCGGCCGACCGCGAGGTCTCGGTCGAGCAGGAGACCTTCCCGCAGCTGGTCGCCGGCGGCGGCCGGGTCTTCGGCCACACCACCCAGGAGTACTGGCGCGACCTCGGCACCCCGCTGGCCTTCGTGCACGGCTCCGCCGACCTGGTCAGCGGCAAGGCGACCTCGCCCCTGGTGGACGGCCCGTCCGAGGCGCTGATCCACCCCACGGCCGCCATCCACCCGACCGCCCGTGTCACCGGCGGCTCGACGATCGGCCCGAACGCCGTCATCGGCGCGCACGTCGTCGTCGACCGCTCGATCATCGGCGCGAACGTCACGGTCTCCGAGGGCGCCCAGGTCCACGAGTCCGTGGTGGACCACGACTCCACGATCGGCGAGGAGTCGCTCCTCCGCGAGGTCGTCGTGGGCTGCCACTCGCACGTCGGAGCCCAGAACGAACTGCCCGCCCAGTTGCGGCTGTCGTGCGGTATCCGCATCCCCGCCCAGGGTGTGCGGGTCAGCGGCACGGCCGTCGCCTGCCCGACAGTCCACTGAAGTCGCCGGCCTGACCGGACAGTTACTGGAGTACCGTGACCAGCCATCGTTCCAAGGACGCGAACGCGGAGCGCCTCCGCAAGTACCGGCCTGACATCCAGGGCCTGCGTGCCGTCGCCATCATGATGGTCGTCGCCATGCACTGCGGCATCCTCGACATCCACGGCGGCGTGGACGTCAGCTTCGTGCTCAGCGGCTTCCTCATCGGAGGCCAGCTCTTCGCCGAGATCGACAAGACCGGAAAGGTGTCCCTGACCAAGTTCTGGGCCCGCCGCTTCCGGCGTCTCGCCCCGGGCATGGCCCTCACCATCATCACCACGGCCGTCCTGTCCTGGATCTACGTCAGTCCGTTCCGTTTCCGCGAGTACATGACCGACGGACTCGCGGCGTCGATGAGCCTCATCAACTGGCGCCTCGCCGAGAACGGCACCGACTACTTCGCCAACGACGGCAGCCAGTCCCCCTACCAGCACTTCTGGTCGCTGGGCATCGAAGAGCAGTTCTATGTGGTCGCGCCGATCGTGCTCGTCGCCATCGTCTGGCTGAGCCGGCTCATCTTCCGCAACCGTTTCCTGGTGGCGGTGTTCCTGATGGCGGTCATCGGCGGCTCGTTCTACCTGGGCTACACCCAGACCACCCCGAACCAGCCGATGGCCTACTTCAGCACTCCCACCCGCATCTGGGAGATCACCTTCGGTGTCCTGCTCGCCCTGAGCGCCTCCTTCCTCTCCCGGATGAACCGCGGACTGGCCGCCTTCCTGACCTGGGTCGGCCTGGGCATGCTCCTCGTCACGGCGATGCTCATCACGAAGGACACCCCGCTGCCGGGCTACGCGGTGGCCGGTCCGCTGCTGGGCGCCTCCCTCGTCATCGCCGGCGGCTGCGCCAACCCCCGGGCCGGAGTGGAACGGATCCTCGACAACCCGGTCCTCAACTTCATCGGAAACGTCAGCTACGGGTGGTACCTGTGGCACTGGCCGCTCCTGATCCTCTGGCCCAGCATCGTCACGCGCGAGTTCGCCTACGAGGACCGGCTGCGGATCGCGGTCTTCTCCTTCCTCATCGCGTGCCTCACCCACTTCCTGGTCGAGAAGAAGTTCCGGGAGAGCGTGAAGCTCGCCCTCAGCCCGGTGCGCGGTGTGGTCACCGGCGGTGCAGTGATGGCGTCCACCGTCGCCGCCATGGCCCTCGCCCTGCATGTGGTGCCGCTCAACCTGTCCGTCGCGACCACCGGAGACAGCACGGCCGCGCTGGGCTACCAGGGCATCGACTCGGTGAAGAAGGCGGTGGCCGAGAAGGACAGCCCCGAGATCAGCGAGAAGATCCTGCTCAACGCGCCCGACGACCAGACCGAGCACGGCTGCATCGACAACATCGACGTCACGAAGTTCGAGATACGCGACGACTGCGTCATCGGCGACCGCGACGGGAAGTCCACGATCGCCGTCATCGGCGACTCGCACTCCTGGCAGTGGGGCAACGCCTTCCAGAAGCTCGGCGAGGAACTGGACGCCAAGGTGGTGACCGTGGCGAAGGGCGGCTGCAGCCCCGAGGTCTACAAGATCACCCGTGCGGACATCGGCCGCGAGTACACGGAGTGCAACAGCTGGCGGAAGTCCGCGCTGGCCTACATCGCCGACCTCAAGCCTGATGTCGTGGTCGTCGTGAACCGCGTACAGGCCACGGCCACCCGCGCAGGCGCCGAGCAGACCTTCAAGAAGCTCAAGGCCACCGGCGCCAAGCTCGTCTACATGACGGACACGCCCTACCCGGGCTTCAGTGTCCCGGACTGCCTGGCGGAGAAGGGCGACGACCTCGCGTCGTGCAGCCCGAAGTCCGACGACGTCATCGACCACGCGGACAAGCGCGCCCTGGAACGCGAGGTGGCCGAGGAGTACGGGGCCAAGGTCATCGACACGATCCCCGCGCTCTGCGCCGACGGCTACTGCCCTGCCGTGATCGGCGGCCATGTCGTCTACTTCGACTACAGCCACATGACCGGCAGCTACGCCGAGTCCCTGGAGCCGTTCCTCCAGCCGACCTTCAAGAAGATCCTGGCCGGCTGACCCACCACACAGAGCCGACCCGGAACACAACAAAGAGGGGCCCCGAAACCGGGGCCCCTCTTCAGTGCACCTGCCCCCGCACCCGGCGAGCCTGCCGCTGCCGCTCCGCCAGCAGCTCGTCCGCCGGATAAGCGACCTCCTCCAGCGTCAGCCCATGCGGCCGCACCACATGCACGGCACTGTCCCGCACCCCCGCGTCCAGCACCTTCCGCGGCCACTCCACGCCGCGGTGCCCGTCCCCCACGAACAGCAGCGCCCCCACCATGGACCGCACCTGGTTGTGGCAGAACGCGTCGGCGCGGACCTCGATCTCGACGACCCCGTCCGCGCTCCGCCGCACCCCGAAGTCGAAGATCTCCCGAACCGTCGACGCCCCCTCACGCTTCTTCGCGTAGGCGGCGAAGTCATGCTCCCCGACCAGCGACTTGGCGGCGGCGTCCATCACCGCGACGTCCAACTCCCAGTCGTGCCACAGCACATGATTACGGAGCAGCGGATCGACACCCCCGGGCCGATCCCCGACCCGGTACACATACCGCCGCCACAACGCCGCGAACCGGGCGTTGAACCCCTCGGCGGCCTCCCCGACCGCCCACACCCGCACATCCTTGGGAAGCCGCCCGGCCAGCCTCTTGAGCAGCTTCTCCCGATGCTCCGCCCACACGTCCTCGGGCAGATCGACATGAGCCACCTGCCCCCGGGCATGCACCCCCGCATCCGTCCGCCCGGCCACGGTCAGCTCGTACGTCGTCTCCCCCGACCGCGTCACGGTCCGCAGAGCATCCTCGACCTCCCCCTGCACGGTCCGCTGCCCACCGGCCTGCTTGGCCCAGCCACGGAAGTCGCTCCCGTCGTAGGACAGGTCGAGACGGACACGTACGAAACCGGGCGCTGCTTCTTCACTCACAGGGAGATCCTCTCAGGAACACAAAAGCGGGCCCGCTCCTCGAAAGGAACGGGCCCACTGTGCGGAACGCTTACGCGTCCTTGGACTCCTCAGCCGCCGCGTCCTCGACCTCGTCGGTCTTGGTCACGTCGACCTTGGTCTCCTCGGCGGCCGGAGCAGCCTCGGCGTCCTTGGCGGCACGCTTCGTCGCGGCCTCGGCCTCACCAGTGGCCTGCTGCGCGACCGTCAGCGCCTCGACCAGCTCGATGACAGCCATGGGCGCGTTGTCGCCACGGCGGTTACCGATCTTGGTGATACGGGTGTAGCCACCCGGACGGTTCTCGTACCGCGGGCCGATCTCGGTGAAGAGCGTGTGCACGATGCTCTTGTCCGTGATGACCTGAAGCACCTGGCGGCGGTTGTGAAGGTCGCCCTTCTTCGCCTTGGTGACCAGACGCTCGGCGTACGGCCGCAGACGGCGGGCCTTCGCCTCGGTGGTGGTGATACGGCCGTGCTCGAACAGCGCCTTCGCGAGGTTCGCGAGGAGCAGCTTCTCGTGCGCGGCGCTGCCGCCCAGACGGGCACCCTTGGTGGGCTTCGGCATTTCTTTCTCCTGTGTGTCTGCCCCGGCCGTATCAGGTACCGGGGTCAGGAACCCGATGAGCGGATGCTCACCGGCAACAACCGGTCAGTACTGCGCTGTACCGCTCAGTACTGCTCGGTCTCCACGAAACCCGCGTCCGCGTCGTCGTCCGCGCCAAAGGCGTCCGCCGCGGCGGTCGGGTCGAATCCGGGCGGGCTGTCCTTGAGGGCCAGGCCCATGCCGGCCAGCTTCGCCTTGACCTCGTCGATGGACTTCGCACCGAAGTTGCGAATGTCGAGGAGGTCGGCCTCGGAACGCGCGACGAGCTCACCCACGGAGTGGATGCCCTCACGCTTGAGGCAGTTGTACGACCGAACGGTGAGCTCCAGCTCCTCGATCGGCAGCGCCAGATCAGCGGCGAGGGCGGCGTCCGTGGGGGACGGGCCCATGTCGATGCCCTCGGCGTCGATGTTCAGCTCGCGGGCGAGACCGAACAGCTCGACCAGCGTCTTACCGGCGGAGGCCATGGCGTCACGGGGACGCATCGCCTGCTTGGTCTCGACGTCGACGATCAGCTTGTCGAAGTCGGTGCGCTGCTCGACACGCGTGGCCTCGACCTTGTACGTGACCTTGAGAACCGGCGAGTAGATCGAGTCGACCGGGATACGGCCGATCTCCTGGCCCACCTGCTTGTTCTGCACGGCGGAGACATAACCACGGCCACGCTCGACCGTGAGCTCCATCTCCAGCTTGCCCTTGCCGTTGAGCGTGGCGAGGACGAGGTCGGGGTTGTGCACCTCGACACCGGCCGGGGGCGCGATGTCGGCGGCGGTGACCAGACCCGGGCCCTGCTTGCGCAGGTACATCACGACCGGCTCGTCGTGCTCCGAGGAGACGACCAGCTGCTTGATGTTGAGGATCAGGTCGGTGACGTCCTCCTTGACGCCCGGCACGGTGGTGAACTCGTGCAGGACGCCGTCGATACGGATGCTGGTGACAGCAGCGCCGGGGATCGACGACAGGAGGGTACGGCGGAGGGAGTTGCCGAGGGTGTAGCCGAAGCCCGGCTCCAGCGGCTCGATCACGAACCGGGAGCGGAATTCGTCGACGACCTCTTCGGTCAACGAGGGACGCTGAGCGATCAGCATGCGGTGAATCCTTCAGTCAGGGGCACCCACTATTTGATGCCCTGATATGCAACAAGGGTACGGGCGATACGACTCAGAAGAGCCGTACCGCCCGAAAAGCCCTGCGAAGCGAGGTCAGACGCGACGACGCTTCGGCGGACGGCAGCCGTTGTGCGGGGTGGGCGTGACGTCCTGGATGGAGCCGACCTCAAGACCGGTCGCCTGAAGCGAACGGATGGCGGTCTCGCGACCCGAACCCGGGCCCTTGACGAACACGTCAACCTTGCGCATGCCGTGCTCCTGCGCGCGGCGGGCGGCCGACTCGGCGGCCATCTGCGCGGCGAAGGGGGTGGACTTGCGCGAGCCCTTGAAGCCGACGTGGCCGGCGGAGGCCCAGGAGATCACGTTGCCCGAGGGGTCCGTGATCGAGACGATCGTGTTGTTGAACGTGCTCTTGATGTGCGCGTGGCCGTGAGCGACGTTCTTCTTTTCCTTGCGGCGCACCTTCTTGGCAGCGCCCTGACGACCCTTGGGGGGCATCTGTACTCCTACGGGAGGTGGTCGGTCCTACAGCGAAGACCGCTGGACTGCGAAGTCCGCTGTGGACTACTTCTTGCCCGGCTTCTTCTTGCCGGCGATGGCGCGACGCGGGCCCTTGCGGGTACGAGCGTTCGTGCTGGTGCGCTGACCGCGGACGGGCAGGCCGCGACGGTGACGGAGACCCTGGTAGCAGCCGATCTCGACCTTGCGGCGGATGTCGGCCTGGATCTCGCGACGGAGGTCACCCTCGGTCTTGATGTTGCTGTCGACGTACTCACGAATCGCGACGAGCTGCTCCTCGGAGAGGTCGCGAACGCGGGTGTTCGGGTCGATACCGGTCTCGGCCAGCGTCTGCTGGGAGAGGGTCCGGCCGATGCCGAACACGTAGGTGAGGGCGACCTCCACGCGCTTTTCGCGCGGGATGTCAACACCGGAAACGCGTGCCATTCAATGGCTCCAGTTGATCTTCGGAGGTCTGACGCAGAACCGGCTCCCGACCGCCGTACCAGGTACGAATCGGGTCCTCGGCCTCCGAACCGAGGGTGTCGGACATGGCGTGTCCGGGTTCCGCGTATTTACATAATCAGCTCGCGTCGCGCGAAGTCTCTGCGAAGGCAGAGGGTGCGGCTGTTTGCGACTAGCCCTGGCGCTGCTTGTGGCGCGGGTTCTCGCAAATCACCATGACCCGGCCGTGACGGCGGATCACCCTGCACTTGTCGCAGATCTTCTTGACGCTCGGCTTGACCTTCATGAGATTGAGGTTCTCCGAGTCAGAGGGATCTACTTGTACCGGTAGACGATCCGGCCACGCGTCAGGTCGTACGGAGACAGCTCCACCACGACCCGGTCGTCAGGGAGGATGCGGATGTAGTGCATACGCATCTTGCCGCTGATGTGTGCCAGGACCTGGTGGCCGTTCTGGAGCTCGACCTTGAACATGGCGTTCGGAAGAGACTCGACGACAGTGCCCTCGATCTCGATGGCACCTTGCTTCTTGGCCACGCTTCGCCCTTCGAATCGACTACCTTGATCGACTCCCGCACTTGTCTCTTACGAGCGCATGCGGACATGCGGGTGCACGAGAGCCGACGAGTCAGTCTACGTCAGCACACCCGGAAAGACGAATCGAGGAAGAATGCCCGGAGAGGTAGATCATTAAGCACGCAGGGGACGCAGACTCGCCCCTTTAGGGGCGCGGGGCTGTATCGATTTGCGGCTCCGCCGCGTGGGCGCGACCAGCCCCCACACACCCGCAGACAACAGACGTTCTATGCGAGCGGATCCGGAGCGGCGGTCACGCCGTACTCCGCCAGCTTCGCCCTACCCCCGTCGGGAGACGTGAGCACCAGCGGCCCCTCCGCCGTCAGCGCCACCGAGTGCTCCCAGTGGGACGACCACGTGCCGTCGGTCGTGATGACCGTCCAGTCGTCCGAGAGGACCTCCGTCTTCGGCGTCCCCAGGGAGACCATCGGCTCGATCGCGAGGCAGGTCCCGGGGACCAGCTTCGGACCCTTGCCCCGCCGCCGGTCGACGTAGTTCAGCAGATGCGGGTCCATGTGCATCTCGGTGCCGATGCCGTGACCGCCGTAGTCCTCGACGATCCCGTACTTCCCGCCGCCCGGCTTCGGCTGCCGGCGGATGTACGTCTCGATGGCCCGGGAGATGTCCACGAGCCGGTTGCCCTGCTTCATGGCCGCGATGCCGGCCCACATCGACTCCTCCGTCACCCGGGAGAGCTCGACCAGCTCCGGAGCGTGACCCGAGCCCACGAAGGCCGTGTAGGCGGCGTCACCGTGCCAGCCGTCGACGATCGCGCCGGCGTCGATGGAGATGATGTCGCCGTCCTTGAGGACGACGTCCTCGGAGGGGATGCCGTGGACCACGACCTCGTTGACCGAGGTGCAGATCGTCGCCGGGAAGCCGCCGTACCCGAGGAAGTTCGACTTCGCCCCGTGCTCGGCCAGCACCTTGCGCGCGACCTCGTCCAGGTCCTTCGTGGACGCCCCCGGCACGGCCGCTTCGCGCGTGGCCGCGTGGATGGCGGCGACGACCAGCCCCGCCGCCCGCATCTTGGCGATCTGGTCGGGGTTCTTGATCTGCACTGTCAGCTCTGCCCTTTCACGGGATCCCGGTCTTGTACACCACAACAGTACGGCCCCCGGCGGCGTGCCGACACGCGGTCGTCCCCGTCGGGCCCCGCCCCGCTCAGCGCCGAGTGAACACCGGCGTCCAGCGGCTGTCGTCGCGCAGCGTCTGCGACCGGAACCCGGAGAGCGGCAAGGTGCTCCCGTCCAGGCCGACCAGAAGCAGCTGGTTGCGGAACTCGCCCTTGCCCGGGTCGCAGCGCTCGGGATCGCAGCGCCAGGCGATGAGGTGCCGGTCGTCGGCCCACGCGAGCAGCTGCTGGCCGGGGATCACGGCGGCCCGCTCACCGTTCTTCACCCGGCGCACCTCGGAGACGATCTCTTTGCCCTCCCCCACGAAGGCCCCGGTCTCCAGCTTTCCGTCGGGAGACGGTACGACTCCCGGGTCGTACGGCCCGGCCTCCCGCTCCGGGGCCGGGACCTCCTTGCCGGTCCCGTCGTAGAAGACCCGGCCCGCCTCGTTGTCGGCGGGCGCCCACACCCGCTCCCCGTCACGGCTCCACTCGAAGTCCTGGCGCCCGCCGACGGGCATCCCCGGTTCGGTCTTCCGGGCCGGCCGCTCGGCGAAGGCCGCCTTGCCGGAGGCGACGTCGATCACATAGAAGCCGGTGCGGCTCTGCTTGGGCCCCGGGACCGTCCGGTCGTTCAGCACGTAGGACGCGTCCTTGAACAGCCCGTCCGGGTTGAGCCGGTACGCCGTCGCCAGCAGCCGCCTGCCGTCCGGCGAGAACCGCACGCCGCCGACACCGCCACCGACACCGCCGTCGACGTCGATCCAACGCCGCACCTTGCCCGTGGCCAGATCCACCAGCCCTATCCGGTCGACGGGCAGATCGCGCTCCAGGACCGCCGCGGTCCGCATCCCGGGGGCGACGTCCACCCAGGCCCAGTCCGTCTTCGTATACCGGCCGGTGGCCGTGTCGAGCAGCCACCATTCATAGGTGCCGACCGCGTTCCCGTCGGGCTGCTTCACCAACTTCGTCGTGTAGTACGCCGAGACGGCGACGCTTCCCGCCGCGATCAGCTGCCGGGGCGGCGACTGGTCCGGGTGCGCCGCGACGCCCGTGACGCCGGTGACACCGGCCGCCTTCGCCGCGGGCCGCCCTTCCGTATCATCGCCGCCGCGCAGGGCGAGCGGTACGGCGATCCCCGCGGCGACGACGGCGGCGACGAGGCCGGTCACCACGAGGCGGCGAGCCCTGAACGGGGTCCTGGTCTGCGGGTCGGGGGCCATGCTGTACCTCCACAAGAGACGGGAAAACGAGAAAGGGGCCGCTCCCGCGAACACGGAGCAGCCCCTCTGGAGCGGATCTCAACCCATCAGCCGGCGAAGCGTCAGCGCACGGGTCGAGCTAGCGCATCCGCGGTTTACTCGTTGAACCACTCCGGCGACCAGACAGAGGCGCCGCCGCCGTTCCACCAGACCTGCATCTTGTAGACGGACAGCTGGCCGATGTTCTCGCCCTTCTTGTCACAGCCGGAGTTGCCCCCGTCGTCGAGGGTCCACAGCCGCGACTGGATACCGGCCGAGTTCCGGACCCACAGGGCACCGGTGACTCCATGGCCGTCGGCCTTCTTGTCGCAGACCTCGAAGACATCGCCGTCGTCGTGGAAGTGCATGTAGCCACGGCCCGACGGGAGGGTGATCTGCTTGTCGCTCTCGGCCTGCGCCGAGGCACTCAGCCCGACCACCAGAGAGGCGGTCGCACCGGCCACCAGGGCCGCACGGGCGAGCTTTGCCTTCAACATATTCCTCTTCCCCATGAGGTTGTTGCGTCACCGGAGGTCAGCCGGTGAGGTCATGTGAACCCTATGTGTCGCCTGTGTCGCATGTCCACATCAATTTGACCTTGCCGTTTGCCCTTGCATTTCGCCCTTGCCGAGGGCACAACACAACGGCCGCGGCGTCCCGAAGGACACCGCGGCCGTGGGGCCACGCGAACTACTTGTTCTCGGCGGCTTCGCCCTTGAGCGCCTCAAGGGCGCGCTGCGTGATCTCGTCCACCGGACCCAGGGAGGAGATCGTCACGACCAGCCCCTGCGCCTTGTAGTAGTCGATGATCGGCTCGGTCTGCGTGTGGTAGACCTCAAGGCGCGTGCGGACGGTCGCCTCGGAGTCGTCGTCCCGCTGGTACAGCTCGCCGCCGCAGACGTCACAGACGCCTTCCTTGACCGGCTTCTTGTACGTCACATGGAAGACGTGCGAGGAGTCGTTACGGCAGATGCGCCGGCCGGCGATCCGCTTGACGACCTCCTCCTCGGGGGCCTCCAGGTCCAGCACCGCGTCCAGCTTGATGCCCTCGGTGGTGAGGAGTTCGTCCAGCGCCTCGGCCTGCGAGACGTTCCGCGGGAAGCCGTCGAGCAGGAAGCCGTTGACGGCGTCCGGCTGCTCCATGCGGTCCTTCGCCATCGCGATGGTGACCTCGTCGGGGACGAGGTTGCCGGCGTCCATGTAGGACTTCGCGAGTTTGCCAAGGTCCGTCTGCCGGCTGATGTTGGCGCGGAACAGGTCGCCCGTGGAGATGTGCGGGACACGCAGTTTCTCTGCGAGGCGCGTGGCCTGCGTTCCCTTTCCGGCACCAGGCGGCCCGACGAGGACGATTCGCATCAGCGGAGGAACCCTTCGTAATTGCGCTGCTGGAGCTGGCTCTCGATCTGCTTCACCGTCTCAAGACCCACACCCACGATGATCAGGATGCTGGTCCCGCCGAACGGGAAGTTCTGGTTTGCCCCGAAACCAACCAACGCCATCGTCGGGATGAGAGCGATCAGACCCAAGTACAGCGAACCCGGCCAGGTGATCCGGTTGAGCACGTAGGAGAGGTACTCAGCGGTCGGTCGGCCAGCCCGGATGCCCGGGATGAAGCCACCATACTTCTTCATGTTGTCGGCGACTTCCTCGGGGTTGAACGAGATCGCGACGTAGAAGAAGGCGAAGAAAACGATCAGCAGGAAGTACATGCTGATGTAGATCGGGTGGTTGCCCTTGGTCAGGTTCTGCTCGATCCAGGTCTTCCAGCTGGAATTGCTGCTGGAGAACTGCGCGATCAGAGCCGGGATGTAGAGCAGCGACGACGCGAAGATGACGGGAATCACACCCGCCTGGTTCACCTTCAGCGGGATGTACGTCGACGTACCGCCGTAGGCACGGCGGCCGATCATCCGCTTCGCGTACTGAACCGGAATACGGCGCTGAGCCTGCTCGACGAAGACCACCAGGCCGACCATGACCAGGCCGACGGCGATGACGGTGCCGAACTCGATCCAGCCGTCGGCCAGGGTGCCGGACTTCTTGATGGCCCACAGCGCGGACGGGAAGGTCGCGGCGATCGAGATGAACATCAGGATCGACATGCCGTTGCCGATACCGCGGTCGGTGATGAGCTCACCGAGCCACATGACGACGGCCGTACCGGCGGTCATGGTGATGACCATGACGACGGTGGTGAAGATCGAGCGGTCCGGGACGATGGTCGACGCCGCGGTGCAGCCGGAGAAGAGGGCGCCGCTGCGGGCGGTGGCGACGAGGCCGGTGCCCTGAAGGATGGCGAGCGCCACGGTCAGGTAACGGGTGTACTGCGTGATCTTCGCCGTTCCGGCCGAGCCCTCCTTCTTGAGGGCTTCGAGGCGCGGAATGACCACGGTCAGCAGCTGCAGGATGATGCTCGCCGTGATGTACGGCATGATCCCGAGCGCGAAGATGGTGATCTGCAGCAGCGCGCCGCCACTGAACATGTTGACCAGACCGAAGAGGCCCTGGTTCGCGGACGCCTCGTCGACGCACTGCTGAACGGACGTGTAGTCGACGCCGGGGATCGGAATGTGCGTACCGACCCGGTACACGACGATGATGCCCAGCGTGAAGAGCAGCTTCTTGCGCAGGTCGGGCGTCTTGAACGCCCGGGCGAACGCGGTGAGCACGGTGCCTCCTGCGACCCCCGCGCTACTGCGTCAAGGGTGACGGTCTTGAGGTTCGACGGATACAGACGAATGCATAACGGTCAACTGCCGCTCAGGGTGCCTCAGGTGAAGCACCCTGTGAAAGTTGGCAGTGCAGGCCACCTTACCGGCGAGACTGCCACCCTAGGAACGACCAACCGGGGATACCCCTTTTGTGGGGTATCCCCGGTCGGGATCGATCAAGTCATCGAGACGCCTGAGGTGTTCAGACGAGCTCGGTGACGGTGCCGCCGGCGGCGGTGATCTTCTCCTTGGCGGAGCCGGAGACGGCGTCGACCGTCACCTGCAGCGCCACGGAGATCTCACCCTGGCCGAGGACCTTGACGAGGCTGTTCTTGCGAACGGCACCCTTGGCCACCAGACCCTCGACCGTGACCTCGCCACCCTCGGGGTAGAGCGCGGCCAGCTTGTCGAGGTTCACGACCTGGAACTCGGTCTTGAACGGGTTCTTGAAGCCCTTCAGCTTCGGAAGACGCATGTGGAGGGGCATCTGCCCACCCTCGAAGCGCTCCGGAACCTGGTAGCGGGCCTTCGTGCCCTTGGTACCACGACCGGCCGTCTTACCCTTCGACGCCTCACCACGACCCACACGGGTCTTGGCGGTCTTGGCGCCCGGGGCGGGACGGAGGTTGTGGATCTTGAGCGGGTTGTTCTCCGCCATGATCAGTCGACCTCCTCGACCGTCACGAGGTGGCGGACGGTGTGCACCATGCCGCGGAACTCGGGGCGGTCCTCCTTGACGACCTGCGTGTTGATGCCCTTGAGACCAAGGGAACGCAGGGTGTCACGGTGGTTCTGCTTG
The DNA here is from genome assembly GCF_040644695.1 of Streptomyces sp. NPDC046909. Lineage (NCBI taxonomy): Bacteria > Bacillati > Actinomycetota > Actinomycetes > Kitasatosporales > Streptomycetaceae > Streptomyces > Streptomyces sp. NPDC046909. Next base: position 97,478 of record NZ_JBEYXC010000010.1, on the reverse strand, counting down.
CTGCCGATGTAGGACTTGACCTGCGTAATCTTGAGCTGCGCCATGATTACGCACCCGCCCCGGCACGCGCACGGAGAAGAGCCGCGGGAGCGACGTCCTCGAGGGGCAGACCACGGCGGGCCGCGATCTCCTCGGGACGCTGCAGACCCTTCAGGGCCTCCACGGTCGCGTGCACGATGTTGATGGCGTTGTCGGAGCCGAGCGACTTCGACAGCACGTCGTGGATACCGGCGCACTCGAGCACGGCACGCACCGGACCACCGGCGATAACACCGGTACCGGGCGACGCGGGCTTCAGGAGCACAACGCCGGCAGCCTTCTCACCCTGGATGGGGTGCGGGATGGTGCCCTGGATACGGGGGACCTTGAAGAAGTGCTTCTTGGCCTCCTCAACACCCTTGGCGATGGCGGCCGGCACCTCCTTGGCCTTGCCGTAACCGACACCCACGGTGCCGTCACCGTCGCCCACCACGACCAGCGCGGTGAAGCTGAAGCGACGACCACCCTTCACAACCTTGGCGACACGGTTGATCGCGACGACACGCTCAACGTAAGCGGTCTTCTCGGCGGCAGCAGCGCCACCGTCACGACCCTTACGGTCCCGCCGCTCGCCGCCACCGGCACCGCTTCCGCGGCGCTGGGGTCCAGCCATTGGATTACCTCTCTCTTTCCGCTAGCTACGAGCGGCTCAGAACTTGAGCCCGGCTTCGCGGGCGGCGTCCGCCAGGGCGGCGATGCGCCCGGCGTACTGGTTGCCACCACGGTCGAATACGACAGCCTCGACGCCCGCGGCCTTGGCGCGCTCGGCGACCAGGGCGCCGACCGACTTGGCCTGCGCGGACTTGTCGCCCTCGTTGCCGCGGATCGTGGTGTCCAGGGTCGACGCCGACGCCAGGGTGTGACCCTTGATGTCGTCGATGACCTGGGCCACGATGTGGCGGTTCGAGCGCGTGACTACGAGACGCGGACGCTCAGCCGTACCCGAGATGTTCTTACGGATACGGATGTGACGGCGCTTGATCGCGGCGCGCTTGTAGGCGTCGCCCTTGAGGATCTTCTGTCCGTATGCCATGGCTTACTTACCCGCCTTTCCGACCTTGCGGCGGATGACTTCGCCCTCGTACTTGACGCCCTTGGCCTTGTACGGGTCGGGCTTGCGCAGCTTGCGGATGTTGGCCGCAACCTCGCCGACCTTCTGCTTGTCGATGCCCTCGACCGAGAACCGGGTGGGGGCCTCCACCTTGAAGGTGATGCCCTCGGGGGCCTCGACGGTGATCGGGTGGCTGTAGCCCAGAGCGAACTCCAGGTTCGAACCCTTGGCGGTCACTCGGTAACCGACACCGCTGATCTCGAGCTTCTTCACGTAACCCTGGGTCACGCCGGTGATCATGTTCGCCACCAGCGTGCGGGACAGGCCGTGCAGGGCCTTGTTCTGACGCTCGTCGTTCGGGCGGGTGACGTTCAGAACGCCGTCCTCACCCTTAGCGATCTCGATCGGCGCAGCAACGGTGTGGCTCAGGGAACCCTTGGGGCCCTTGACCGAGACCGTACGGCCGTCGATGGTGACGTCCACGCCGGCGGGAACCGTGATGGGGAGCTTGCCAATACGCGACATAGCTTTTTCCTCCGATTCCTTTCCGCTACCAGACGTAGGCGAGGACTTCTCCGCCTACGCCCTTCTTGCCGGCCTGCTTGTCGGTGAGGAGCCCGTGCGACGTGGAGATGATCGCCACGCCGAGGCCGCCCAGCACCTTGGGCAGGGAGGTGGACTTCGCGTAAACCCGGAGACCGGGCTTGGAGATCCGCTTGATGCCCGCGATGGAGCGCTCACGGTTCGGGCCGAACTTCAGCTCGAGGACGAGGTTCTTGCCGACCTCGGCGTCCTCGACCTTCCAGCCCGTGATGAAGCCCTCCTGCTGGAGGATCTCCGCGATGTGAGACTTGATCTTGGACGCCGGCATCGTCACGGAGTCGTGGTATGCCGAGTTCGCGTTCCGCAGACGCGTAAGCATGTCTGCGATCGGATCAGTCATGGTCATGAATTGGCCTTCGGCCTCTCTCGCCGGGGTTTCCTGGTGCGCCATCCCTCTCCTCGATCCGAGACGAGGCGGGTGCGGTGCGGGGGACCTACGGCGTAGTAAGTCGTACGGGCAGTCGTCAGACGCCCAACCCTCCCAGCCTAAGCCATGGAGAGGAGGGCGTCTGACACGCCCATTGCTTACCGAGAGCTTCGGGAATCCCTAAAAGCGGGGATTACCAGGAGCTCTTGGTCACGCCCGGCAGCTCGCCACGGTGAGCCATCTCACGAAGGCACACGCGGCACAGGCCGAACTTGCGGTACACGGAGTGGGGACGGCCGCAGCGCTGGCAGCGCGTGTAGCCACGCACGCCGAACTTGGGCTTGCGAGCAGCCTTCGCGATCAGAGCCTTCTTCGCCATCTCGCTCACGCCTCCTTGAAGGGGAAGCCGAGGTGACGAAGGAGGGCGCGACCCTCAGCGTCGTTGGTCGCCGTGGTGACCACGGTGATGTCCATACCCCGGGTACGGTCGATCTTGTCCTGGTCGATCTCGTGGAACATGACCTGCTCGGTGAGACCGAAGGTGTAGTTGCCACGGCCGTCGAACTGCTTGGGGGACAGACCACGGAAGTCGCGGATGCGCGGCAGCGCGAGCGACAGGGTGCGGTCCAGGAACTCCCACATGCGGTCGCCACGGAGCGTGACGTGGGCACCGATCGGCTGGCCCTCACGCAGCTTGAACTGCGCGATGGACTTGCGGGCCTTGGTGACGGCCGGCTTCTGACCGGTGATCGTGGTGAGGTCGCGGATGGCGCCCTCGATCAGCTTGGAGTCGCGGGCGGCGTCGCCCACACCCATGTTGACCACGATCTTGACGAGGCCGGGGATCTGCATGACGTTCTCGTAGGAGAACTCCTCACGCAGCTTGCCCGCGATCTCCTCGCGGTACTTCGTCTTGAGACGCGGAGTCGTGGTGGTAGCCATCAGATGTCCTCACCCGTCCGCTTGGCAACGCGGATCTTGTTGCCCTCGTCGTCGAAGCGGTAACCGACACGCGTGACGACCTTGTTGCCGTCCTTCTCAACGACCAGCTGGACGTTGGAGACGTGGATCGGCGCCTCGGTCGTGACGATGCCACCGGCCTGCGAACCCTTGGCGGTCGGGCCGGCCTTGGTGTGCTTCTTGACCCGGTTGACACCCTCGACCAGGACGCGCTCGTCGCGCGGGTAAGCGGCAATGACCTTGCCCTGCTTGCCCTTGTCCTTGCCGGTGATGACCTGGACCAGGTCGCCCTTCTTGATCTTCATGCTTACAGCACCTCCGGAGCCAGCGAGATGATCTTCATGAACTTCTTCTCGCGCAGCTCACGCCCGACCGGGCCGAAGATGCGGGTGCCGCGAGGGTCGCCGTCGTTCTTCAGAATGACGGCGGCGTTCTCGTCGAAGCGGATGTACGAGCCGTCCGGACGGCGGCGCTCCTTGACGGTGCGAACGATGACCGCCTTGACGACGTCACCCTTCTTCACGTTGCCACCGGGGATCGCGTCCTTGACGGTGGCGACGATGACGTCACCGATGCCCGCGTAGCGGCGACCGGAGCCACCGAGCACACGGATGCAAAGGATTTCCTTCGCACCAGTGTTGTCGGCGACACGCAGTCGCGACTCCTGCTGGATCACGTCTATCTCCTGTTTGTCTGCCGGTTCCCGGCAGGGGCCTTATCCCTTACGGGAGTTGGGGCCCCTGCCGAGCCTGGCGGAACTGTCCTGCGGGGATGCCCGCAGGAAATTACTTGGCCTTCTCGAGGATCTCGACGACGCGCCACCGCTTCGTGGCGGACAGCGGCCGGGTCTCCGCGAGGAGGACACGGTCGCCGACGCCCGCGGCGTTCTGCTCGTCGTGAGCCTTGAGCTTGTTCGTACGGCGGATGACCTTGCCGTACAGCGCGTGCTTCACGCGGTCCTCGACGGCGACGACGACGGTCTTGTCCATCTTGTCGCTGACGACGAGACCCTCACGGGTCTTGCGGAAGCCACGGGCCTCAGTGGTGTTCTCAGTCACGTTGTTCTCGCTCATCAGGCGTTCTCCACCGTTTCGATGCCCAGCTCACGCTCGCGCATCAGGGTGTAGATCCGCGCGATGTCCTTGCGGACCGCCTTCAGACGGCCATGGTTCTCGAGCTGGCCCGTCGCCGCCTGGAAGCGGAGGTTGAACAGCTCTTCCTTGGCCTCGCGGAGCTTGTTGAGGAGCTCCTCGTTGCCCAGCTCGCGCAGCTCGGACGCCTTGGTACCGGCCGACATCACGCTTCACCTGCCTCGCGCTTGACGATCCGGCACTTCATCGGCAGCTTGTGCGCTGCACGAGTGAGGGCCTCACGCGCAATCTTCTCGTTGGGGTACGACAGCTCGAACATCACGCGTCCGGGCTTGACGTTGGCGATCCACCACTCCGGAGAACCCTTACCGGAACCCATGCGGGTCTCGGCAGGCTTCTTGGTGAGGGGACGGTCCGGGTAGATGTTGATCCAGACCTTGCCACCACGCTTGATGTGACGCGTCATGGCGATACGAGCGGCCTCGATCTGACGGTTCGTCACATACGCCGGGGTGAGCGCCTGGATGCCGTACTCGCCGAACGCAACCTGCGTGCCGCCCTTGGCAGCGCCGGAGCGCTTCGGGTGGTGCTGCTTGCGGTGCTTGACCCTACGGGGGATCAGCATGTCGGTCAGGCCTCCGTTCCGGTGCTCTCAGCCGGAGCGGCGGCGGGAGCCTCGGCCTTGGGGGCCTCGGAACCGGCAGCCTGCTGCGGCTTGCGACCGCGCCGCTCGCCACCACGGCCACCACGGGCCGGGCGGTCGTTGCCGCCACCGCGAGCCGGGCGGTTACCCGCACGGGCGGCAGCGTTCTCGGCGCGGACCTCGGCGATGTTCTTGACGTCGCCCTTGTAGATCCAGACCTTCACACCGATACGGCCGAAGGTCGTCTTGGCCTCGAAGAAGCCGTAGTCCACGTTCGCGCGGAGCGTGTGCAGGGGCACACGGCCCTCGCGGTAGAACTCCGAGCGGGACATCTCGGCGCCACCGAGGCGGCCACCGCACTGGATCTTGATGCCCTTGGCGCCGGCCTTCATCGCCGACTGCATGCTCTTACGCATGGCGCGGCGGAAGGAGACGCGGGAGGAGAGCTGCTCGGCAACGGCCTGAGCAACCAGCTGAGCGTCCGTCTCGGGGTTCTTGACCTCGAGGATGTTCAGCTGGACCTGCTTGCCCGTGAGCTTCTCGAGGTCACCGCGGATGCGGTCGGCCTCGGCGCCACGGCGGCCGATGACGATGCCCGGACGCGCGGTGTGGATGTCCACACGCACACGGTCACGGGTGCGCTCGATCTCAACCTTCGAGATACCGGCGCGCTCCATGCCGGACGTCATCATCCGACGGATGGCGACGTCTTCCTTGACGTAGTCCTTGTACAGCTTGTCGGCGTACCAACGGGACTTGAAGTCCGTGGTGATGCCGAGCCGGAACCCATGCGGGTTAACCTTCTGGCCCATTACCGGGTTCCTTCCTTGCTGCTGACGACCACGGTGATGTGGCTGGTCCGCTTGCGGATCCGGTAGGCACGGCCCTGGGCACGCGGCCGGAACCGCTTCAGGGTCGGGCCCTCGTCGACGTACGCCTCGGAGATGAAGAGGCTGTCGGCGTCGGTGTGGTCGTAGTTGTGCGCGGCGTTGGCGATGGCGCTGTCGAGCACCTTGCCGACCGGCACGGAGGCTGCCTGCGGAGCGAATCGCAGAACAGCCTGAGCCTCCGTGGCATCCATGCCACGGATAAGGTCCACCACGCGGCGGGCCTTCATGGGCGTAACGCGGATGTACCGCGCCTGGGCCCTGGCTTCCATGGTTGTCCCTCTCAGTTACTTACGTGTCTGAATGCGATCCGCTGCTAGCGGCGCTTCGACTTCCGGTCGTCCTTGACGTGACCCCGGAAGGTACGAGTCGGCGAGAACTCGCCGAGCTTGTGACCGACCATCGACTCGGTGACGAACACCGGGATGTGGGTCTTGCCGTTGTGCACCGCGAGCGTGTGGCCGAGCATGGCCGGCACGATCATGGAGCGACGGGACCAGGTCTTGATGACGTTCTTGGTGCCGGCTTCGTTCTGGGCGTCCACCTTCTTGATCAGGTGGTCGTCGACGAAGGGCCCCTTCTTGAGACTGCGCGGCATCTAAACCCGCTCCTAGCGCTTCTTGTTCGTCTTGCGGCGGCGGACGATGTACTTGTTCGAAGCCTTCTTCGGCGAACGAGTACGACCCTCCTTCTGACCCCACGGGGAGACCGGGTGGCGACCACCGGAGGTCTTGCCCTCACCACCACCGTGCGGGTGGTCAACCGGGTTCATCGCCACACCGCGAACGGTCGGACGAACGCCCAGCCAGCGCTTACGGCCGGCCTTGCCCCAGTTGATGTTGCTCTGCTCGGCGTTGCCGACCTCGCCGACCGTGGCGCGGCAGCGCTGGTCGACCAGGCGGATCTCACCGGAAGGCATGCGGAGGTGGGCCATCGAGCCCTCCTTCGCGAGCAGCTGCACGGAGGCACCGGCGGAGCGGGCGAACTTGGCACCGCCACCGGGACGGAGCTCGATCGCGTGGATCGTGGTACCGACCGGGATGTTGCGGAGGGCCAGGTTGTTGCCCGGCTTGATGTCGGCCCCGGGACCGTTCTCGACGCGGTCACCCTGCTGCAGGTTGCGCGGGGCGAGGATGTAGCGCTTCTCGCCGTCGGCGTAGTGCAGCAGCGCGATGCGCGCGGTGCGGTTGGGGTCGTACTCGATGTGCGCGACCTTCGCCGGCACGCCGTCCTTGTCGTGACGACGGAAGTCGATCACGCGGTAGGCGCGCTTGTGTCCGCCACCCTGGTGGCGAACGGTCACACGACCGGCGTTGTTACGGCCGCCCTTGCTGTGCAGGGGGCGGACCAGCGACTTCTCCGGCGTGGACCGCGTGACCTCGACGAAGTCGGCGACGCTGGAGCCACGACGGCCCGGCGTAGTCGGCTTGTACTTGCGGATTCCCATTTCTCAGTCCTCGTCCGATATCGGACGATCCGACCCGCTTACGCGGTCGGACCGCCGAAGATGTCGATACGGTCGCCCTCAGCAAGGGTCACGATCGCGCGCTTGGAGCCGGCACGCTGGCCGAAACCGGTGCGGGTCCGCTTGCGCTTGCCCTGGCGGTTGAGCGTGTTCACGCCCGTGACCTTGACCGAGAAGACCGCCTGGACGGCCTGCTTGATCTGGGTCTTGTTGGCGTCGGGGGCCACGATGAACGTGTACTTGCCCTCGTCGAGGAGCGCGTAGCTCTTCTCCGACACGACCGGCTTCAGCAGCACGTCACGGGGGTCCGTGAACGACTTGCTGAGCGGCGTCTCGACGGTGTTCTTGCCCTCGGCGGCGTGGCGACGCGCCTTGGCGACGCGCGCGGCCTTGGCGGCCTTGGCCGCCTTGGAGGCGATAGAGGGGTGACGGATGGCCATCAGACCTCAGTCCCTTCGGTGTCGTTGGCCTTCGGGCCGGCGACGAAGGACTCGAGAGCGGCCTGGGTGAAGACCACGTCGTCCGAGACGATCACGTCGTACGTGTTCAGCTGGCCCGGCTCCAGGATGTGGACCTGGGGCAGGTTGCGGGCGGACAGCCACGCGGCCTCGTCGGCACGCTCGACGACCAGGAGCAGGTTCTTGCGCTCCGAGATCTTGCCGAACAGCGACTTGGCGGCCTTCGTGGAAGGAGCCTCGCCCTCGATCACGCCGGTGACGACGTGGATGCGGTTGTTGCGGGCCCGGTCGGTGAGGGCGTGGCGCAGGGCCGCGGCCTTCATCTTCTTCGGGGTCCGCTGCGAGTAGTCACGCGGCACGGGACCGTGCACGACGCCACCACCGGCGAACTGCGGCGCGCGGGTCGAGCCCTGACGGGCGCGGCCGGTGCCCTTCTGGCGGTAAGGCTTCTTGCCACCACCACGGACCTCGCCACGGGTCTTCGTCTTGTGCGTGCCCTGGCGGGCAGCCGCGTTCTGCGCGACGACGACCTGGTGGATCAGCGGGATGCTGACCTTCTCCACGCCGAAGATCTCCGCGGGGAGTTCGACGCTTCCGGTCTTCTCGCCGGCAGGCGAAAGGATGTCAACAGTGCTCATCGGTACCTCAGGCCCCCTTGGCCGCGGTGCGGACCAGGACGAGGCCGCCGTTCGGACCGGGAACCGCGCCCTTGATGAGCAGCAGACCCTTCTCCGCGTCAACGGCGTGGACGGTCAGGTTCTGGGTGGTGACCCGCTCGTTGCCCATGCGACCCGCCATGCGGAGGCCCTTGAACACACGGCCCGGGGTGGCGCAGCCACCGATGGAACCGGGGGAGCGGTGCTTGCGCTGGGTGCCGTGACCGGCGCCGAGGCCCTTGAAGTTGTGACGCTTCATGACACCGGCGAAGCCCTTGCCCTTGCTCTTGCCGGTCACGTCGACCTTGATCCCGGCCTCGAACACCTCAGCGGTGATCTCCTGGCCGAGGGTGTACTCGGAGGCGTCCGCGGTGCGGATCTCAACGAGGTGGCGACGCGGCGTGACATCGGCCTTGGCGAAGTGGCCCTTGAGGGGCTTGTTCACCTTGCGCGGGTCGATCTCGCCGAACGCGATCTGGACGGACTCGTAGCCGTCGACGTCGTTCGTACGGACCTGGGTGACGACGTTGGGGCCGGCCTTGACGACGGTGACCGGAACAACACGGTTGTTCTCGTCCCACACCTGCGTCATGCCCAGCTTCTCGCCGAGGATGCCCTTGATCTGCTTAGCCATTCTCAGATCACCGACCCTTAGAGCTTGATCTCGATGTCGACACCGGCCGGAAGGTCGAGTCGCATCAGAGAGTCAACGGTCTTGGGCGTCGGGTCGAGAATGTCGATCAGGCGCTTGTGCGTGCGCATCTCGAAGTGCTCGCGCGAGTCCTTGTACTTGTGCGGCGACTTGATGACGCAGTACACGTTCTTCTCAGTGGGCAGCGGCACCGGGCCCGCGACCGACGCACCAGTGCGGGTCACCGTCTCGACGATCTTCTTCGCCGAGGAGTCGATGACCTCGTGGTCGTAGGCCTTGAGCCGGATGCGGATCTTCTGTCCCGCCATGGCTACTCAGTAGTCCTTTGTCTCGTTAAACACTCTGGAACCCGGTGTTCCTGACCCTCGCTCCGACCCACGCGGTCGGGCGTGTCGCGCTTTCGCTGACACAGATGTCCCTTGTTCGAACATCCCTTGCCTGAGAAAGAGATCCACCGGGTGCCTGGTCTGTGCCGCACCTTGCTTCCCGAAAGATTCCCGTACGTCCGCCCCAGCGCTGCCGTAGTGGCAGTTAGGGCGACGAGTACTGTGGGACTCGCTTCCGGTCCTCCCGGCGGGAGGCGCGCAGCATCAACACTCGACCGAGCAACTCCGACAGTCTGCCATATGGGGCAGGGGCTCCGCCAATCGAGCCGGAGAGAATACCCCGAGAGTGACGCAGGTCAAACACAGGTCCCCTGGACAGGGACGCCGGACGTACCGGCGTCCCCTCCCCCGCGGGGTCAGCGCACGTCGACGTGGTCCCCGCCGCTGGTCGCGGCGCCGGTCGTGTCGTTGCCGCGGTACACCCAGCGCCAGGTGCCGTCGGTGGCGGCGGTGACCGTGGTGCTCAGGGCGCCGGTGCTGCTCGTGGTGACCTTCTTGACGGTCTTGAAGGCGGTGGTACCCGTCTCACGGAACTGGAGTTCGACCGTGCGGCCGCCGTAGCCGCCGTACTTCTTGGTCTCCCAGTTCGCGCGGGTCAGTTTGCCGGTGACGGTGATCTTCTTGCCCTTGGTGACCGGCTCGGGCGAGGCGTTCACGGTGACCTTGGCGGCGCGCTTGAGGCGTACGGTCGTGGAGCGTGTCTCCAGCTCTTGGGCCTTGAGGCTGCCGTCAGCCTTGAAGAGAGTCAGCGAGACGCCGACCTTCCACTTGGTGGCGTCGCTGTTGGAGTCGACGTGCTCCTGGCTCGGGTGGGGGTCGATGTAGAGGGACCCCTCGCAGCTGGCCTTCTTGGCGCTCTGCTCGTAGCAGGTGTAGCCGCCCGGGCCTATGTAGTTCTCGCCGGTGTCGGCCGCCTTGGCGATGTCGCCACGGTAGAGGAAGGGATTCGCGTCGTACGCGAACGGATCATCGGTGCTGTACCCGGCCGGCAGCGTGATCGTGAAGGTGAGCGACGGCTCCACCTCCTTCGACGTGCCGACGACGATCGGCTTGCCCTTGTTGATGACGATGTCCGACACGGTGATGCCGGTGTCCGCGGCCTGGGCCGCCGGAGCGTTGAGCGCCGAGAGAGCGAGCGCCCCCGCGAGCATGGCAACGGCGGCCGTAGGTCTGCCTGTTCTCACTTGCACCTCATCAGTGGGTCGATCTTGGAGACGGCAGACTAACCGGTGCCACGGGCGCCGAACCCGTCCCGGCCCCCTTCAGTCCCACTCGGTCTCCTGGAGCAGCACGTCCTCGTAGAGCCTGAAGGACGTGGCGGCAGCCGCTGTCCGCGAGGTCCCAGACGCGGACCGTGCCGGCCCGGGGCGCCACCAGGAGACACTCCCCCGGTGGCGTCCATACCTACAAGGGGCCTTACCGGGCCTGAAGGGTCAAGAGGCGGTAACCGTACGGAAGTTCAGGCCCCCCGTTCAGGCCCGCGCGTTGCGCAACCGTGCGAACGACGTGTCCAGACCCCGCTTCAGCGCCCCCGCCACCGGCCGTTCCACGAACCGGTGCACCGCCCAGCTCAGCAGGAGGAATCCGCCGATGACCGCGACGACCAGGAGCCGGGGGTCCATGGTGTCGTGGAGGCGGTTGATCACCGTCGTACCGGCCGTGTAGTGGGTGAGGTAGAGCGGGTACGTCAGTGCCCCGGCCGTCACCAGCCACTTGCCCCGGACCCGGTCCGCCGCGCCGAGCGCGATGGCGACCATGACGAGCAGGAAGACGGTGAAGATCAGCACGCTGCCCCGCCAGCCGGAGACGTGCTCGACCTCGTCGATCCGCTGCCCCAGCTCCAGTTGGCCCATCAGCCAGGCCATCCCGAGGATGCCCCACAGGAGCAGGTCCTGGCCGAAGCGGTGCATGAGGTACAGGGCGAGGCCGGCGATGAAGTACCAGGCGCCTTCCGGGTTGGCGAGGAGCTGGAGGAGCGGGAAGTCCGAGATCGGGGCGAGCATGGCCGCGGCGCCCCAGACGCAGCAGAAGACGACGACCTTCCGGTACGTCAGTCCCGTCGCGACCACGACCAGGAACAGCAGGTAGAAGCGGAGCTCGGACCAGAGGGTCCAGTACACGCCGTCGACGTTGCCGACGCCCGAACCGGACTGAAGCATCGTGAAGTTGAGCAGCACCTCGCGCAGCGGCTGCCGGGGCCAGACGCCGGGCAGGGTGAGCAGGACGACGGTGGTGAAGGCGATGGCGAACCAGTACGCGGGGTAGAGGCGGATCACGCGGGACACGAAGAACTGCCTCGGGGTGCGGCCCCAGCAGGACATGCAGATCACGAAGCCGCTGATCACGAAGAAGATCTCGACGCCGATCCAGCCGTAGGAGGCGAACCGGAACACCGTCGGCATGATGTCGGACACCGGCCGGTCCCAGATCGCGTTGCCCGGCCGGTCGACGCGGTAGGTCCCGGCGTAGTGGTGCAGGGCGACCATCAGGGCGGCGACGAGACGGAGGCCGTCGATGGCGTAGAGCCGGCGGTCGGGCCGCCGCCGAGGGGCCCCCGCGGGTTTCGGCCTCGGCTCCTCGGCCGGCACCAGCGGTGGCAGCGGCTGCCGCGGCCCCCGCACCACCGCCCGCATCGATAGCGTCGGCCGGCTGTCCGTACCGCGCATCCGCTGTCTGCCCGTCGTCATGAGAAGCCCGCCCCCGGTGGCCGATGAGCGACTCACGCTACGTCGTCACAACAGCCTCACAGCGAACAGACAAGCGCATTCCGTACGACCCGGACGCGAAGTTGCCGCGGCGCTCGCCGTTCCGCCGCCCGGAGTTGGTCAAGCCTTCACCGAACGCTCGTTTCGCCCCGGCCACAGCCTCACCGGGGCATCAGGGGCTCCCCGCCCCCACCTTGCGTCCCCCTTGGCCGAAGCCTTGTCAGAGGCCGGGGCGCGCCCCGATGATCACGCCCATGTACCAGCGCAGACGCATACTCGGCACCTATCTCGGAGTCGGCCTGGCCGCCGCCCTGCTCCCCGGGATCTCCCCCGTCGACGACGGGCCGTTCTGGCAGACGATCCTGGCCTGCATCGGCTTTCTCATCGTCAACCAGGTGATCCACACCTATCCCAGCTCCATCCGCACCGCGCCCCCGGTCGCGCTGCTGGCCCTCGCCGCCGTCGGGATCGTCCAGGACAGCCTCGTATGGCTGCTCGTCTCCTGGCTCAGCGGGCAGATGGGGTCCGGACTGCATGTCGACGGCTTCCTCACCGCGCTGCTCGGCGGGGCCATCACCCGCGTCACCACGCTCGCCGTCATGGCCCTCGGGCCGCGGCCCGAGCCCGCGTAGGCACCTGTCCTGGACCTGCGCCTGGACATGCGAAAGGGCCCGCACGACCGAAGTCGTACGGGCCCCTCCGAAGAGACCTACCGGTCAGCCCTTACGGGCCAGGATCACTTCGTGATCTTGATGACCTGGCCGGCGCCCACCGTGCGGCCACCCTCACGGATGGCGAACTTCAGGCCCTCTTCCATGGCGACGGGCTGGATGAGCTCCACCTTCATCTCGGTGTTGTCACCCGGCATGACCATCTCGGTGCCCTCGGGGAGGGTCACAACGCCGGTCACGTCCGTCGTACGGAAGTAGAACTGCGGACGGTAGTTGTTGAAGAACGGCGTGTGACGGCCACCCTCGTCCTTGGACAGGATGTAGGCCTGGGCCTCGAACTCGGTGTGCGGCGTGACCGAACCGGGCTTGATGATGACCTGGCCGCGCTCGACGTCCTCGCGCTTGATGCCACGGAGGAGCAGACCGACGTTCTCACCGGCCTGGCCCTCGTCGAGCAGCTTGCGGAACATCTCGATGCCGGTGACCGTGGTGGTGGTCTTCTCGGTCTTGATGCCGATGATGTCGACGGTCTCGTTGACCTTGAGGACACCACGCTCGATACGACCGGTGACGACGGTGCCACGACCGGTGATCGTGAAGACGTCCTCGATCGGCATCAGGAACGGCTTGTCGACGTCGCGCTCGGGCTCCGGGATCGACTCGTCGACGGCCTTCATCAGGTCGAGGACGGACTGGCCCCACTCCTTGTCGCCCTCAAGGGCCTTCAGAGCGGAAACCTTGACGACCGGCAGGTCGTCGCCCGGGAACTCGTACTCGGAGAGGAGCTCACGGACCTCGAGCTCGACGAGCTCCAGGATCTCCTCGTCGTCCACCATGTCGGCCTTGTTCAGGGCGACGACGATGTACGGAACGCCGACCTGGCGGGCCAGGAGCACGTGCTCCTTGGTCTGCGGCATCGGGCCGTCGGTGGCGGCGACCACGAGGATGGCGCCGTCCATCTGCGCCGCACCCGTGATCATGTTCTTGATGTAGTCCGCGTGACCGGGGCAGTCGACGTGGGCGTAGTGACGGGTCTCCGTCTGGTACTCGACGTGCGCGATGGAGATGGTGATACCGCGCTGGCGCTCTTCGGGAGCCTTGTCGATCTGGTCGAACGCCGAGGCCTCGTTCAGGTCCGGGAACGCGTCGTGCAGCACCTTGGTAATGGCGGCCGTGAGGGTCGTCTTACCGTGGTCGATGTGACCGATGGTGCCGATGTTGACGTGGGGCTTAGTCCGCTCGAACTTCGCCTTCGCCACTGGGTCCTCCTGTGGAGTGGTTCTGGTACGCCTTACTCATCGGCGCCAGGTGATCTTTGCTGGGATGCCGCCCGCCGGGGTTCTCCCGTGCCGGGCGATCCCCGGCGGTCGGTGTCAAGCCTAAAGCGTGTAACGGGAGTGTGTTACTCGCCCTTGGCCTTCGCGATGATCTCCTCGGCGACGTTCCGCGGAACCTCGGCGTAGGAGTCGAACTGCATGGAGTAGCTCGCACGGCCGGACGTCTTGCTGCGCAGGTCGCCGACGTAACCGAACATCTCCGAGAGGGGCACGAGGCCCTTCACGACGCGGGCACCGGCCCGCTCCTCCATGGCCTGGATCTGGCCACGGCGGGAGTTGATGTCGCCGATGACCTCACCCATGTAGTCCTCGGGCGTGGTGACCTCGACGGCCATCATCGGCTCAAGGAGCACGGGGGACGCCTTGCGCGCGGCCTCCTTGAAGGCCTGCGAACCGGCGATCTTGAACGCGAGCTCGGAGGAGTCGACCTCGTGGTAGGCACCGTCGAGAAGAATGACGCGGACGCCCGTCATCTCGTACCCGGCGAGGATGCCGAACTGCATGGCCTCCTGCGCACCGGCGTCGACCGAAGGGATGTACTCCTTCGGGATACGGCCACCGGTCACCTTGTTCACGAACTCGTACGAGGCGTCGCCGCCCTCGATCGGCTCGATCGCGATCTGCACCTTGGCGAACTGGCCGGTACCACCAGTCTGCTTCTTGTGCGTGTAGTCGACGCGCTCGACGGCCTTGCGGATCGTCTCGCGGTACGCGACCTGCGGCTTGCCGACGTTGGCCTCGACCTTGAACTCACGGCGCATACGGTCGACCAGCACCTCGAGGTGCAGCTCGCCCATACCACCGATGATGGTCTGGCCCGTCTCCTCGTCCGAGTGGACCTGGAACGACGGGTCCTCCTCGGCCAGGCGCTGGATCGCGACGCCCAGCTTCTCCTGGTCGCCCTTCGACTTGGGCTCGATGGCGACCTGGATGACCGGCGCCGGGAAGTCCATGGACTCCAGGATCACCGGCTGCTTGTCGTCGGACAGCGTCTCACCGGTGGTGGTCTGCTTCAGGCCCATGACGGCGACGATGTCGCCGGCGCCCACCGACTCGATCTCCTCACGCTTGTTCGCGTGCATGCGGTAGATCTTGCCGATGCGCTCCTTCTTGCCCTTGACGGAGTTCAGCACGGCGGTGCCGGACTCCAGGCGACCGGAGTAGATCCGGACGAAGGTGAGCTTGCCGAGGTGCGGGTCGCTCATGATCTTGAACGCCAGCGCCGACAGCGGCTCGTCGTCGGACGGCTTGCGCTTGACGACGACCTCGGGGTCCTTGACGTCGTGGCCCTCGATGGCCTCCACGTCGAGCGGGGTCGGCAGGTAGCGCACGACCGCGTCGAGCAGGGGCTGGACGCCCTTGTTCTTGAACGCGGTGCCGCAGAACACGGGGGTGACCGTGACGTCCTTGGACTTGCCGGACGCGATGGTGATACGACGGATCGCGGCGTACAGCTGCTCCTCGGTGGGCTCCTGGCCCTCCAGGTACAGCTCCATGATCTCTTCGTCGTTCTCGGCGACGCCCTCGATGAGCTTGCCGCGGTACTCCTCGGCAGCCTCGGTGTGCGTGGCCGGGATGTCGACGACGTCGTACATCTCGCCCTTGGCGGCCTCGGCGGACCACACGAGCGCCTTCATGCGGACCAGGTCCACGACGCCCTTGAAGTCGGCCTCGGCACCGATCGGGAGCTGCATGACGAGCGGCTGGGCGCCCAGGCGGTCCGAGATCATGTCCACGCAGCGGTGGAACTCGGCGCCGGTACGGTCCAGCTTGTTCACGAAGCAGATGCGCGGCACGCCGTAACGGTCGGCCTGACGCCACACCGTCTCGGACTGCGGCTCCACACCCGCGACACCGTCGAACACGGTGACGGCACCGTCGAGGACGCGGAGCGAACGCTCCACCTCGACCGTGAAGTCCACGTGACCCGGGGTGTCGATGATGTTGATCGTGTAGTCGTTGTCCTCGAGCGGCCAGTGACAGGTGGTGGCAGCAGAGGTGATCGTGATGCCACGCTCCTGCTCCTGCTCCATCCAGTCCATGGTGGCGGCGCCGTCGTGGACCTCACCGATCTTGTAGCTGACGCCGGTGTAGAAGAGGATCCGCTCGGTGGTGGTCGTCTTGCCCGCGTCGATGTGGGCCATGATCCCGATGTTGCGGACCCTGGCCAGGTCAAGTGAAGTGGTAGCCATAAGGCTTCAGTCTTCTCTCGGTCTCGATGGGGGTAGCGACTACCAGCGGTAGTGCGCGAAGGCCTTGTTGGACTCGGCCATCTTGTGGGTGTCCTCGCGCTTCTTCACAGCGGCACCGAGGCCGTTGGAGGCGTCGAGAAGCTCGTTGAGCAGACGCTCGGTCATGGTCTTCTCGCGACGGGCGCGGGAGTAACCGACCAGCCAGCGCAGCGCGAGCGTGTTGGCACGACCGGGCTTGACCTCGATCGGAACCTGGTACGTCGCACCACCGACACGGCGGGACTTGACCTCGAGGGTCGGCTTGATGTTCTCCAGAGCGCGCTTCAGCGTGATGATCGGGTCGTTGCCCGTCTTCTCGCGAAGGCCCTCCATGGCGCCGTAGACGATGCGCTCAGCGGTGGAGCGCTTGCCGTTCAGCAGCACCTTGTTGATGAGCGACGTGACAAGAGGAGAACCGTAGACCGGGTCGATGATGACCGGGCGCTTCGGGGCGGGGCCCTTACGAGGCATTCTTACTTCTCCTTCTTGGCGCCGTAGCGGCTGCGGGCCTGCTTGCGGTTCTTGACACCCTGGGTGTCGAGGGAACCGCGGATGATCTTGTAGCGAACACCCGGCAGGTCCTTCACACGGCCACCACGCACGAGCACGATGGAGTGCTCCTGCAGGTTGTGTCCCTCACCCGGAATGTAAGCGGTGACCTCGATCCCGCTGGTCAGACGCACACGCGCGACCTTACGCAGGGCCGAGTTCGGCTTCTTCGGGGTGGTCGTGAACACACGCGTGCAGACGCCGCGACGCTGAGGGGAACCCTCGAGTGCGGGCGTCTTGTTCTTCTCGACCTTGTCCTGCCGGCCCTTTCGGACCAGCTGCTGGATCGTAGGCACTACTTCTCCGGTTTCTGTGTGCCGAATGTGAAGCTAACCTGGAACGTCGCCGACCCACGCGGTCGGGTGTGTCGGATCCCGCAGACTTCCACCCGAGGGCGAAAAGGGCGCGGATTCACGGTGGCCGATGGAGGCTCGCCATGCGGTCGATGGCACGCACGAGAGCCAGGGCACACCCCAGGCACAAGGTCTGAGCGTACCTACCTCACGGACTTCGGTCAAAACAAATGGAGCGGGCACCGACACGCCGGACTTGTCCCTGTTCTGCGCCGTCCACATCTGTGAATGTCAGCAATTGGTGTTCATGCCAACCACTTGTTCAGTACGTTGATCGGTCGCTGCACAGAGTGACGACGGGGGACTTGCATGACGGCGGCCGAATTACCCGGGGAGAACGCGCTCGACGACCGCGTGCCCTTTCTGGCCCGCCTGGAGAAGGAGGACCGCGAGAAACTCCTCGCGCTCGGCCGTGAGCTGCGCTTCCGGACCCGGGACATCCTCCTCCACCAGCACGAGCCCTCGTCGTACGTCCTCTTCGTCACCCACGGCTGGACCAAGGTGACCGCCGCCGCCGTCAACGGCTACGAGGCGCTGCTCGCGCTGCGCGGCCCCGGCGACATCGTGGGCGAGTCGGCCGCGCTGACCGGACGGCCCCGCTCGGCGACGGTCACCGCGCTGGAGCCGGTGCGCGCGGTCGCGGTGGAAAGGGAGCGCTTCACGGTCTTCCTCGCCGACTCCCCCGCCGTCTCCTACGCCCTCCTCGGCCTGACCTCCGACCGCATGCGCGCCGCCGACCAGCGCCGCATCGAGTTCGCCTCGATGCACGTACGCGAGCGCCTGGCGGCCCTGCTGCTGGAGCTGGCACACACGAACGCCCGCTACACCGAGGCCGGCGTCGAACTCCTGGTCCCGCTCAGCAAACAGGAACTGGCCGGCTCGGTGGGCGCCTCCCGCGAGATGGTCCAACGGCTGCTGAAGGACCTGCGGGACCGGGGCGTGGTGGTGACCGGGCGCAGGACGATGCGGATCGTACGGATGGACGTACTGCGCAGGATCGCCCGCGCGGAGTCGTGAGGCGGACGGGGCCCTGAGGCCTACGGGGTCCTGAGGCGTACGGGGTCCTGAGGCGTACGGGGTCCCGCGCGCCCCGCGTGTCCCGGGCGCCTTCTGTGCACACGGTCACAGTTCCAGTGCGTCATCCGCCCTCTCGCCGGGGCCGCCCCTGGGGCCACTCTTCTCGCCAGACGGCAGACCCCCCACCGGATCCCCACCGGAAAGGCGACCATGACCGACCCCCTGAGCCGGACGATCCTCCTGCTCGACATCGAGAAGTACAGCGACCGGGACGACGTGGAGCAGGCGTACTTACGGCGGATGCTCTACGACATCACCGACCGCGCGCTGGAGAGCGCCGGCATCGACGAGACGCTGCGGCTGCGGGCCGACCGGGGCGACGCGGTGATGGAGCTGATCGACGCGAACGCGTCCGTACCGGCGCTGCTGCGCGCCCTGCTCACCCAGGTCCCCGCCCAGCTGCGCTCCGTCAACCGCATGGCGTCGAGCTCGGCGCAGATCCGGCTGCGGGGCGTGGTCGCCACGGGATACGTCGCCGTGGACGAGCACGACGGCTGGGTCGGCTCCGACCTCAACCACGCCTGCCGCCTCCTGGACGCCCCGCTCCTGCGCGCCGCCCTGCGCGAACGCCGGGACGACTTCGCCCTGTGCGTCTCGGAGAGCGTCCACGGGGGCATCGTGCGGCACGACCATCCCGGCATCCCGGCATCCGACTTCCACGCCGTGACGGTGACCAGCAAGAACGGTCCGCTGCCGGCCTGGCTGCACGGCCCGGTGCCGGCGACCGACGACCACAGTGAAGGGGGGACGGGGGGAGCCCCGGTGCCGGGTACTTCGGGGGACGGCCCGGCACCGGGGCCGCGGGGGGAGCCGGGGGCGGGGGCTGCCGGGGGCGGCGTCACCTTCACCTTCAACGGCGGCTCCCCCTCCTTCGGCGGCAGCCTCGTCGGCGGTGACCAGCACGGGGTGTCCGGAGGTGAGGTCACCGGGAACGTCCACCTCGGCGGCTCCGAGAGCTCGCGGGGTGACTCCGCATGACCGTGCCCCCGTCGGACGCGCCCGCCGCCGACGCCGTACCGCCGCGGCACCCGCAGCCGAGCCCCGGCGGCGCCACCGCGGAACCCGTCGAACCCGAGGAGCGGACGCAGGAGGCGCGGGCGGCTCAGCGGGAGCTGTTCGCGCACACCCCGGGGTTCATCCTGGGCTCGGCGGCGGCCTTCGGCGGCAGTCTGGTCGGCGGTGCCCAGCACGGGGTGTCCGGCGGGCAGGTCGCCGGGGACGTGTTCATGGGCGGCAAGACGGAGATCCACCACCACGGGACGTCCGCGTCCGCGCACGTCTCCGGCGAGATACCGCGCGAGCAACTCGACGACCTCGCCAGGGTCTTCGTGGCGGCCCCGGCCTTCGACGACGCCCGGCGACGGCTGCGCGAGGAACGCGTGCTGATCCTCTCGGGCGCCCACGCCGCCGGACGGTACGCCGCCGCGCGGATGCTGCTGCGCGAACTGGGCGTGCCCGCCGTGCACGCGCTGTCCGAGGAGACCACCCCCGCGACCCTGACCGCCCAGCTCACCCGCAACGTCGGGTACGTCCTGCGCGACCTGCCCCTGACCCGCAACCGCCCCCTCCGCGACAACCACCTCTACGCCGCCGTCGACCAGCTGAAGAAGACCGACGGCTACCTGGTGATCACCGTCGAGAAGTCACCCTTCCTGCTGGGCGTCACCCCGCTGGCGTGGGAGGCGCCGGACGCGCGGGACGTCGTACGGGCTCATCTGGCCGCCGCCGAACGACGGCCGGACGAGCTGCTGGAGCTCGGACCCGTGCGGGAGTTCCTCGCGACCCGGCATCACCCCGCCGAGGCGGCCGCCTTCGCGCGGGTGCTGGCCGGTTATGACGGCAGTGCCGAGGCGGCGGCGCGCCTCGTGGACTTCGGGCAGGCCGCGGTGGAGCGGCAGTGCCGGGACCGGCTCGGCGACGCGGGGACCGATCTGCGGGACAAGGCGTTCCTGATCGCGCTGGCCGTCTTCGACCAGGCCCCCTATGTACTGGCCGCCGAACTCGCGGACAAGCTCTTCGTGCACTTCCAGCGGCTCCAGCATCCCGAACTCCAGCCGGAGATACCGGTGTTCGGGCTCGCCGCCGAGACCCGACTCGAACGGGCCGGGGCCGAGGGCGAGATACGGGACGAGAGCACCGAGTGGGGGGCGGTACCGCAGTTCACCGCGTACTTCCCGAGGGACGACACCCCACGCGTGCTGCTCGCCGAGGTGTGGACGGGACATCCCTCGGCCCGCCCCGCGCTGGTCTCCTGGCTCCGCGAACTGGCCCGCGACGGACGGCCGGTGGTACGGACCCGGGCCGCCGCGGCCGCCGCGTTCCTCGCCCTCGCCGACCTGCCCTCGGCGGTCGCCCTGCTCATCGACGGCTGGGCGGTGTCGCGTTCCTTCGGACCCCGGGTGACCGCCGCGAACGCCCTGGTCCTGGCCCAGCTGCTGCACGCCCCGGTCGTCCTGCGGCTGCTCACCCAGTGGTGCACCGACCGGCACTGGGCCCGCCGCTGGACCGCGATCCGCGCCCTCGGCCTGCTCGCCCCGCTCCGCCCGGACCTCGCCGCCCCCGCCCTGAGCGCCCTCGCCGCACGGGCACGCGCCGACGACAGCACCGAGGCCGAGAGCGGCAACCTCGTCGAGTCGACGGCCCTGCTGCTGTCGGTGGGGGCCCGGCGCGGCGAGATGCTCTCCGAGCTCGTCCATCTGCTGCACCACGACACCCCGTCGGTGCGCGCGCTCGCGCTGGCCGGATTCCTGCGGGCCTGCGACAACGCAGAGGAGGGCGCGCTCGTCGAGTGGTACGCCGACATCGGGATGTACGAGGCGGACTCGGCCCGCGACCTCGCCACGCTGTGGCGCACCGCCCTCGGCGACCGCGACCACACCCGGCAGGCCCTGGGCGCCCTGCACACCTGGGTGCATGTCGCCCAGCGCCGCGCGGACGCCGCCCAGGCCCTGGAGCTGCTGCTGCCCGCCCTGGTCCTCACCGCGGCCGACCGCGACCGGCTCGCCCATCTGCTGCGCACCCTGCGCGCGGAGGACGGCGGACCGCCCCCGCCGGTGGCCTCCCGCCTGCTGGCGGCACTGCACCTGCCGCCGAACGCGAACCCGAGCCAGACCCCGATCCCGAACTCACAGCACCAGCCGAGGAGTTGACCATGGCGGATTTCCGCCGTCAGCCGGAGTGGCAGCAACAGGCCGACCGGCACAGCACGTTGATCGACCCCGTGCTCACCGTGCGGCCGATCGCCCGGTTCGACTACACGGCCCGCCGCCCGGTGACCGCGATCGACCACGCCCTGGTCTTCGCCACCGCGGGCGGCGCGTACGACACGTACATCCCGCCCCACCGCCCCAGCCGCACGGACGCGGCGACCCGCCGCTACACCTCGGTCTACGAGGTGGACATGGGCAGCCACCCCGTCCAGCTGGAACTCCAACTCCCCTCCGACGACGACGCGTTCGCCTTCGGCGCCACCGCCGACCTCACCTGGCGGGTCCACGACCCCGAGGCCTTCGTCCGCAGCGGCGAACGGGACGTACCGACCCGGCTGACCCGCGAGCTCCAGCAGTTCGCGCGCCCGGTCAGCCGGCGGTACTCCATCGAGGACAGTCCGGCAGCCGAGACGGCCGTCCAGCAGGCGGTCGAATCGGGCTCCTTCGCGGCGGGCATCGGACTCGCGGTCACGTGCATGATCCGGCTGCGCCTCGACGACGAAGCCATCGCCCACCGGCAGCGGAGACGGGCCCTGCGCTACGAATCGGAGATGCTCGACCCCGAGCACGAGTTCCGGATGCGGCAGGCGCAGCAGCAGTACGAGCTGGAGGCACTGCGCCAGCGCCAGCACCAGGAGCTGACGGCCCAGAAGATCCACTTCTACCAGTACTGGCTCCAGCACGGCGGCGTCGGCGCCTGGGCCCTCCACCTCGCCGCCCACCCCGAGGACACCCAACTCGTCATCGGCAACATCCACCAGGACCAACTCGCCTTCATCAAAACCCAGTTGGAACTCATCAGCGGGGACGCCCTGGAGGACTACCAGAAGGCCGAGTCGCTCAAGCAGATCCGACGGGAGGTGGATGAGCTGATGCGCCGACGGGCGGGGGCGGCGCAGGGAGAGCTGCCGGCGGGCGGTACGCCTCCGTACGGAGCCGCGGGGGCCGGGGCGGAAGCGGGGGCGCCGCAGACTCCGTACGTCCCCGGAGGCGGGCCTGTACCGGGAACACCGCCCACCGCTCCGTACGGCTACGGCGGGCCGGCGGCACCGGGGACACCACCGCAGCCGGGACCCACACCGACGCCGTACGGCCAGGTCAGCGCCCCCTCACCGGCCGCACCCCCGCCCCCGTACCAACCGGGCAGCCCGCAGCCGCCCGCTCCCCAGACGCCGTACGCCGCCCAGGGCCCCGCCCCCGTGACACCTCCCCCGCCCGGCGCCCCCACCCCGCCGCCGCAGCCGCCCGCCGCCCCGGAGTCCTCATGATCCCGGCGGGACGCGAACGCGACCGGCCGACGAACACCCCGACCACGGAAACGGAACACGCCAGACCAGAGGAGTCCCCATGACCCAGCCCCCGGACCCGGCCATCCCGGAACCGCAGTACCCGACGGCCCCGCCGCCCCCGTACCCGACGAGCCCGGCCGCCTCGGAACCGCAGTACCCGATGGCCCCCGCGACCCCGCCCCCTCCGTACCCGACGAACACCCCGCCCACGTACCCGGCCCCGTCACCCCCACCGCAGTACCCAGCCGGAGCCCCGCCCCAGTACCCCGCTCCCCCGTATCCGGCCACTCCCGCCACCCCGGCCGCCCCCGCCATCCCCCCACAACCCACCACCCACCCGGCGGCCGCCCACCCCGCCACCACCGCCCCCGACGACCTCGACTACCGCCACCTCGGCTCCCGTATCCACGTCGCTCAGCACCAGCGCGGCGCCGACGCCACCGCGATAGGCCGGCTGCTCATCCACCTCCCCGGCCTGGTCGTCAGCGCGGCCGTGCTCGCCGCGCTCGGGGCGATGCTGTTCGGTGAGGTCGGCGCGTGGATCGTCGTCGTGGTGTGGCTGGCTTCCGGCGCCCTCGTCTTCCACCGCCCCAGCGAGCTGGCGTTCGCGCGCCATGTGCTCAAGCTCCGCGCCCCGCTGGCCCAGGAGCAGTCCCGGCTGGATCCGGTCTGGCGTGAGGTCACCGCGCGGGCGGGTATCGAGGCGCACAGCTATGAGCTCATGGTGGAGAACAGCGGCGAGCTCAACGCGTCGGCCGTCGCCGGTCACGTCGTGAGCGTCACGACGTACGCCCTGAACGAGATCCCCAGCAGCAACCTGGCCGCCGTACTCGCCCATGAGCTCGGCCACCACACCGGCGGTCACGCCTGGGCGGGCCTGCTCGGCTACTGGTACTCGCTGCCGGGAAGGATCGCCTGGGCGCTGACCAAGCTGATCGCCCGGATCGCGCTCGCCGTCGCGGCCTTCTTCTCCGGGTTCGCCTTCCTCGTCGTCGCCCTGGTGCTGGGCACGCTGCTCGTGGTGGGGTTCATGGCGGCTCCTTGGATCACCGTGCCGCTGGTGCTGGCCCCGTATCTGCTCGCCTACGTGGGCCGCAAGGGCGAGCTGCGCGCCGACCAGCAGGCCGCGGCACTGGGGTTCGCCGGGCAGATGTCGCAGGTGCTGTACCAGCTCCAGGCGTCCGAGGACCGCGAGAAGGCGGCGATCGCGGCGAGCGGGCAGCGGCTCAAGGAGCCGGGGAGGATCGCCCGTCTGCTGTCCACGCATCCGGACCACCACACCCGTATCCGCGCCCTGGAGCCGTATCTCCGCACCGGCCTCTGAAGCGTGCCGAAGAGAAGAGGGGCGGCCACCCCGCACAGGGTGACCGCCCGGCTTCACGCCTCACACCTCACACCTCACGCGGAAACCAGCGCCGCCGCGACCAGCAACGTCAGGATCAGCGTCCACGCCGCGATCGACATCCACCCGAGGACGAGCCCCAGCAACGCCATCCCGTCGCCGCCCTCCCCCGAGCGCTGGATCTCCGAGCGGGCCGACTGGCCGAGCACGACCGCCGGTATGCCCAGGAGCCCGAAGGTCGGCAGACACAGCAGCCCGCACACGACGGCTCCGACGGCCTTGCCGTTGGTCCGCGGCTGGGGCGCGGGGAGAAACGTCCGCGGGACCACCACGGGCTGCACGACCGGCCCCTGCGGCAGATCCGAGACGAGCAGCGCCAGTTCCCCCACGGTCCGGGCCGCGTACGCCCGGCCGACCCGTTTGTCGAACTCCGCCTTCTCCAGCCGCCCTTCCCCGAACCCCGCCCTGAGTACGTCCACGGTCCGCTCCCGGTCGGCGTGGGAGGCGAGCATGGACGCCGGCGACGGCACGCCGTGCGGCTGCCAGGGTTGCGGGACGCCCTGCCAGGGCTGCCACGAAGGATTCGACACGGAACCACCTCCCCAACCCCCCGAGCTCCCTCCATGATGCGCCGAACCGGCATTTCGTCACAGACCGCGTCACCGGGTACGTCGTGGCGAAGGGCTCGGGGGCCGCGCCCCGATCGGCCGCCCCACCCCTCAACGCCGGGACCGCCCCCTCAACTCCGGGACCGCGCACCTCCCGCGGCCGCGGCCCGCTCCGCCGCGAACACGTCCTCCAGCCGGAAGAGTTGGGCACGCCCCGCCTTGCCGGCGGGTGCGAGGCGGCCGAGCTGGACCCACTTGCGGATGGTCGCGGGCGCGACACCGGCCTCCCGGGCGGCGAGGGGACCGGGGATCAGTGTCGGCAGCTCGGCACTCACCGGTACGGCACTCACGGATACGGCACTCACCGATACGCCTCTCATCGGTGCGGCTCTCATCGGTGGCTCCACTCCCCCTCGTTCCAGGCGTGCCGGTAGGCCGGGTCGTCGTGGCAGCCGCAGTCCGGCGCCGAGCAACGGCAGGCGGGGTTGACGCACAGCACGGCCGCGCGGTCCGGGAAGGCCCGCAGCGAGACGGAGTCGCACCAGGGGCAGCGGCCCGACACCCGTACGACGGTCTCGGTGTCCCCCAGCGCACGGGCGCACCGCCGTGCCATCCGCCGGGTCTCGTCCCGCACATGGGCGGCGAGTACGGCGTCGGCGGCGACCTCGTCGAGCAGCGCGGCGATCCGGCGCAGCCGCTGCGGCACGGTCGCACGGCGGGCCCGCCCCAGCCCGAGCCGGTCGCGCACCGCCTCCTCCAGCTCGACCACACCGTCGGTGATGTCCCGGATGGTGTCGGAGATGTGCAGCCGCAGGGGCGCCGCACCGTACCCGGGGGCGACGAGTCCGTGCGCCTGCTGGAGCAGCAGGGCCTCGGCGCGCTCCTCACGGAGGCGCTCGGCGAGGCCGGCGGGGGCCGGCGGGGTGGCGGGGCGGTGGGCCGGTGTCGTCCGGCCGGGGGCGAGTTCGGTGGAGAGCTCGGGGAACTGCTGGAGGAGCATGCCGATCCAGAGGGCAGCACTGTCGGTCGAGGCGGCACTGTCGGTCGAGGCGGCACTGTCGGTCGGGGCGGTGCTGTCGGTCGGGAGTGCCTTGTCTGTGGTCGTACGACGGTCAGGCGGCGGTGACTGGTCAGGCAACGTCGCCTCCGCGCGGCGCGCTCAGCGTCACCGGGAGGAGATGGGCGGGGATCTCCACCGGGCGGCCCCGGCGCCACAGGCGTCCTCCGCAGACCCCGTCGAACCAGTTGTCAGCGGGCGCGACGGCCTGCTCGCAGGCACTTCGTACCGGGCAGCCGGCGCAAGCCCGCAGGGCCGGGGCGGCTTCCTTGACCTTCTTCGAGAAGACGACCCGGGGCGGCAGACCGGCGCAGGCGGCCGCGGACTGCCAGGCGACGGCTTCTCTGGGTTCCGTGCGTTCCGGTGGCGGGCACGAGCCGGTGACGGACATGGGACCTCCCGATGTGACTCCGGTGGGGCGGATGTGAAGCAAGCGCCATCCAGACTTACAGATTGCGCGCGCGCTCGCAACGAATATGCCAGGGAACCTTTCGGGAGATCGGGGCAATCCGGGCCCCGCCTTCACGAAAACTCCCAGCTCGGCGTCGAACTTTCCTAGGTACTTGCGCGAGAGCACGTAATTCCGTGCGCGCAAGCAAGCTAAACTTGCCGCACTCCAAAGGAAGCGAGCCCTCAGATGACCAGCCAGGATCTGGACGCGTTCGCCGCTTGGGTCGAGGACCTGATGCGCGACCGCGGCTACGACATCGACAGCCCACGCGGCGGCGGCAAGTCACGCATCGCGGACGAGGCGGGAGTTCACCGCGCCGCCGTCACCCGCCTGCTCCAGCGCCAGAGCATGCCGGACCTCGAGACCACCCGACGGCTCGCCCGCGTTCTGGGAGTGCCGGTCCGCGACATGCTCATCCGCTCCGGCCGCCTGACCGCCGAGGAACTGACCGACCCCGGCGGCCAGTTGACCGCCCCGACGCCCAACGCGGAGTTCGGCCGCCGCCCCACCCTGGAGGAGGTCGCGGACCTGCTGGGCGTGCCGGCCGACCGCAGGGAGATGTTCGTCCGCGTGGTGGAGCAGTTCCTGCCGAACGACGTACCGCCGCTGGAGCACGGCCACGAGGACCCCCGCCCCCTGGCGGACGCGGCCGCGACGATCGACTGACCCCTCTCCGCTCGACACCCCTCGCTCGACACCCCTCCGCTTCGGCGGACGCACCCTGGAGGACACCCGTGGGCCGACGGGTGACCTGCCTCCCCTCCCCCTCCCCCCACACGGGTCTCCGGATTTAGTTGCGTGCGCGCACGCTCTCATGTCACAGTTGTTGCAGCGGCGGAGCTGCGCCCACTCACCGCAACCCACCCAACGCTGCATACAACGCTGCACCCGAGGTGACCCGGCATGACCACACCCACCCCACCGAGCACCTTCCCCGACGTCGAGGCGATGGTCGTCGACGTTCTGGGGGACGACTCAAGACTTTCCGGCGCGATCGTCGACGTACAGGCACCGTCCGGCTTCGACGGCACCGCCGCCGCCGTCCTCGTCAACCGCCGCGGCGGCGCCTGGGTCGGCGAACTCCACGTCGACCAGCCGCTGATCGAGCTGGAGGTGTACGGCCCGACGAAGCACGCCGCGCACCTCCTGGCCAACGACGCCCGCCAGGCCGTACTGGCGATGGCGAACAACCGCTACGGCACGAACCTCGTGACGGAGGTGGAGGAACAGGACGGCCCGCGCTGGCTGCCCGACTACCTCTACTCCGCGGCCAACCGCTACGTCACCGTACTGAAGCTGTACGTGGACGTCTACTGACGGACGCTCCACCGCCCGGCGCCCCGCGCCCCCAGAGACCGAAGGCCCCGCCACCCCGGCGGGGCCTTCGTCGTACCCGGACGACGGAACACCCGGGTGCGGCACCACACCCACCCCTGTGAACAAGGAGAACAACCACCATGGCAGGAACCAACTCCTCCGAGATCCGCATCGCCGGCGTAGGCCGCCTCTACGTCGCCACCGCCGACACCAAGGTGCCGACGACCTTCTCCTCCGACACCGCCACCGACTGGGCGAGCTGGAAGAACCTCGGCTTCACCTCCGGTGACGGCGTCACCTTCTCCAAGAAGGACAAGCTGGAGCCGGTCGACGTGTGGCAGGCCGTCAGCCCGGTGCACTTCGTGTACTCGGACCGCGACCTGACCCTGAAGTTCTCGCTGCTGCAGTTCAACGAGGACACGCTGCCGTTCTTCATGGGCGGCGGCACGGTGGACGCGGTGACCGGCTCGACCGGTGTCTACAAGTACGACATCGCCGACCGCCCGTACGCCGACGTACGCGCCCTCGGCCTGGAGTTCACGGACGTCAAGGCGAGCGACGGCACCGCCGTCACCTACCGCTTCGGCATCCCGCGCGGCCAGGTCACCGCGGCGGACGACATCAAGCTGGCCCGCAAGTCCCCGGCCCAGCTCGGCATCACCTACACGGCGATGGCCGCCGCCGACGGTTCGGCGCTGGCCAGCTTCGTGATGAAGGACAGCGCGTACGCGGCTGCCTGACCCGCCGGGGTGGGGCAGGCGCCCCCGCCCGCCCCACCCCGGCCCCGTTCCACCCCTCCCCACCACCGCACAAGGAGCATCCATGACCCGTTTCGACGTCAACGCGGCCCGCGCCCAGCGCCTGGAGGCCCTCGGCCGCACCTGGTCGTTCGAGCTCGACGAGGAGAGCTACACCCTGCCCACGGAGCTGACCCGGGCGACCGCGAAGGCGCTGCGCAAGCTCGACGACAACGACGTGGACGGGCTGCTCCAACTGCTCCTGGGCGAGAAGCAGTTCGCCCGCTTCGAGCAGCACGAGATCACCATGCAGGACATCGCCGCCATCCTGGAGGCCTACGGCAAGGAGACCGGGCTCGGCCTGGGGGAAGGCTGAGCCTCGTCGGGTTCGTCGACGAACACGCCGAGGCCCTCGAAGCGGACCTGCTCCGCTATTACGGCATCGACCTGCTCGACTGGCACCGCGAGACGCTGTCCGCACGGCGACTCGCGGTCCTCGTCAAGCACCTTCCGCGCGACAGCGCCCTGAACCGGGAGCTGCACGGCGAGGCCGCGGAGTGGTCGGTCTCCGACCACCTCCTCGCCGCCGCCGTGGACCATCTGGCGGCCGCCAACTGGATGTTCGCCTGCGTCAATTCGGAGGAGGGCGACCAGCCGGACCCTCCCGCGCCGGTGCCGCGTCCGTCGTACGACGACGAGGAACCGCCGACGGGGGAGGACAGCGGCGACCCGGACCCGGCTACGGCTCCGGGCTCGCCCACGTCCGAATCGGCGCCGTCCGCCGTGCAGTTGGCCCGGTTCTTCGGCTGAGGACGCCGGATGCGCCGAGTTCGCCGAGTGCGCTGCACGGCGGGCTCAGTCCTGCGGCCCCGCCGGCCCCGCCGGCTCGGCCTGCTCGGCCTGTTCGTCCCGGCGTCGGCCGGGGGCCCGGCCCTCCAGTTCGTCCGCGAGGGCCCGGGCCCGCTCCGAGAGGCGGGTCCGCTCCTCTCTCCGCGCGTCCCCCGCGTCGCCCCTGCGTCCCTTGCCTTCCCTCAGCGGGGGCACGCTGGGGCGCCCGTTGCGTCGCACCACCGGACGCCGTTCGGGCGGGGCGGCGCGCTTCTCCCGCACATCGCGAGCGGAGAGCAACGGCTCGGCCGGGGGCTCGGCGGCCGTCTCCGTACCGTCCGTTCCGTCGGCGGCCCGCCCGTCCGCCACGGACCGCTCCCGCTCGCCCCGCTGTTCTACCCGCGTCAACTCATCGGGCGGCCGCAGGAGTTGGACGTAAGGCAGCGCGATGACCTCACCCCCCGACTCCCGTTCCCGCTCCCCCTCGACCCGACGGGCCCGACGCGGCCGGCGCCCGGTGCGGGCGTCCTCCTGCCCTTGCAGATAGGCGGCGGTGATCCGCTGTTCATACGCCCTTCGAACAGCGGGGAGTTGCTCGTCGACCACATCGGCCCAGCCGGCGCTGTAGGCGGCGGTCTCCCGCCGGTCGAGCTCGGCGCGCGGAAGGATCACCAGGTCTTCGGGCTCGTGACCGAGGCGCAGCACCAACTCGGAGAGCCGGGCGATGAGATGCGGCAGATCGGGGGCCTGTTCCAGCCAGTCGATCACATGCCGTTGCCGCGCGTTGCTCGCGTCCCCGTCCACCCCGTAGGCCTTGCTCTCGTCCCTGCCCCATCGCGCGCCCCCCGCGCGAGGACGGCTGCCGGTCGCCGTCCACCGTCGTACGGCAGGCCCTCGGATGCCTTGCCGGGCCTTGCCGTTCACTTTCGATTAACCGACGGGAGAACGGCCGGATCGTACTCCACGAACCTGACACAACCTCCACCACACCCCGGTATCTCCGCAGGTCCAGACCTTGATCCAAAGACTCGTCACACAGCGTCTTCGGCAAACACGGAGCGACACCACCGGTCTACTCGTACACTAGTTCGAACAGACGCTTCGAACGCCCTCGCGGGAGCGCCATCTGTACCACCAGCCCAGCGGACAGACCGGAAAGCAGGCCGACAGACATGGCGACTGGCACGAGCAACCAGCAGCAGCCGATCGACTCCTACACCCGCCTCGCCCACCTCCTGCACGCCCCCGCGCCCAGCCGCGAGGCCCTGCTCGACCGGGTGTACGAAGAGCTGCTCGCCCGCGAGTCCCGCGCCTACGCGGCGGGGTGGACGGACGCGCTGTCGGAGGCGGGACGCGGTCCCCTGGGCCGTCAGCGCCGGCCGTAGCCCCACCAGCACACCCCCGGAAGCGCCGCGGGACGCGTCGGCCCCCGCCCGACCGTCACCGTGGCGCCGGCCGCTTCACCAGAAAACGAGCGCCAGTGCCGCGCCCACGGCCACGCAGGCCAGCCCTGGAATCCAGAAGAACATCACCATGACGCGCTCTTCGGACAGATCGATGTCCGCCAGCGTTCCGGTCTTGGCCCGACTCGGCCTGCTCGGGTCGTACACCACCGGCACAGTGGTGCCCACCGGCCCCCGCGGCTCCACGCCCACTTCTATGAACCGAGGCGCCCGGCGTCTGCCGGAATCCTCGGGAAGGCGGATCTGGTAGTAGACGCGGTGTCCCTCGCGGATCCATTCCTGACGTTCCGAGAAAGCTTCCCCCTCGACGCCTCGGCGTTGCAGTTTCCGCTGTTTCAGGAACTTCAGAAGCCCGGTGAGATTGAGGAAGCAGATCAGCGCGCCCAGACCCACCAAAGTAAATCCCACACCCGCCATATTACTCATATCCACCCCTTCTCACGGAAAATGCGCGGGCAGATTATCAGCGGGCATCTCTCCCGGTCAACCCTCAGTTCCGCCCTGGAGGCACAATGTCCATACCCAAGGATGATGGCGCACCAGCGAATTCACCGGCCACCAAGCAACAGCTCGATGACAAGTCCACCGAAATAGTCAACGCCATCAAAAAGGGCCCGGAGACCGACAAGAACCTCTTCGAATCGCTCTTCGAGGCGCTCGGCCTGAAGGATCTCTTCAGCGCGATCAAGGACGGCGAGAACTGGGGCAGCAAGCTGCTGCTCGCTTTCGGCGCGCTCGCCGCCCTTTTGCTCGGGAAACTGCTCGACTTCGGAAAGATATTCAATGCGGGCCTCGAAAAGGTCACCAGAGCCCTCTTGAATGTGGGCAGACCCAACGACCAGCCGCAGCGGACGGGACGCGTACTCGCCATCGGCGAGAACGGCCTTCCGCAGCAGATGACCCGCGTCCAGATGGACAGCCTCAACTCCGTCTCCATCAACCCGCACGGCCTCACCGGGGAACTGATCGCCGAGCTCAACAGCGCCCTCTCCGGAATCTCCCCGAAAATCCGGGAGTTCAATTCGGCGACCGCGGACATGAAATCCGCGAGCGCGATCAAGAAGATCGCCAAGGCCATCGGGGACCTGAAGAACAAGCTGACCCCGAGTCCGAAGGAAGCCATCACCGATGTCGCCACGGCCATCGGCACCCTGGACACGACGCTCAACACCTTCAGCGACAGCAAACTCCCCAAGGCCCAGACGCTGAGGGACATCGCCAAGGCCGCCGACGCGGTCCAGAGGAACGCCTCAGGCCTCAAGAAGCTGTTCGAGGAACTGGCCGCCGCGTCCACGCGGACCGCCGACTCCCTCACCGGCTGATGATCCCGACCTCTCCGAAAGGAGGTGTGCAATGAGTCTCGTCCGTTCCCTCAAGACAGCATCCGGCTCCCTCCAGGACTTCAAGTCCAAGGCATCCGGCGCCGCGACCGCGGCCAAGGGGATAGGCAGCGCCGGTCAGAAGGGCGCCGGTCAGCTGAAGGCCCTCAAAACGGCCGCCGACGGTTCCGGCAAGGAGCTGAAGGACCTCAAGTCCGCGTCCGACCAGGCCGAGAAGTCGCTCGCGAAGGCCGGCAAGACAGGGTCGAGCGCCGGCAAGAACCTCGGGAAGTACGAGTCCGGGGCGAGCAAGGCGGCCAAGGGCCAGGACAAGATGAACAAGTCGATGAAGGGCAACTTCTTCGGCATGCTCATGGAGCTGCTTCAGCCGCTCATCGACAAGGTCATCGACATGGTGGCCAACTCGAAGACCATGCAGAAGGTCCTGAAGCAGGCCTTCACGGTCATCAAGTCCGTGATCAGCAGCGTCATGAAGGCCATCGGGCCGATCATGAAGAGCGCGGGCAAGCTCATCAAGTCGGTCTGGAACGGCATCAAGACGGCGATCTCCAAGGTCGTCAAGGCCGTCGCCACCGTCATCAAGACCTACGTGAACATCTGGAAGAAGGTCATCAGCACCGCGCTGAAGGCCATCAAGACGGTCGTCTCCAGCGTGTGGAAGGGCATCAAGGCCGTCATCTCGCCGGTCGTCAACTGGGTCAAGTCCGCGATCCCCAACGCCTTCCGGGCCGTGAAGGACAAGCTCTCCAGCATCTGGGGCGGCCTCAAGGGCATCGCGAGCCGCGCCTTCGACGGCATCAAGAGCGCCGTCAAGAGCCCGATCAACGCGGTCATCGGCCTCATCAACTCCGCAATCGGCGCCCTCAACGGCATCCACGTCTCCATCCCGGGCTGGGTCCCGATGGTCGGCGGCAAGACCTTCGGCGTGAGCCTCCCGAAGATCCCCGCCCTCGCGGCCGGCGGTGTCGTCATGCCCCGCTCCGGCGGTGTCCCGGCGCTCCTCGCCGAGGCCGGTGAGGCGGAGGCCGTCCTGCCGCTCAGCAAGCTGGACCGGCTGCTGAGGTCGGCCGCCGCGAAGGGCAGGGCGTACGCCCAGGGTTCCGAAGGCGGCGGTGCCCTGCACATCGAGCACTACTACGCGGCCGAGTCCAGCAGCCCCCAGCGCACCGCCGACGCGCTGATGTTCCTGGCGAAGGCGCGCGGATGAGCAGCGCGGTCGTACGCAACCCGTTCCTGGGGGCCGTACCCGTCCTGCGCTCGTTCCGCGGCAAGGTCGAGCGGTCCCAGGCCGGACTGCGCTCCTTCACCGACCGCGTCAAGGGCGCCGCCTCCGGCCTCGGCCGTGTCACCGCCCCCACCGGCCAGAGCGCCACCGCCGTCCAGCGGCTCAGGACGAGCGCCGACGCCGCCGCCCGCTCCGTCACCAAGGCCGGGCAGACCGCCACCGCCGCCGCCTCCGACATCAAGTCCGCCGGAGGCAGGGGCAGAAGCGCCACGAAGTCCCTCGGCAGGCTGAAGGACGGGCTCGGCGGTGTCTTCGCGATCGTCGGCGCGCTCATCGCCGCCTCCGGCGTCTTCGGCGGCCTCCTCGACGCCTACGGCACCGCCATGACGATCGGCGCCGGCGTGATGATCGTCGTCAACGCCCTGACCCGCGCCAACCCGATCGGCTTCGTCACCGGCCTCCTCCTGCCGGTGGCCGGCTGGCTGCTCGACATCGCGCTGAACTCGGAGACCGGCCAGCGGCTGATGGAGCAGCTCGCCACGCTGGTCCTCCAGTACGTGCGGGGCTACCTGACCCTCCTCACCCCGGTCCTCAAGGTCATCGCGAGCGCGGTGAACACCTACGTCACCGGCTACCTCACCCTGATCACCACCGCCCTCACCGTCATCGGCACCCTCATCGGCACCGGCTTCGCCGTCCTCAAGGCCCTCACCACCGGCGACACCCGGGCGCTGAGCGGCAGGGTCGCGGCGATCTGGAGCGGGTTCAAGAACGCCGTGAAGCCGGTGCTCACCTGGATCACCCAGGACATCCCCCGGGGCTTCACCCGGATCAAGGACGCAACCTCCGGCACCCTGCGCGCGATGGGGCAGTTCGTCACCACCGGCGCCCAGACCGTGGCCGGGGTCGTCAAGGGCCCGATCCAGGGGCTGATCGCCTTCGCGAACTGGGTGATCGACGGGCTCAACAGCCTCAGCTTCTCGATCCTCGGCAAGAAGTTCGGCGTCCACCTGAACAAGATCGCGATGCTCGCGGAGGGTGGCGTGGCGGTCCCCGGCGCCACCTCCCGGACCGGCAAGGTCCTGCCCCTCACCGCGCTGGAGCGCCAGCGGGCCCTGGCCCGGCGCGGCCGGACCGCGGCACAGGACCGACACCGCCACCGCGTCAAGGAGTTCCACGAGAACGCGCGCGCCGGCGCCCACGCCACCGCCGAGGACCTGCTCTTCCTCGCCGCGGCCCACGCACGCCCATGAGAGTGAGGTGACGGCCGAGATGGCCGAGATCACGACAACCGCGTACACCGACGACGTTCCCCCCGGCTCACTCATCACCCGCGACGGGCAGATGCAGTGGGCCGGACTGCTGCTCGGCCCCGGCACGCCGTACGAGATCGGCCGGGACGGGCTGACCGGCTGGGAGGACCTGCCGGAGTACGACAGCACGGACGCCGACCACCCGACCGCGCACGGCGCCTGGCCGGGCGCCCGCTACGCCAAGCCCCGCAAGGTCGGCGGCACGGTGTGGACCGTACCGCCGGCCGACGACACCGCCTCCTCCCTCACCGCGATCCGCGCGCTGCGCCAGGCGCTGCTGCTCGGCGACACGGAGCGCTGGCTCGCCGTACGGCTGCACGGCGAGACGCTGGCCGTCCGGGCCCGGGTCGGCCAGCGCGTCCTCGCGGCGGACCGGACGTACACCACGCAGGGCGTCTCCAAGGCGTCCGTGCAGTGGTACGCCACCGACCCGCGCCGCTACGCCGTCGACGAGCAGGCCGCCGTCACGGGTGCGCCGCAGCCGGAGAGCGGCCTCACCTGGCCGCTGACCTGGCCGCTGTACTGGGGCCAGACCGCCTCCACCGGTGACGTCGGCGCCGACAACACCGGTTCGGCGCCCACCCACCCGGTGCTCACCTTCACCGGCCCGTGCGTCAACCCCACGGTGACGGACCGCACTTCGGGCCGACGGCTGCGCTACGAGATCGGGCTCGCGGCCGGTGACGAGCTGGTCGTGGACACCGCGGCCGGCACCGTCACCCTCAACGGCACCGCCTCCCGCCGCCACACCGCGGCCGCGGACAGCGGCCCCGAGGAGCTGTTCGCCTTCGAACCGGGCCGCGCGGAGCTGGCCTTCCGTCCCGACACCTATGACACCGGCGCGCAGCTCGCCGTCCGGTGGCGTTCAGCGGAGTGGTGATCGCATGACCGTGACAGCAGCCTGGCTCAGCCCCACCGGCCAGACCCGCCAGGACACCCGGCTCACCCTCTCCGGCCTGCTCACCATCAACGCGAGCGCGGCCGAGAACGTCCCGCTCAAGAGCCGCGGCGGCATCGTCCCGGGCGGCTTCGCCCTGACCGGCGCCACCGGGACGATGAGCTTCACCATCGGCACCGGCCGCGCCTTCATACAGAGCGGCCGGATCCTCCAGGGCGCCTACCCGGTGGCGGTGACCGACCCGGAGACCCTCACCGTGCCGGACGGCGACGCCCAGTACGCCCGGATCGACCTCGTCGAACTCGCCGTACTCGACGACGACTACGACGGCACGGGTACGACGGCCGCGGTGCTCCGGCTCGTCAAGGGCACCCCGGCCGCCACCCCCGTCGTCCCCAACACGCCGAACGGCAACGCCCTGCCGCTCTACCGGATCGCGGTGCCCGCGGGCGCCTCGGCCGGCAACGGCGGTATCTCCTGGTCCACGGCGGTCACCAACCTGCGCTATCCGACCGCCGCGCTCGGCGGCATCGTCCCGGCAAGCGGCTTCGACGGCGCCTACGCGGGCCAGTACCGGGACACCCCGGGCACGCTCCAGCGCTGGGACGGCACCGCCTGGGTCTCCTACCCGAAGGCGGTCGGCGGGATCGCCCCGACCGGCGCCCTCTCCACCGGAAGCTACGTCGGCCAGTACCAGGAGAACGCGAGCGGTCTGCTCCAGCGCTGGGACGGCAGCGCCTGGCAGTACGCGGAGGGCCGCTCGACGATCCTGCTGAGCGTCGAGCAGACCGCGTCCCAGTCCGTGGCCACCGGCACCTGGACCCAGATCACCCTGACCACCACCGACGTGGACGACGTCACCGGCTGGTCCGGGTCCACCACCTACACCGTGCCCCGTGCGGGCTGGTGGCGGGTCACCGGCGCCGTCACCTGGTTCACGGAGTCCACCACCGGCTCGCGCGGCGCCCGCATCTACCAGAACGGCTCCGGAGTCCCGCGCGCCACCTGGCTGGTCGGCGCCGGGCCGGGCGCGACCACCGTCGGCGGCGGCGCCCTGCTCAAGTGCGCGGCCGGCGACAAGCTCGCGCTCTACGGCTTCCAGAACTCGGGCTCCACGATCACCACCCTCGGCGGCTCCGGCTACGCCACCAACTTCACCGCCGAATGGCTGCGTTCCTGACCGGCCCGGGCACCGCCGTACGGCCGCGTTCCCGACCGGCACGACTACAGAGGAGACCAGCGGATGAACCTGCGCGGCTCATGGGTGGCCGAGACCGGCCAGACCCGTGAGGACACCCGGCTGACCCAGCTCGGCGCGACCACCCCGACCAACCCCCTGGAGGTCCGCTCCGGCATCCTGCCCGGGTCCTACGACGGCCTCTACCGCCTGTCCGGCTTCTGGATGGACGGCACCTCCGGAACCATGAAGGCCACCGTCCACGAGGGCCGCGCCGTCATCGCGGCGGGCGCGACCCAGGGCGCCTACCCGGTCACGCTCTCCGAGCCGGCCGGCCTCACCTTCGCGGACGGCGACGCCACCAACCCCCGGATCGACCTCGTCGTACTGAAGATCTACGACTCCCTCTACGACAACTCCGGCCAGACCAAGGCCGCCCTGGAGATCGTCCAGGGCACCCCGGCCGCCACCCCGGTCGCCCCCGCCGCCCCGGCCATCGGCCTGCCGATCTACCAGGTCAAGGTCGGTGCCGCGGTCAGCGCCGGCAAGGGCGGCATCGACTGGAGCACGGCCCTCACCGACCTGCGCACCCCCACCGTCGCGGTCGGCGGCATCCTCCCGGTGTACGGCGAGACGGGCAACGGCGCCTACCCGGGCCAGTACCGCGACTCGGGCGGCGCGCTCCAGCGCTGGGACGGCTCGGCATGGGTGGCGTACCCGAGCGCGCTGGGCGGCATCGCCCCGGCCGGCGCGGTCACCACGGCGAGCTTCACCGGGCAGTACCGCGACTCCTCGGCCGGGGTGCTCCAGCGCTGGAACGGCACGTCCTGGGTGTCCTACCAGCCGGTGCCGGCCTGGACCGACTACACGCCGGTCTGGGGCGCCGAGAACGGCACCGCGCCCACCATCGGCGACGGCACGCTCGCCGGGTCGTACGCCAAGACGGGCACGGTCGTCCACGTGCGGATCTATCTCAGGATCGGCTCGACGACCAACCTCTCCGCGCAGGACGCCAACGCCAACTGGACGTTCTCGCTGCCGGCCGCCCCGGTCTCCACGCCCGCCTGGAAGCTGGACGGCCGGGTCCTGAACGCGGAGGCCTTCGACTCCTCGGCCGTACTGCTCTACCAGGGCTCCGGCCTACTCGCGACCGCCAACGGCGGCATCGTCCGCTCGCTCCGCGACTCCCTCGGCGCCAGCACCGCCATCTGGGACAAGGCCGCGCCCTTCACCTGGGCCGCGGGCGACGTCCTGTCCATCCACGGCACCTACGAGGCCTCCTCATGACCGTACGCACCGCATGGCTCTCCCCGAACGGCCAGACCCGCCAGGACACCCGCCTCGCCTCGCTGGGGGCCACGACCCCGACCGGCCCGCTCGGCTCCCGCTCCGGGATCCTGCCGGGCCACAACGACCCCCGCTACCGGGTGAGCGGCTTCTACGTGGGCGGTGTCACCGGCGGGATGAACGCCGTCGTGGCCACGGGCCGGGCCGTGATCCAGGGCACGGCGGCCCAGGGCGCCTACCCGGTCGCCCTCGACGAGGACATCACGATCACGTTCGCCGACGGCGACGCGCAGTACGCCCGGATCGACCTGGTCGTACTGCGGGTCCACGACGACGCCTACGACGGCTCCGGCCGCACCGATGCCGCCGTCGAGATCGTCAAGGGCACCCCGGCCGCCACCCCGGCCGTCCCCGCCACACCCTCGCTCGCGCTGCCCCTGGCCCAGGTCACCGTGCGGGCGGGGGCCGGCGCGGGGACCGGCGGCATCGCCTGGGCCACCGACAACATCGACGTGCGCACCACGCTGGTCGCGGCCGGCGGGATCCTGCCGGTCTACAACAACGCGACGGTGGCGGGCAGTTACCCCGGCCAGTACCAGGACAACGCGGGCTACCTGGAACGCTGGGGCGGCACCGCGTGGGAGAAGTACCCCAGGGCGGTCGGCGGCATCGCCCCGGCGGGCGTCGTCAGCACCGGCGTGTACACCGGCCAGTACCGCGACACCTCCACCGGCTACCTCCAGCGCTGGAACGGCACGGCCTGGCAGTCGGCGAACGCGCCGTCGCCGTTCGCCCAGTCCCTGGACGCCGGCTACACCACGTCCACGACCTACACGGCCGCCCTCACCGACACCGCCGTCACCGCCCTCACCCTCACCTTCACCGCCCCCACCACCGGCGCCGTCCTCCTCCACTTCGGCGCCCGCATGCTCACCCAGAGCAGCAGCACCGCCACGGCGTACATGGCCCCGCAGGTCACCACGGGCAGCACGGTCGTCCTGGCCGTGAACGACGAGTACGCCGTCTCCCACGGCGGCACCGTCTACTCCTCCGTCTCCTCGGTGATCCGCGTGGGCTCGCTCACCGCCGGCACGAGCTACACGGCGACCGCCCTGCACCGCTCGAACGACGCCGCCGTGACCTGCTGGTACGACAACATCTTCCTGCGCGTCGACCCGGCCTTCTGACCTGTTCGGAAACCGACCTCTTCGGAAAGGGAGTTCAGCATGCCCGTACGCTCCGGCTGGCTGTCCCCGGACGGCCAGTCCCGCGAGGACACCCGCCTCGTCTCACTCGGCGCCCTCACCCCGACCTCGGCCGTCGCCACCCGCTCCGGCATCCTGCCGGGCTCCGGCGACGGCCAGTGGCATGTCTCCGGCCTCGCCGTGACCGGCACGACGGGCGCCATGACCGCCTCCGTCAGCCCCGGCCGGGCGGTCGTCCAGGGCGCCGACGGCCAGGGCGCCTACCCGGTCGCCCTGACCCAGTACCTGCCCCTGACCTTCGCCGACGGCGACGCCCAGTACGGCAGGATCGACCTCGTCGTCCTGCGGGTCTACGACGACGCCTACGACGGCTCGGGCCGCACCGAGGCCGTCGTCGAGATCGTCAAGGGCACCCCGGCCGCCACCCCCGCCGTCCCCGCCACGCCCTCCCTCGCGCTCCCGCTCTACCAGGTCACGGTGGCGAAGGGCACGAGCGCGGGCGGCGGCGGGATCCCCTGGTCCACCGCCCTCGCCGACCAGCGGCAGGCCACGGTCGCCGTCGGCGGCATCCTGCCGGTCACCATCGGCAGCACCGCCGGCGCCTACCCCGGCCAGTACCGCGACAACTACGGCCAGCTGCAACGCTGGACCGGCACCGCCTGGGCCGACTACCCGGTCCTGCCGACCTGGCAGAGCTGGACCCCGACCTGGACGACCAGCACGGGCAACGCCACACCGTCGTTCGGCAACGCGACCGTCAACTGCCGTTACCTCAAGTCCGGTACGACCGTGCACCTCAACTTCTCGATCGTGTTCGGCACCACCACCGACTTCGGCACCAGCCCCACCAACTCGGACAACTGGCGCTTCTCGCTGCCGGTGACCGCGGCCGCCGCCCAGCCCGTGGTCGGCTTCACCGAGCTGTCCGCGGCGGCCAACGCCCGCGCGATGGGCCGGATCTACCTGGGCACGACCGGCACCTTCGAGCTGAACATCGGCACGGGCCGGGTCGACGCCACCGCGATCGGCTCCGCCGGCCAGGGCGTCGTGGACGCCCTCTCCCCCTGGACGTGGGCCTCGACCCACGCCATCCGCGGCACCGCCACCTACGAGGCCGCCGCATGAGCGTCCTCAACACGCCCTACCGGGCGATCTTCTGCGACCTGCTCACCGACAACACCATCGACATCCTCCCGCTGCGCGATGTCACCGTCGACGACTACATCGGCAAGGCCGGCTCCCTCTCCGGCACCATCCCCGTCCCCAACGCGGAGATGGCCGCCCGGGTCCGCCGTATCGAGGAGGGCCGCACCGCGGTCTACCTCCAGCGCGGCAACGACCTGTGGTGGGGCGGCATCATCTGGACCAGCACCCTGCAGAGCGACGACCAGGGCGTCCTCACCCTCGGCATCCAGGCGGCGACCTTCGAGTCGTACGCGGGCCGCCGGCTGATCCGGGCGACGACCGCCGCGTACGACGCCGGCTACCGGCTGACGTTCACCGACACGGACCAGCTGGCCATCGCCCGGGGCCTGTGGAACGACATGCAGACCTCCCTGGACGGCGGGGACATCCTCGTCACCTACGGCACCGAGACCTCCGACATCGTCCGTACGGTCACCTACCGGGACGGCGACGAGACCTCCTACCTGGATGCGCTGGACGCCCTGGCCGCCCTGGAGCACGGCTTCGAGTACCACGTCACCGTGTACACCGACCCGGTCTCGGGCGCCCGGGTGCGCCGCCTGGTCCTGGGCCACGACAAGATCAAGACTGGCAGCACCGACCTGGTCCTGGACCGGCCCGGCACGATCCTGTCGTACTCCTTCCCGCGCGACGCGACCCGCGGCGGCACCACCGCCCGCGCCCGGGGCGCCTCCACCAACACCGACCAGGCCAGCGAGTCCCGACCGCTCGCCTCCACGGTCGCGGTCGCCGACCAGCTGATCGGGACGGCGGCCGGGCACGCCGGATATCCGCGCATCGACCTGACCTCGGACCACAACGAGATCACCGCCCCGGCGACCCTCGACGCCATCGCCCGCACCGAACTCACCGCCGCCACCGGGGCGGTGGTGATCCCCGAGATCAGTGTCCGCCTCGACGACCTGGTGCCGACGGCGCTGCTCGGCCGCACCGCCCGTATCCGGATCAGGGACGAGTGGTTCACCGAGGGCCTCGACGCCCGCTACCGGATCATCGGCGTCAAGGTCAGCCCGGCCCAGCGCGGCCGCCCGGACAC
The DNA here is from genome assembly GCF_040644695.1 of Streptomyces sp. NPDC046909. NCBI lineage: Bacteria > Bacillati > Actinomycetota > Actinomycetes > Kitasatosporales > Streptomycetaceae > Streptomyces > Streptomyces sp. NPDC046909. The sequence goes on along the minus strand of NZ_JBEYXC010000010.1, from coordinate 56,309 downwards.
CGCCGAGCTCTATCTGGAGGAGGCCGACTGATGCCCCAGTTGCCCGAAGACATCATCGACCGGCTGACCCAGATGGAACGCCGGATCCAGCAGCTGTCCACCGCCGTCAACAGCCGCCCCGCCCTCAACACGGTCGCGGGCGGCGCCCTCTCGGTCGGCCCGTCCGGCGGACCCGTCATCTTCCGGGTCGGCAACTGGAACGGCACCGAGTACCAGATGGACCTCCGCCGCCAGACCGGCAACCGGGCCCTGAGCATGTACAACGGCGACGGCACCGCCACCTCGCAGCAGCCGCTGCGGATCTACGACACCGCGGAGCGCGAGATCTTCTCGGACGACGTCGGCAACGGCGGCCTGGCCCGGCCCTGGCTGGCCATGCTGCCGCCGCAGGACTCGACGTACACCCGCTGGCCGCAGACCACGGCGACCGCCATGACGACGGTCGCGATGTCCTACAACGTGGCCTGGCAGCCGAAGATGCGGCTCCTGATGAACACCCGCGTCACCACCGGCTACACCGGCAGCGTCCAGGTCCTCGTCAACGGCGTCCAGTGGGGCAGCACGGTCGCCGCCGGCTCCGACTTCAACTACGAGGGCCTGATCAGCTCCGACTTCGGCTCGGTCTTCGGCACCCTGCTCAAGGTCGAGATCCAGGCCATGGCCGCGAGCGGCGGCACCGTCTACGTCAACCCCGTACTGATGCACGGCCGCCAGACCTGACTCCGGAAAGGCACCTCCCACCATGGACATCGACACCTCCCAGCCCTGGGGCCTGGCCATCGACTTCGCCGGCCGCGCCACCCTCACCGAGGCCGGCCACACCATCTACGTCAACGTCTCCGACACCAGCCTGAGCAGCATCATCGCCCCCGACTCGATCACCGGCACCTACTCCCCGGTCACGGTCACCGCCCAGTTCACCGAGACCGGCGCGAACGGCTCCGTCCTGCGCGGCAACGGCCGCGTCACCGTCATGCCGGTCGGCACGGACCCGGTCGTCCCCGACCAGACCGCGGTCCAGCGAGCGGTGACCGCCGCCCTCGCCAACTTCCAGGAGAACACGGCGGCCTACCGGGCCCTGTGCGAGCTGTGGCCGAGCGGCGGGGACGACACGGGAGGCGGTGCGGACGACGGATCGGGCAACACCGATACGACGGACACGACCACCGGCGCCTAGCCGATCCCCCGCTCCCGCCCGCCCCGAGCCGCTCCCGCCGGCCGGGGTTTTCTCATGCCCGCGTCACCCCGAAGGACCCGCCCATGGCCACACCCCTCTCCGCCGACGCCCTGCTCTCCGCCCTCCGGAAGGAGGGTGTCAGCGTCGTCGAACACGCCGGCTGGCGCACCAACAACCGCAACCACAAGGGCAGTTGGGGCCCGGTCAACGGCGTGATCATCCACCACACCGTCACCTTCGGCACCACCGCCACCGTCAGCCTCTGCTTCAACGGCCGCTCCGACCTCCCCGGCCCCCTCTGCCACGGCGTCATCGCCAAGGACGGCACGGTCCACCTGGTCGGCAACGGCCGAGCCAACCACGCGGGCAGCGGCGACGGCGACGTACTGGAAGCGGTGATCGCCGAACGCGCCACGCTCCCCGCCCCCGACGAGAACGACACCGACGGCAACGTCCACTTCTACGGCTTCGAGTGCGTCAACCTCGGCGACGGCAAGGACCCCTGGCCCGAGGTCCAGCTGGACGCCATGGCCCGCGCGTCGGCCGCGCTGTGCCGGGCGCACGGCTGGACGGCGGCCTCCGTCATCGGCCACAAGGAGTGGACCAGCGCCAAGATCGACCCGCGCGGCTTCACCATGGCGGACTTCCGGGCCAGGGTTTCCCAGCTGCTCGGTGAGCAGCCGACGGAGACCACCCCCGCCAAGCCCGCCCACCAGCCCTTCCCCGGCGCCGCCTGGTTCAAGAAGAACCCCAAGTCCCCCGTCATCACCGCGATGGGCAAGCGCCTGGTCGCCGAAGGCTGCTCCGCGTACACCGAAGGACCCGGCCCCCAGTGGACCGACGCCGACCGCGCGTCGTACGCCAAGTGGCAGCGCAGGCGCGGCTACACCGGCACCGCCGCCGACGGCTGGCCCGGCGCGAAGTCCTGGGCCGCGCTCAAGGTGCCGTACACCAAGGAGATCTGACCCATGAAGGACTCCACCAAGCGCACCCTGCGCACCACCCTCCAGACCACGGTCGGCGTCGCGGTCATGCTCCCGGAGATCGTCCGGGCCTCCGGCGTCCCGGAGTCCCTCCCCTGGGCCGCCGGTGCGCTCGCCGTCGCGGGCGGCCTGGCCCGGGTCATGGCCCTGCCCGGCGTCCAGGCACTGCTGCCCTCGTGGCTGCGGACGGAAGGAGGCGCGGATGGGTGACCCCGACCCGAATGACCCGATCGCCGTCGCCCTGGAACTGGAGCGCCTCCGCGGCACCTTGGAGGCCGGCTTCGCCCGCGTCGACGGTTCCCTCGCCCTGCTCGTCCAGCGCAGCGACCAGACCGACAAACAACTCGCCGACCACGAACAGCGCTTGGACGCCCTGGAGCGCTCCCGCTGGCCACTGACGAGCATCGGTGCGCTGGCCGCCGTAGCGACTGTGATGGTCACGGCGTGGGAACTGACCCCGCACTAGAGAACGCCGAAGGGCGGTCACCCCGTACGAAACGGGGTGACCGCCCTTCAACTCATGCTGCTCGCTTACTGGTTGTACGGACCGTAGTCGTAGTCCTCCAGCGGAACGGCCTGGCCGGAGCCCGTGCCGAACGGCGAGTAGTCGATGTCGTCGTAGCCGACGGCCGAGTACATCGCGGCCTTGGCCTCCTCGGTCGGCTCGACCCGGATGTTGCGGTAGCGGGACAGACCCGTACCGGCCGGGATGAGCTTACCGATGATGACGTTCTCCTTGAGGCCGATCAGGGAGTCGGACTTGGCGTTGATCGCCGCGTCCGTGAGGACCCTGGTCGTCTCCTGGAAGGACGCCGCCGACAGCCACGACTCGGTCGCCAGCGAGGCCTTGGTGATACCCATCAGCTGCGGACGGCCGGAGGCCGGGTGGCCGCCTTCCTGGACCACACGACGGTTCTCGACCTCGAACTTCGAGCGCTCGACCAGCTCGCCGGGCAGCAGCTCGGCGTCGCCGGACTCGATGATCGTCACACGGCGGAGCATCTGCCGGATGATGATCTCGATGTGCTTGTCGTGGATCGACACACCCTGCGAGTTGTAGACCTTCTGGACCTCGCCGACCAGGTGGACCTGGACGGCACGCTGACCCAGGATGCGCAGCACGTCGTGCGGGTTGGTGGCACCCACGGTGAGCTTCTGGCCCACCTCGACGTGCTCGCCCTCGCTGACCAGAAGACGGGCACGCTTCGAGATCGGGAACGCCGTCTCGTCGCTGCCGTCGTCCGGGGTGACGACGATCTTCTTGGTCTTCTCCGTCTCCTCGATGCGAACGCGACCGCTCGCCTCGGAGATCGGCGCGACACCCTTCGGGGTACGGGCCTCGAAGAGCTCGACGACACGCGGCAGACCCTGGGTGATGTCGTCACCGGCCACACCACCGGTGTGGAAGGTACGCATCGTCAGCTGGGTACCGGGCTCACCGATGGACTGGGCGGCGATGATGCCGACCGCCTCACCGATGTCGACCAGCTTGCCGGTGGCCAGGGAGCGGCCGTAGCACATGGCGCAGGTGCCGACCTGGGACTCACAGGTCAGGATCGAGCGGGTCTTGACCTCCTCGACCCCGTGGAACACCAGCTGGTCGATGAGCACGTCACCGAGGTCCACGTTGGCCGGCGCGATCACCTTGCCGTCGATGACGACGTCCTCGGCGAGCATGCGGGCGTAGACGCTGGTCTCGACGTCGTCCGCCTTGCGCAGCACACCGTCGGCGCCACGGTTGGCGATCCGCAGCTTCAGACCGCGCTCGGTGCCACAGTCCTCCTCGCGGATGATGACGTCCTGCGAGACGTCCACCAGACGACGGGTCAGGTAACCCGAGTCGGCGGTACGCAGAGCGGTGTCGGCGAGACCCTTACGGGCACCGTGAGTCGAGATGAAGTACTCCAGCACCGACAGGCCCTCACGGAAGGAGGCCTTGATCGGACGCGGGATCGTCTCGTTCTTGGCGTTCGACACCAGACCACGCATACCGGCGATCTGCCGCATCTGCATCATGTTTCCTCGGGCACCCGAGTCAACCATCATGAAGATGGGGTTCGTCTTGGGGAAGTTCTCGTTCATCGCCTCGGCGACCTCGTTGGTCGCCTTGGTCCAGATCGCGATGAGCTCCTGAGTGCGCTCTTCCTTGGTGATCAGACCGCGCTCGTACTGCTTCTGGACCTTCTCGTCCTGCGCCTCGTAGCCCTTGACGATCTCCTTCTTCGCCTCGGGAACGACGACGTCGGAGATGGCGACGGTGACACCGGAACGGGTCGCCCAGTAGAAGCCGGCCGCCTTCAGGTTGTCGAGCGTCGCCGCCACGATGACCTTGGGGTAGCGCTCGGCGAGGTCGTTGACGATCTCGGAGAGCTGCTTCTTGCCGACCGAGTAGTCGACGAACGGGTAGTCCTCGGGCAGCAGCTCGTTGAAGAGCGCGCGGCCCAGGGTGGTGTTCAGACGGAACGAGTCACCGTTCTGCCACTCCGGCTCACCCTCCTCGCGCACCGGCGGGGTCCAGCCGCGCGGCGGGATGGTGCCCACCGGGAAGCGGATGTCGACCTGCGACTGGAGCGCGAGCTCGCCGGCGTCGAACGCCATGATCGCCTCGGCCGTGGAGCCGAACGAACGGCCCTCGCCCTTGGTGTCACGGAGCTCACCGTCGGTGGTGAGGAAGAACAGACCGAGGACCATGTCCTGGGTCGGCATCGTCACCGGACGGCCGTCGGCGGGCTTGAGGATGTTGTTCGAGGACAGCATCAGGATGCGGGCCTCGGCCTGCGCCTCCGCGGAGAGCGGCAGGTGGACGGCCATCTGGTCACCGTCGAAGTCCGCGTTGAACGCGGTGCAGACGAGCGGGTGGATCTGGATGGCCTTGCCCTCGACCAGCTGCGGCTCGAAGGCCTGGATGCCGAGGCGGTGCAGGGTGGGAGCACGGTTCAGCAGCACCGGGTGCTCGGCGATGACCTCTTCGAGGACGTCGTACACGACGGTGCGGCCGCGCTCCACCATGCGCTTGGCGCTCTTGATGTTCTGCGCGTGGTTCAGGTCGACCAGGCGCTTCATCACGAACGGCTTGAAGAGCTCCAGCGCCATGGCCTTGGGCAGACCGCACTGGTGCAGCTTCAGCTGCGGGCCGACGACGATGACGGAACGCGCCGAGTAGTCGACTCGCTTGCCGAGCAGGTTCTGACGGAATCGACCCTGCTTGCCCTTCAGCATGTCGCTGAGGGACTTCAGCGGGCGGTTACCGGGACCGGTGACCGGGCGACCACGACGACCGTTGTCGAAGAGGGCGTCAACAGCCTCCTGAAGCATGCGCTTCTCGTTGTTGACGATGATCTCCGGAGCACCCAGGTCGAGCAGGCGCTTCAGACGGTTGTTGCGGTTGATCACACGGCGGTACAGGTCGTTCAGGTCGGAGGTCGCGAAACGGCCACCGTCCAGCTGCACCATCGGGCGAAGGTCCGGCGGAATGACCGGGACGCAGTCGAGGACCATGCCCTTGGGGCTGTTGGAGGTCTGCAGGAAGGCAGACACGACCTTCAGCCGCTTCAGCGCACGGGTCTTCTTCTGGCCCTTGCCGGTACGGATGATCTCGCGGAGGCGCTCGGCCTCCTCCTCCAGGTCGAAGGACTCCAGGCGCTTCTGCAGCGCCGCGGCACCCATCGAACCGTCGAAGTACGTGCCGAAGCGGTCCCGCAGCTCGCGGTAGAGCAGCTCGTCACCTTCGAGGTCCTGGACCTTGAGGTTCTTGAAGCGGGTCCACACCTCGTCGAGACGGTCGATCTCGCGCTGCGCACGGTCACGCAGCTGCTTCATCTCACGCTCGGCACCCTCGCGCACCTTGCGGCGCACATCGGCCTTGGCACCCTCGGCCTCGAGCTCGGCCAGGTCGGTCTCGAGCTTCTTGGCGCGGGCCTCCAGGTCGGAGTCGCGACGGTTCTCGATCTGCTGCCGCTCGACGGAGACATGCGCCTCCAGGGAGGGCAGGTCACGCGTACGGCGCTCCTCGTCGACGTACGTGATCATGTACGCCGCGAAGTAGATGACCTTCTCGAGGTCCTTGGGCGCCAGGTCCAGCAGGTAGCCGAGGCGCGAAGGAACACCCTTGAAGTACCAGATGTGCGTGACGGGCGCGGCCAGCTCGATGTGGCCCATCCGCTCACGGCGCACCTTGGCGCGAGTCACCTCGACGCCACAGCGCTCACAGATGATGCCCTTGAAGCGGACACGCTTGTACTTGCCGCAGTAGCACTCCCAGTCCCGGGTCGGACCGAAGATCTTCTCGCAGAAGAGTCCGTCCTTTTCGGGCTTGAGGGTGCGGTAGTTGATGGTCTCGGGCTTCTTGACCTCGCCGTGGCTCCACTGACGGATGTCGTCCGCGGTGGCCAGGCCGATCCGGAGCTCGTCGAAGAAGTTGACGTCGAGCACTATGCGTCAATCCCTCTCAGGGTCGTAAGTCTTGGGGTCTGATACGGGGGTCCTGGGGCCGGACGGGCTCATGGTCGTGAGCCCGCCCGAACTCCCGTCAGACCTCTTCGACGCTGCTCGGCTCGCGCCGGGACAGGTCGATGCCGAGCTCCTCCGCAGCGCGGAAGACATCCTCGTCGGTGTCACGCATCTCGATGGACATACCGTCGCTGGACAGCACCTCCACGTTCAGGCAGAGCGACTGCATCTCCTTGATGAGCACCTTGAAGGACTCGGGGATGCCGGGCTCGGGGATGTTCTCGCCCTTGACGATCGCCTCGTAGACCTTCACGCGGCCCGTGACGTCGTCGGACTTGATCGTCAGCAGCTCCTGGAGGGCGTACGCGGCGCCGTATGCCTCCAGCGCCCACACCTCCATCTCACCGAAGCGCTGACCACCGAACTGCGCCTTACCACCCAGCGGCTGCTGGGTGATCATCGAGTACGGACCGGTCGAACGGGCGTGGAGCTTGTCGTCGACCAGGTGGTGCAGCTTCAGGATGTACATGTACCCGATGGAGATCGGGTCCGGGAACGGCTCACCGGAGCGGCCGTCGAACAGCCGCGCCTTACCGGTCGGCTGCACCATGCGGTCGCCGTCGCGGTTCGGAATGGTGTGGTTCAGCAGACCCGCGAGCTCGTCCTCACGCGCACCGTCGAACACCGGGGTGGCGACATTGGTGCCGGCGGCGACCTGGTCGGCGCCGATGGCCTGGAGGCGCTGCGCCCAGTCCTCGCCGAGACCGGAGACGTCCCAGCCGCGGCTGGCGAGCCAGCCGAGGTGGATCTCCAGGACCTGTCCCGGGTTCATTCGGGACGGGACACCGAGCGGGTTGAGGATGATGTCGACCGGAGTTCCGTCCTCGAGGAACGGCATGTCCTCGATCGGAAGGATCTTCGAGATAACACCCTTGTTGCCGTGACGGCCGGCGAGCTTGTCACCGTCCGTGATCTTGCGCTTCTGCGCCACGTAGACACGAACCAGCTGGTTCACGCCCGGCGGCAGCTCGTCGCCCTCTTCACGGTCGAAGACGCGGACGCCGATGACCTTGCCGATCTCGCCGTGCGGCACCTTCAGGGAGGTGTCACGGACCTCACGGGCCTTCTCACCGAAGATCGCGCGGAGCAGGCGCTCCTCCGGCGTCAGCTCGGTCTCACCCTTGGGCGTGACCTTGCCGACGAGGATGTCACCGGCGACGACCTCGGCACCGATCCGGATGATGCCGCGCTCGTCGAGGTCGGCGAGGACCTCCTCGGAGACGTTCGGGATGTCCCGGGTGATCTCCTCGGGGCCGAGCTTGGTGTCACGGGCGTCGACCTCGTGCTCCTCGATGTGGATCGAGGAGAGGACGTCGTCCTGCACGAGGCGCTGCGACAGGATGATCGCGTCCTCGTAGTTGTGACCCTCCCACGGCATGAACGCCACGAGCAGGTTCTTGCCCAGCGCCATCTCGCCGTTCTCGGTGGCCGGACCGTCGGCCAGGACCTGGCCCTCGATGATCCGGTCGCCCTCGTTGACGATGACCTTCTGGTTGACCGAGGTGCCCTGGTTGGAGCGGGCGAACTTGGCCAGGCGGTACGTGATGTACGTGCCGTCGTCGTTGGCCGTGGTGATGTAGTCCGCGGAGACCTCCTGGACCACACCCGCCTTCTCGGCCTTGACCACGTCGCCGGCGTCGACGGCGGAGCGGTACTCCATGCCGGTGCCGACGAGCGGGGACTCGCTCTTGATCAGGGGCACGGCCTGACGCATCATGTTCGCGCCCATGAGGGCACGGTTGGCGTCGTCGTGCTCGAGGAACGGGATCATGGCGGTCGCGACCGACACCATCTGGCGCGGCGAGACGTCCATGTAGTCCACGTCGTCACCGGGGACGTAGTCGACCTCGCCGCCACGACGGCGGACCAGGACGCGGTTCTCGGTGAAGCGCAGTTCGTCGTCGAGCGTGGCGTTGGCCTGCGCGATGACGAATCGGTCCTCTTCGTCGGCCGTGAGGTAGTCGACCTCGTCGGTGACGACACCGTCGACGACCTTGCGGTACGGCGTCTCCACGAAACCGAACGCGTTGACGCGGCCGTAGGAGGCGAGCGAACCGATCAGACCGATGTTCGGGCCTTCGGGCGTCTCGATCGGGCACATACGGCCGTAGTGAGACGGGTGCACGTCACGGACCTCGAAGCCGGCCCGCTCACGGGAGAGACCACCCGGACCAAGAGCCGACAGACGGCGCTTGTGGGTGAGACCCGACAGCGGGTTGTTCTGGTCCATGAACTGCGACAGCTGGCTGGTGCCGAAGAACTCCTTGATGGAGGCGACGACCGGCCGGATGTTGATCAGGGTCTGCGGCGTGATCGCCTCGACGTCCTGGGTCGTCATGCGCTCACGCACGACGCGCTCCATACGAGCCAGACCCGTACGGACCTGGTTCTGGATGAGCTCGCCGACGCTGCGCAGACGACGGTTGCCGAAGTGGTCGATGTCGTCGGTCTCGACGACGATGCTCACACCGCTGTCGCCGACCGTCTCGGTCTCGCCCGCGTGCAGCTTGACCAGGTACTTGATCGTCGAGATGACGTCCTCGACGGTCAGGACGCCCGCGTCGAGCGGAGCCTCCGCACCCAGCTTCTTGTTGACCTTGTAGCGGCCGACCTTGGCCAGGTCGTAGCGCTTCGGGTTGAAGTAGAGGTTCTCGAGCAGCGTCTGCGCGGCCTCACGCGTCGGCGGCTCGCCCGGACGCAGCTTGCGGTAGATGTCGAGCAGCGCGTCGTCCTGGCCCTGGGTGTGGTCCTTCTCCAGGGTGGCGCGCATCGACTCGTACTCGCCGAACTCCTCCAGGATCTGCTCGGTGGTCCAGCCGAGAGCCTTGAGGAGGACGGTCACGGACTGCTTGCGCTTGCGGTCGATGCGGACACCGACCATGTCGCGCTTGTCGATCTCCATCTCCAGCCAGGCACCCCGGGACGGGATGATCTTGGCCGAGAAGATGTCCTTGTCGGACGTCTTGTCGATGGAGGAGTCGAAGTAGACACCCGGCGAGCGGACCAGCTGCGACACCACGACACGCTCGGTGCCGTTGATGACGAAGGTGCCCTTGTGGGTCATGAGCGGGAAGTCGCCCATGAAGACCGTCTGGGACTTGATCTCGCCGGTCTCGTTGTTGGTGAACTCAGCCGTCACGAAGAGCGGGGCCGCGTACGTGAAGTCGCGGTCCTTGCACTCGTCGATGCTGTTCTTCGGCGGCTCGAAGCGGTGGTCGCGGAACGTCAGCGACATCGACCCGGAGAAGTCCTCGATCGGGGAGATCTCCTCGAAGATCTCCTCCAGACCGGACTTGGTGGGGACGTCCTGACCGGACTCCAGAGCCTCCTCGACCCGACTCTGCCAGGCGGTGTTCCCGAGCAGCCAGTCAAAGCTCTCGGTCTGCAGCGCGAGCAGGTTCGGAACCTCGAGAGGCTCCTTGATCTTTGCAAAGGAAATGCGCAGCGGGGCAGTGCTGGCGCCGTTGTTCATATTCGCGTTCGAGGCAGTGCGCGAGGCGGCCAAGAGGGGGTCCTTCCGAGGGCTCGGACTCACTACGCGCGTACCGGTCCCTCTCCGCCCACAGCGATAGAAATCCCAGGTCAGGGATCTTCTGATCGTCGTGGCTCAGGCGAGGGCAGACCCCTGGTGACGGGCAGGGGACAGCTAACAGGCAGCGCAAAGGGTCAGTGTAGCCACTTGGCGCACTGATGTCCAGCCCCGATTTTCTGTGACCCTCGTTGTCCTCAACGCCTTCGGCATGCCTGCCCTCAACGCACGTTGATACTGCCCTCTTCGTCGCCGATCCATGCCTCGGATTCGGACCGTTCTGGCGACGCGTCCTGAGAATTGCGCGCTGCGTGCGGTTCGTCAAGGCCTGTCTCGCCCCGACCGGTCGCCACCAGGGGTGCTCAGAGGCACGACGAAGATCACCATACCCCTCGCGCACCCGGGGACAAGTCCGCCGCCACAGGGACCCCGGGAACGCCGAAGAGCGACCACCCGGATGGATGATCGCTCTTCAGCGCTATTGCGTTACAGGCCTATGGGGCCTGCAAAAGGTCTTACTTGACCTCGACGGAGGCACCGGCGGCCTTGAGGGCCTCGGCAGCCTTCTCCGCGGCCTCCTTGTTGACCTTCTCGACGACAGCCTTCGGCGTGCCGTCGACGAGGTCCTTGGCCTCCTTCAGACCCAGGGAGGTCAGCTCACGCACGACCTTGATGACCTGGATCTTCTTCTCGCCGGCGCCGGTGAGGATGACGTCGAACTCGTCCTGCTCCTCAGCGGCCTCGGCCGGGGCGCCGGGGACGGCGGGGCCGGCAACGGCGACGGCCGCGGCGGCGGTGACGTCGAACTTCTCCTCGAACGCCTTCACGAACTCGGAGAGCTCGATGAGGGTGAGGGACTCGAACTGCTCGAGCAGCTCTTCCTGGGACAGCTTCGTCGCCATGTCGGGCGATCCTTCCACTTGATCGGCTGGTGCCGTGATGTACATGTCGGCGGGCGTACGTTCGGCCCGCGTCGACCACTTCCGCCTCAGGCGGCCGCGGTCAATGTGCGAGCCGAGTTACTCGGCACCGCCCTGCTCGGCCTGCTTGGCGCGAAGAGCGTCCACGGTGCGGACGAGCTTCGAGGGAAGCGCCTGGAAGAGCTGCGCAGCCTGAGTCTGCTTGCCCTTGAAGGCACCCGCCAGCTTGGCGAGCAGAACCTCGCGGGACTCGAGGTCCGCGAGCTTCTTGATCTCGTCGGCGGACAGCGCCTTGCCGTCAAGGACACCGCCCTTGATGACGAGGTTCGGGTTGTCCTTGGCGAAGTCACGAAGACCCTTCGCCGACACCACCGGGTCACCGGTGATGAAGGCGACCGCCGTCGGACCGTTGAACAGGTCGTCGAGCGTGTTGATCCCGGCCTCGTTGGCCGCGATCTTGGTCAGCGTGTTCTTCACCACGGCGTACTGGGCGTCTTCACCGAGCGAACGACGCAGCGTCTTGAGCTGCGCCACGGTGAGACCCCGGTACTCGGTCAGCACAGCGGCGTTCGAGCTGCGGAACTGGTCCGCGAGCTCGGCTACCGCGGCAGCCTTGTCGGGCCTTGCCATAAGCGTGGCCTCCTTCCGGGTGATGAGGACCGCTCAGAAGGGGCTGCGGAAAACGAAACGCCCCGGCGCAGGCGCACGGGGCGTGGCTCGACCGGGACTCGCACGCTGTTGGGCAGCGAACTCCGGGAGCAACTTCCACAGTCACCTGCGCGGGTCGTCCGCGATTTTCAGCGGATCCTTCGGCCACCGAACCCTCTTGCGAGCGCACGGCAACGACCAGCGGTCTTTGGCTTCTCCGAGAGAGTACGTGACCGCATCACTGTCAAGCAAATCGGCCCGTACTGTGCTCAGCGCGCGGTGTCCTTCGCCCGCTTGCGCAGATCCACCGTGTCGTCGGCGGCAGGGGCCCGGACGGTGACCGGCTTGCCGTAGGAGAGCACGGTGGTGAGGTCGAGTTCGCCGTGGCGTCCCATGCCCTGGGTGCGCAACTGCTTGACCCGGTCGTCGCCCCCGATCCAGACGTCCAGGGTGAGCTCGTCGACCTCCAGCCGGTCGTACTCGTCGAGGCCGGGGCCGAGCCGGGTGCGGGTGGCCTTCTTCTGCTCCTTGAGCCAGCCGCGCAGGGCGTCGAGGGTCGCCGTCCCCGTGTAGTGCGTGGTGGCGGCGCCGTCGACCTTCTCGGTGCCGTCGCGCCGTACGTCGTCGGCGGCGGCCAGGAAGGCGGCGTCCCGGGCCGGGTTCCGGGCGGCCTGGTCGCGCAGCAGGGTGACGTCCATCTTCAGGCCGCCGCCCGCCGTGAACTTCGCGGTCGGCCCGAAGCTGACCCAGTGTCTGCCGCCGACTTCCTTCACGTCCTTGTCGGCCACGTTCTCGTAGAGCACGCCGTCGACGAGACGGAACTCCATCCTGCCCGCCGAGGTGCCCGACTGGACCGTCGTCACGCGGGCCCGCGACGGCTCGACGGAGACCTGCGCCTCGGTGCTGACCCGGCCCGTCTCCGGTATGCGGCCGGTGGCGCGGTAGTGGACCGACGTCACGTCCTGCGACTTCTCGGCGGCCCGCGCGACGGCGTCCGCGGCGGACGTCCCGGAGGACTCCCCCGCGCCGCTGCCGGCGCCGCAGCCGGCCAGCAGGAGCGCGGCGAGCGGCACGGCGGCGCGTACGGCAGATCTCATGGAATCCCCCCGAGGAACACATGGCTGATGCGTGGTCGGCGCACAGCGAAGATCGTGAGCCTAATCCCTCAGGGGGTGGAGCCGCCGCCCGGTTTCCTCAGCGCTTCTTCAGCAGCGCCTTGAAGTCCTCGGTGTCGGCGGCCGGCGGCTTCTCGACGGAGACGCGCACGCCGTAGTCGCTGTAGAGGGCGGTCTGGGTCACCTGATCGGTCGCCGTCCGGCTCTTCTCGACCTTCTTGACCAGCAGGTTCCTGTCGTCGACCCAGATGTCGACGGTCTCGGTGGTGACCCCGGCCCGGTCGAGCTGCCGGCGCAAATCCGCGTCGGTGACGTCCGCCACCGCGACGGTCCCGGAGTAGTGCGTGGCGCTCCGCCCGCCCACCTTCTCCGCGCCGACCCGGCGCACGTCCTCGGAGTCCAGCAGCAGCTTCACGGACTGGTCGGGCGTGGTGCTGCGCATCTGATCGGCGAAGTTGGCGCCGCCGCCGAGGGTCTTGAGGTCCTCGTAGGCGTACTTCACCCAGTGTTTGCCGCCGATCCTCGCCGCGAACGTGTCCCCCATGCGCGCGTAGTAGGCGTCGGCGAGATAGCGGGCCTCCATCGAGGTCACACCCAGCTCCCGCATGGTGTCGGCCACCGTGCCACCGGTGTACGTGATCGTCATCCGGCCGGTGAGCCCGTCCCGCCAGCCGATGGCGCCGTCGCCCTTGACGGACAGCTGGGTGCCCATGACCGTGACGCTGCTCACCCGGGCCGACGCGGCCTGTTCGGTGGTGCGCTCGGCGGAGCGCAGGGCCGCCGCGACGGAGCCGGAGGGTGTCGCCTCACGGCTCTGTGCGGGCTTGTCGTCGGAGGAGCCGGAGGAGGTGCAGCCGGCCACGCCCACCAGTACGGCCACCACCGCGACCGAGCAGACCGTACGGCCCCCCGTGCTGCTCTTCATGCGTCCCCCTGTGCGTGTCGGCCCTGTCCAGACGCTAACTCAGGGCGCGCTCCCCGCACATGGGAACGGGCCCCGCACCTCGGAAGGTGCGGGGCCCGTGACCGGACTTCGGGTGAGCCTCAGGCTCAGACCGCCGCCGGGTCCTCCTCGACGAGGAGGTTGCGGGTGCGGTTCGGGTCGAGCTGGATGCCGGGGCCCATGGTGGTGCTGACCGCGGCCTTCTTGATGTAGCGACCCTTGGCGGCGGACGGCTTCAGACGGAGGATCTCCTCCAGCGCCGCGCCGTAGTTCTCCACCAGCTTGGTGTCGTCGAAGGACGTCTTGCCGATGATGAAGTGCAGGTTCGAGTGCTTGTCGACGCGGAACTCGATCTTGCCGCCCTTGATGTCGGTCACAGCCTTGGTGACATCGGGGGTGACGGTGCCGGTCTTGGGGTTCGGCATGAGACCACGCGGACCGAGCACGCGGCCGAGGCGGCCGACCTTGCCCATGAGGTCCGGGGTGGCGACGACGGCGTCGAAGTCCAGACGGCCCTTCGCCACCTCGTCGATGAGCTCGTCGGAGCCGACGATGTCGGCGCCCGCGGCGAGTGCGGCCTCGGCACGGTCACCGGTCGCGAAGACCAGGACCCGGGCGGTCTTACCGGTGCCGTGCGGGAGGTTCACGGTGCCACGGACCATCTGGTCGGCCTTGCGCGGGTCGACACCCAGACGGAAGGCGACCTCGACGGTGCCGTCGAACTTGGTCGTGGAGGTCTCCTTGGCGAGACGGACGGCCTCGAGGGGAGCGTAGAGCTTCTCCCGGTCGATCTTGGCGTCCGCAGCCTTGAGAGCCTTGCTGCGCTTGCTCACTGCTTCTCCTGGTGATTCTTAGGAGTCGTGGTACGGGCCGAGCAGGCCCCGCCACTTCTGCTGATGTACGGGTTTGGGGCTCAGCCCTCGACGACGACGCCCATGGAACGCGCGGTACCGGCGATGATCTTCGCGGCGGCGTCCAGGTCGTTGGCGTTGAGGTCGGGGAGCTTGGTGGTGGCGATCTCGCGGACCTGCGCCTCGGTGATCTTGGCGACCTTGGTCTTGTGCGGCTCGCCGGAGCCCTTCTCGATGCCCGCGGCCTTGAGGATCATCTTGGCGGCCGGCGGCGTCTTGGTGATGAAGGTGAAGGAACGGTCCTCGTAGACCGTGATCTCCACCGGGATCACCCAGCCACGCTGCGACTCGGTCGCGGCGTTGTACGCCTTGCAGAACTCCATGATGTTGACGCCGTGCTGACCCAGCGCGGGGCCGACCGGCGGAGCCGGGTTGGCGGCACCGGCCTGGATCTGGAGCTTGATGAGCCCCGTGACCTTCTTCTTCTTGGGAGGCATTACTCTCCGGGTCCTTTCAATCGAGGTGTGCCGGCGTCCGGGTCGCGTCCCGGATGCAGGCATACCGCACAACGATAACGGGTATAGGTGTGCGGCTAAAAACCGAGCAGGTCAGACAAGCTTTGACAGCCCGTCTGACCTGGTCGGAAGCGTGCGGTCCGAAGAACCTCAGTTCTTCTGGATCTGGTCGAAGGAGAGCTCGACCGGCGTCTCGCGGCCGAAGATCTCGACGAGGCCCTTGACCTTCTTCGAGTCGGCGTTGATCTCGTTGATCGTGGCCTGCAACGTGGCGAACGGGCCGTCGGTGACGGTGACCGAGTCGCCGACCTCGAAGTCCAGCACCTGGACCTCGACCTTGCGCTGCGGAGCGGGCTTGCCCTCGGCCTCGGCGGCCTCACGGGCGGCCTTCTCCTCGGCCTCCGGGGCGAGCATCTTGACGATCTCGTCCAGGGTCAGCGGGTACGGGTCGTAGGCGTTGCCCACGAAGCCGGTGACGCCGGGCGTGTTGCGGACGACGCCCCAGGACTCGTTCGTCAGGTCCATGCGCACCAGCACATAGCCGGGGAGCTTGTTCTGACGGATCGTCTTGCGCTCGCCGTTCTTGATCTGCGCGACCTCTTCCTGCGGCACCTCGGCCTGGAAGATGAAGTCCTCGACGTTCAGCGAAACAGCGCGCTGCTCGAGGTTGGTCTTCACGCGGTTCTCGTAACCGGCGTAGGTGTGGATGACGTACCACTCGCCGGGGAGGGTGCGCAGTTCCTCGCGCAGGGCGACGACGGGGTCGACCGGCTCGGCCGGCTCCTCCTCGACAGCCTCTTCCTCGTCCTCAACGGCCTCGACGTCGCCGCCGGACTCTTCCTCGGCGTCTTCGTCCTCGACGTGGAGGGCGGCTTCCTCGGCAGGCTCGCCCGCCTCGGTATCGGCAGCCTCGACCTCGTCCAGGTCCTCGTCCGCGCCCTCGATGATGTCGAGCTCGTCTTCCACGGACTCGTCCGGCTCGATGGCGTCGTTCAGGTTCTGGTCAGACACGGTGGCTGCTTCTTCCTGGATACATAGGGGTGGAACATGCGAAAGGGGCGCCGGTAACCACGGCGCCCTATCGCTCTGTGCTCAGCCGAAGACGTACTTGGCGGCGTGGTTGAGTCCATAGTCAATCACGGTGACCAGACCGATCATGACGATCACGAAGACAATCACCACGGTCGTGTAGGTCGTCAGCTGGCTGCGCGTCGGCCAGACGACCTTGCGGAGCTCCGCGACGATCTGGCGATAGAAAGTGGCCAGGCGCTTCAGCGGGCCCTTCTTGGCCCGCTTGCCGCCCTTGCGAGCCTTCTTCGAGGGCGCCTCGTCCTGGGCATCAGGCGTGTCGATGGAGCCCACGGCGTCCGCCATTCGTCCTCACCTGTTCCCGGGTCGTGGCCGTGCCGCGCCCGGTCTGAGCCGCACGGCGGTGCATTACCTGTACGTACATGCGCACACATCCTGGCGGTGTGTGTAGCAGGGCCGGAGGGACTTGAACCCCCAACCGCCGGTTTTGGAGACCGGTGCTCTACCAATTGAGCTACGACCCTTTGTGGTTCCCCCCAAACGTACCGCATCCGCCCGGGTGCTCGGTGTGCACCGGATGAGTGCGGCCGCTGTGAGGCCAACGAGGTGAGAGTGTACGTGGTCCCGGGCCCCCCGTCGAACAGAAAGCGCCCGTAGGGGCTTTGCGAGCGGAAGATCGACTGGGGATCGACTGCGCTGCTCGACAAGATCACCCAGGCCAGCGCGCGAATCCGGACGGTTGTTCAGCCGTTGTTCAGTCTGTGAAACCCGTGTGCCGGTGACGTTTCCGGTCTGGAACGATGGGCCCCATGAGCGCTGCAACCCCTCCCACCGAGCGCCGGGTCTCCGCCCGAGTCGGCGCGATCTCCGAGTCCGCCACCCTCGCCGTGGACGCCAAGGCCAAGGCCCTCAAGGCCGCCGGGCGTCCGGTGATCGGCTTCGGCGCCGGTGAGCCGGACTTCCCGACCCCGGACTACATCGTCCAGGCGGCCGTCGAGGCCTGCTCCAACCCGAAGTACCACCGCTACACGCCGGCCGGCGGCCTGCCCGAGCTGAAGGCCGCGATCGCCGCGAAGACGCTGCGCGACTCGAACTACGAGGTCGACGCGTCCCAGGTGCTCGTCACCAACGGCGGCAAGCAGGCCATCTACGAGGCCTTCGCCGCGATCCTCGACCCGGGCGACGAGGTCATCGTCCCGGCCCCGTACTGGACGACGTACCCGGAGTCGATCCGTCTCGCCGGCGGTGTCCCGGTCGAGGTCGTCGCGGACGAGACCACCGGCTACCGCGTCTCCGTGGAGCAGCTGGAGGCGGCGCGCACGGAGCGGACGAAGGTCGTCCTCTTCGTCTCCCCCTCGAACCCGACCGGCGCCGTCTACAGCGAGGCCGAGGCCGAGGCGATCGGCCGCTGGGCCGTCGAGCACGGCCTGTGGGTGCTGACCGACGAGATCTACGAGCACCTGGTCTACGGCGACGCGAAGTTCACCTCGCTGCCCGCGATCCTCCCCGAGCTGCGCGACAAGTGCATCGTGGTCAACGGTGTCGCGAAGACCTACGCCATGACGGGCTGGCGCGTGGGCTGGATCATCGGCCCGAAGGACGTCGTGAAGGCCGCGACGAACCTCCAGTCGCACGCCACGTCGAACGTCTCCAACGTCGCCCAGGTCGCGGCGCTGGCGGCGGTCTCCGGCAACCTGGACGCGGTGGCCGAGATGCGTACGGCCTTCGACCGCCGCCGCAAGACGATCGTCCGCATGCTGAACGAGATCGACGGCGTGCTCTGCCCGGAGCCCGAGGGCGCGTTCTACGCGTACCCGTCGGTCAAGGACCTGCTCGGCAAGGAGATCCGCGGCAAGCGTCCGCAGGACACGGTCGAGCTGGCCGCGCTGATCCTGGAGGAGGCCGAGGTCGCGGTCGTCCCGGGTGAGGCCTTCGGTACGCCGGGCTATCTGCGGCTGTCGTACGCGCTGGGCGACGAGGACCTCGTCGAGGGTGTCTCGCGGATCCAGAAGCTCCTCGCGGAGGCGCAGGACTGACGCCGTACGACAGGGACCACCCGGGAACCTTCCTGGGTGGTCCCTGTCGTTTGTGCGAGCAAGACCACGTTCGGGGAATCCGCTACCGGGACGGCGGGGGCGTACGGCAGGATCGGCGAATGGAGCGTGTACGTGATGTCTCTGAGCTGCCGAAAGCCCATCTGCACCTGCACTTCACCGGGTCGATGCGCCCAGGGACCGTTCTGGAACTGGCCGACAAGTACGGTGTGCGGCTGCCCGAGGCGCTGACCGAGGCCCTGACCAGTGGGGAGCCGCCGAAGCTGCGGGCGACCGACGAGCGGGGCTGGTTCCGGTTCCAGCGGCTGTACGACGCGGCGCGGTCGTGCCTCAGGGAGCCGGAGGACATCCAGCGGCTGGTGCGCGAGGCCGCGGAGGAGGATGTGCGGGACGGGTCGGGGTGGCTGGAGATCCAGGTCGATCCGACGTCGTACGCGCCCCGGCTCGGCGGGCTGATCCCGGCGCTGGAGGTCATCCTGGACGCGGTGGAGACGACCTCGCGGGAGACCGGGCTCGGGATGCGGGTGCTGGTGGCCGCGAACCGGATGAAGCATCCGCTGGACGCGCGGACGCTGGCGCGGCTCGCGGTGCGGTACGCGGAGCGGGGGGTCGTCGGGTTCGGGCTCTCCAATGACGAGCGGCGGGGCATGGCGCGGGACTTCGACCGGGCGTTCGCCATCGCGCGCGAGGGCGGGCTGCTGTCGGCGCCGCACGGCGGTGAGCTGACCGGGCCGGCGTCCGTGCGGGACTGTCTGGACGATCTGCACGCCTCGCGGATCGGCCACGGGGTGCGGGCGGCGGAGGACCCGCGGCTGCTGAAGCGGCTGGCGGACCGGGGCGTGACGTGCGAGGTCTGTCCGGCGTCGAACGTGGCGCTCGGCGTCTACGAGAAGCCCGAGGACGTGCCGCTGCGGACCCTGTTCGAGGCCGGTGTCCCGATGGCGCTCGGCGCCGACGACCCGCTGCTCTTCGGCTCGCGGCTGGCCGCCCAGTACGAGATCGCCCGGCAGCACCACGGTTTCACGGACGCGGAGCTGGCGGAACTGGCCCGGCAGTCGGTGCGGGGTTCGGCCGCGCCGGAGGTCGTCAAGGCGCGGATGCTGGCCGGGATCGACGAATGGCTCGTTCGCCCGGTCTCTTGAAGTGGGCGTAGGGCGGATACGGCTTGTAGCAGATGTCCACCTCCAGCGGGTGGCCGCCGCTCGGGGGCCCGGGCGGCTCGGGCAGGGTGAGCGCCGACATGAACGCCATGTGCCCCTCGGCGACGCGCTTCTGCCGCGGCCCCCAGCCGGCCGCGTAGGCGAACTCGGTGGCCAGCGAGACGAAGGCGTCCCGGTCGCCGAACAGAAAGAGCGTCCGGGCGTGGGTGGCGTGCCGCAGGGTGTCCCGGGCGTCCGCGTGGGACCGGCGGGCCCGCCAGGACTCCGCGTCCCGCGCGGTGCGGGCCTCGTCGGTGCGCACGGTCAGCGGGGTGCCGTGCCTGAGCTTGCGGCGCAGTTCGGGCCAGTCGCTCGCGCGCAGGCCGGCGCTGTGCTGGGCCAGGACGAGGTCGACCCGCTCGCCCCAGCCCTCGTCGGGCGGGACTCCGTCGCGCAGCGGGACATGGACGATCGTGTGGCGGGAGTAGGCGGCGAAGGAGAAAAGGCCGGCCAGCCGGCTCAGCCCGTCGTGGTCGCCGAGCAGGAGGCCGATGGGTTCGGGGGCGGTCAGTGAGGTGTGGCGCAGGGTCTGGCGGGGCTGGACGATCCGGTGCTCGTGGGGGCCGGTCCTGGGCCTGAACTGTCGCAGCCTCAGCCGCATTTGGGGTCCTTCATGGCCTCAGGGTCGTGGGCCGCGGGGTCGGTGCGCAACGGAGATTCCGCCGAGGAGCGTCGCGGCGAGGCGGGCCGCGAACTCGTCCACGGGGGGTCTGGCGCCGGTCTCGGTGGCCTCGTAGGCGAACGCGCGCTGGGCGCAGGCGCCGAGGAGGAGGGAGGCGGCGGCGAAGGTGTCGGCGTCGGGGCGGACACGGCCGAGGGTCTGTTCGGCGCGCAGGTAGGTGTCCAGGTTCTCGATGGGCATGTGGGGTCCGGCGCCGATCTGCCGCAGGGCGTCGTCGTGCCGCCGCTTGAGCTGGGTCTCCGCGTAGAGGGAGGCGGCGATCGGGAAGCTCTGCTCGTAGAACAGGGATGCCTGGCGGGCGATCTCGGTGAGGTTTCCCTCCAGGGTGCCCTGACCGGGTTCGGCGGCGAGGCTGTTCAGCAGGGGTGTGAGCCGGGGCAGCCGCTCGGAGAGGACCCTGACGAACAGGTCTTCCTTGCTGTCGAAGTACTTGTAGAGGGCCGCCTCGGAGCAGCCGGCCGCCCTGGCGATCTCCTTGGTGGTGGCGCGGGCCAAGCCGACGGTGAGCATCAGCTCGTGGGCGGCGTCGAGGATGCGGAGGCGGGCCGGCCTGTTCTCCATGAGGTGTCCGAACCTTCTTTCAGTACAGCTTTCCGTACGGCCTTGACGGGTGGGTGAGTACTTACCCACTCTAGAGGGAGTCAGGGGTGAGTGAATACTCACCCACCTGTCCCATGAACATGGGGGGTCCCATGAAACTCACCGTTTTCGGCGCCACCGGAGGCATAGGCAAGGAGATCGTCAGGCAGGCCCTGGACTCGGGTCACGAGGTCACGGCCGTCGTCCGCGACCCGGCACGCCTGACTGTCACCGGCGCGGGCCTGGAGGTGTTCCGCGCGGACCTGACGGATCCGGCGGCGGTACGGTCCGCCGTCGCCGGCCGGGACGCGGTGCTGTCGGGCCTCGGCGCGCGCAGCACCAAGGACGCGGGGGTCGCCACCCGGCTCACGCGTACGGTCCTCGCGGCGATGGACGCCGAGGGCGTACGGCGTCTGCTGGTCGTCAGCGCCGCGCCTGTCGGACCCGCGCCCGAGCACGACGGTCTCCTGGACCGCGGGATGCGGGGCCTGGTCTCGGCGCTCCTCAAGAACGTCTACGCCGACCTGCGCGAGATGGAGGCCGAGCTGGCCCGCAGCGGTACGGACTGGACGTCGGTACGGCCACCGCGGTTGCAGAACAAGCCGGTGAGCGGGGTGTACCGGACGGTGGTCGGGGGGTTCCCGGCGAAGGGGCGGTTCGCCGGGCGGGCGGATGTGGCCCACGCGATGCTGTCGATGATCGACGATGCGGGGACGGTGAAGCAGGGGGTGGGTGTGGCGTACTGAGCCTTATGGCGTGGTGAGCCTTGTCGCGTGATGGCGTGGCGAGCCTTAGGGCGTACTGCGCCTTACAGGCTGACGCCGACCGTCACCGGCTCGTTGACCAGGGTGATGCCGAAGGTGCTGTGCACGCCGGCGACCACCTCGCGGGCGAGGGCCAGGAGGTCTTCGGTGGTGGCATCGCCCCGGTTGGTGAGGGCGAGGGTGTGCTTGGTGGAGATACGGGCGGGGCCGGTGCCGTAGCCCTTGGTGAAGCCGGCCTTGTCGATCAGCCAGGCCGCGGAGGTCTTGGTGTGGCCCTCGCCCGCCGGGTAGGCCGGGGGTTCGGCGCTGTCGCCCAGGCGGGCCTTCACGCGCGCGTGGAACGCGGTGAACTCCTCCGCGGTGAGGATCGGGTTGGTGAAGAAGGAACCGGCGGACCAGGTGTCGTGGTCCTCGGGGTCCAGGACCATGCCCTTGCCCGCGCGCAGCTTCAGCACGGTCTCGCGGGCGGCGGCGAGGGGGACGCGGTCGCCGGGTTCGACGCCGAGGGCGCGGGCGGTCTCGGCGTACTTGACGGGCGCGGAGAGGCCGTCGGCGTCTTCCAGTTCGAAACGGACGCGAAGGACGACGTAGCGGTGGGGGTCTTCCTTGAACCTGCTGTGGCGGTAGGAGAAGGCGCAGTCGGCGTTGGCGATCGTGACCGTCTCCCGGGTGCGCCGGTCGTAGGCGACCACCTCGGTGATCGTGGCGGAGACTTCCTGGCCGTACGCGCCGACGTTCTGGATCGGCGTCGCGCCCGCGGAACCGGGGATGCCGGCCAAGCACTCGACTCCGGCGAGCCCCGCTTCCACGGTCCGTGCGACGGCGTCGGTCCAGACCTCACCGGCGGCGAGTTCGAGGTGGGTGCCGTCGAGTGCGATGCCCTTGGTCGCGATGACCAGGGCGGTGCCGTCGAAGCCCTTGTCCCCGATGACGAGGTTCGAGCCGCCGCCGATGAGCAGGAGCGGCGTGCCGGTCTCGTCGGCCTCGCGGACGGCTGCGATCACCTCGGCGTCGGTGGTCGCGGTGACCAGGCGGGTGGCGGGGCCGCCCAGGCGGAAGGTGGTCAGCGGGGCGAGGGGGGCGTCGTGTCGTTCCTGCACGGGCTCAAGGGTACGGGGTGCCTCCGGCGGGGGGACCGTGGCGATCTGCGGGTCGGTGGGGGTGGGCGTTCGCGCGGTTCCCCGCGCCCCTGAAGTGCCTGCGGCGGCCTGTGGCGGCTCGGTGGGGGCTTGCGTTGCGCACTACGCGGAGTGGGTGGGTCGGGGCCGGGGGCGGGGGCGGGGGGTGTCCGTCCTCGGTCCGGCGGTGGCTGTAGCTCGTTCAGTGCTGGATGACGGACCGGCCGCTGCGGGCGGACACCCCCCGCCCCCGTCCCCTCACCGCCGTACGCGGCCGGCTGGACCCACCCAGGGGCGCGGGGAACTGCGCGACCAGCCACAGTCCACCCGCGCCCGCCGGGCCACAGAACCCGGCAACCCCCTAGGCGCTCACCTTCTCCACCGCTCGTGTCGGCTCAGCCGGTACCAGGACCTTCTCCCTCCGGGCCGGAATCAACAGCGCAGCCACCCCCGCCAGAGCGACCACCGCAGACCCCGTCACCAGTGCGGGCCGCAGGCCGTCCACGAAGGTCTGGCCCGTCTCGTAGCCGCCCTGGGCCGCGAAGATCGAGCCCATGATCGCGATGCCGAGCGCGCCGCCCACCTCGCGCAGGGCGTTGTTCGCGCCGGAGGCGATGCCCTGTTCGGAGGGGCGGACGCTGGACATGACCAGGTTGGAGGCGGGGGCGAAGAAGAGGGCCATGCCGATGCCGCTGATGATCAGGCCGGGGAGCTGGATCGCGTAGGAGGCGTCCACGGTGATGACGGAGGCCAGGTAGGCGAGGCCCGCCGCCTGGAAGAAGAGGCCCGTGGCGACGACCGGGCGGCCGCCGATGCGGTCGGAGAGGATGCCGGCGATGGGGGCGACCAGCATGGGCATGCCGGTCCAGGGGAGCATCCGCAGGCCGGCCTCGGTCGGCGAGTAGCCGAGCACACCCTGCATGTACTGGCTGAGCAGGAAGATCGAGCCGAACATGCCGAGGAACATCAGGAGGCTGGCCGCGTTGATGCCGGAGAAGGCCCGGGAACGGAACAGCCGCATCGGGAGCATGGGGTTCTTGGCGCGGGTGCCGTAGACGACGAAGCCGGCGAGGAGTGCCGTGCCGGTGAACAGGGACGTCAGGACCAGGTTGTCCGTCCAGCCGTCCGCGGGGCCCCGGACCAGGCCGTAGACGATGCCGAAGAGGCCGCCGCTGGCGAGGAGGGTGCCGGGGATGTCGAGGGGCGCGCCGGTGCCGTGGGACTCGGCGAGGCGGAGGCGGGCCAGGGGGAGCAGGGCGACGCCCAGCGGGACGTTCAGCCAGAAGATCCACTGCCAGGAGATGTGCTCGGTCAGGCTGCCGCCGATCAGGGGGCCGGAGGCCACCGCGAGTCCGTTGACCGCGCCCCAGATGCCGTACGCCATCCCGCGCTTGGCGGCGGGCACGGCTGCCGTGAGGAGGGTGAGGGTCAGCGGCATCATGATGGCCGCGCCGACGCCCTGGACCGCGCGGGCCGCGATGAGGCTGTCGATGCCGGGGGCGAGGGCCGCCGCGGCGGACGCGCCGGTGAAGATCGTGAGGCCGGTGAGGAAGAGCCGGCGGCGGCCGAAGCGGTCGCCGAGGGCCGCGCCGAACATGAGGAGGACCGCGAAGGTGAGGGTGTAGGCGCTCACCGTCCATTCCAGGTCGTGCAGGGCACCGCCGAGGTCCTCGCGGATGGAGGGCAGCGCGGTGGTGACGACGAGGTTGTCGAGGGCCGCCATGAACCCGGCGACGCTGGTGATGACGAGGGCCCAGACGGCTCCCCCGCGTGACGTCCTGTGTGCGACTTGCTGTGACATTGCTCCCCCAGAGCTGTCCGGATAGTTATTGATTACTAACTTTCGCGCTCATGAAAAGGCGCCGATGACGCCTCTGCTGCTCACTTCTCCAGTCGGCCCTTGTCCCGCGCCGACGGGTACATCCCCTCCCACACCCGGTGCTCGGGCGGAAACCCCATCGCGACCAGGCAGTTGATGAGCATCCCGTACGCCAGGAAGTTCGTCGTCTCGCCCGCGTCGGCGCCCAGCGGCAGATGGACCGTGTCCCACAGCCGCATCCAGCCCTCCCGCACGGCCGCCCCGAACTCGTGGTCACCCTCCTCCTCGGCGGCGCCCACGGCGACGTACATCTGCATCTGCATCAGCAGCCGCTCCGGATGCTCCGCGATGACCTTGGTGTACGCGTTCGCCATGGCATGCAGGGCCTCTTCGCCCTGGAGCCCCTCGGCGGCCTCGTCGAAGGTGCGGATGGTTTCCTCCACACACCGCTCCGCCGCCGCCAGGAAGATCGCCTTCTTACCGGGGAAGAGCCGGAAGAGATACGGCTGCGAGACCCCGACCCGCTTGGCGATCGCCTCGGTCGACGTGCCGTGGTAACCGCCACGGGCGAACTCGATCGTCGCCGCGCGGATCACGCTCTCGCGCCTCTCCTCTGCGCTCATCCTGACCATGGATAGAAAGTTAGTACTCAATCACTAACTAAGTCAAGGGGCATCCCGGCATCCATCAACTCGTCAAGGTCATCCCGGAACGACCTCACCGCCCCGACCGTTGGGGCCGGTAGGGGGCCTCACACCAGTAAGGAGCGCCCCACCATGGAGGGCGCCCCTTACTCAGCGTGCTGCTCGTCAGGCCAGCCGTACGACCGCCCGGGACATCCCCAGCACCTTCTGCCCGGCGCTGGTCGCGGTGAGGTCCACGCGGACCGTGTTGTCGTCGAGCTTGGCCGCGACCTTGGCGCTGACCTCGATCACGGCGCCCTGGTCGTCGTTCGGGACGACGACGGGCTTGGTGAAGCGGACGCCGTACTCGGCGACGGCGGCCGGGTCGCCGACCCAGTCGGTCACCACGCGGATCGCCTCGGCCATGGTGAACATGCCGTGCGCGATGACGTCCGGCAGTCCGACCTCCTTGGCGAACTTCTCGTTCCAGTGGATCGGGTTGAAGTCCCCGGAGGCGCCCGCGTACTGGACGAGCGTGGCGCGCGTCACGGGAAAGCTCTGGGCGGGCAGCTCGGTGCCGACCTCGACATCGTCGTATGCGATCTTCGCCGTCATCGTCTTCCTCACGCCTCCTCGGCCGCGCGCGCGACGAGCTTGGTCCAGGCGGTCACGACGTGCTCACCGGCCTCGTCGTGGACCTCGCCGCGGATGTCCACGATGTCGTTGCCCGCGAGGGACTTGATCGCCTCGATGGTCGAGGTGACCGTCAGGCGGTCGCCCGCGCGGACCGGGCGGGTGTAGGCGAACTTCTGGTCGCCGTGCACCACGCGGCTGTAGTCCAGACCCAGTTGCGGGTCGGCGACGACCTGGCCGGCGGCCCTGAAGGTGATCGAGAACACGAACGTCGGCGGGGCGATCACATCGGGGTGACCGAGCGCCTTGGCCGCGTCCGGGTCGGTGTACGCCGGGTTGGCGTCCCCCACGGCCTCCGCGAACTCGCGGATCTTCTCCCGGCCCACCTCATAGGGCTCGGTGGGCGGGTAGCTCCGCCCCACGAAGGACTGGTCGAGCGCCATGGGCTCGGCACCTCCTGATCGCTGAGTACTGGGTAATGGCTGGTATCGGCGCACTGGGTACTGGCCGGTATCGGCCCATGAACGACGCGAGGCCGCCCCCCTGACTGCTGGGGGCGGCCTCGCGTACGAGCCTGATTTATCGCGTCTCGCGGTGCGCGGTGTGCGCGTTGCAACGCGGGCAGTGCTTCTTCATCTCCAGTCGGTCCGGGTTGTTACGCCGGTTCTTCTTGGTGATGTAGTTCCGCTCCTTGCACTCCACGCAGGCCAGCGTGATCTTCGGGCGGACGTCGGTGGCAGCCACAGGAGTGCTCCTTGACGAACGGATAGGACTGATTTAACGCAAAGAAGAGTAGCCGATCGAAGGACCGACCCCACAATCGGCTACTGTCAGTAGCGGTGACCGGACTTGAACCGGTGACACAGCGATTATGAGCCGCTTGCTCTACCGACTGAGCTACACCGCTGTGATGCGATCCGTTCCCGCCTCGCGACGGGAACCTCACACACCAGAGCCCCAATACGGAATCGAACCGTAGACCTTCTCCTTACCATGGAGACGCTCTGCCGACTGAGCTATTGGGGCGAGCGATGAAGACATTACACGCTCGGCCGCCGTTCACCCAAATCCGTTTCGTGGCCCCGCCCGCGGCCCGTGGAGCGGTCTGATCACGGCCGCCCCATCGGTCTCTCCGGTGATCGCTCCGGCGATCTCCCGGCGCTCTGCACGGCGGCCTGTCGGGCAGCCCGTCGGGCGCTCCGGCCAGTGGATCTCCCACCCGCCTCCGAGGCCTCTCCCGTACGGCGGACCACACCGGTACGACTATTGCGCTCCTCCCCGCCACGAGTGGATCGCCACCCTAGGCTCGACTCACTCTGCGTGATCTTGCGTCCCCCGCCCGCAGCCCCGAGCGTCCCCTGCCCGCGGCCCCGGGCCACGAGCCTTGAGCCCCTGGAGCGCGATGCCCGACAGCCAGCCGCAGCCGCCCCACTCGTCGTCCTCGCCGGGCCCGGCCGACACCACCTCACTCCTGCTGTGCGGGGCACGGCTGACCGACGGCCGGACCGTGGACGTACGGCTGGGCGGCGGGCGCATCGAGGCGGTCGGCACGGCGGGCAGCCTGGCGTCGGAGAGCACGCGCGCGTGCGGTGCGCGAGTGGACCTCAGCGGCTATCTGCTGCTCCCGGCCCCCGTGGAGCCGCACGCCCACGGCGACACCGCGCTCTCCGCCGACGAGGGCGGCCCGGTCTCGTACGACCCCCAGGACGTCCAGCGCCGGGCCACCGAGGCGGCCCTGCTGCAACTCGGGCACGGGGCGACCGCGCTGCGAGCACACGTGCGCGTGGGCGACGTCCAGGGGCTCGGCGCGCTGGCGGCCGTTCTCCAGGCACGGCGTTCGCTGCGCGGGCTCACCGAGCTGACCGCGGTGGCGATGCCGCGGGTGCTGACCGGGGCGGCCGGGAAGGAGGGGCTCGCGATGCTGCGGGACGCGGTGAAGATGGGCGCCTCGGTGGTCGGCGGCTGCCCGGACCTCGACCCCGACCCGACGGGCTATGTCCAGGCGATCCTGGAGGTCGCCTCCGAACACGGCTGCCCGGTCGACCTCCACACCGACGCCACCGACCCGCCCCGCCTCGCCCGCCTCGCCGCGATGGCCGGCGGCCTGCGCCCCGGGGTGACCCTCGGCCCCTGCGGCGGCCTCGGCCGGCTCCCCTCCGAGATCGCCTCCCGCACCGCCGACCAACTCGCCGCTGCCGGCGTGACCGTGGTGTGTCTGCCGCAGGGCGGCTGCGGGGGCGTGGAACGGCGCGGCACGGCGCCGGTACGGCTGCTGCGCGCCGCCGGGGTACGGGTGGCGGCCGGCAGCGGCGCCCTGCGGGACGTCTCCAACCCGGTGGGCCGCGGCGACCCCTTGGAGGCCGCCTACCTCCTGGCCTCCCGCTACGGCATGCGCCCCGAGGACGCCTACGACGCGGTGAGCGCCTCCGCGCGGGCCGTACTGGGGCTGCCCGAGGTGCGCGTGGAGGCGGGTTTCCCGGCCGAGTTGCTCGCGGTGCGCGGCGACCGGCTCTCGGGGGCGCTGTCGTTGGCCTACAGCCGGATCGTGGTGCACCGGGGGCGCGTGGTGGCGCGGACGAGCGCGGTACGGGAGTTCTGCGACTCGGCGGCGGCGGTGGAGTTGGGGCTGCCGCGGCAGGGGCGGGGGGAGGTGTCGTGAGGTCGGCTGGGCGGGGTGGGGGTGCGGAGGGCGCGCGTGGGGCGCGAAAGGGGGGCGGGGCGTGCAGGAGGCGCGGGGCGCTGAAGGGGCGCGGGGCGTGGGGCGCGGAGGAGGCGCGAGGGGGCGAAGAGGGCGCCGGGCTCGAAGGGGGCCCGCAGGGCACGGAGGGGGCGCGGGGTACGGAGAAGGGCGCGAGGCGCGGAGAAGGGCGTGAGATGCGGAGCGGGGCGTGAACCTCTGCCTGCGCGCCCTTGAGCGCCGCCCCCGTTGTGCGGCGACAGCTTGCGCGCAGGGCGTGTGCGCCTCGATTCGCGCCCCCTGGCGCGCTCCCTGAGGCACGGCTCAAGTCGTGCGGCGGATGCGGCCGTCCGGGCGTACGGTCGAAGGCATGCGCATTGTCATCGCTGGTGGTCATGGTCAGATCGCGCTGCGGCTGGAGCGACTGCTCGCAGCGCGCGGCAACGAGGTCGCGGGGATCATCCGCAAGCCCGAGCAGGGCGACGACCTGCGGGAGGCCGGTGCCGAACCGGTGCTCCTGGATCTGGAGTCGGCCTCGGTGGAGGAGGTCGCGGCCCACTTGCAGGGCGCTGACGCGGCGGTCTTCGCGGCGGGCGCGGGCCCCGGCAGCGGTGCGGCCCGCAAGGACACGGTGGACAAGGGCGCGGCGGTGCTGTTCGCGGACGCGGCGGTCCGGGCCGGCGTACGGCGTCATGTGGTCGTGTCGTCGATGGGCGCCGATGCGAAGCACCAGGGCGACGATGTCTTCGACGTCTACCAGCGCGCCAAGGGCGAAGCCGACGACCACGTCCGCGGCCTGGACGCCCTGGACTGGACGATCCTGCGCCCCGGCGCGCTGACGAACGACGCCGGCACCGGTCTGGTCCGCCTCGAGGCCCACACGGGCCGCGGCCCGGTCACACGCGACGACGTGGCCGCCGTGGTGGCGGAGTTGCTGGAGACCCCGGCGACGGCCGGACTGACGCTGGAGCTGATCGGCGGATCGACGCCGGTGTCGGTGGCGGTGAAGTCGGTGGCCGGCAACTGAGAGCGGTACGCCCCGGCACGTAGGAGGAGCGGTACGACCCGGCACGTAGGGGGCGTCGCTCAGCACACCGGAGTTCCCGCGCCACCGCTCAGAACAGCGGCATCTGCCCCGGGAACTCCGGGACCACATACCCGTCCAACGACGGCTGAGCCGCGCCGAGTTGTGCCTGTCGACGGGAGCCGGGGCAGGACGTGAGGTCGCCGTTCTCGCGGGCGCCGGGCGGATCGTGGCGCGCGTAGCGCCCGGCGACGACGGCGATCTCGCGATGACATGCGGGGCAGTTCCTGCGACGGGTGGACATGGGGTCAGTGTGCCCCGAGCGGGCTCGTGTTGAGCGCGCCGGACGGGTGGCGGCCGCCGAGCGGCCGACCACGGACCCCAGGCGAATGGCCGGGGCACCGGGCGAAGACGGAACTCGATTCCCGCGTGCGGCGAAGTACTGCTGAAAGCCCAAGTCTTCAGAACGTCCGGACACGACGAAAGGAGCCCCCGATGACCGTCGAACCGGGCGTCAGGGTGGGGCAGGACAGCGACGCCGCGGTGATCGAACGGTCGCGGGACGAGCCCGAGGCGTTCGCCGCGCTCTTCGACCGGCATGCCGACTCGGTGCACCGTTACGCGGCGCGCAGGCTGGGTGCGGAGGTGGCCGAGGACGTGATGGCGGAGACCTTCACCACCGCTTTCCAGCAGCGGTTCCGCTACGACACGGAGCTGGCCGACGCCCGCCCCTGGCTGTTCGGCATCGCGACCAACCTCATCGGCCGCCACCGCCGCGCCGAGGGCCGGCGTCTGAGAGCGCTCGCCCGGCTGCCCGCGCCCACGGGCGGCGGAGCCGAGGAGGCGGTCGCGGACCTGGTGGCGGATCGGGTCAGCGCCCAGGCGTTACGCCGTGAACTCGCCGCCGCACTGGCCCGGTTACCGGCCCGGCACCGGGACGTACTGCTGCTGGTCGCCTGGGCCGACCTCGGTTACGAGGAGGCCGCACGCGCCCTGGGGGTGCCGGTGGGGACGGTCCGGTCGCGGCTGCACAGGGCTCGCAGGAAGGTTCGTGAGGCATTGGGCGGATCCGATCCGACCGCACTCCGAGAGGAATCCGACGACGATGAATGAACTCGAACTCCTGAAGCAATGGGACGACGCGCCCCCGCTCACGGACACCGCACGCGCGCGTGCCCGCTTCCACCTGCACCAGGCGATGCGGACTCCAGCCCCCATGACCGTACGCCGTCGCCCGCTGCTGCGCATCGCGGCGGCCGGCCTCGCGGCGGCGGCCGTCACGACAACAGTGCTGGTCACCGAGGACACGGACCCCTCCCCCCGCACCCGCCCCGCGAGCGCGGCCACGGTTCTGCGCGGCGCGGCGGCCGAGGAACGCAGGACCGAGCGGCCCATCGCGGCACGCGACGACCAGTTCATCTACTCGAAGGAGATCATCAAGGAGACCCCGGTCGGCGGCGGCCGGAGCCGGACGTACGTCGATGAGAGCTGGAGTTCGGTCGACGGCTCGAAGAAGTCGTACGTCAGCGAGCTGGAGCACACCCAGTGGGTCCCGCCGGACCGGCCGGGGCAGAGCAGCTGGCCACCGCGCAGGTGGTCCCAGCTGGAGCAACTGCCCACCGACCCCGCCAAGTTGACGATCACCCTGCGCGACATGGGCGCCAAGCCGTCCTACGACCGCCCGACACGGCCCGACGAGTGGCCGATGGTCCACTTCTTCCTCTACGGCCTCCTCCGCACCCCCGCCCTACCGGAAGGCCTGCGCCCGGCCGCCTTCGAGGCCCTCGCCACCGTCCCCGGCATCAAACTCCTGCCGAACGAGACGGACGCGGACGGCCGCACGGGCATCGGCATCCAGTACGTGGGCAAGCCGGGCACTCCGTGGGCGGACGGCGGCCCGGTCCTGGTCTTCGACGCCAAGACGTACCGATACCTGGGAATGCGGGACCGTCGGCAGGCAGGATCGGTGACGTACGAGCAGTGGTCGTACGTGGCCGCCGACGGGGTGGTCGACCGGGTGATGCAGCGACCGTGAGACCCGCCCGTACCGAGTGAACCCAGTGGGATGGGTCACCCCCGCCTCGGACTGCCCCTCAAATCCCCCCGAACATGGCCCGAATACGAAGAGACCCCCTCCTCACTGCGTTTCCGCAGTTGGGAGGGGGTCTTCCCCAGTGTGGCGGCGCCAGGATTCGAACCTGGGAAGGCTGAGCCGGCAGATTTACAGTCTGCTCCCTTTGGCCGCTCGGGCACACCGCCGGGGTTTGCTGCCCTTCGAACCGTCTTTCGGCGGCGCTCCGTGGCAACGACGTAAACAATACCCGATGTGGAGGGGTGCTTCGCCACCCGATTGATCAGCGCTCGGGGGGCGTGGGGTGGCTAGGCTTGTGCGGATGCGGCCCGGGGTCTGTACCGGGCTCGGCGGCTGCCCCATGTACGCCGATACGCACCCGATACGCACCCCGATACAAGGAGCCACAGGACATGGCCGACTCCAGTTTCGACATCGTCTCGAAGGTCGAGCGGCAGGAGGTCGACAACGCCCTCAACCAGGCCGCCAAGGAGATCTCGCAGCGCTACGACTTCAAGGGCGTCGGCGCCTCGATCTCGTGGTCCGGTGACAAGATCCTGATGGAGGCGAACTCCGAGGACCGGGTGAACGCCGTCCTCGACGTCTTCCAGTCCAAGCTGATCAAGCGCGGCATCTCGCTGAAGGCGCTGGACGCCGGTGAGCCGCAGCTGTCCGGCAAGGAGTACAAGATCTTCGCGTCGATCGAGGAGGGCATCTCCCAGGACAACGCGAAGAAGGTGGCGAAGATCATCCGTGACGAGGGCCCGAAGGGCGTGAAGGCCCAGGTCCAGGGTGACGAGCTGCGTGTCAGCTCGAAGAGCCGCGACGACCTCCAGGCCGTCATCGCCCTCCTGAAGGGCAAGGACTTCGACTTCGCCGTCCAGTTCGTGAACTACCGGTAGTCAGGTCAACCGGTCTGCCCCGCACGGATGCCGACGGGCGGACGGACCTGACAGACAGGGTGTGAGGAGGGCGGGTCACCGGGGTCGAGCCTCGGTGACCCGCCCTCCTCGCGCCATCGTCACCTCACCTCTCTCGCTCCCTCCCTCACGTGCCGTCGCCGTCAGCTTCTTGTGCTCAGCCCCCGTGCTCGGCGTCCCACCGGTCCCGCGCCGCCGCGATCGCCGCCTTGCGGTCACGTGACCAGTCGGCGAGGTGGAAGGCCATGTCGGCGAGGCTTCGGCCCATCTCGGTGAGCCGGTATTCGACCTGCGGCGGGATGGTCGGGTAGGCGATGCGCTCGACGAAGCCGTCGCGGGCCAGTCGCTTGGTGGTGAGCGTCAGCATGCGCTGCGAGATGCCGGGGATCGCCCGCTCCAGCTCCCGGAAGCGACGGGTCCCCTTCGACAGTTCGACCAGTACCAGCACGGTCCAGCGGTCCCCGAGCCGATCCAGGATGTCGCGGATCCCGCAGTCGTCGTCCCCGCACGGACCGTGGCCCGCCTCCCCCTCGCCCGCCCTGACCTGCTGGGTTACCGCGGTGTTCGTGGCCGACATCAAAGTGCCTCCTTCCGCCCCCGTCCGCCCGGACGGATGCTCGACGCCATCACCACCCGCGGAAACAGAAGCGTCAGAAGGAGTGTTCCCATGATTCTCGTCACCGGTGTCTCGGGCGGACTCGGCGGCCTGGTGTACGACGGTCTGAAGGCGCTCGGCGATGTCGAGGTGGCCGGCGGCACTCGCGGCGGCGACGGGACCACCACCCGCCGCGTCGACTTCGACGAACCGGCGACCCTGGCCGAGGGGTTCAAGGGCGTGGACGTCCTCGTCGTGATCTCCGCCGGCTACGCGGAGGACGACGTGGTGCTGGCCCGGCACGGAGCGGTGGCGGACGCGGCGGCCACGGCCGGGATCCGCCATGTCATGTACACCAGCCTCGCCGGATCCGGCGACGGCCTGACGATCGCTCTGCCGCACCGGTGGACGGAACAGCGGCTGGCCCGGGGGCCGTTCGCGCTGACGGTCCTCCGCAACGGCCTCTACCCGGAGGTCCCGGCGGGACTGGCCGCCACGGGTGCTGCCGGGGCAGCGGAGACAGGCGTCTTCTCCGCCTCCCTGGGCACCGGCCGAATATCCGTCGTCGCCAAGCAGGACCTCGCGGACGCGGCGGTGCGGGTGGCCGCCGAGACCGAACGCGCGCTCGCAGCAGGCGTCCCCGGCCCGCATGCCGGAAGGACTTATGAGTTGGAGGGCGTGACGGCGTTCGGCGGCGCCGAGATCGCGGCCGTGCTCGCCGAGACCGTCGGCCGCCCGGTGAGCTACCAGGACCTCCCGCTCGGCGAGACCCGCGCCGCGCTGACCGCATCCGGCGCTCTGCAGCCCTACCAAGTCGGCCACGCCGTCTCCCTCTTCTCCCACGCGAAGGCCGGCTTCCTGGAGGCCCCGGCCGACGCCTCCGACCTCCCGTCCCTCCTCGCCCCGGCGCTCCCCCGCCCGGTCCGCGACCAGATCGCGGCCGCCACCCGCGCCGGCTACCAGGGCCAGGAGATCTCCACCGTGCGCTGACCCGGCCGTGAGAAAGAAGGAAGGGAAAGAAAGAAGGGAAGGACGAGGAAGGGTGGGCACCTGGCCGGTGTCCACCCTTCTCGCCTGCTGGCTGCGGTTCGGGGGGTGCTCAGTCGCGCGAGTTGCCGAACAGGATGCGGTAGCCGATCAGGAGGACGAGTGAGCCTCCGATCGCGGCGGCCCAAGTGGTTCCGTCGTAGAAGTTCTTGGTGACCGGGTGGTCCAGCCAACGGGCCGATATCCAGCCGCCGATGAAGGCGCCCGCGATGCCGATGAGGGTCGTACCGATGAAGCCGCCCGGGTCACGCCCCGGCAGCAGGAACTTGGCGATGGCCCCGGCCAGAAGTCCCAAGATGATCCAACCGATGATGCTCATGCCCTGAACCTGCCCTTCCGCGCTGTGCCCGAACTGTCCCGGCGCTGTGACTTCCGTCCGGGCGGGCTGTGCGCTGGTGGGTTGTACGTGGTGCGTTCATGTACCGGCGGCAGCGTTGTTGGTGCCGTGTTGATGGGGAGGACGTCACCAACACACCGGTCGGTTGCACTGATCAGTAGGGTGCGACGCATGACACCTTCCGGCGCCGCCTCCGAACTGCGCCGCACCCTGGGCGTGGGGGACGCCGTGGTCATCGGGCTGGGCTCGATGGTCGGGGCCGGCATCTTCGCCGCCCTGGGCCCCGCGGCACGCGCGGCCGGGTCCGGGCTGCTGTTCGGGCTCGCGGTCGCCGCCGTGGTCGCCTACTGCAACGCCACCTCCTCGGCACGGCTGGCCGCGCTGTACCCGGCCTCCGGCGGCACGTACGTGTACGGGCGCGAGCGGCTCGGTCCGTTCTGGGGTTATCTGGCGGGCTGGTCGTTCGTGGTCGGGAAGACGGCCTCCTGTGCGGCGATGGCGCTCACTGTGGGCGCGTACGTCTGGCCGGGGCAGGCGCACGCCGTGGCGGTCGCGGCCGTCGTGGCGCTGACCGCGGTGAACTACGGCGGAGTCCAGAAGTCCGCCTGGCTGACGCGGGTGATCGTGGCGGTCGTGCTGGCTGTCCTCGCTTCCGTGGTGGTCGTGTGCCTGGGGTCCGGGGCGTCCGATGCCGGGCGGCTGGAC
This sequence comes from Streptomyces sp. NPDC046909, assembly GCF_040644695.1. NCBI lineage: Bacteria > Bacillati > Actinomycetota > Actinomycetes > Kitasatosporales > Streptomycetaceae > Streptomyces > Streptomyces sp. NPDC046909. The sequence continues at coordinate 21,243 of NZ_JBEYXC010000010.1, read as the reverse complement.
AGCGGTGCCTCGGGCGGGGTGAGCGGGGTGTTGCAGGCCGCCGGTCTGCTGTTCTTCGCGTTCGCCGGGTACGCCCGGATCGCGACGCTCGGCGAAGAGGTACGGGATCCCGCGCGCACCATCCCGCGCGCCATCCCGTTGGCCCTGGCCATCGCGCTGGCCGTGTACGCGTGCGTGTCGGTGTCCGTCCTTTCGGTGTTGGGTGCGGAGGGTCTCGGTGGGGCGGGTGCGCCGTTGGCCGACGCCGTGCGGGCCGCCGGGGTGCCGGGCCTGGTGCCGGTGGTGCGGGTCGGTGCCGCCGTCGCCGCGCTGGGCTCGCTGCTCGCCCTGGTCCTGGGCGTCTCCCGGACGACGCTGGCCATGGCCCGCGACCGGCATCTGCCCGGCGCGCTGGCGGCCGTGCACCCACGCTTCCAGGTGCCGCACCGGGCGGAGTTGGCCGTGGGCACGGTGGTCGCGGTCCTGGCCGCCACGGTGGACGTACGGGGCGCGATCGGTTTCTCCTCCTTCGGTGTGCTGGCGTACTACGCGGTGGCCAACGCCTCGGCCTGGACGCTGAGTTCGGCTCCGGCGGCGCGGGTGGTGCCGGCGGTGGGACTTCTCGGGTGCGTGGTGCTGGCGTTCGCGCTGCCGGGAGTGTCGGTGGCCGTGGGTGCGGGTGTGCTGGTGGTGGGTGTGGTCGCGTACGGCGTACGGCGGTGGGTGGCGGCGCGGTAGGGGTGCGTGGGGCGGGGCGGTAGGAGTTCGTGCGGCGGCGATTGGTCCGGCGCCTTTCACCGCGCACGGCCGCGTCCCGGTCAGGCCGTACGGATACCTGGCCGGCCGAGCGGGCAGGCGGAACGGGCGGATATGAGCGCACGGCTCGCGGCGGTGCGCCGGTCGTGGAACTCGGGTGATGTGCGGGCCCGCGGGCAGCGGGTGCCATGAGCCCCGGTCGCCCCCTGTGCCCGCAACTGTTCGTTCACGGTCATGAGTTCATGATGCAGGCCCGCACTGACAGCGGTGCGGGCCTGTGGAAAACCTGGAGGCTGTGGGAAACCCACGCTGTCCCCGGCCGACTACCAGCGCGACGAGAACGGCTGGTCGGTCGACACGATCTCGCGGCCCAGCGGCAGCAACGACACCGGGATCAGCTTGAAGTTGGCGATGCCGAACGGGATGCCGATGATCGTGACGCACAGGGCGATGCCGGTGACGATGTGGGCCAGGGCCAGCCACCAGCCCGCGAGGATCAGCCACAGGACGTTGCCGATGCAGGAGGGGGCGCCGGCGTCCCGGCGTTCGACGGTCGTGTACCCGAAGGGCCACAGGGCGTAGACGCCGATACGAAACGCGGCGATGCCGAAGGGGATGCCGATGATCGTGATGCACAACAGCACCCCGGCGAGCAGATAGCCGAGGAACAGCCAGAAGCCGCTCAGGACGAGCCATATGACGTTCAGGATTGTCTTCACTGGTGGCGACCTGCCATCTTCTCGAGGCGGGCAATGCGCTCCGCCATCGGCGGGTGCGTGGAGAACATCTTCGAGAATCCCTGGCCCGGGCGGAAGGGGTTCGCGATCATCATGTGGCTCGCGGTCTCGATGCGGGGCTCCGGGGGCAGCGGCAGCTGCTTGGTGCCCATTTCGAGCTTGCGCAGCGCGCTGGCCAGGGCCAGGGGGTCCCCGGTGAGCTGGGCGCCGGAGGCGTCGGCCTCGTACTCCCGGGAGCGGCTGATGGCCAGTTGAATGAGGGACGCGGCGAGCGGGCCCAGGATCATGATGAGCAGCATGCCGAGGATGCCGGGGCCGTCGTCGTCGTTGGAGCGGCCGATCGGGATCAGCCAGGCGAAGTTGACGAGGAACATGATCACGGAGGCGAGAGCGCCGGCGACCGACGAGATCAGGATGTCGCGGTTGTAGACATGGCTGAGCTCGTGGCCGATGACGCCGCGCAGTTCGCGCTCGTCGAGGATGCGCAGGATGCCTTCGGTGCAGCACACGGCCGCGTTGCGCGGGTTGCGGCCCGTGGCGAACGCGTTCGGTGCCTCCGTCGGGGAGATGTACAGGCGCGGCATGGGCTGGCGAGCCTGGGTGGAGAGTTCGCGGACCATCCGGTAGAGCGCGGGGGCCTCGAACTCGCTCACCGGGCGCGCGCGCATCGCGCGTAGCGCGAGCTTGTCGCTGTTCCAGTACGCGTACGCGTTGGTCCCCAGGGCGATCAGGACCGCGACGACGAGCCCCATACGGCCGAAGAAGCTGCCGATGACGATGATGAGTGCCGACAGTCCTCCGAGGAGTACTGCGGTCCTGAGCCCGTTGTGCCGGCGGTGCACGGTACGCCCTCCAAGTCGTGCAGCAGGGGAACCCTTTGCTTGCTTGATCTGCGGTCCTACTGGTTCACGTCCAGTGGACCCTCCCGTACTGGTCAACGCCAGGCGAGAGCGGCTAGTTCCCTTGTGCGCGCGGGGGCGGGTGTGCGCCGTCCGGGTGAGGGCTCCCGGGATCTCCGGTGGTGGGCTCAGAAGAGGCCGGTGTCGGTGAAGCGCAGGATCAGCTGGGGAGCGCCCGACAAGGCGATGCCGAGGACACCGGTGAGGGCGATCGCGGCGGTGAGGGGGGCGGGGATGCGGTGTCGCGCGGGTTCGCCCTCGGGGGCGCGGAACAGCAGGGCCGTCCACTGGAGGTAGTAGAACAGCGCGATCACGACGTTCACCGCCATGACCACCGCGAGCCAGCCGAGTCCGGCGTCGACGGCCGCCGAGAAGACGGTGACCTTGGCGAACAGGCCGATGATGCCCGGCGGCAGTCCGGCGAGGCACAGCAGGAAGAAGGCCAGCAGGAGGGCGGCGAGCGGGTTCGTGGCGTACAGGCCGCGGTAGTCGGTGAGGCGGTTGAGGGCTCTTGTACGGCCCACCAGTGCGGCCACCGCGAAGGCGCCGAGGTTCACGGCGGCGTACATGAGGGCGTAGGCGACGGTGGAGCCGATGGAGTGCTCGGGGTCGTCGGAGTACGCGGCGGCGGCGATGGGCACCAGGAGGTAGCCGGCCTGGCCGACGGAGGACCAGGCGAGCAGGCGTACGGCGCTGTACGCGCGCGTGGGCTGCTGGCGGAGGGCGCCGACGTTGCCGACGGTCATGGTGAGTGCGGCCAGCGCGGCGAGCGCCGGGCCCCACACGTCGGCGTAGGAGGGGAGGGCGACGACGGTGACGAGGATCAGGCCGGAGAAGCCGACGGCTTTGCCGACGACCGACAAGTAGGCGGCGATGGGGAGGGGCGCGCCTACGTAGGTGTCCGGGACCCAGAAGTGGAAGGGGACGGCGGCCGTCTTGAAGGCGAAGCCGACGAGGGTGAGGACGACGCCGGTCTGGGTGAGGGTGTGGAGCTGGCCGTCGACGTGCTGGATCCGGTCGGCGATCCGGGTGAGGTAGAGGGTGCCCGTGGACGCGTACACGAAGCTGATGCCCATGAGGCTGACCGCGGTGGCGGTGACCGAGGACAGGAAGAACTTCAGGGCCGCTTCTGAGGACTTGCGGTCGCCGTGGCGCAGGCCGACGAGGGCGAAGGCGGGCAGGGAGGCGACTTCCAGGGCGACGATGAGGGTCGCCAGGTCGCGGGAGGCGGGCAGGAGGGCGGCGCCGGCGGCGGAGGAGAGCAGCAGGAACCAGTACTCCCCTTCGGGGAGTCCCTTGTCGGCGTCTTTGAGGGCGGTGACCGACAGGAGGGCCGCCAGGAGTGCTCCGCCGAGGACCAGGAGCTGGAGGACGACGGTGAAGCGGTCCGCGGTGTAGCTGCAGACGTCGGGGTCGCCGGTGAGGCAGAAGGTGGCTCGGTCGCCGTCCAGGAGGGGCAGCAGCATGGCGGTGGCGGCGGCGAGGCCCGCGATGGACAGCCGGCCGAGGAGCGCCTTCTTGTGGTCGCCGACGAACAGGTCCGCGACGAGGACCACGAGGCCGACGACCGCCGCGATGGTGGGCGGTGCGATGGCGAGCCAGTCGACGGACTGGACGAGGTTCGCGGCCATCGGCTGGGCCGCGGCGGCCAGGGCGCTCATCGGGTGCCTCCTGCGAGGAGCTGCTGTACGGCCGGGTCGGTCAGGCCCAGGAGGGCCTTCGGCCACAGGCCGGCTACGACGGTGAGGGCGACGAGCGGCGTCCAGGCCGCGAACTCGTACGTCTGGACGTCGGCGAGCTTCGGGGCGTCCTGAGGTACGGCGCCCATGCACACGCGGCGGACCACGACGAGGAGGTAGGCGGCCGTGAGGAGGGTGCCGAAGGCCGCGATCGCCATGAATGTGAGGAACGCCGGGCGGCTGAGGCCGTCGGCGGGGTCGAACGCGCCGAACAGGGCCAGCATCTCGCCCCAGAATCCGGCGAGGCCGGGCAGGCCGAGGGAGGCCACGGCGGCGAATGCGAGCAGGCCGCCGAGGCGGGGTGCCTTGCCGTAGAGCGCGGCGCCGGTCTGCTCGGCGAGGGCGTCGAGGTCGGTGCTGCCCGTACGGTCCTTGAGCGCGCCGACCAGGAAGAACAGGAGGCCGGTGATGAGGCCGTGGGCGATGTTGGCGAAGAGGGCGCCGTTCACGCCGGTCGGGGTCATCGTGGCGATGCCGAGCAGGACGAAGCCCATGTGGCCGACTGAGGAGTAGGCGATGAGGCGCTTGAGGTCGCCCTTCGCGCCCTGTTTGGCGAGGGCCAGGCAGGCGAGGGATCCGTAGATGATCCCGACGACGGCGAAGGAGGCGAGGTAGGGCGCGAAGTCGGCGAAGCCGTCGGGAGCGATGGGGAGAAGGATCCGGACGAACCCGTACGTGCCCATCTTCAGCAGGACGCCGGCCAGCAGGACCGAGCCGACGGTCGGGGCGGCGGTGTGGGCGTCGGGCAGCCAGCTGTGCAGGGGCCACATCGGGGTCTTCACCGCGAGCCCGATCCCGATCGCCAGAACGGCGATGACCTGCACGGATGTGGTCAGCGACCGGCCGTTGTCAGTGGCGAGTGCCACCATGTCGAATGTGCCCGCCTTGATCCCGATCAGGAGCAGGCCGAGCAGCATGACCACGGATCCGAGCAGCGTGTAGAGGATGAACCGCCACGCCGCCTGGGTCCTGCCCTCGCCGCCCCAGCGGGCGATGAGGAAGTACATCGGGATGAGCACCATCTCGAACGCCAGGAAGAACAGCAGCAGGTCGAGGACGGCGAAGGTCGCGAGGGTGCCGGACTCGAGGACCAGCAGCAGTGCGACGAAGGCCTTCGGGGTCGGGCCCGAAGGCATCTTGAAGTACGAGTAGAGCGCGCAGAGGAAGGTCAGCAGCGCGGTCAGGACCAGAAGGGGGAGGGAGATGCCGTCGATGCCGAGGTGGATGCGCACGTCGAGTGCGGGAATCCAGCTGATGTCGGTCGTGGCCTGCATCTTCGACGGGTGGTCGTGGTCGAAGCCGAGCGCGAGGACGATCGCGGCGACGAGGATCACGCCGGTCACGGTCACGCCGTGCCGCAGCACGGCCTGCTCGGGCGACTTCCCCTTCAGTCCGGGCGGGGCCGGCAGCAGGGCGGCGACGGCGCCCAGGAGCGGGCCGACGACGATGAACGCCAGAAGGAACTGCGTCACGGACTCGTTGATATCGATCACGCCTGCTCACGCTCCCGTGGCGACGAGGACGGCGGCGACCACCAGGACGACGGTGCCGGCGAGCAGCGCGCTCACATAGGTCTGCACATTGCCGGTCTGGGCCCGCCGTACGGCCGCGCCCAGCAGCCGCGGCAGGGCGCCGGCGCCGCGTACGTAGGTCTCCACGACCTCGCGGTCGAGGAACCGTACGAGGGCGGCGGCGGCCTGGACCGGTCGGACGAAGAGGGCCGAGTACACGGCGTCGAGGTGAAAGCCGACGGCCGCGTGCCGGTGCAGCGGGCCGAGCAGCAGACGGCCCGGGTCCGCGGGGTCGGGCGCGTAGGCCACGTCCCCGTAGGCGGGCTCGTGGCTGGCGATGGCCTCGGCCTCGACGAGTCCGGCGTCGCCGTCCGGGTGGGCGGCGACCGCGCCCAGCGGGATGCGGGCGGCGAGGGCCGTGGTGTGCCGCCAGGCGGCGTAGGTGACGATGCCGCCGACCAGGGCGACGCCGGTGCCGAGGACGGACGTGGTGAGGGTCGGGGCGAGGTCGTTGCCGTCGAACCAGTCGGGCAGCACGCGGTAGGCGAGTCCGCCGACGGCGAGGGACGGGATCGCGAGGATCCACAGGACCGTGGTCATGGTGAGCGGCTGACGGCCGTGGTCGGGGGCCTCGGCCCCCCGGCCGTGGAAGGCCAGCAGCCACAGGCGGGTCGCGTACGCCGCGGTGAGCAGGGCCGTGAGCAGCCCGGCGACGAGGACGAGCCAGCCCGCCGCGCCGGGGGCGTGCTCGGTGTGGCCGGTGGCGACGTGCTCGGCGGCGCCGAGGACGGACTCCTTGGAGAAGAAGCCGCTGAAGGGCGGGATCGCGGCGAGCGCGAGGAGCGCCACGGTCATCGTCCAGAACGCGTCGGGGACGCGGTCGCGCAGATGGCCCATGCGGGACATCGCGGCCAGCGAGTTGGTGCCGGCGGCGTGGATGATCACGCCCGCCGCGAGGAACAGCAGCGCCTTGAAGGCGCCGTGCGACAGGAGGTGGAAGACGGCGGCACCGCGGTCGCCGACGGCGAGGGCGCCGGTCATGTAGCCGAGCTGCCCGATCGTCGAGTACGCGAGGACGCGCTTGATGTCGTCCTGGGCGAGTGCGGCGAGCGCCGAACCGAGCATCGTGACGCCGGCCATGACGGCGAGGACGACCATCGCGGCCTGCGAAGCCTCGAAGACCGGGAGGAGACGGGCGATGAAGTAGACACCGGCGGCGACCATGGTCGCGGCGTGGATCAGCGCGGAGACGGGCGTGGGGCCCGCCATCGCGTCCGGGAGCCAGGTGTGCAGCGGGAACTGCGCCGACTTGCCGGCCACGCCCGCGAGCAGCAGCAGGGCGATCAGCGTCGGGTGGTCGAGCCCGTCGTGCGCGACGGCGCCGAGGACCTTCGTGATGCGGAAGGAGCCGGCGTCGGTGGCGAGGGCGAACAGGCCGATGAGGAAGGGGACGTCGCCGAGCTTGGTGACCAGGAAGGCCTTGATGGAGGCGGCGCGGGCCTCCGGGGTCTCCCAGTAGTGGCCGACCAGGAAGTACGAGCAGATGCCCATGATCTCCCAGCCGACCAGCAGCACCATCAGGTCGCCGGAGTAGACGACGAGGAGCATGGCGGCGGTGAAGAGGGAGACCAGAGCGGCGTAGGAGGGGTAGCGGGGGTCGTCGCGCAGATAGCCCGTCGAGTAGATCTGCACGCAGGTCGCGACGAGGCCGACGAGTACGGCGACCAGGGCGGCGAAGCCGTCGATGTGCAGGGCGAGTTCGATCGGGACGGAACCGGTGGGTGTGAGCTCGGTGGCCGCGTCGACGGCCTCGTCTCCGCCCTGGCGTACGGCGACCAGGGCGGCCAGTACGAGAGAGGCGAGCGGGGGCAGTACGGCGAGCGGGCGGACGAAGCCGGGGGCGGTGCGGCCCAGGAGCAGGCCGGCGGCCGCGCCCAGGAACGGAAGGAGGGGGACGAGGACGGCGAGGGTGGTCGTGGTCACGCGGTGGCCTCAGCCTTCTCGGCCGCGGGGGCGTCGCCGTCGGAGTCGGGGCCTTCGGGCTCGTGGCCCTCGGCGGTGTCGCGGAGCTTGTCGATGTCCGAGGTGCCGCGGTTGCGGTAGACGGCGAGGACGATCGCCAGGCCGATGCCGATCTCGGCGGCGGCGATGGCGATGGTGAACAGCGTCAGCGCCTGACCGGAGTGCAGGGTCTCCTCGGCGGTCCTGCTGAGCCAGACGTCGAAGGCGACCAGGTTGAGGTTGACGGCGTTGAGCATCAGCTCGACCGACATCAGGACCAGGATCGCGTTGCGGCGGGCGAGGACGCCGTAGAGGCCGGTGCAGAAGAGGAGGGCGGAGAGTACGGCGGGATAGGCGAGGTGCATCAGCGGGCACCTTCCTGCTCGGCCGGGGTGGGACGCGGGGCGGGGGTGCGGGGCTCGGCCTGAGGGCCTGGTTCGACCGGGGTGCCGGGCTCCGCCGAGGCGCTGGGCTCCACACGGGTGCCGGGCCCGGCTGGGGGGCCGGGCTCGATACGGGTGGCGGTTACAGCCTCGGTGGCGGGGTCGGCTGAGGTGTCGGAGTCGATGAGGGTGCCGGGGTCGACGCGGGAGCTGGACTCGCCGCCGGTACCGGATTCACCGCGAGTACCTGACTCAGCACGAGCTCCGGACTCACCACGAGTGCCGGGCTCGGCTGCGGTGCCTGACCCGGTCGGCCCGGTTCGCTCGACCCGTTTGTTTCGCCCGATCGGGTGATTGCGGGAATTCGGGGCGGATGGGGAACTACCGGTCGCGGGCCGGGAGTTCACAGGGGGAGAGCTCGACTCCGACTTCGCCTTGCGGGACAGGACGATCGCGCCGACCAGGGCCGCGAGGAGGAGAACGGAGAGGGCCTCGAAGGGGAGGACCCAGTTCTGGAAGAGGCTCGCTCCGGTGGCCTCCGTCGAGCCGGCGGCGGGGCCGTCCAGGTCGATCCAGGTCGCGCGGAAAGCGTCGACGACGACCCAGACCAGGGCGGCGGCGGAGGCGACGGCGACCGTGAGGGCGGCCCAGCGGTTGCCGGAGTCGGCGTCCGGGGAGCGGCCGATGGGGGCCTTGGTGAGCATCAGACCGAAAAGAAGGAGGACGACCACGGAACCGACGTAGATGAGGACCTGCACCCAGGCGATGAACTCGGCGGTGAGCAGGAGGTACTCGACGGCGAGTCCGCCGAGGGTCACCACCAGCCAGAGCGCGGCGTGCACCAGCTGCCGGGTGGTCACCGTGACGAGCGCGGCGCCGAAGGTGACCAGGCCGACGAGGAGGAAGGCGATCTCGACGCCGGTCGGGGAGAGAAAGCCGTGGGTTTCCGTGGCGGCCATGGTGAGGAAGCCGCGGGTCCCGGTGGCGGCCGGGGTGAGGGGTACGGAAGCGGGGCTCACGCGTCTCCCTCCTGCGGTTCGGCCTGAGTCGCCGCCAGCTTCTCGGCGGTCTTGCGGGCGGCCGCGACCTCCTTCGGCTCCTCGGCGGCGGGGTCGAGGGCGGGCGGGGCCGGGACGGTCCACATCCACTCGCGGAGCTTGTCGCGCTCGTGGGTGAGTTCGCGGATGTCGGTCTCGGCGTACTCGAACTCCGGGGACCAGAACAGGGCGTCGAAAGGACAGACCTCGATGCAGATACCGCAGTACATGCACAGGGAGAAGTCGATGGCGAAGCGGTCGAGGACGTTGCGGCTGCGCTCACGGCCACCGGGGGCGGCGGGCGGGACCGTCTCCTTGTGGGAGTCGATGTAGATGCACCAGTCCGGGCACTCCCGGGCGCACAGCATGCAGACCGTGCAGTTCTCCTCGAACAGGCCGATGACGCCACGGGTGCGGGGCGGGAGGTCGGGCTGGACCTCGGGGTACTGCTCGGTGACCGTCTTCTTCGTCATCGTCCGGAGGGTGACGGCCAGGCCCTTGGCGAGGCCGCTGCCAGGAATGCGGGGCCGGGTGGGCGGGAGAGGCTCAGCCATGGTTACTGGATCACCACCTTGACGATGCCGGTGAGGGCGATCTGGGCGAGGGAAAGGGGGACGAGGAGGGTCCAGGAGAGCTTCTGGAGCTGGTCCTCGCGCAGGCGGGGATAGGTGACGCGGAGCCAGATCACGAGAAAGGCGAGGATCGCGGTCTTCAGCAGGGTCCAGACCCAGCCGAGACCGTCGGCGCCCCACGGGCCGTGCCAGCCGCCCAGGAAGAGGACCGTGGTCAGGCCGCACAGGACGATGATCCCGGCGTACTCGGCGAGGAGGAACAGCGCGAAGCGGAGGCCGGTGTACTCGGTGTACGCGCCGAAGATGATCTCCGAGTCGGCGACGGGCATGTCGAAGGGCGGGCGCTGGAGTTCGGCGAGGCCGGCGATGAAGAAGACGATCGCGCCGACGATCTGCCAGGGCAGCCACCACCACTCGAAGGCGTCGACGATCCCCGGGAGGGAGACCGTGCCGGCCGCCATCGCGACGGAGGCGGCGGTGAGCAGCATCGGGAGTTCGTAGGCGAGGAGCTGGGCGGCGGTGCGGAGGCCGCCGAGGAGGGAGAACTTGTTGGCGCTGGCCCAGCCGGCCATGAGTGAGCCGAGGACGCCGACGCCCATGACGGCCAGGACGAAGAAGACGCCCGCGTCGATGACCTCGCCGACGGCGCCCTCGCTCGGGCCGATGGGGATGGCGAGGAGGACCAGGAGGTAGGGCAGGAGGGCCACGGCAGGGGCGAGTTGGAAGATACGGCGGTCCGCGCCCGCGGGTACGACGTCTTCCTTCTGCGCGAACTTCACGCCGTCCGCGACGAGTTGGGCCCAGCCGTGGAAGCCGCCGGCGTACATGGGGCCGAGGCGGCCCTGCATGTGAGCCATGACCTTGTGTTCGGTCTGGCCGACGATCAGGGGGAAGGTGAGGAAGACGACGAAGACGATCAGGAGTCGCAGGGCGACGTCGAGAGCGTCGTTCACTGCGGGCCTCCTGCGGGGTTTTCGGGAGCTTCGGGTTTTCCGGGGTGCTCAGGCTTTCGGGCGGCTCCCGGGGGTTCTTCGGGGACCGTGGTGGAGTCGTCGTCGGACCGGGACTCCGATTCCGGCTGCGGCTGCGGCTGCGGCTGCGGCTGCGGCTGCGGCTGCGGCTGCGGCTGCGGCTGCGGCTGCGGCTCAGACTCCGAGGTCGGACCGGGCTCTGTGGGCGGCACCGGGTCCGGGGTCGGCTTGGCTTCGGGTTCTGGCTCGGGCTCGGGCTCGGGTTCGTCGAAGGCCGGGCGGGCGTGATGCCACGGGGCGTCCGCACTGCGCGTACGGGACGGGGTGGGCGGGGTGTCGGGAGCCGACGGGGGCGAGCTGGTCTCCGACGGGGAGGCCTCGGCGTCGGTGGTCGACGGCGACGGCGCGTCGGGAGCCGCGGCCGTCTGGCTTGCTGAGCCTTCCGCGGCTGTACGGGCACGACGGGGTCCCGCGGCCGGTGCCTCGGGCGTACCTGGCGTCGCTGGCGTCGCCGCCTGGCTGGCTGAACCTTCCGCCGCTGTACGGGCACGGCGCGGCCCGGCGGACGGTGTTCCCGAAGGCGAGGGAGCCTCCGACTGGCTGGCCGAGCCCTCCGCCGCCGTACGCGCACGGCGCGGCCCCGCAGCCGGCGCACCGGACCCACCCGGCGTGCTCGGCGTACCCGGCGTGCTCGGGGTCTCCGTCTGGCTCGCTGAGCCCTCCGCTGTTGTGCGGGTGCGGCGCAGGGGGCGTTCGGTTGTTGGGCGGGGGCCTGTTGTGCGGGTGGGGCGGGCTGGGGGTGGGGGGAGTTGGCCCTTCAGGGGGCCCCATTCGTTGGGGTCGGGGACGCCTGGGGGGAGCATTTGGCGGCGCTTGGGGCCGCCGTGGTCGGACTCGCCCGGTTCCTTGGCGCCGGGCCAGGCCTTGGCGACCCGGGCCGCGAGGACGAAGTCCTTGCGGAGGGGGTGGCCCTCGAAGTTCTCGGGGAGGAGGAGGTGGTTCAGGGCGGGGTGGCCCTCGAAGTCGACGCCGAACATTTCGTGCGTCTCGCGTTCGTGCCAGGCGGCGCCCGCGAACACGTCGACGGCGCTGGGGAGGGTCGGGGACTCGTGCGGGACGGTCGTGCGCAGGAGCAGGCGGCGGATGGGGGGAGGCGAGAGCGCGACTACGTGCGCGGCTACGCGGAAGCCTGTGCCCGGTTCGTCGACGGCGCTCAGCCAGTCGAAGTAGGTGCAGCCGAGCTCGTCGCGGGCCGTTGAGAGTGCGGTGAGCCAGGACGTCGGTGGGACGTCCACGGTCAGGACCTCGTAGGACTCCTCGGCCGTGGCCTCCGTGCCGAAGAGTTCCTCGGCGGGGGCGGGCAGCCAGCCGGCCTCGGTCATCGTTCCTCCCCGGGGGCCGAGGTGGGGTCCGTGTCCGGAGCGGGGCCGTTGGCCGTACCCGTACCCGTACCCGTACCCGTACCCGTACCTGCGTCCGGCGTGCCCGGCGCCGAACCTGTCACCGAACCCGAACCCGAACCCGATCCCGTCGCCGTCGGACCTGTCTCCGGGGCCTTCACCAGTCCGCTCTGCAGCGCCCCGACCGAAGCGCGCGGTGCGGTCACGCCGTACCGCTCCCCCAGTGACTCCCGAGCGATCTTCTCCTGGAGTTTGAGGATGCCCTGGAGGAGCGCCTCGGGGCGGGGCGGGCAGCCGGGGACGTAGACGTCGACCGGGATGATCTGGTCGACGCCCTTGGTGACGGAGTAGGAGTCCCAGTAGGGGCCGCCGCAGTTGGAGCAGGCGCCGAAGGAGATGACGTACTTCGGTTCCGGCATCTGTTCGTAGAGGCGCTTCACGGCGGGGGCCATCTTGTCCGTGACGGTGCCCGAGACCACCATCAGGTCGGCCTGGCGGGGCCCGGGTGCGAAGGGGATGACGCCGAGGCGGATGAAGTCGTGGCGGGCCATGGACGCGGCGATGAACTCGATCGCGCAGCAGGCGAGGCCGAAGTTGAAGACCCAGAGGGAGTAGCGGCGGCCCCAGTTGAGGACCACCTTCATCGGCTCGGGGGCGAGGCGGGCGAGGGCGCCCAGGCGCTTCGGCTCCGGGAGCAGGACGGGCTCCGGCGAGGTCACTGAGGGGGTCACTCCCGACGTCGCTTCTGGCGTCGCTTCTGGCGTCACGCCCATGTCAGGACGCCCTTCTTGTATGCGTACAGCAGGCCCACGGCCAGGAAGCCGAGGAAGATGAACATCTCGACGAGGGTGGTGGCGCCGTAGCCGGGGGCGGCGAAGACCGTGGCCCAGGGGAACAGGAAGATCGAGTCGACGGCGAAGATGACGTAGAGGAAGGCGTAGACGTAGTAGCGGACCTGGGTGTGGGCCCAGCCCTCGCCGACGGGGTCGACGCCGCACTCGTACGTCAGGAGCTTCTCGGGGGTCGGGACGACGGGGCGCAGCAGGCGGCCCGCGCCGAAGGCGACGGCGACGAACAGCACGCCGACGACGGCGAGCAGTCCGACGACCGAGTACGACTGGAAGTAGTCCGCCGCTACGACGACGGTCGACCCGACGGTCGGATCCGGCACGTCCGTCCCCTCGCTCCCTGTCCGAGTCCCCATGAACAACATCCGCATGAACACCATCCGTGTCTCTTGGACACGGCTGTTCGACGATCTGTACGCACGGGAGTCTAGGGCCTGCTAAAGAGACCGTAAGCAGCCCGTCACGGCTTGAGATCGGCTTGAGATGCCGAGGTGGGGTTTTCCCCAGGGCAGCGCGGCGGTCCGCCTCATGGCGTCGGGGCGCGCCGCGCGGCACGCTAGCCCATATGACCGAACGCCTCAGAGATTCCCGCCCGGCCGAGAGGCAGGCCGAGAACGTATCGCCGCTTCCGCCCGTCCGCTTCGCCTATGACGCGCACACCTGGAAGGAGATCGCGCATCTCCTGTTGAACTTCCCGGTGGCGTTGTTCGGGTTCATCTATGTGGTGACGGTGCTGTTCACCGGTGCCTGGCTGACGGTGACGGTGATCGGGTTCCCGTTGCTGGCGGCCGGGCTGATGGGGGCGCGGAGGCTGGGTGCGCTGGAGCGGCGGCGGGCGCGGGCGCTGCTCGGGGTGCGGATCGACGAGCCGAGCCCGTTGCCGCTGCGGACCAAGAACTCGGGCTTCTTCCAGCAGCTGTGGATGATGCTGAAGGACCCGGTGGGCTGGCGGACGATCCTGTACGACTTCATCCGGCTGCCCTGGGGCATCCTGACCTTCACCATCACGCTGACCTCGTTGTTCGTGCTGTGGCCGGTGCTGCCGTACATCGCGCGGGGGCTGACCAACGCCGACCGGGCGATGGTGCGCGGGCTGCTGTCGCCCTCCGATGAGCTGGAGCGCCGTATCGCCGAACTCGAGTCCGACCGGGGGGTCGTGGTCGACACGGCCGCGGCCGACCTGCGGCGGATCGAGCGGGATCTGCACGACGGGGCGCAGGCCCGGCTGGTCAACCTCGCCATGGGGCTCGGCCTGGCGAAGGAGAAGCTCCTTGAGGACCCGGAGTACGCGCAGGCGATGGTCGAGGAGGCGCACGGCGAGGTGAAGCTGGCGTTGCAGGAGCTGCGGGATCTGGCACGCGGCATCCATCCCGCCGTACTCACCGACCGCGGGCTCGACGCCGCGCTGTCCTCGGTCGCCTCGCGCTGCACGGTGCCGGTGAAGGTGACGGCGGACCTGGACGCCCGGCCGGCCGCGGCCATCGAGGGCATCGCCTACTTCACCGTCTCCGAGCTGCTGCAGAACGTCAGCAAGCACAGTGGGGCGCGGTCGGCGTCCGTCGATGTGTGGCGGACCGAGGAGCGGTTGCTCATCCAGGTCTGGGACGACGGCCGCGGGGGTGCGCGCCTCGACGGTGGCACCGGGATGCGGGGGCTCGCGGAGCGGCTCGACGCCGTGGACGGGTTGTTCGTCATCGATTCGCCGCAGGGCGGGCCTACGACGGTGACGGCGGAGTTGCCCTGGCGGGACCGGTCGTTCGACGGCGGGCATCGGTGACGGTCAGCGGTGCCGGCCAGTGGTGACCGCCGTTGTGGCGGTCGGCGGTGAGCGGCTTCGGTGACGGTCGGCGTCGGTGGTGCGGTCGTAGGTAGGGAAAACCCCCCTTCCAAGACGCCGACGGACTCCATGGCTCGTGGACCTGCGGCCGAGCAGGGTGGAGGTACGACAGCGACATCACGCTCCGGACACCCCAGGCGCGGGACGAGAGAAGGACGAACGCCGATGGCCACGGACTACGGACAGAGCTACGGGTTCCTCGACGAGGCGCCGCGGCGGCGCCGGCTGCCCGCGGGGCTGCGGGCGCCGTTCGAGGGGCGCACCTGGCGGGAGTTCGGATATGTGCTGCTCAGCCTGCCGATCAGCATCGTGCTGTTCACGTACGCCGTCACGATGGTGGCGATCGGCGCCGGGCTGCTGGTGACCTTCCTCGGGATCCCGGTGCTGGCGGCGGGGCTCGCCGGGTGCCGGGGGTTCGGCGCGATGGAGCGGGTGCGGGCGCGGGGGCTGCTGCGGCTGGAGGTCGCCGATCCTGAGCCGCTGCGGATGCGCGGCAGCGGGTTCCTCGCCTGGATGGGGGCCGTGCTCAAGAGCGGCACCTCCTGGCGGACGCTGCTGTACTCCGTGATCCATCTGCCGTGGGCGGTGTTCTCGTTCGTGGTCGCCGTGAGCTTCTGGGCGTACGGGTGGGCGCTGCTGACATATCCGCTGTGGTTCTGGCTCTTCCCGATGTACGGCGGGCAGGACGGGCTTCAGCTGTACGGCGACGGGACTCATCGGATCTATCTCGACAACCCCTTCGAGATCGGGGTCACCGCGCTGGTCGGGCTGCTGTTCACGCTGGCCACGCCGTGGATCGTGCGGGCGCTGACGATGGTGGACCGGGTCATGGTGCACGGGCTGCTCGGGCCGTCGCGGCTGGCCACGCGGGTGGTGGAGCTGGAGTCGGACCGGGGGGTCGTCGTCGATACGGCGGCCTCCGATCTGCGGCGGATCGAGCGGGATCTGCATGACGGGGCGCAGGCTCGGCTCGTGGCGTTGGCCATGGATCTGGGGCTGGCGAAGGAGAAGCTCGCGGAGGATCCGGAGGCGGCGGCCCGGATGGTGGACGAGGCGCACGGTGAGGTGAAGACGGCGCTTCAGGAGCTGCGGGATCTGGCGCGGGGGATTCATCCCGCGGTGCTGACGGATCGGGGGCTGGATGCGGCGCTGTCCGCCGTGGCCTCGCGGTGCACTGTGCCGGTGCAGGTGGAGGTGGATCTGGTGGAACGGCCGGCGCCTGCGATCGAGGGGATCGCGTATTTCACGGTGTCCGAGCTGTTGCAGAACATCAGTAAGCATGCGCGGGCCACGTGGGCGGCGGTGGATGTGTGGCGGGTGGAGAACCGGCTGATGTTGCAGGTGGTGGACAACGGGGTGGGTGGGGCTTCGACGGCTGCGGGGTCCGGGTTGGCGGGGCTGGCGGAGCGGTTGGACGCGGTGGACGGGATATTGGTGGTGGATTCGCCGGTGGGGGGGCCTACGCGGGTTACTGCGGAGTTGCCTTGGCGGGGGGAGCGGGCGTTGGGGTGAGGGGGTGCGGCCGGTGGGCGGCGGGGCTGTTTTCGCCCCCGCCGCCCCTACCCGTCCCATCCTCCAGGGGCTGCCGCCCCTTCGACCCCGCGTCCCTGGGGGCTGCGCCCCCAGACCCCGCCTTTTCGGCCCTTAAAGGGCCTCGTCCTCAAACGCCGGACGGGCTGAAATACCTGGACCGGCATCGACAAACTCAGCCCCGCCCCCCTACTCCCCCGCCACCCTCAACACCACCTTCCCCCTGTTCCGCCCCTCCCCCAGCAGTCGATGTGCCTCCGCCGCCTCCCCCAGTTCGTACTCCTCCGTGATGTCGATCCGTACGTCGCCGGAGGCCGCCAGGGACAGGGCGCTGAGGGCGTGGTGGCGGAGGGTTTCGGGGGTGCGGCGGGAGAGGTCGCCGATGTTGTAGCCGGTGAGGGTGCGGTTGTTTTTCCAGAGGGGGAGGATCGGGAGGGTGAGGTCGGGATGGCGGGCTGCCTCGCCGTAGACCGCGATCCTGCCGAATGGGGCCAGGACGTCGAGGCTGGCCAGGCGGGTGGGGCCGCCTATCGGGTCGAGGACGATGTCCACGCCTCGGCCTGCGGTGGCCGCGAGGATCGACTCCGGGAAGGTCTCGCGGACGTGGACGTCGTCGTAGCCGAAGGTGTCGCGGGCGTAGGCCGCCTTCTGCGGCGTGCTTGCCGTGCCGTACACCGCACTCGCCCCCAGCGCTCTGGCCAGCTGGGCCGCCGCCCCGCCCACCCCGCCCGCCGCCGCGTGGATCAGTACCGTGTCGCCCCGCGCGATGCGCGCCGCCCCCGCCAGGACGCCGTATGCCGTGGTCAGGACCAGGGCCGCGCCTCCGCCGGTGCGCAGGTCCACCGTGTCGGGGAGGGGGAAGGCGAAGGCGGCCGGTACGACGGCGTACTCGGCGTAGCCGCCGCCGTCGGGGAGGTAGGCGGTGACACGGTCGCCGACGGATACGCCGGTCACGCCCTCGCCGAGCTCCGCCACGTGGCCCGCCGCTTCCAGGCCCGTCACCGTGTCGCCCGTCGGTGAGCCGAAGTCGCCGAGGCGGTGCTGGACCTCGCCGTAGTTGACGCCCGCGTAGGCGACGCGGATCAGGAGCTCGCCGGGGCCGGGGGTCGGGGTGGGGAGGTCCGCGAGGTGCAGTACCTCCGGTCCGCCGGTCTCCTTGAATGTGATCGCCCTCATGGGCCTTCCCCCTCGATGGTCGGAATCGTCCGGTGTTCGGGATCGTCCCTCGTCGTCCCTCGTCGTCCTTCGCGAACGACTGATGATCGACAACCGGCCTTGTGAGAGGCCGGAACCCGCCGTGCCGTGCGCGTATTCCCGTGGATTCGGGTCGATTCCCGTTGCTCCGGCGCACCCGGATGCGAATGCTGGAATGCTGGACTTTGCCCGCCGGGGAGGCGGGCGCGGAGTCGGGGCTGTGGGGGGCCGAGGATCGTGGAGGACAGGGTGCGGGTGGTCATCGCCGAGGATTCGGTTCTGCTCAGGGAGGGGCTGACCCGGCTGCTGACCGACCGCGGGCACGACGTCGTCGCGGGGGTCGGCGACGGGGAGGCGCTCATCAAGACGATCACCGAGCTGGACGCCCAGGGTGAGCTGCCCGATGTCGTCGTCGCCGATGTGCGGATGCCTCCCACCCATACCGACGAAGGGGTCCGGGCCGCCGTACAGCTTCGGAAGGCGCATCCGGGGCTGGGGGTCCTCGTGCTGTCGCAGTACGTGGAGGAGCGGTATGCGACGGAACTGCTCGCCGGGTCCAGTCGCGGGGTCGGCTATCTGCTCAAGGACCGGGTAGCCGAGGTGCGTGAGTTCGTGGATGCCGTGGTGCGGGTCGCCGGAGGGGGTACGGCGCTGGACCCCGAGGTCGTCGCGCAGTTGCTCGGGCGCAGCCGGAAGCAGGACGTGCTCGCGGGACTCACCCCGCGGGAGCGGGAGGTTCTGGGGCTGATGGCCGAGGGGCGGACGAACTCGGCGATCGCGCGGCAGTTGGTGGTCAGTGACGGTGCCGTCGAGAAGCACGTCAGCAATATCTTTCTGAAGCTCGGGCTGTCCCCGAGTGACGGGGATCACCGTCGCGTTCTCGCGGTCCTCACCTATCTGAACTCCTGACGGACTGACACCGTGTCAGCCGTATGGGTGCACCGCTCGACGAGCGGGGCGCGAGTGCGGCGAGAGATCAACGATCGAACCTAGAACCGAACGCCAGCGGGGAGCGTCTTGTAGGGAAGCGCCGGGGGGCGAGTAAATCATGACAAGTCAGGGCGACGGGCCGTCTCAAAATGGTGTCCATCATGCGATTGGCCACAGGAAGGCGACCCTTACGGACGTAGGGTTGATCCTGGGTGGGCCTGCGGGAAGGCCTGTCCCGGACAGCCGCCTCGAGGGAGGTCCAGTTCAGTGACCAGCCAGGTCAGTAGCCCAGCGGAGCAGGCCGACGAAGCCGTCGTGGGAGAGCAGCGCAAACCGGCAGGGGCGAAGGACGTCCGCCGCCTCGACCGGGTGATCATCCGCTTCGCGGGGGACTCCGGTGACGGTATGCAGCTCACCGGGGACCGCTTCACCTCCGAGACGGCCTCCTTCGGAAACGATCTGTCCACTCTCCCCAATTTCCCCGCCGAGATCCGGGCGCCTGCCGGAACCCTGCCGGGCGTCTCCTCCTTCCAGCTGCACTTCGCCGACCACGACATCCTGACCCCGGGCGACGCCCCGAACGTGCTGGTCGCGATGAACCCGGCCGCCCTGAAGGCGAACATCGCCGATCTGCCGCGCGGCGCGGAGATCATCGTCAACACGGACGAGTTCACCAAGCGGGCGATGCAGAAAGTGGGGTACGCGGCCTCGCCGCTGGAGGACGGCTCCCTCGACGGGTACAGCCTCCATCCGGTGCCGCTGACCACGCTGACCGTCGAGGCCCTCAAGGAATTCGACCTCAGTCGCAAAGAGGCCGAGCGCAGCAAGAACATGTTCGCGCTCGGCCTCTTGTCATGGATGTACCACCGGCCGACCGAGGGCACCGAGAAGTTCCTGACCACCAAGTTCGCCAAGAAGCCGGAGATCGCGGCCGCGAACATCGCCGCGTTCCGGGCGGGCTGGAACTTCGGCGAGACGACCGAGGACTTCGCGGTCTCCTACGAGGTCGCGCCGGCCGCCCAGGCCTTCCCGACCGGCACCTACCGCAACATCTCCGGGAACCTCGCCCTGTCCTACGGGCTGGTCACCGCGTCTCGCCAGGCGGACCTGCCGCTGTTCCTGGGCTCGTACCCGATCACCCCCGCCTCGGACATCCTGCACGAGCTGAGCAAGCACAAGAACTTCGGTGTGCGGACCTTCCAGGCGGAGGACGAGATCGCGGGCATCGGCGCGGCGCTGGGCGCGGCGTTCGGCGGCAGCCTCGCGGTGACGACGACGTCGGGCCCCGGCGTGGCGCTGAAGTCGGAGACCATCGGCCTCGCGGTCTCCCTCGAACTGCCGCTGCTGGTGATCGACATCCAGCGCGGTGGCCCGTCCACCGGTCTGCCGACCAAGACGGAGCAGGCGGATCTGCTCCAGGCGATGTTCGGCCGCAACGGCGAGGCGCCGGTGCCGATCGTCGCCCCGTGCACCCCGGCGGACTGCTTCGACGCGGCGCTGGAGGCGGCCCGCATCGCGCTGAAGTACCGCACGCCGGTGATGCTGCTGTCGGACGGCTACCTGGCCAACGGCAGCGAGCCCTGGCGGATCCCGGAGATCGACGAACTCCCGGACCTGACCGTGCAGTTCACCCAGGGCCCGAACCACACCCTGGAGGACGGCACCGAGGTCTTCTGGCCGTACAAGCGCGACCCCCAGACCCTCGCCCGCCCGTGGGCGATCCCGGGCACGCCGGGCCTGGAGCACCGCATCGGCGGCATCGAGAAGCAGGACGGCACGGGCAACATCTCCTACGACCCCGCCAACCACGACTTCATGGTCCGTACCCGCCAGGCGAAGATCGACGGCATCGACGTCCCCGACCTGGAGATCGACGACCCGCACGGCGCGAGCACGCTGGTACTGGGCTGGGGCTCGACCTACGGCCCGATCACCGCGGCGGTACGACGGCTGCGGTCGGCCGGGGAGTCCATCGCGCAGGCCCATCTGCGCCACCTCAACCCCTTCCCGCGCAATCTCGGCACGGTGTTGAAGCGTTACGACCGTGTCGTGATCCCCGAGATGAACCTCGGTCAGCTCGCCACGCTGATCCGGGCGAAGTACCTGGTCGACGCCCACTCGTACAACCAGGTGAACGGCATGCCGTTCAAGGCTGAGCAGCTCGCCACGGCTCTCAAGGAGGCCATCGATGGCTGAGACGTCCACGGAAGGCACGGGCACGATCGAGGCGCTTTCCCTCGTCCCCAAGGCCGAGGGCCGGCAGTCCATGAAGGACTTCAAGTCGGACCAGGAGGTCCGCTGGTGCCCGGGTTGCGGTGACTACGCGATCCTCGCGGCGGTACAGGGCTTCATGCCGGAACTGGGCCTGGCCAAGGAGAACATCGTCTTCGTCTCGGGCATCGGCTGCTCGTCGCGGTTCCCGTACTACATGAACACGTACGGCATGCACTCCATCCACGGCCGCGCGCCGGCGATCGCGACGGGCCTGGCCACGTCACGCCGGGACTTGAGCGTGTGGGTGGTCACGGGCGACGGGGACGCGTTGTCGATCGGCGGCAACCACCTGATCCACGCCCTGCGCCGCAACGTGAACCTGAAGATCTTGCTGTTCAACAACAGGATCTACGGCCTGACAAAGGGCCAGTACAGCCCCACTTCGGAGGTCGGCAAGATCACGAAGTCGACGCCGATGGGCTCCCTGGACGCCCCCTTCAACCCGGTGTCCCTGGCGATCGGCGCGGAGGCATCCTTCGTGGCGCGGACGGTGGACTCCGACCGCAAGCACCTGACGGAGGTGCTGCGTCAGGCGGCCGCGCATCCGGGTACGGCGCTGGTGGAGATCTACCAGAACTGCAACATCTTCAACGACGGCGCCTTCGAGGCCCTGAAGGACAAGCAGCAGGCGGAGGAGGCGGTGAT